>JAOAGQ010000058.1 GCA_026415675.1 Syntrophorhabdaceae bacterium
CCGTCAAACATCTCGTTTATAAAAAAAGACATGCCATAAATCTGATGGAGCACCCAGAATACCTACATGATGGTCAAGACTCCTCAAACCCTCTGCCACAGTTTTCCAGCCATAGTAAGAATATGTCATCTTCCAACCAACCACATTTTTAACCTCCTGGCATATTTTGAGCGTCGGCCCAACGGGGAGTCCAACCCCATAAACAGATAAACCTGAAGTAGGGTGGGCGATGATCGGCATATCCACCGCCTTATCAATGGCCTTAAAAACATCGAGCCACACCTCTGGGTATCTATCTGGATTCCAGGCATACGTGATATCCCCTGAGCCAGTTGGAGGGATGAAAAATATACCGTCAACTCCCAATTCTTTAGCGGTAACCGCATCCCGTACAATCTCTTCTGTTGTCATACCAAACGCACCAGCAAAAAGGGGTATCTTCCCGTTGACCTCCTGAACTGCGATCTCGACAATCTTTTTCTTTTCTTCATATGAGAGGTAAAAAATTTCCCCTGCCTCAGGGTTTACTATAATACCTCCACCGGCATCAACAAATTTCGGCTGAAGAAAATACCTGAGAAACCTTCTGTAACATTCATAGTCGATCTCAAAGGTGCCTGCCTTATAAGGAACAACTACGGCCACATAAATCCTATCCCATTTTGTACCATTATCTTTTGGCATGTCTCCTCCTTCAAAAGATTATTTTTTATAAATGAACATTAATAGCCAATTAATATAAAATATCATTTGATTCTTGGTAACCACATCACAATCGTCGGAAATATCATACATAAGATGATTGCTAGCAACTGAAGGAGAACAAAAGGCATTGCAGATGAAATTATATCCCCCATTGTGTACTTTGGCGGAGCCACTGCTTTCATAGTATATAATGCGACACCAAAGGGTGGGGTGATCAACCCAATCTCGATATTGAGTACAGCTATTGCCCCGAACCAGACAGGGTCAAAGCCGAGAGAAATTATGGCTGGCACAAATATTGGCATGGTCAAAAGGATAATCGCAGCAGAATCCATGAAACAACCAAGTAACAGTATTACGGCCTGCATAATCCCGACTATAATAATAGGATGGACTGGCAACTGTAGCACAAATTGTGCCATAGCCTGCGTGGCACCAACATATGCAAGAATCTGGCTGAATCCTCTTGCCCCAGCAATAATGAGGAATATCATGCCTGTTACTTTTATTGTTCCAATAATAGTTTTTTTTATGACATCCCATGACATACGTCTCTGGATCATAGCAACAAAAAATGTAGCAATAGCACCGCTTGCCGCCGCCTCTTCGGGTGTAGCTATACCGAATACCATAAACCCAATAACTGAGAATATGATTACTACTACAGGTAAAATATTGTAAAAAATATTTGATATCTTCTCTTTAAAAGGCACTTTTGGTGCTTCATAGGCTGGTGCTAAAGATGGGTTTATGATACACCTTCCAATTATATATACTGAATAGAGAATAGCAAGTAAAAGACCTGGTCCTATTATAGCCAACAAAATTTTTCCAACCGATATTTCACCTATAGCTGCAAGCAAAACCGCGAGTCCACTTGGAGGAATAAGAACGGCAAGACCTCCTGCACCTAGAATAGGGCCGAATATCATGGATTTCTTATAACCTTGCTTCTCCATCTGCGGTAAAAGCATAGACCCCAGAATGGATACGCTCGCTATACTTACTCCTGTCAAGGCAGCAAGTATCACCCCTGATATTACTGCAATCAAACTTCCCCTACCAGGGAGGCGTCCAAGCCACTGGTCAACAATCTTTACAACGTCACCCCCAAGACCACAATGAAACATAAGCTCACCCATTATGACAAAAAGAGGAATAGGGGCAATAGTAAATGTGGCAAGGGAACTCCACATACTTTGAATCGAAAACTCTAATCCTCCAGGATATCCTAGAATAAGAAGACCACCGATGACATTTATGAAAATAAAGCAGAGGGCAATAGGCATTCCAGAGAGCATAAGCAAAATAAGACTGCTAAATACAACAATGACTGCGGTATACCATTCCATAAAAATGTCCGTTATAAAGATTAAAAGATAATTACTGGAAATATCTTTATTTCATCTTTTTCCATCTTTCGATATATCCGTAAATCCTCATTACGAACTGGATCGTAAGAAGAAAAAAACCCAATATAATTGGGGTCATCAATATCCACTTCGGTGGTTCAAGCACAGTTGGTGTTACAACACCACTCTTATATAAGTCAAATGTAACTCTGAAGCTAAAAAAAGTAACAAGGATAAGCACTAATGTGCATATAACAGAAGTAGCAATGTTTAATATCGTCTGTGTTCTAATCGAAACCTTTGTGAGTAATAAATCCATTTTCACATGGGCTTCATTTTTCAATATCCATGCCGCAGCAAGAAAACCAAGACCAACAAGGATATATTCACTGACCTCTTTTACCCAACCAAGAGGCCTGTTGAACAGGTATCTAAGGGCAATGTCAGTACCAACGATAAATGCAAGACCTACGGCAAGAATACCACAGACAATAACCATAGCGTTATTAATATGTTCAATGAATTTTCCTATTTTTTCAAAAAAAGTCATTTTTACGAGCCTTTTCTCTTGATATGAGTTTTACTTTGAATAGACCCTAAAGTAAAGCTATTTGCCTCCAGACAGAAGTACCTTCATTTTAGGTGTTACATCGGGGAATCTCTTCTGTTGGTACTCCCAGGTTGCGTTATATGCGGTCTCAACAAGCCATTTAGCGGTATTCGGAGGAAGATTATATATTTCTACCTTTGCCTCTTTTAGTTTTTGCATTCCTTTGATCTTATCTTCTGCCCATATCTCCCCACTTATTTTTTCATTGTAAATCATAGCCTCATTAATCACCTGTTTTAAATCTTGCGGAAGTTTTTTCCAAGTATTTAGATTCATCATAACAACAACAGAACTCTGTAAATAGCCCGGCAATGCCAGATACTTTGTTACTGTCTGGCAACCTGAACTGACCCAGTTTGATAGTGTTGAACCGGAAACTCCATCCACGGTATTTCTTTCCATAGCAGTATAATAGTCTGTTAGCTGCAAATTAACAGGGGCAGCACCCCATGCTTCGGTAAGTGCACGGGCCGCTGTAGCCGTTCCTATGCGTAATTTTTTAAAATCTTCAGGCCTTTCTACCTTTTTGTTCAGAAAAAGATTAAAAAACTGAAGATCATTGGCTGGGGAATGTCTTCCCATATAATGAAGACCTCCTTTATTGAGAAGCTGTTCCATAAAATCATAAGTACCGTTTTGCCTTTCTTCTGCCACAGATATTCTGCTCAGGATAGTTGCTCCTACACCAGGGGCTACTGTTTCTGCAACACCAGCAAGGCATATAGAAAAGTCAACGATCCCGCTCTGGGTCGACTTTGGGAGATCTACAAGGGCAATTGTTTCAGGGCCACCCCTGAATCTGAAAGCGAGCCTTCCTTTTGATAGCTCAACGGCCTTAGATATGAAACCTTTGTTGAAGGCTGCCCATTCAGGGTGAGAACTAGGGAAAAAAGAGGCATAATTTAGAGTAAACTGCTCCTGTTTTTGTGTTGTTTGCTGGGCATATACTGGTTCAGTGGAATTTATTAAAAAGAATAAACTAAAAGATAATGAAAAAAACATAAGAAAAGGTATGTACCTCCCTAAAAAAGAATGCTTCATTGTTCTCCTCCTCAATATAAAGATGAATAGATTTACATATCCGTATATTTAAAAAAAATCGATTTCGGATATTTTATAAATTAGAGTTCCAATACTCGTCAAGAGATTTTTCAACCCGAGTTGCCTGCCATAATCTTTCGCCAATGGCATGTTAAGACTCATCAAATAAGGCGTTCTCGGTGTCATAAGTTATATCGAAAAGACTCTGCCGGCTGTAATTAATCTGGGATAGCCCTTAACAAAACCATTTGTTAAGGCAAAAATTAGATTCTCACAAAAAAAGGTGATATAATTTGACCCACATATATACTTCCAAGGTCCGACATGTTTTTTATTAACGGTGATCTCGATACATTCATTTACTTTACAGACAAATTTTATTTAGGAGGCATTAGCTATGGATACTCAAAAAGATGGGTATGAGACGACAGAAAAAGGGTTAGGCTCTCTTCTTGAGGCTCGTTTTATGTCTCGACGGGATTTTTTAAAGCTAAGCGGAATTTCTGTTATTGCCTTAACCGCCCTTAACCCCTTTATTGCCAGGGGAGGGGCAGGTCCCCTTATCATAATGGAACAGGCAAAGGGGCTTGTAATTTCAGAACCAACGAGGTGTGTGGGTTGTCGCCGTTGTGAGCTTGCATGCACCGAATACAATGATGGAAAAGCCAAGCCATCGATTGCGAGAATCAAAGTGGGGCGCAATATGAATTTTGGGCCGAAGGGTCTCTATGCCAGTCAAAACGGCCAGGGCAACTGGGGGAACGGTCTAATCATCCAGGACCTCTGCAAGCAATGTCCCCATCCAGTACCATGTGCCGATGCCTGCCCCAACGATGCGATCGTGGTAAGTCCTCCGACCAATGCCAGGGTAGTAGATAAGGAGAAATGTATCGGCTGTAAGATGTGTCAGAAAGCGTGCCCATGGGAGATGATGGTCTTTGATTCAGATAACAATAAGGCTACAAAATGCTTTCTCTGCAAAGGAAGCCCGAAATGTGTGGAGGCCTGTCCTGCTGGAGCATTAAGCTATGTCAACTGGGTAGATCTCACAAGAGAGGTTCCACCCCGTATCGCTCAAGTTGTAGTAACATCCCCGGAGAAGGGATCCTCTTGCAATACTTGTCATAAAAAAAGATAACACCTTATTTCTCTATCCTGACAGATAAGGATGGGAAGGGTTAGATAAAAAAAAGTTATAGGAGGAGAACGATGAAAAAATACGGAGGTTGGGCAGGAAAAGTTCTTCGGGTGAACCTATCGGATAGAAAAATTTCGATAGAGGATACCATTGAAAAATATAGAGATTTTCTTGGGGGGACGGGGATTGGATATAAGGTCTTCTGGGATGAAGTGTTACCAGGAACGAAACCCTTTGACCCTGAAAATAAGATAGTATTCGCCGTAGGACCTCTCGCAGGTACAGGCGCGCCTTGCAATGGCCGTACCGCCATTACGACGCTCTGGCCTACATGCTGGCCCAAAGCCCTTATAGGAACAGGCCACATGGGGGGCAATTTTGCTGCTGAACTAAAATATGCAGGTTACGACGCCATAATTATAGAAGGGAAGGCTAATAAACCTGTTTGGATATCGATTGTCGATGAAAAAGTTACGATAAACGATGCAGGCCATATATGGGGGCAAGGTATTAGACGGACAACGATCGAGCTCTCCCGTATTCTCGGTTCTGAAGCCTCTGTCGCCGCAATCGGACAGGCAGGGGAAAACCTCGTCCCCATGTCGGTTGTAATGAATTCTTACTCCCATTCGGCAGGAGGGGTTGGAGCGGTAATGGGTTCGAAAAACTTAAAGGCCATTGCCGTTCGAGGCACAGGGGGGATATCAATAGCAGGTAACAGGGAAGAGTGGGAAAGGTTAATCAAATACCACCTATCCCTGCTGGGCGCCAATAATCAACATGTGGTTCCCAACTCACCCCAACCATGGGCAGAATTCTATGATCCTGCATCCCGTTGGCTCGCCTCAAAAGGCCGGGCATGGGGCGCATCCTCTCCAGTAATTGAAACAGGCCCATGTGACCCTCGGGACCTAAACCGGATAGCCTATCGTACCAACAACGCCGCCTTTTATCTCGGTGAAATAGCATGGAAGTATACAGTGAGGGGAAGTGGCTGTACCGGCTGCCCTATCCGTTGCCATACAATGATAAAGATTCCTTCCGCTGCGGCTAAATACGGTATCCCCGAAATAGGGATGAACACATGTGGAGGTCTGAACTTTGGTAGGTCCTTCTTCAGGAACTTCCCCGATGGCATGAGAGGGCTCACCAATGTGGAAGCCTGTATGGTCGGTATGCACATGGCCGATGATTATGGTATCTGGTGTAACTACGGTCAGTTACAAAGAGATTTCCAGAAACTCTACTATGAAGGGATCATAAAAAATAAACTCGGTGAAAAGGAATTTAAAAGCTATTCCTGGGACAAATATGAAAAGGGAGACCCCTCATTCCTCTTTGAACTGCTCCCGAGAATCGCCTTTAAAGAAGGGGAGCTGGGGACTGCCCTCGGTCTTGGGACAGGGGCTCATCTCGAGAGATGGGGACTTTCAGAGAGCGAATGGAAGAAGGATCCAAAATTGAACTACTGGAAGATGGGACACCCAAAACACCACTCAAACGAAGAGGTTGGGCAGTGTGGTGTGATCATCAACACCCAGTATAATAGAGATGCCCAATGCCACTCCCATACCAATTTCGTCCGTAACGGTCTCCCCCTGGAGGTACAGAAACGTCTCGCTGAAGAGATATGGGGAACCCCTGACGCTGTGGACGGGGTGGGTGCCTATACCCCAATGAATGTAGGCAAGGCCCGTATGGCCAAATGGTCCCTCTTAAGAAAAGAGCTCCACGATTCCCTCTCCCTCTGTAACTGGATGGGACCATGGGTTGCCTCACCTCTTAAGAACCGTAACTATAGAGGAGACGATACCATAGAATCCATGCTCTACACCCTCGCCACAGGGGACAGAAAAAGCCGTGAAGAATTGGATTTAATTGCAGAAAGGATTTTCCTCCTCCACCGTGCCATAACCATCAGGGATATGAATACAAAGGAAATGCGCAAGGAACACGACACGATCCCCGATTGGGTATTTTATGATCCCCAAAAAAGGCCTGTATATACAAAAGGCACCATTCACCTTGATCCAAAAGATATGGAGCTGGCCATGGATATGTTTTATCAGGAGATGGGCTGGGACAGAACAACCGGTGCCCCGACATATGAGACTTACAGAAAGGTGGGGCTGGAAGAAGTGGCAAAGGAATTAAAGAAGAGAGGTCTTTTGCCTTGATAAAATACGACGAAAATCCTGCGAATCTCTCCGAAACGCGTCAATATGAAGATTTGTCCATGGCTATCGTTTATAAAATCAGGGAGGGGAGTAAGGCAGGGAGGTTATACCAAAAAGATGAGATATACCTGGAGTTGATGGGGGAGGATATACAGGAAGGGGATGATGAGCGGAGAAAGGCCTTTGAGGAGGCTCTCAAAAGGGCCATAGAAGAGCATAGCGATATCAAGGAGGTCCCTGGGGCAGGGGGTGCCCTCTTTTATTATTCCGAAGAATACATGGGCGAACCCTATGTCAGGTTATTATTGCAGAAACAAGGGGACCCCCTTTTGCTTATAGCAGAAACGGTACGGGATAATTCCGCTTCCTATCCCCGTCCTATTCCTCTCAACATGTTTAAAAATCCCCCTTTCGATTTTTCCGAAGAGGAGATCATCGAATGTCTTCGCCAGATGGAAACGAAAGACCTATTCAGAGATATCGCCCGGACTGTAACATCGGCAGGAACGGTTTTTCTTTACTCAACATCCCATCTCACGCCCGATTACGCTTCAATGCTCGCAGAATGGTTCGATGTGGGACAATTTGAAAATCCTTAAAAGAATTGCCAATTGAAAAGAACGTCCCATCCTGCCCCCTCCCCTTTGGGTCTCAAAAAGGGTGAGGGGGCTACATTTTACAGAAACATGGACTTGACTTTATCAGAATTTTTTTCTTCGTTGTGTAACTATACCAATAGCCCTGTCAAAACTATAACCATTATGGTAGAATGGGGTTTAATCTTATGGATACCGATGATAGGGATGAAAAAAGGGATGAATTGGCAGATCAATTTAAAAGATTGACCCATGAGGCCCTGGGAAAGGATGATACAGATTCGTTTATCGAGGTCCTTTTACAGAGAAACGCTATTATAGAGCGGATAATGGAAGAAAACGTTGAGGTGGTACTGAAGGAGGAGGAGAGACTTCTCTTTATTGAGATGGAAGATAAGATTTTGAAAAGACTCGAAGGGTTAAAAGAGGACGTTTTTGAAGAATTAACGAAAATCAGTGATAAAAGAAGGGCAATAAGGACCTATTCCCCTAAATTCCCCTTTCCCTCGATGCCTGCATTTTTCGATAAGGAAGGCTGAAGGGTTTTCTTTTCGTGCCTTGAATGGACAAAATCCCCCCGAACAATCGGTATGGCCACCTTCATAAAAAGGGTGAAGATCAAAAGCCCAAGGGCCCATATACCTAAGGATATGGCAAATTCGGTAAGGTTAGGGATATACTCGTATATCTCTCCCAGGGGATCGGGGGTAAATCCCGGCAAAACAAAGCCTATACCTTTTTCAATCCAGATCCCAACGATTGTAAAAAGACAGGCGATATTGAGGGTGATAATCCTTCTACGGGTTGCGGGGAGCAAGAACATCAAAAATGCAGCCACATTCAGAAAAAAAGAGGACCATATCCAAGGCACAAGGGCCCTATGATCCCCTATACCCTTATAAAGGTACGTGATCGGTGCGAGATGGATGGTATCAGAGTAGAACTCCTTGAAGATTTCGGCGCCCATGAGAAAGAGGTTGAGAAACATCGCGTATGCGATGAGTTCCGCTATCTTGAAGAGGGCTTCATCCTTAATCTTTATATTTGATATGGCCCTTATCGCCTGAAAGATGATGATGATGATCGCAGGGCCTGAACAGAAGGCGCTTGCGAGGAATCGGGGGGCCAAAATAGAGGCATTCCAGAAGGGTCTTGCGGGAAGACCGTTATATAGGAAGGCCGTAACCGTGTGGATACCCACTGCCATCGGTATGGAAAAGAGGATGAGGGGTATAATAAACCTCTTGTTAGGCTCCTGCCTGTAATATGATTTTACAAGGATATACACAGGGATAAAGATGTTCAAGAAGAGGTAGCCGTTTAGGACAAGTACATCCCAGGCGAGGAGGGACTGGGGAAAGGCGAGTTTGCCGATAAAAGGTATCAGATGCCAGAACCTTTCAGGTCTTCCGAGGTCCATAAAGACAAGCATCAATGCCATGATCATCGAAGATGCGGCGAAGAGTTCGCCCAAGACGACGATCTCTTTTATGGGCTCAAAATGGTATATATAAGCCGGTATAACAAGAAGTACCGCTGCCGCTGCAACACCGACAAGATAAGTAAAATTGGCGATGTACAACCCCCAGGAGACCTGATCCCTCATATTTGTCACTATAAGACCTTCGTTTACCTGATTGAAGTAAAATTTAAGACCAATTGAGAATACCGCAATCAGCAAAAAACACCAGATATAATAGGCCGGTCTACCTTTCAATACCAGCACCAGGGTCCTTTTGAAGAATCTCCACGCTTCCATCATATCCCCTTAAAGTGAAAAGAAGTAGTAAAATTTCGGTTCCGTATTCAGATCCTCCTTTAGTCTGAAAACCCTTTTATTTTCAATAAGGTAACGTATTTCGCTTTCCTGGTCGAGGAGGTTCCCGAATTTCCTCGTTCCAGTAGGACAGGCCTCAACACAGGCAGGGTATCTCCCTGACCTCACCCTCTGGATGCAAAAAGTACATTTCTCAACGACATTCTTCATCCTCGGCCTGTTACCGAGATAATGGACCTCTCCGTTTATTTCTTCCTTCGGAATCTTAGGCTCGGCCCAGTTGAAGACCCTGCCCTTATAGGGACATGCGGCCATACAGTATCTACAGCCGATACACCAGTTATAATCGACAACGACAAGACCATCCGGTTCCTTCCATGTGGCCTTAACAGGGCATACCTTTACGCAGGGGGGATTTTCACAGTGCTGGCATTGAACGGGCATGTATATGAAACCTTCCTCGGGTACATGCTCGGGATTATAGTAGTGCTCCGAGTGCTCAAGGTTTATCAGGTTTCCCTTTTTCAGTCGGAGTACCCTGATCAGGTGTACCTGGGGATCATGGCGAGAGTTGTTGTTCTCTCTGACGCAGGCATACACACATCTCCTGCAACCGATACACCTTGAAAGGTCAAGGCCGTATCCCCATAATGTCCCTTTTTTTGCTGCCTCTGTGCTTATATTGAATTTTACGCCATAATCCTTTCTATATCTTTCTTCAAGCCTCTTTACCACCCTCTTTTTTTCATCTTCCGTCATCTCAAGGTAGTGCCTCTGGAGAAACTCCTCGGTGGCCTCCTTATTGACACAGGATGAACCTAATAGGCCTGACCCTGCAAGGAGAGAAAAAGAAATCACCTTTACAACATCCCTTCTCGTATAGAGCTTATCTGCCATGTTTTGTTTCCTTCGGTTTCATAGGGGGTGGCTCAGGTCTTAACGGTTTAAACTTTGGATTGTGGGGATCATGGCAGTGGACGCAGAGAAAATACATCTTTTTCCCCGAGAAATAGCCCGTCCTTTTCCCGTGTATCCCTGCCTTCCAGTCCCTGTAAGTCGTCCCGTGACATTGACCGCAGAGCATGTATGATTCAGTAAAATCTATAAGTTCTCCGCTTACAAGTTTTAATTTATCCCTGTTTTGACCGTCGTGACAGTCGAGGCACCACCTGAAATTCTCCCCGTGGCGGAGTTTTATGCTCCTGTGTTCCTCTTTTAGTTCTCTCTTTTTTGGGTTCACCTCCATCCCTTCATGACAGCTACTGCATGGAAAAATCCCTTCTGTAAAGGGTGGTCGGGGAACAGGAAATTCCTCCTTCGTTTTCCCATACCCGTAAGCACACAGGAAAAGTAAGGAAAGAATAAAGGTCGTCCTCATTATAATCCTTACCGTTATGAATCTTCCCATCATTTTTTTATAATACTATTGTCATATAAATAGCAAGCATAATAGTAAAGAAAAAATGTTTTGGGCTTATAAATCCATGATTCTCACATTGCCCGGGGAGGTATCGATGCTTCCCGATATCTCAAGGAGGGAAACCTTTAATTTTAGATAATCTTCGGAGGTTGAATCGGGTATATCGTTTCCTTTATCTTCATATGAATCAAGGAAAGTCTTTATTCTTATCCCTTCTACGGGCTTTGCCGGCTGGAATAGGCTTCTATGCCCCTCACCCTCAACCACCTCACAGATAAGTCCTGTCTTTGTGAGTTCGTTGAGTATGGTCTTCACAAAAGAAACGGGTATCTGTAAATTTACGGCAATCTCTTTGACACCAATAGGCTTCTCTCCATTTATAAAACGCACGATGAGGAGTCTTAACACCCTGAGCATTAGAAATCTCCTTTGATTGAAACCTATCCTCGAATAGTCGGGGTGAAAACCGAAAGTCTCATGATGCTCATAGGCATACGAGAGTTCAGAGCCAAAGATCAAAATCATCCAGCTTATCTGTAACCAGCCAAGAAAAAGGGGGAGTGCCGCAAAACTCCCGTATATGGCGCTGTAACTTGCCACCCCTATCTGAAACTTTATATATAACCATTGTATGATCTGGTATATCGTCCCTGCGGCGATACCAGCGAAAATCGCTGATCTTAAGGGTATCTTGGTGTTGGGCATCACCATGTAAAGACCTGTCATCAGTACCCATACGGCGAGGTAGGGAAGAAAATTGAGAAAAAAGATTATCGAAACGCTCAGCGCCTTAAATAAGACGATTTTCTCGATCATCATCTTTAGCTGACTCGATATCAACAGGGTTGCACTGCTTGCAAGGGCAAATAACACAGGGGCCAAGACCATTACAGAGATATAATCTGTAAACTTTCGGATCAAAGTTCTTTCCTGTTTAACCTTCCATACCGTATTGAACGTCTCCTCCACCTTCCCCAATATGGAGATAACGGTCCAGAAAAGGAGAATCACCCCTATTCCGGCGATCACACCTCCTTTTGCCTGGATAAGAACTTTATTGGCAAACCCTATGATCTGATTCGTCATCTCGGGCTGGAGGTGTACCTTTTCGGAAAGCTCATATATATACCCTTCAACGATCCTTTTTAGGCCAAACCCTTTTGCAATAGCAAAAAATACGGCAAGGAGGGGAACGATATTGAGAAGGGAGTAATAGGTTAATACCGTAGCCCTTGAGATACAGTTGTTCGCCCTGAACTCAAATATGGCGAGGAGAAAGATCCGCAAGGTTTTTATCAAAAGACCCCTGGGATAGGAAAGGTCTTTTGATGAGATCCTCCATATATCTTCTTCCAGGAATCTTTTCAGCCTTGAAATGTGATCCATATGTATTTTTTATGGTTAAGACTCAGTTATGCCTGTTCTGTTTTATCAACCTCTCCACATCCTCTTTTATCTTTTTCTCGGCCTCTTTCATCTTGGCCCATCCGTACCAGTGCATATAGTCGGGGTTTGAATGGAAAGCACCCTGGAATGCCCTCATCCTGTATTCAAGGAACATAAGGTAAAGCTCCTGTTCCGCAACTGTCTTTGCCTCATAGAACTGCAATAGATCCGGTGCATACTTCCATCCATCCGGTTTCTTTATGATACCTCTATCGTAGAGCCTTTTTACTTCCCTTATGGATTCGGCGAGAATCTTATCGACTTCCCTTATAATCTCCTCTGATGAGGCGTAGTTATCCTTTGCAAACCTCTTTGAATGACATTTTGCACAAACATTTATTTTTGCCTCTTTCTCTTTCTCGAATTCTTCTTTGGTCAGACGTAGAATTTTTGCCTCCCTGAATGCGTCAAACCTTTCCGTTTTGTTACCCTTTTCATCGAGGGCCCCTAAGGCCTGTAATATCGTTACCCTGTCCTTCAACCACTCTTTATCATCTTCCGGCAGTCTAACCGCAAAAAATCCCCATGCCGTCATCACCCTGTGGCTTCCATTTCGCATATGACAGGTCTGACATGTTGGGGCCCTGTCCCCACCTTCGATCTCCCATATCGTCCCGTGTTTCGATGTCTGCCACATCTCCCACTGGGGATGGTCAAACCCCATATGGCACGTTCTGCACGCCCTCGGATCCTTTGCCTCTTTTACAGAAAATGCATGTCTTGTATGGCAGGAATTACATGCCCCGCTTCCGTATCGCTTTATATCCTTTAAATCCTTATCCCCAATCTTATGACACCCCGAACACCCTTTAAGCCCTCCTCCTGCCACCGCAACGGGCTGATGGGTAACCATGGGGAGCATCTTCATGGCATGCCAGCCAAGGGCATGCTTTCCATCCCTGAATTCCTTCAGTTTTTCCGAATGGCATCTACCACAGGTGTCGGGGGTAGGAAGGGATGCCTTCTCCACATCCTTCTCAGAGCTATGGGCAGACCCGTGACAACCGGAGCAGTCCATTATTTCGTTCATCGGACTCTCTGAGAACTGTTTAACGATGCCTGGCGTTACCTTCTCATGACAGGCTATACAGGGGGAACCCTTTTTTTCTGCCTTTAGATTAAAGGAGAACAAAATAAATAAAGAAAGTACAAAAATTGTTGAGAAAAGTATAGCCTTTATTTTCTGAAAACCCCTCATCTTACCCCTCCAGTAGACCCACCCCTTAAGGGGAGGGAAAGTTTCTCACATAAACATAATATCATCGCGGAATGAGGTATGCAACAAAGATAAATCAAACTATACATCCAGCCTCCTGGATTGACCGGCACGCCCTAAAAACTTCTTGACAACCAGCTGCAAACTTTTTACAAATTTAAACGAGATTGAACGAAAAGGGGTGAACCATGGGCAAAGGGATTGAACAGTTTGGAGAGGTTTTAAAGACCGATGTCCTTATCGTAGGAGGTGGTCTTGCAGGAAACAACGCTGCCATAGCAGCCTGTGAAGTAGGGGCAAAGGTACTGATAGCGGATAAGAGTTCAATTGAGAGGTGCGGCGCCATCGCCGGCGGGGTTGACCACTTTATGGCCTATCTGAATACGGATACATGGGATACAAGGGAGGCCTATCTTGAGTGGGCAGGAAGGATAGCGAGAGGGGCGGTAAATTTAAAGATCCAGAACGCCGTTTTCTGCAGGGAGCTGGAGGCGGCAATAGAGAGGATGGACAGGATTGGCTGCTCTTTAAGACAACCTTCCGGAGAGTTCTACAGGACAACATCCTTCGGGTTGCCCGGTCCTTATATGATCAACTTCAACGGGAAGAACTTGAAACCCCTTCTGGCAAAAGAGGCGAGAAGACTCGGGGCAATGACCCTTGAAAAGTGTTCGATCACAAACCTCCTTACAAACGGAAACGGTAAGGTGATCGGCGCGGTGGGATTCAATATAAGAAAGGGGAATTTTTACATCATCCTTGCGAAGACGACGATACTCGCAACGGGGAATACGAACAGGATTTTCCAGAATCCAACAGGTCTCCCCTTTAATACATGGCAGTGTCCTGCAAATACCGGTGCCGCCCAGACCATGGCCTTCGAGGTGGGGGCCCATCTTGCCAACATGGAGATAGTGAGAATAACCGTTGTGCCGAGGGGTTTCAGTGCAGCAGGTCTTAACGCCCTAACCGGTATGGGTGGTAAAATCGTAAATGCCAAGGGTGAAGAATTTATGTTTAAATACCATCCGATGGGAAACAAGGCACCGAGGTATAAACTCGTAGAAGGGGTAATGAGGGAGATAGAAGAGGGTAGAGGACCCGTCTACATAGACTGTCGCCACCTATCGGAAGGGGATATGAAACACCTAAAAACCACCCTCGGTTACGATAAGGACACCCTCCCTGATTTTATAGAGCAGAAGGGGATAGACTTAAGAAAGGACCTCCTTGAGATTATGGCCTCCGAGGGTATGCAGGCAGGGCCATCCGAGATCTGTTCAAGCGGCATCATGATCGATGAGGAGACAAAATCGACTGTGGAAGGCCTTTTTGGGGCCGGGGACTGTACAGACCAGATGCGTTGTTCCCATGTCTGCACAACAGGGGGGTATCTCGCAGGCAAGATGGCAGCCAAATATGCCCTGACCTTCACCCAGGAGGAGCCGAGTGTAAACCAGGTGAAGGAGTTAAAGAGAAAGGTATATGCCCCGATGAGGGCATCGGGGAAGGTGTCACAGAAGTCATTTGAAGATACCATGAGAAGGATGCTCTGGGTTTACGCAGGGGCATCGAGAAACGAATATAGCCTAAATACCGCCCTTGAGAAACTCGACGGTCTTGAAAAATATTTTAATGAGATCAAGGCGGGTAACTACCACGAACTTATGCGTACCCACGAGACGAGGCAGATTTTGAGTGTTGCAAAGATGATGTGCCATGCATCCCTTGCCAGAAAAGAGACGAGGTTTGGTGTATTCCACAGGAGGACAGATTATCCCGAGACAAACCCCGAATTTGACGGCCAGATTGTGGTTGTGAATACAGATCAGGGGATTAAGACATTTTTTAACAAGCTCGATTACTCAACCATACCTGAACCTTAAAAAGAAAGGAGGAGAACGGTCTATGCCCCCGGTTATTGATCTTGATAAATGTACGGGATGTGGGACCTGTGATGCCCATTGCCCCCTTGATGTTATCCATTATAACGAGAAGAAGAACATACCTGTTGTAAAGTACCCCGATGAATGCTGGCACTGTGGCTCTTGCCGCCTTGACTGCCCGGTGGGGGCCATCACGATAAAATTCGGACCGGAGATGCTCTACGTGTAGCAGATAATCGCCGATGCGGCTTTATAAGTAAGTTTTTTCTAAAAAGGGGAGGTCTATTATGAAGAGGATTATAAAACGTATAACCATCGTCGGTTTTCTATTTCTGGTTAGCGTATCTCTCTATCCCTTTCCTGTTGAAGGTGCATCAGAACTCATCCCCCTTTACACCCCTCCTGTTGGTGGCACTGCCTATACCCTCGGCACAGGTATAGTAAGTGTAACAAATAAATACATAACCGATGCAAAACTCGTCCATGAAGCCACAAGCGGAACCCTCGATATGGTGAAAAGGATGATGCAGAGGGATGGGGCAAACAAACCTGCCTTTGCCATATTCGGTTCCCCCGATGCGTGGCGGGCTTATAAGGGTCAGGATGAATATAGCAAAAAACCGTTTACAAACCTAAGGGCCATAGTATTCGTAAATGCATCAGATCAGTACCTTGTGGTGCCTGCCAACTCACCTATTAAAACATACGGGGATGTTAAGGGAAAAAGGATAGGTATAGGGGGCCCAGGGAGTACCGTTGCAAACAGTGCCTTTACATTTCTGAAATACCACGGTGTTGATAAGAATGATTTTAAACCGTACTACTATAACTACAGGGAGACCGCGGAAGGTATACAGAATGGGAGCCTTGACGGTGGTTTCATAGGAGGGGGGTATCCAATAGCCATATATACTGAACTTACCCTTCAACACAACGTCCGCATAGTGCCTGTTGATGAAAAGGTGATCAAAAAGGTGATAGAGGAGCATCCTTACTATTACAGGGGTGTTGTTAAGGCAAAATCTTACAAAGGCCTCGAGAGCGACACCACGATATACGGTTTCACCACCGTCCTCTGGACCCTGGCCAATGTGAGTAACGACTTTATTTACAGGGTATTGAAAAACCTCTTCGACCATAAAGAAGAGTATTACGCCATACACAAATCTGCCAGGGACATGACAAAAGAGGATGCAGCGAAAGGTGTTCCTCTTCCGTTTCACCCCGGGGCAGAGAGATACCTGAAGGAGATAGGTGCCATAAAATAAATCTAAAATGACCGAAACAAAACCCTCTGCCCCTTTTAAACCTAAAAAATTTCCGGGTTTTAGAAGGTTACTGATATCCGTCATCGCCGTCTCAATGGCTCTGTTCCATCTATATACCGCCGGGGGCAGAATGCTTCCCGGGGTTCAACAGAGGACGGTACATCTCTCTTTTGTGCTTGCCCTGGTATACCTTATCTATCCCTTAAAAACAAAATCCGATGAATCAAAGGAAGATAAGGTTTCCGATGAAGAAAGACCCTTTTCTATAGTAGACGGTATATTTCTCATCCTCTCTTTTTCGATAGGTCTTTATGTCTTTTTAGAGTATGAGGCGTTGAGTTTTCGCATGGGGGAACCGAATATCCCCGACAACATCTGTGGTACCGTTGCCATACTTTTGATACTTGAGGCTACAAGGCGGGTCCTCGGCTGGTCCGTTGTTATAATATGCGGGGTATGTTTTTTATACCTCATATTCGGTACACATCTCCCCCTTTCCTTCTCCCATACCGGTTTTTCTTTAGAGCAGATAGTAAATTTTATTTCTTTCAGTACAGACGGTGTGTTGGGTCCTGCCCTTGCCGTATCCTCAACGGTGATTGCCGTTTTTATCATTTTTGGGGCGTTTTTACAGGTCTCAGGGGCAGGGCAGATGTTTATCGATATAGGGATGTCCCTCTTTGGAAAGTTCAGGGGTGGTCCTGCCAAAGCAAGCGTCCTCGCCGATACCCTCTTCGGTATGATTACAGGGAGTCAGGTGGCCAATGTGGCTGCCGTTGGGACGTTCACAATACCCCTTATGAAGAAGGTAGGGTATAAAGGAGAGATAGCGGCAGTGATTGAGGCTGTCGGTGCAACAGGGGCCATGATCATGCCTCCGGTGATGGGGGCTGCGGCATTTATCATACCTGAAATCATAGGTGGTACCTATCTCGATGTCTGTAAGGCAGCGATCATCCCTGCTCTACTCTGGTATGCCACCCTCTATATGATAGTCGAATTGCAGGCTGCGAAGATGGGTTTAAAAAAGATCCCAAAGGAAGAGTTGCCCCGGATAAGGGATGTCTTAAAAGATAAGGGCCATATGGTGTTGCCCATCGCCGTTCTTATATTTTCCCTCGTTTTTATGGGCGCGACCGCCTCAAGGGCAGCATTCTGGGGAACCCTCTTTTGTTTTTTGATAAGCCAGATAAAGGGTGATACGAGGATGGGTCTTAAAAAACTGTTGGCCGGCCTCGAGGCAGGGGCAAAGGGGACAGTCCTTGTAGCTATATGCTGCGCCTCGGCAGGAATAATCACCGGTACGGTGGGTATGGCTGCCCTCGGGGAACGCTTCTCCGATATCCTGATCACCATCGCAGGGGGAAATCTCCTCTTCCTTCTTGTTCTAACCATGCTTGCTTCCCTCGTCCTGGGATTACCATTACCCCCTGTTACCTGCTATCTTATCTTGGCAGTACTCGCGGCCCCTGCAATGATAAAGGCAGGGGTACACCCTATGGCTGCCCATCTCTTCGTCTTTTTTTTCGGTACACTGGGTAACATTAGTCCTCCCGTTGCCCCCACATCGTTTACCGCAGCCGGCATAGCAAAATCGGATCCGATCCGCACGACAAACCTTGCCTTTATCTATTCGTTGCCAGGGTGGCTTGTGCCCTTTCTCTTTGTTTACAGTCCTGAGGTGATACTGAAGGGTTCAACGGGGATGATAATCCTCAGGGTCTTTACCTCCTTTATTGCGATATGTACAATGGCAACGGCATTTCAGGGATATCTTTTGCATGCCCTTAGCTGGCCCATGAGGTTATCGATACTGGTTGCCGGCCTCATCCTCATATACCCCCACTGGATGACAGATGTCATAGGGTACTCTTTTTTACTATTTTTATTATCCCTCCATGTGATTGCCCATAAAAAAACCTATATCGAGGTGAATCAATGAAAGTTATAGACGTCCACAACCATCTATACCCGGTAAAATGGCTTGATTTTTTAAAAGACAGGGAAGGTACTCTCAAGCTCATCAAAAAAGACAGAACAAACATGGCCTTCTACTACAGAGGGACGAGACTTGCGACCATTAATACGGCCGGTCATTTTGACCCCATCGAGAGGATAAAGGATATGGATGCATATGGAATCGATATACAGATTATGAGTCTCACCACCCCGGGGGTTGAGCTTATATCCCCTTCAGAGGGTGTCTACTGGGCAAAAGAGATAAACGACTACTTTGCCTTACTTTGCGAAACATACAAGGGGCGTCTTTTTTTCAACGCCGTCATCCCCTGTAAGGACGTAAAGGAGACGGTTAAGGAGATGGAAAGGGCGAAGAAGGATCTATCTGCAAAGGGGATCACCATGTTTTCAAACATAGACGGTGAGCCCATATACTCAGAGGCATACCTTCCCATCTTTGAGGCGGCCGAAGGATACGACCTTCCCATATTCATCCACCCGGCACCCCCTGTCACAACGGAGGTGATGAGCCGCATGAGAATGCCCCTACCCCTTTTTGGGTTTATCATCGATACAACAATGGCCGTCACAGGTCTTATATTCAACGGGATTACCGAGAGGTTTCCCGGTCTTAAGATAGTCCATGCCCATCTTGGAGGGGTCTTTCCTTATCTCGTCGGTAGGATAGATGACTGTTACAATACATATAAAGATGATTTTGGTTTTTCCCTAAAGGAAAAGCCCTCGGAATATTACAGAAGGAATGTCTATGACGATATAATCTCTTTCCATACCCCTGCCCTGAGGTGCGCCATTGAATTTATGGGGACCGATAGACTTATGGTAGGAACGGATTATGCCCATCCCATCGGTGGACCCGAGAGGGCTTTAAATTCGATAAAGTCATTAGGGTTAGACCCCGATGATATAGATAAGATCATGGGGGGAAATGCAGCTCGGCTCTATAATATACCCTTAGAATGATTTCATTGACCTTATGAACTATAAACCGTTTGACTTTTTCCGATAATACTGCTATATAAAACAAAAGTGGGGCTGTAGCTCAGATGGGAGAGTACTTGACTGGCAGTCAAGGGGTCGAGGGTTCAATCCCCTTCAGCTCCACCATTTGAATAAAGATAGACAAATTTTAAACATCTTAAAAAATCCCTTTATTTTAGTTTATCCCATCATAATAGCGTTCATCTATGGCCATACGTTATGCCTGTCTCCTTACAAAAGCCCTGTTTTTAAATTTAAGATGGGATATGTGCTTGAGAGGGTTGACTTTTTGAGGGCATGGAAGTAATATTAGATTCAGTGGTCGAGGAAATAGTAAAAAAATATGGTTTTATTATCTTCATTGCAGGGCTTGTCTTGTCTATCATCTTTGCCGAGGGCGGGCTTGCAGGTTATATAAAAACAAAGCTCGATACGAGAAGGGTGCTTGTCGAGAACATAGATTTAGAGAAGAAAAACGGGCTCTTGAAAGGAGAGCTTGAAAGGATAGAGAAGGACGATAGATATCTCGAAGAACTCGTCAGGTCAAAATACGGGTTCTTGAGAGAGGGAGAAAAACTATACAGGGTAGAAAAATGAAGTACGAAGGTGCCATTTACAGACCTCCCAGTGAGGCCGATAGTTTGATATTGCAGGTGACCGTAGGCTGTTCCCACAATAAATGTACATTCTGCGGTTCCTTCAAGGATAAAAAATTCAGGGTAAAAACGTATGAAGAGGTCAAAGAGGATATAGAAGAGGCAAAGAGGTATGCCCGTTTTATAAAAAAGGTCTTTATTGCCGACGGAGACGCCCTTGTGATACCCCAGAGAATGTTGATACCTATTTTAGAATTAATAAAGGATGCCTTTCCCAGGCTTGAGAGGATTGGTATATACGGAAATACAAAATCCATATTGAAAAAGTCTGTGGAAGATCTGAAAAGATTGAAGGAGCTGGGTCTCGGGATCGTCTACCTCGGTGTTGAATCGGGAGACCAGGTTACTCTCGACAGGGTATGCAAGGGGACAACCCTCGATAAGACCGAGGAGGCGGCAAGGAGGATCAAAGAGGCAGGCATCGTCCTCTCTGTCACCGTGCTTCTCGGCTTAGGAGGGGTAGAGAGGAGTAAAATCCATGCGGAAGAGACAGGCAAGTTTCTAAGTAGAATAGACCCTGAATATACAGGGGCCTTGAGTGTAATCATAGTTCCAGGCACACCCCTTGCGGAGGAGGTGAGAAAGGGTACATTCAAGGTGCCCGACCCATATCAACTCCTCGAAGAGCTTGCCATCATGATAGAAAATATAGACGCAACCCATATGTTCTTCGCATCGAATCATGCATCGAATTATCTCCCTGTAAAGGCATGGCTCCCTGAAGAGAAGGAGAAGATTTTAGCTGCCATTCATCATGTACTAAACCAGAGGGATCCTTCCATGCTCAGGCCGGAGTTCATGAGGGCCCTGTAAATGGAAGGTAAGAAAATAGGGTCAAACAATAATTTCGTAGATGTACCCATCAGGGTGAGGTATGCGGACACGGACAGGATGGGGATTGTCTATTACGGAACATACCCTATCTATTTTGAGGTGGGAAGAAGCGAATATATGAGGAACAAGGGGTTCACATACAGGGAGTTCGAAGAGATGGGGTATAACCTCGTTGTCGTTGAACTGAGCATTAGGTATCATAACTCAGCCCTGTACGACGACCTCCTCATGGTAAGGACATCGATAACAGATCTAAAATCAAGGGGTCTCACCTTCAATTACAGGATATTCAGGGATGAAACATTGATCGTAGAGGGTAAGACAAAGCATATCTGTGTCAACAGAGATAAAAAACCATCTCTGATTCCATCCGGTCTTCTCCAAGTATTGGTGAATGGAGAATAAAAAAAATATCCTTATAGTGAGGCTTAGTTCCTTAGGGGATGTTCTGATGAGCATCCCTGCCGTCTATTCTATAAAAGAGAGGGACAAAAAGACAGATATCACATGGCTCGTTGAGGGAACGGTCAGCCGGTTCCTTAGATATCAACCTTTTGTCGATAGCGTGATAGAGTTTCCGAGAAGACAGATAGTAAAAGGATTCAAAGAGAACCCCGTAGAGGGCCTAAAGGGTCTGATCCAGTTTATAAGGAGACTGAGAGAGACCGAATACGATATCATTACCGATTTTCATGGTATCATTAAGAGCGCTCTCCTTTCAAGATCTGCCAGGGGAAAAAGGAGGATAGGTTTCGGGGCACCCTACGCAAAAGAGATGAGCCATTTATTCTATGGAGAGGTTATAGAGGGGAACGAGAGGAGGATACATAAGGTCGAGAGAAATATGCTCATAGCACGATATTTAGGGGTTTCAGGGGATGCGCCCATCCCTCCCCTTTTAGCACCCCCTGAGGCACAAACCTATATAGAATCTTTTCTTGAGAGAGAGGGGATCCCCTCCCCTTTTGTTGCGATAAACCCTTTTTCGAGCAGGGGGAATGAATATAAAAGATGGGATATAGAGAATTATGGTAAGCTGATAAAGGTGCTCTCCGATAAACTCGGGTTATGCTCCCTAATTTTATGGGGACCGGGGGAAGAAGAAGAGGCCCTTTACCTGAAAGAGATTTCAGGGGAGAAGGCCTATCTCTCATGCCCCACGGATATACCCCAGCTCTTTGCCCTATTAAAGAAGAGCAAGATGTATATCGGAGGGGATACGGGTGTTATGCACCTCGCTGCTTTTGCCGGTGTACCTGTGTTAGCCCTCTTTGGACCTACGGATGTGGTGGTCAATGCCCCCTATACTCCCCATAGCATCATTATAAGAAGGGACTTGAGATGTAGTCCTTGCAAAAATAGGGGGTGCAATGATAGAAAGTGTATGGAAGGGATAACGGTGGAAGAGGTATTTAAGGCCGTTTTAGAAATGGGGCAATATCTATAAAGATGGGTTGCTGAGAAAAAGATAAGACCCTTTTTAAAAAGGAAAGGCAGATATGAGAGTACTTTTTATCTATCCTAACATTAACGCCCAGATAGGCTTCAATTATGGTGTTTCATACATATCGGGGCTTCTTAAGTCAAAAAACATAGAAACGTACCTTTTGAACATAAATGAAAAGCTCGACTATCCCCTGGACCTCGAAAGGATAAAAAGGGATGTTGAGACCATAAGACCTGACGTCATAGGATTTTCCGTCCTCACCAACCAGTATAAATATGCCCTTCAGATCGCAAGGGATATAAAAAGGTACTGGGATGTCCCTGTAGTCTTCGGAGGGATCCACCCCACCATGGACCCATTTGGGGTCATGGAGGAAGATGTGGTAGATCTCCTCTGTATGGGGGAAGGAGAGGAGGCGTTTTTTGAGTACTTACAGAAGGGTAACCCAAAGGGTGTTATGAATATGGTTTATAGAGATGAAGGGAGGGTAATCTTTGAGCCTTTGAGGCCATTTACGGATCTCAATAGCCTTCCCTTCAAGGATTATGATATCTTTGACTTCCAGCAGATGATAGACAGAAAGGATGGCTGGGTTGGCCTTATGGCATCGAGGGGCTGTCCCTTTAGGTGCACATACTGCCTCAACCACAAGATTATAAAACTATACAGAGAAAACGGCCATCTCCCGAAGACCTACTTAAGAAGGCATACCGTAGACGAGATGATTGGGGAGATAGAGTATATCCTTTCGCGGTATAACAGGGTCAAGATGTTTATCTTCGACGACGATGTATTTACCTTTGATAAAGAGTGGCTTAGAGACTTTTCAGAGAAATATAGGAGGATCACAAAGATAGGGTTTGTCTGCAATGCCCATGCGCGGATCTTCGACGAGGATACGGCGAGATACCTGAAGGAGGCAGGGTGCAGGATAGTGAAATTTGGTCTTGAAAGCGGAAGTGACAGGATAAGAAGGAACGTTTTGAATAGATATATGACAAACAGGGACATAGAGAAGTCCTTTGAGATCGCCCACAAATATGGGTTACATACATCGGCATTTGTGATGGTAGGCCTCCCCCAAGAGAAGATAGAGGATATGGTTGCGACCGTTGAACTCCTCGCGAGGATAAAACCTGGCAGGGTGAGATGGTCCCTGTTTTTTCCTTTTATAGGGACTAAGGCCTACGATATAGCGAAAGAGGCTGGCCAGATAGACTTTAAAAAGATGGGCCTTCTCGACAATTTTACCGATGAAACGTGTATGGTTCTGGGGGATGGGGAAGACCTGTATGTGGACAAATTAAAGACCCTTTTCTGCCTTTTTCTAAACGGTTTTGCCGACATGGACCAGAAGGGGAGATATTTAAGACTTGTAAGAGAAGTGGAGTCTCTCTCGAAGGAGGAATGGGAGGGAAGGAAAGAGGAGATAAAAAATCTCGTAGAGAGGCTTGATGGAGAGATGGAAGGGGAAGGGAGATGTTACTACACGGTAAAATACAATCCTTTCATGGGGGTAAAAAGTGACTGGAAAGACGATCATATATCTGCCTAATTGGATAGGCGATATGGTTATGGCAATCCCTTTTTTAAAGTCTATCAGGGCATCCCTAAATGATGAGCTGTGGGCCCTCGGATGGGAAAAGGCGATTCACCTCTATAATAACCTCGGTCTATTCGACAGGTTCATTCCCCTTAAGAAAAATGGTTTGATAAATTTTTTCGATATGGTCTCAGAATTGAAAAGGCACCGATTCAAAAGAGGTGTTGCCCTGCCCCACTCCTTCCGTTCTGCCCTTACCCTCTATCTCGCAGGCATAGAAGAGAGGATAGGTTACAGTAGAAATAAAAGGGGATTGATTCTAACCCACAGGGTTCCAGAGGTGAAGGGGATCGAATCTATGGTCGAGCACTATCTAAAAATCATAGACCTTATAGGGGGGTCGAGGATGGATAAAACCCCTGTCATGGCCACCTCTCCTGATGAGGAAGAGAGATTCTACAAAACTTTCAACGATATACATGAACCATACGGTATCTTTATAGTAGGTGCCCGTTACGGCCCTTCAAAATGCTGGCCCCAGGAACACTTTGCCCGACTTGCTGACATGATCGTAGAAATTTATGGTATAAAGATATACCTACTTCCCGGAAGGGAGGAGATGGCCCTTGCCGAAGGGGTCTTAAATAAGGTTTCGAGAAAGGATGCGGTTTTAATCAAAGAAATGGGGATCAGGGATATGAAGGTATGCCTTTCTAAGGCATCCTTTGTTGTGAGTAACGACACAGGGCCAAGACATATCTCCGCCGCCCTCTCCGTTCCGACTATAGTGCTTATGGGGCCTATGGATGAGAGGTATACGGATTATAAGAACGGGTATACATTTAAAATAGGAAGAGACCTTATGTGCAGGCCCTGCAATAAAAAGGTATGCGACAGAAACATGGAGTGCCTCTACAGCATTACCCCTGAAGAGGTCTTGCAAACCATAAAGCAGGTGAAGAGATAAGATGAAAGGCACAGGATTGTCGACTGAGGAACGGATAATAGAAAATTTCAAGGATAAGAAGATCTGCGTGATCGGCGATATAATACTCGATATCTATATCCTCGGCAGACCCTACAGGCTATCAAGGGAGGCCCCTGTAGTTGTTATAAAGCACGAGGAGGAACGGGTGTACCCCGGCAGTGCCGGCAATACGATAAATAACCTCATTGCCCTTGGAGCCCAGGTCTTTCCCCTTGGTTTTATCGGGAGGGATGAGGCGGGAAACAGACTCATAGATTACTTTTCTTCCCATAAAAATGTTGATATTAAGGGCTTAATCAGATGTGACAACGAAACGGTGACAAAGACGAGGATACTGGCAGGGGATACCCACACCTCCAAACAGCAGGTGATAAGGATAGATAAGGACAGATGGAAACAGGTATCGGAAAAAGAGAGGGGGCTTTTTGAAAAAATTTTGAAGGAGTATATACCCCACATGGATGCCTTCATCGTTTCTGATTACGGTCACGGCACCGTGGATCAAAGGACCATAAAGTCCATGAGGGGGGTCGCAAAGGAAAAGATCGTTGTAGGCGATTCCCGTTACAACCTGAAGGCATTCAAAGGTTTTACCATCATCACCCCTAATGAATCAGAGGCATACCTTCTAAGTTCCATGGAGGAAGGAAGGCCTGTGGAAGAGGTAGGGGAAAAGATCCTGGGATTCATGGACCTCACCGCCCTTTTAATCACAAGGGGTAATAAAGGTATGAGCCTTTTTACGGGAGATGGCAAAATCCATCATATACCGATATCGGGAACTGACGATGTGACGGATGTGACAGGGGCAGGGGATACCGTCTGTGCAGCCCTTGCCCTCTCCCTTGCCGCAGGGGCTGATTTTTTAACCGCCTCGAGGATCGCCAACTACGCCGCAGGGGTTGTAGTTATGAAGAGAGGAACCGCAACGGTAACCGTCGATGAATTGAGGGCGGCTATTACGAGTAATCATGGTGTAAAGAGAACAAAGAAACATGGGTAGGATTGTAGATAGTATAGATGAGCTTAAATCCATCGTGGATAATGAAAAAAACAGGGGGAAGACCATCGTCTTTGGAAACGGCTGCTTTGATATACTCCATGTGGGCCATATAAGGTATCTGAAGGGGGCAAAGGCCTTGGGCGATGTTCTTATTGTTGCCATAAACGATGACTCATCCCTTGTAGGTCTCGGAAAGAGAAAAGAGACGATCACCCCTGACAAAGAAAGGGCAGAGATCGTAGCATCCCTTGAATGTGTCGATTATGTGATCCTGTTCGGTGAACCCGATGTAAGAAACATCCTCCTCGCTTTGAAACCCCATATCCATGCAAAGGGAACGGATTACACAGAAGAGACGGTGCCGGAGAGGGATGTGGTGTTATCGTTTGGGGGAAAGATCGCGATTGTCGGGGATCCTAAAAACCATTCGACGAGGGAGATCATCGCCTCTATCATGAGGAAAAAGGATGCTTAAGGCCATGGGGGAAAGGGTACCCATCTCCGTCTATATGATAACATTCAACAACGGAAAGACCATAGAGAGGGCATTGAAGAGCGTCGTCGACTGGGCGGAAGAGGTGATTGTTGTAGATTCCCACAGCACGGACGGGACCACGGAGATTATAGAAAGATACACAGGAAGGGTTTACCATCTCGATACGAAAAATCTGAAGGAGAAATACCAGTATGCCCAGGATCTATGCTCCCTCCCCTGGGTACTCTTCATCGATGCCGATGAATGGTTAACAGATGATATTAAAGAAGAGATAAAAGAGGTGATCACCTCCGATACACCCTATGATGGCTTCGATGTGAAGAGGAGGAATGTATATCTCGGCAGGGAGATAAGATACGGGGGCTGGTATCCTGACCATGAGATAAGGCTTTATAAAAAGGATAAGGGGCGATGGGAAGGGGGGATCCACGCAAAGGTTTATGTGGATGGAAAAATAGGGAAACTGAAAAACCATTACCTCCATACCCCTTACCTTGATACAGGTCATCAGATCAGGACGATAGACCGTTACTCCGGGGCGTATGCGGAGGATCTTTTAAAATCCGGGGAGAGATTCAGTCTCTTCCGTCTCCTCGGCCGTCCTCTTTTCAGGTTTTTCAGGGACTATATATTGAAAATTGGTTTTCTCGATGGCATACCAGGCCTCATTATAGCCGTATCCACCGTATACTACGTGTTTATGAAACAGGCAAGGCTCTGGGAACTCGAGAGGCTGGATAGAGAAAAAGTTATAAAAGATAAATGATGGAGAGGGAGATGGTATGGGAGGACTGAAGGGAAAAGAGGTGCTTGTGACAGGGGGGCTGGGATTTATAGGGAGTAACCTTTCTATCGAGCTCGTCAAGGCAGGGGCAAAGGTTACCATTGTTGATAATATGCTTCCGAGACAGGGAGGGAATCTCTTCAACATCAAAGACATAGAGGATCAGGTAAAGGTAAACTTCTCCGATGTGAGAAACCAGTTATCCATGAACCATCTTGTAAAGGGCAAAGACTTCATCTTCCACCTTGCCGGTCAGGTAAACCACGTGGATAGCATGAGAAATCCTATACAGGACCTCGATATAAACTGTAGAGGCACCCTTGTGCTCCTCGAGGCCCTAAGACAGTATAACAGATCTGCAAAGGTGATCTTCGCCGGTACCAGAGGGGAGTACGGCGCCACCGTGAAACTTCCTGTGGACGAAGACCATCCGACAAACCCGAAAGGTATATATGCGGTGACAAACCTCACCGCGGAGAAGATGGTCCTCGTATATGACGACATTTACGGAATAAAAGGGGCATGCCTCAGGATAACAAACACTTACGGCCCGAGACATCAGATGGCCCATGATGAATACGGGGTCTTCAACTGGTTTATAAGAAAGGCGATCGATGACGATGTGATCCCCGTCTTCGGCGATGGGAGGATTTTGAGGGATTTCCTGTACGTAGATGACCTCGTGGAATGTATGCTCATGATGACGGAGAACGAGGATGTGTACGGGAAGGTATTTAACGTGGGAACGGGAAGACCTGTGAGCTTTATAGAAATTGCGAGAAAGATAGTGGAGATCGCAGGGACAGGGAGGGTGGAGTTCACAGAGTTTACCCGAGAGAGGAAAGAGGTTGAACCGGGGGACTATTATGCGGATATAACCCGGATAAGGAA
This sequence comes from Syntrophorhabdaceae bacterium, assembly GCA_026415675.1. Lineage (GTDB taxonomy): Bacteria > Desulfobacterota > Syntrophorhabdia > Syntrophorhabdales > Syntrophorhabdaceae > JAOAGQ01. The sequence goes on from JAOAGQ010000058.1 coordinate 28,236, forward strand.
CACCCTCGGATGGGAGCCAAAGACATCCCTTGAGGAGGGTATAAGAAAGACTGTGGATTACTACAGACGATACAAGAAGGAATACTGGTAGGACTAAAATTAAGAAAACGGAGCAAGACTATGAATGTAAAGATCTTTGACCTCGAAAGAGACCACGGGGAGATAAAGGAACAACTTGTCGAGACCTTTAAGGATCTGATATCCGCAGGGGAGTATGTACTGGGCAGTAAAACCGAAGCGTTTGAAAGGGACTTTGCCTCATATTTAGGGGTTAAATACGCCATAGGGGTCAACAGTGGAACGGATGCATTGAAGATAGCAGGTCTTTCCCTGGGGTTAAAACCGGGGGATAAAATAATCACCACCCCCAATACGTACATCTCCACCGTTATGAGTCTCTCCGTCCACGGTATCAAACCGGTTTTTACAGATATCGAACTCGACACATACAACATGGATCCTGCAAAACTTGAAGAGACCCTTTCCGTTGAGCAGGGGGTAAAGCTCTGCATCCCGGTCCATCTATACGGCCATCCCTGCCCCATGGATGAGATTATCGGTATATGCAGGAGATTCGGGGTAAAGATCATGGAGGATGCATGTCAGGCCCATGGGGCCATGTATAAAGATAGAAAGGTGGGGACCTTCGGGGATGCCTCTGCCTTTAGCTTTTATCCCACAAAAAATCTCGGATGCTATGGCGACGGAGGTATGGTCGTAACCGATTCTTCGGAGGTGGCAGAACATGCCCGTATGCTCAGGATATACGGCCAGGAAGGAAAGCATATCCATGTCATCGAAGGGTTCAATTCGAGACTCGATGAAATGCAGGCAGCCCTTCTAAAAGTTAAGCTTCCCTTTCTCGACAGGTGGAATAAGAAGAGAAGGCATATAGCGTGGCTTTACACAAGGGAGTTAATCGATACCCCCGTCGTCCTGCCGCAGGAGGAATCGTGGGCATACCATGTGTACCACCTGTATGTTATAAGGACAGAAAAGAGGGATGGGCTTATGGAATTCTTACGCAAAAGAGGGGTCACAACCCTGATCCACTATCCCACCCCTATACACCTCCAGAGGGTCTATGACCATTTAGGGTATAAGAGGGGCGCCTTCCCGAATGCAGAAAAGGCGGCAGAGGAGATCCTGTCTTTACCTATGTATCCATCCCTTACGGAAGATGAGGTGATGTATGTGGCCTCTTCCATAAGGGAGTTCTATGGGTTATAGGTCCTTCCGTGAAGGTATTGCAGCTTTTCAGTGACTGGAAATGGACTGGCCCCGCTGAGCCTGTCGTATCCTTATGCGAACACCTCCTCATCGAAGGGGTCGATGTGGAACTCGCCATGAGGAGGGCCCCTCAAGACTTCCCCGAGAGGACCGTGGAAAAGGAGGCAAAAAAAAGGGGAATAACACTCACATATAGGTTCAGGATGAATCGGTATTTCTCCCTCAGGGACTGGCTATACGATCTCAGGGCGATAAGAAGGTACGTAGATGAGAAAAACATTGACATCATCCACACAAATCTGTCCCATGACCACTTTTTGGCCTTATTCTCCCTTTCTTTTTCAAAAAAAAGACCTCTCATTATAAGGACAGACCACAAAAGGGATGGGATGCCCATAAATACCTCTATGGCGTGGGCGATGAGAAGAACAGACGGTCTTGTCACCTATAGTACGGGTATCATGGAGCAGGACATAAAGGGGTTTTCTTTTCCTCGGGAGAGGACGTGCGTTATCTCCCCAGGGGTTAAGCCTTATACAGGGGAGATAAAGGATATAAGACCTTCCCTGGGTATAAAAAGAGAAGATAAGGTGGTAGGGGTAATAGGAAGATTAAAGCCCGACAGGGGTTACGACACGATTTTAAAGGCCTTCAAGATACTCTCGGGGAGGGTGCAAGGGGTAAAGCTCCTCATCATGGGCAGGAGCTCCCAGATAGAGAAGAGCATATTAAAACCTCTGGTTGAACTGGGTATTGAAGAGGATGTTATACTCGCAGGATACAGGATAGAAGACTATTTCTCCGTTATAGCTACCTTTGACATATATGTCATGATGAGGGCAGGGAGTGATGGTACCGCAAGGGCATTAAGAGAGGTGATGGCTATGGGAAAACCTGCAATCGTCTCAAGGACTGGGATGCTCCCGGAACTCGTCCAGGATGGCATAACGGGCTATGTGGTAAACCAGGATGAGTCCTCCCTTGCATCGAAGATGGAGGAACTCTTAACGGATAATGAAAAGAGGGCCCTCTTCGGGGAGAGGGCAAGGATTTACGCAAAAGAGAGATGGAGTTACATCAGTCAGGCCAAAGAGATAAAGGCCTTTTATGAAAGGCTACTTTCAAGAAGAGGATAAAAAAAGGCGAGGTCTCCCTCGCCTTTTTTAATAGAAAATCTTCTTACTTGTCGACAGGCTCAAAGGCAAAGAAGACCCTGTCACACATCACGGTTCCTGCCTTACCCTTTTCAATGGGCATAGGGGGGACTTCAAAGACAACGAGCTGAACCTCATCACCCCTCTTTAATTTTCCCGCAGGGCAGTTTATGATCCTGCTTATCATCCTCCTGAAGCCGTCTACACCTAAATCTATCACGGCGTGGATAAGGGGCGATTCGTATCCCAAGGGGACACCCTTTACCTCTTCTGAAAATACGATGACCTTTCCCTTTTTCGGGAGGTCTATATATTCGAGGTTCTCGGAGTAACAGACAGGGCATATGACCCTGGGGGGGTATGCCACATGACCGCAATCCTTGCACTTCGTGGTGGTGAATCTGCCCTGTTTTAAGTTTTCATAGAAGGGCCAGACCCTGTTAAACTCTTTGGCCTCAACAGGCCAAAGGTCCATTGTCACAGGATACAGGTTATCGAGTATTGGTATTCCTAATACAGACATATTGACCTCCTTATTTTACTGGTTCTCTACCATAGATGACGATGGTATGCTCTGCATTTGCACCGCTTAGGTTGTGGGTGAGACCTATATCGGCATCCTTTACCTGATGGCGTGCCCTACCCTGGAGCTGCTTCATGATCTCGATGCCCTGTCTTATACCGGTTGCTCCAAAGGGATGTCCCACTGCAAGAAGGCCACCGTCTGTGTTTACAGGCACCTTGCCCCCTATCAGGATCTGTCCTGAGCTGCAGAATGCACCGCCTTCCCCTTTTTTACAGAAACCGAGTTCTTCCACCTCTATCACCTCTGAGATGGAGAAACAATCGTGGGTCTGGGCTACCTTAATATCGCTTGGAGAAACCTTTGCCCTCTTATAAGCCTTCTCCGCGGCAACCCTTGTGTGTTTCCAGTCCGCGAGGTGTTCACCACAGAAGTTGGAGGAGAGGCTCTGTAAGGACACCTGGGCGCATCCCCTCAAATAAACAAGGGGCCTGTCGGTGTATCTCTTTGCAATCTCGTCCGTTGTAATGATACATGCTGCGGCACCGTCTGTTATGGGGCAGCAGTCATAAAGTGTCAGAGGCGGAACAACAGGAGGGGCACTCATCGCCTCTTCAAGGGTAAGTCTTTTCTGCATCTGGGCATTGGGGTTGTCCGCAGCATAATTATAATTTGCCACGGAGACCGCCGCAAGGTCTTCTTTCTTTGTGCCGTAATGCATCATGTGTTCCTGGGCTGTTAGTGAAAAGAATGGCGGTGGTAATCCCATACCGTGGGTTGCCTCCCAGTCATGGTCAACGGAAGCGAGTTCGCTGTAAAAAACCTCCCATTTCTGGGGGGTGAATAGCTTCTCCCCTCCTGCCACCATCACGATGTCCGCATTTCCTGATTCCACAAGCCCTTTTGCAAGGATAATACCTGTACTACCTCCGGCACAGAGCACATCGACCCTTGTGCAGATGGATGTGGGTTTAAGACCCAACCTCTCCGCAACTACCGGGGCGGTGTTTACCTGAAAAGAACATCTGCCGGAGTAAGAGGTCGCCACGATGAGCCCATCGATATCCAGGGGCTTGAGTCCCGGGATGTCATCGAGGCAGGCCTTACCTGCTTCCTGGAATAGATCCATGAGGTGGGCTTCTCTTACACCCCATTTGCACTGGCCTCCTCCTAAAATCACTGCATGTCTTGCCATACAAACCTCCTTAAATATACGTTTTCATCTTCCCTTAAAGCTCGGTTTTCTTTTTTCTGCGAAGGCCTGAAAGCCTTCCCTGCCATCCTCTGAAAGGTACGTTACGACAAAACAGTTCCTTTCAAAGGAGATCGCTGTGGCGAGGTCTATGTTCATACCATTATCCACCGCATTCTTAAGAAGGGATAAAGCAACCTTAGGCTTTGATGCGAGTTTCCTTGCCCATACCTTCGCCTCTTCTATCACCTCATCCTTTGCTACAACTTTGTTTACAAGACCTATACGGTATGCCTCCTCTCCGTTTACCGTATCCCCCATGAAGAGGAGTTCTTTTGCCTTCGCAACACCCACGATCCTCGGGAGTCTCTGGGTGGCCCCTGCCCCGGGGATGATACCGAGATTAATCTCGGGGCATCCGATCGTCGCATCGGTAGCGGCAATCCTTAAGTCACAGGCAAGGGCGAGTTCGCAACCTCCCCCCAGGGCAAAACCGAAGACCGCGGCTATCGTGGGCTTCTGGATATTGGAAACCCTGTCCATCGCCATCCTTGCCGTCCTCATGAAGGCATAGCAATCAGGAATATTCTTCCCCGCCACATCCTTCACGTCGAGGCCTGCGGCAAAGGCCTTATCCCCTGCCCCTGTGAGTACTATTGCGCTGACGTTTTCATCGTTTTCGAGTTCACCAAAGGCATCGTACAGATCCTTGTACACCTGCACGCTCAAGGAGTTTACCGGTGGTCTATTCAATTTTACTACGGCAAAGTTCTCTTCCTTCTCAATTATCAAAGTCTGGTATGACATATATACCCCCTTCAAATGTTAAATTAATTAATCTGCCTTCCCAAAGAACCCTTTAATCTCAAAAGGTTTAAGTATCGTTTAAGATACCATGAAGGCAATTGTGTATAATAAAAAAATTCACATGCAAAACAGTAAATATCATTTTTTTACCATTAGTTCAACAAAAAAGAATAGACAATAAAATTTACATTTGACGATAAATCATGTAATGTATTACGGAAAAAATCTACAATTTAGGATTAAAATAAGGGTGAAGTCCTTAATCCATATAATAATATGATTAGATACATCTTGTTCCTTGTAATCACCTTATTTAGCGTCAATATTGCCTATGGAGAGGTCGAATATACCCTTGAGGAACTATTAAGACTCGCCCTTGTCAGGTCTGAAAGGTTAAAGATATCTGCGGAAGATATAAATATCGCCGCTGCAGGAAAGAAAAAGGCGGAAGCCGCCTTACTCCCCCAGTTATCCGCCATAGGGGGATATACAAGATATGGCACATCAAAGACATCGGAAACAGGTTCCCTCATTCAGCCGGAAGAGGCATTAAACTACGGTATAAGACTTGAACAGTCTATCTCTCTGAGCGGGAAGGAGATCACCGCTTTTAACACGGCAAAGGAGGGTATAGAGAAGAGTAAGCTCGATTTTTATGCGGTAAAAGAGGGTTATATGCTCCTTGTCTCCCAATCTTACTACGATGTACTTAAGGCAAAGAAGATACTCGATATATCAAAGGCAAATGTAGAGAGGCTCACCAAACACAGGGATGCGGCCTTGATGAGGCTTAAGGTGGGGGAGGTAACAAAGACCGCCTTGCTGAGAGCCGAGGCGGAACTCTCTGGGGCCCAGTCAGAACTCGTCAGGAACTCCAATCTATTAAAATTGAAAAAGTCCGTACTCGCAAGGATCGTAGGTATAGAAGGGGAGTTTGATTTAAAAGAGGAGGTGGTACCCGAAAGGTCAGGTCTTGATCTTGATACCGCCATAGAAGGATGCAGGCCCCTGACCCTTGACTGCTTAAAGGAGATGGCCTATTCGGAAAGGGCAGAACTGAAATCATTAACCCTCCAGAAGAAGATCGCCTCGGAGGCGGTAAGGATAGCAAAGGGGGCATTTTGGCCTAATATATCGGTTGAAGGTATGTATCAGAGGAAGTTCGAAACCCCTGAGACCATGAGTATCATCAGGGATAATATATATGGGGGGATGAGGCTAAATTTTCTCTTTTTTGAGGGAGGATTGAGAGAGGCACAGGTTAGGGAGGCAGAGGTGAGAAAAAGACAGGTAGAACTCCAATACGAAGATGTGAAGAAAACGATCGGCATTGAGGTTGAAGGGGCCTATCTCGATTTTGTGACACAGGGCAATATGTTAAAATCCTTAAAAGACCAGTACACATTCGCAAGGGAGAATTACAACGCCACCGCGAGACAGTTCGAGTACGGCCTCGCAAACAGTATAGATGTTATGGATGCCAATACCCTTCTCGTCACAGCGGAGAGACATCTGGCGGATGCCCAGTACAATTTTCTCTCCTCTCTCCTCTTGATAAGAAGGACAACGGGGACCCTGCTTAAAACCATCCCCCAAATCAATAATTGAACCGATATTTTAGAGGTGAGAAGGGTGTATAAAGAAGTCAGGAGATTATGGAAATGAAAAGAATCCCTTTTTCGTTCTGTTGTTGTGCTATTCTCATAGGTGTCTCTTTGCTTTTTTTGGTAAACGGCTGTAAAAAAAAGGAGGTCAAGGTTCAGGAGAGGACATTCAATGTGAATGCGGCTCTCGTTGAGACCCGACCCTTAAGACCATTCATAGAGGCGGTCGGTACCCTAAACCCCTTTGAAGAGGTAACCGTAAGCGCAGAGATAGAGGGGATCCTGAAGGCGGTGAACGTAGAGGAAGGGACAATAGTAACAAAAGGGATGACCCTCGCCGAGATAAAGGAGACGGATTATTTAAACGAGGTAAAAAGGGATGAAGCCTTATTGAGACAGGCAGAGGCGAACCTCTCCAATATAAAGCTCGAATTCCAGAGGAAGGAGGCCCTCTTTAAGGAAGGGCTCGTTACAAAACAACAGTATGACGATGTGACAACGAGACTCTCCCTTGCCGAGGCGGAAATAGACAGGGTAAATGCGATGCTCTCTATGGCAAGGCAAAAACTCTCAAAGACAAAGGTGATCTCCCCCATGGCAGGGGTTATAAAGGAGAAGAAGGTCTCTTCCGGAGATTTTGTTAAAAACGGTACGCCCCTCTTTGTGTTGATTCAGACTAACCCCTTAAAGCTCATATTTACGGTACCGGAGAGCGATGTGGCTAAACTAAAGGTGAACCAGGATGTGATCTTGAAGGTAAGTGCCTATCCTGACAGGGAGTTTCACGGTAAATCGAAGATTATATACCCAAGCCTTGAGGAAAAGACCCGTTCTCTCTCCATTGAGGCAATAGTCCCCAATCAGGACAGGCTCTTAAAACCGGGCCTTTTTGCAAAGGTAATACTCTTTACAGGAGAGGCAAGACAGACCGTCGTGGTTCCCGTGACATCCCTTCTGTACGAGGCGGAGAAGGTTAAAGTCTTCGTGATAGAGGGGGACAGGGCAAGGGAGAGGATGGTGAAAATAGGGAGTAAATACGGTGAAATGATGGAGATCAAAGAGGGCCTAAAGCCTGGGGAAAAGATAGCGATAACAGGCCAGCAGAACTTATCAGAAGGGGCAAAGGTGGTTATAAGAAACGAAATCCCAAAGGATGGGAAACAGGGGGGATAACCTGAAAAAGGACGGAATGGGGAAGGTTTTATATGTGGCTCTCTGATACATCTATAAAAAGGCCTGTCTTCGCAACGATGATGGTCCTCGTCCTTGTGGTTTTAGGGGTGGTGAGTTACCCCAACATCGGGGTTGACCTCTTCCCTAAAGTCGACCTCCCTATAGTCAATATCACCACGAGGTTAAAGGGTGCAAGCTCGGAGATCATGGACATAGATGTAACAGACAAGATAGAAGAAGCGATAAACACGATAAACGGGGTGAAGACGATAAGCTCTACCAGTACAGAGGGTTCCTCCGTTGTCACCGTAGAGTTTGTCCTTGAAAGGGATATAGACCTTGCCGTCCAGGATGTGAGGGAGAAGATTTCGATAATAAGACCGAAGTTACCAACGGATATAGATGAACCCATAATAGAAAAGGTAGACCCCGATGCCACCCCTGTGCTCTGGCTTTCCCTCCACGGCGAGAAATCTGTGAGGGAGTTATCCACCTATGGGGATGAGGTTCTAAAGGAACAGTTGCAGAAGATAAACGGCGTGGGGGCCCTCAGAATATACGGTTTGAGACTTCGCCAGGCAAGGATATGGCTCGATACGGATAAGATGATCGCCTACGGCATAACATCCCACGATGTTTTAAGGGCCCTCCAGAGGGAGAACATAGAGTTACCAGGGGGAAGGATAGAGAGTAGCACAAAGGAATATACCGTCAAGGTGAAGGGAGAGTTCTCCACAATCCAAGAATTCAACGAACTAATCGTGGGCTATTACAGGGGAACGCCTATCAAGATCAAAGACATAGGCAGGGCTGAAGATGGCATGGAGGAGAAGAGGACAATAGCCCGCTTCAACGGAACGAGTTCCATCATGATAGGCATCCAGAAACAGTCAGGAACGAATACGGTGGAGGTGGTGGATCGTGTAAAGAGTCACCTTGTAAATATAAGGAAATCCCTTCCTCAAGGGATGCGTCTCGACATTGCATTCGACCAGTCCGAGTTTATCAAAATGTCTATAAGGGAGATCCAGCACCATCTGATATACGGTGGTTTCTTTGCGATCCTGGCGGTTCTTCTATTCTTGAGGAACATAAGGACAACCATCATAAGCGCCCTCGCCATCCCTGCCTCTGTGATCTCCACCTTTGCGATCATGAATGCCTTCGGTTTTACCTTCAACAACATGAGCATGCTCGCCCTCTCCCTATCCATCGGCATACTCATCGATGATGCGATCATAGTGATTGAGAACATACACAGACACATGGAATCAGGTATGTCGGCCCGAGAGGCCGCCTCATTTGCCACAAACGAGATAGGCCTTGCGGTCTCCGCAACCACCCTTGCCGTCGTCGTGATCTTCATACCTGTTGCCTTTATGAAGGGTATCATTGGGAGGTTTTTCTTCCAGTTCGGCCTGACCGTTGTCTTTGCCGTCTCCGTATCCTGGTTTATCTCTTTTACACTAACCCCCATGCTCTCATCCCTCTACCTCACCCATAAAAAAAATCACGGGATAGTAGAGGATAATCGGAAGTCCTCCATATCACGCCTCTTAGGGAGAATCTCCTCCCTCCTCGAAGAAGGGTACGTTTACATAGAAAACGGGTACAGGAAAATACTCGAACCTGCCCTCAACCACAGAAAGATAGTACTATCCATAGCCCTTTTGATTTTCCTCTTCAGTCTTTTCATGACGAGGTTCATAGGGAAAGAGTTCATCCCCTCTGAAGACCAGAGCAGGTTTGTCATCCGTCTACAGGCCCCGGTGGATTACTCTGTAGATGAGGTAGACCGCATGTTCAGAAAGGCGGAAGATATCATAAGGAAAATTCCAGAGGTAAGGTCTTATTCCTGTTCCCAGGGGGGTGGCCTCACAAGGGAGGCGAACAAAGGGAACATGATGGTCAACCTCGTTCCAAAGTCGAAGAGGAAGAAGAGTCAGGAGGAGATAAAGGCAGAGGTGAGAAGGGCGTTGAGGTCTATCCCGGGGCTTAGGGCCTCTGTAGAGAATGCGGCCATGATAGGGGGCGGTCAGAGGCAGGTCTCGATACAGTACAGTATAAGGGGGATGGATCTCGGTATGCTTGAGACCTATACGCGGCAGATCATGGCTGAATACTCAAAGCTCCCCGGCATCGTGGATCTCGACAGTTCCCTTGAGACCGGTAAACCTGAGGTTAAGGTATACATAGATAGGGATAAGGCGGCGGATCTGGGGGTTGATACGGCTACCGTTGCGGAGGCGATCAATTTTCTAATAAGTGGTGAGGTGGATGTAACGAAATTCAAGGATGAGGCGAGGGGGAGGAGATACGATGTAAGGGCAAGGCTCATCCCCGAGGACAGGGTAAACCCCCACGACTTAGGGAGGCTCTACGTGAGGTCAAAAAACGGAAGCCTCGTAAAACTCTCCAATATAGCTTCCTTTAGAGAAGGGGGTGGCTCAAGTATAATAAACAGGGTTGATAGGCAAAGGGCGATCACCATCTTTGCCAATCTTGAGGGTAAACCCCTCGGTCAGGCGATGGACGAACTGAACAGTATATCCGCAAAGACCCTGACCGCGGATTATTCGGGAAGATATAAAGGTCAGGCCGACACTATGGGAGAATCGTTCAGTTATCTCATGTTTGCCATGGTACTCGGGGTAATCATGGCGTATATGGTTCTTGCTGCCCAGTTTGAGAGCTTCATCCATCCCTTTACCGTCCTGCTCTCAATGCCCTTTTCTCTGATCGGGGCCTTTGGGGCACTCCTTCTCTTTAATAAAACCTTGAATATCTTTAGCTTTATAGGTCTTATACTCCTTATGGGCCTTGTAAAGAAAAACGCTATCCTCCTCGTAGATTACACGAACATTTTAAGGGAGAGGGGTATGACAAGGAGGGAGGCACTATTGACGGCAGGCCCTGTCAGGTTAAGACCCATCCTTATGACAACTTTTGCCATGATCTTCGGTATGCTACCTATAGCCCTCGGTTTCGGGGAAGGGGCAGAGACCCGCTCCCCGATGGCACTGGCAACAATAGGGGGTCTTTTGACATCCCTCTTGCTCACCCTTATCGTGGTCCCGGTAGCGTATGATCTATTCGATGAATATAAGGAAAGGTTTTTTAGGAAAAAAAAGAACCATTAACCCCCTGATACTACCCTGCCCCTCAGTTCATCCATCAGATGTTTCACAGATACTATCCTGTCTATCCTGTGGCCATTTGCACCGACAGTATAGAGGGGCTCTCCATCTTCCATGTATCCTGCCGAACTTAAAAGACCGTTACAAATACAGAAGGAGTTTTTCTTTCCGTCCCTCGCCTGACATCTGGTTAAATTACCCTCATCGTCCCTTACAAGGAGATACCCCTTATCACAGTTTGGTTTTCTTTTACCGTTGACCGCGGAGAGATACATAGGGGAACTCTTTATCACAACAAAGGGCATGCCGCAGGGCGAGCCGGGATCCATAGCGATGAGGATATCCTCTCTCTTCGCTTCAACCACCGCCTTTTTGTACGCTTCACTGGCACTGCACTCTTCTGTGGCAAGAAACCTCGTGCCCATCTGAACGCCATCGGCCCCCATCCGAAGGAATCTTAAAATATCCCCGTGATCGAATATACCCCCTGCAACGATGACAGGAAATGAACCGTGTTTGATCGATACCTCTTTTACAAGGGGCAATAAATTTTCCAGTCGATTCGATTCTTTATGGATCTCCTCATATTTAAACCCGAGATGGCCCCCGGCCAGGGGTCCTTCTAAGACAACGGCATCGGGTCTATACCCTGCCCTCTCCCACTTTTTGCAGATCAACTCGAGAGCCCTCGGAGATGATACAATCGGTATCAAGGCAGTATCAACGGGGTCCTTTATCGCGGGCAACCTCAAAGGAAGACCCCCTCCTGATATAATCACATCGGCCTTGCTGTCGATTGCGGCATGGACCGAGGCGTCGTAATCCCTATCTATTGCCACCATAATGTTTATGCCTGCAACTCCCCCTTTCGATTTAGCGAGAGAGACCTCCTCGTAGACCGCCTCATATGTGTCGTATCTTTTACCGTTTCTTTTTGTGAGGAGCCTATCGAGACAGGCGCTCGATACTATCCCTATACCTCCTTCCCGGGCAACGGCACTGGCCAATGGATGGAGGGACACCCCTACCCCCATGCCTCCCTGAATGATGGGTAGTTTTGCCGTCTTACCTTTGATCGTTAGAGAGGGAAGTATCACATCCTCTGTTAAACCGTTATGTTGCATGATGCTCCTTTTTTTAGATAGAAATGTGCCCCATTTTACCATATATACGGCAGGAAGTATCTATAAAACAACGATAAAAACCTTCTATAACCACAAATTCTTTGACAGAAAAAAATCAAAAAAGATATCATCTTATTCGTAATTTATTAGAGGGTATAGATGGAAAGTAGGGTCATAGTGATAGGGGGAGGTTTGGCAGGGGCAATAGCCGCCCTTGCCGCAGCTAAGGATGGACAGGATGTCCTCCTTGTGGATAGAGGTTCTATCTGCCTCGGCACAAATAGTGGCCTCTCAGGGGGTGTATTTACCGCACCAACGGCAACTTACCCTGTGGATAAATACATAGAGGATACCATCGAGATCGGCCGTATGATAAATCACAGAGAAAAGGTCGAACTAATTGGCAGTGAGGCCTCGAGGGCCTTTGGTTTTCTCTCTTCTTTCGGGATTACATTAGCGGAGATGAAGGATTCTTATCAATTCAGACCCTATGGCCTAAATTCCATTCCTGGGGCGGTTTTGATGAGAAATCTCTCAAAAATATTGCAAAACGTGGATAGAATAAAAAAGATGACAGGTTTTTACGTTACGGACATCGTTAAAGAGGGAAATACCGCCATAGGTATAAAGGGGTTTGACAGAGAAGGAAAGGAGACAGTCTTTTATGCCCCTTCGATTATACTCGCCTCAGGAGGGGCAGGGGCAATCTACCGTATAAACGACAACCAGAGAAACACCATGGGACAGGGTTATTACCTAGCGGCAAAGGCGGGTCTTTCCCTCTGGGATATGGAGTTTGTCCAGTTCTACCCCCTTGTCATCACAGGGTCCCAGCTCCCGATGACCCTTCTATTCCCCCCCTTCGATAGGCACATAAGGCTAATAGACAGTTCAAAAAGGGATATCCTTGAGGCATACAATATAAAGGATATAAACGAGGCGATACTGAAAAAAAGGGATGAGTTTTCGACTCTCCTCATGCTGGAGATGGAAAAAGGGCCTGTTTTTCTCGATTGTAGCCTCGTTGAGCCCTCCAAATGGGGTACATTTCCCCTTAACCTATTGAGGAGAATAGTGCCCGATGCCCCCTCAAGATATATCCCCATATCCCCCGCTGCCCATTTTTTTATGGGGGGCGTGAAAACGGACAGGAGGATGGAGACCTCAATCGAAGGACTCTTTGCCTGCGGGGAGGTCACCTTCGGTCTCCACGGGGCAAACAGAAGGGGAGGAAACGCATTGACGGAATGTATCGTTGGGGGGATGGTGGCAGGAGAATCGGCCGCAAGGCGTGCCTCAAAGAGAGTACTTAGATCGCTATCCCCTTCGATAAAGGGTATATCCAAAATCAAGGGCAGGAAAAACCGCCTGGGGGAACTAAAGGAAATTAAAAGCCTTATAAAAACAAAGGCATGGGATATATGCGGTATAATAAGGGATGGTAAAGATATGGAGGAAGGGAAAGGGGAAATAGACAGGATAGGGGAGTCGTTGACATCGATCGTCCCTTCCACTTTTTTCGAGTTGGCTTTAAGGGAGGACTTGCTCTCAGGGGTCGTAACCCTTAAGGCCGTCTTAAAGGCAAGTATGGGCAGAGAAGAGAGTAGGGGTAGTTTCAAAAGAAGGGAATTCCCCCGGGAAGATAATGGAAAATGGCTTAAAAATTCTTGCCTTATCTACAATCAGGAGAAAGGGGATTTCTCCCTTAAATACTATGACATTAATCTTTAACACCTAATTGTGAATTTTTTCATGAGCCCATTGACATTGAGGAAAAAATAGTTTTAGAATAGATATGTTTATTTATAGGTTTCTTTATAGTTACATGCAGTGTACCACAAATCCATAGCAGGAGGTCTTAAATGGTTATAAAAGCCAAAAGGAGTCTCTTTACTATCCTCTCTCTGTTTACCTTTTTGTGTTTACTTGGTGTTCCGTATGTGAGTGCAGGGGAGGCGGATATCATACTGCCGGACCTTACAAAGATTTCATTTCCCATCTTCGGCGGTATAAGTGGCCTTTCCATCATGTATTTCGGTCTCTTGATCTGTATCATAGGCCTCATCTTTGCCATCTTCCAGTATAATCAGACAAAAAACTTACCCGCCCATAAATCGATGCTCGATGTATCTGAAATCATATGGGAAACGTGTAAATCCTACCTCACCCAGCAGGGCAAATTTCTGATCATCCTCTGGATACTCATAGCGATCTGTATGGTCTACTATTTTATGGGTCTCTCCCACGCCCCGTTCGGCAACATGCTTATTATTCTTGTCTGTTCAATCCTCGGTATCCTCGGTTCATACGGTGTGGCCTGGTTTGGTATGAGGATAAACACGATGGCCAATTCAAGGGCAGCATTTGCCTCGTTGATGAGAAAACCTGTTGATGTGGTGAATATACCCCTTACATCAGGTATGAGTGTGGGACTCCTCCTTGTGAGTGTAGAACTCTTCTTTATGATTTGTATCCTCGTCTTTATCCCGAAGGAGCTTGTAGGTCCCTGTTTTATAGGTTTTGCGATCGGTGAATCCTTAGGGGCAAGTGCACTGAGGATTGCCGGTGGTATCTTCACCAAGATTGCCGACATCGGTTCAGACCTTATGAAGATCGTCTTCAAACTCCCTGAGGATGATCCGAAAAACCCCGGTGTTATAGCGGACTGTACAGGGGACAACGCAGGGGACAGTGTTGGACCAACCGCTGACGGTTTTGAGACATACGGTGTAACCGGTGTTGCCTTGATCGCCTTCCTTGCCCTTGCCCTTGCCGCAAATCCTGAAATGTCAGCAACCCTCATCATCTGGATCTTCGCCATGCGTATCCTCATGATCCTCACATCCCTCGTCTCATATTACATAAACAAAGGGATCACCACTTCCCTCTATGGTACCAAGATGAAGTTCAACTTTGAGCAACCCTTAACAAACCTCGTCTGGATCACCTCCGCCGTTTCAATAATAGTTACGTTCTGGGCAAGCTACATGCTCCTCGGGGACATGACAAAATATCCCGACCTCTGGTGGGCGCTGGCTATCATCATATCGTGCGGTACGGTAGCAGGGGCGCTGATTCCGGAGTTCACTAAGATCTTCACCAGTACAAAGTCGAGACACGTTCAGGAGGTCGTTGGTGCCGCCCGTCACGGTGGCGCTTCCCTCGACATCCTCTCCGGTTTTGTTGCAGGGAACTTCTCTGCATTCTGGGAAGGGCTCGTGATACTCTTTTTGATGTTCATCGCCTACGTGGTCTCCCAGAACCCATCCATCATCGCCGTAATGCCGAAGGAGTTTGCCTTTGCCGCTCCGGTCTTTGCCTTTGGCCTTGTCGCCTTCGGTTTTCTCGGTATGGGACCTGTCACGATTGCGGTCGATTCATACGGCCCTGTCTCCGACAATGCCCAGTCTGTCTATGAATTGTCGAGGATAGAAGACCGCCCGAACATAAAGGAAGAGATCAAAAAAGAGTTCGGCTTTGAACCCGATTTTGAAAACGGCAAAGACTACCTTGAAGAGGCGGACGGTGCAGGTAACACCTTCAAGGCAACGGCAAAGCCTGTGCTCATAGGTACTGCGGTGGTCGGTGCCACAACAATGGTCTTCGGTATCATCATCCTCCTCGAGAATATGTACAAGAACGTGATCGCCAAACTAAGTCTCGTCCAGCCTGAGATCATCCTCGGGCTTCTGATGGGGGGCGCGGTTATTTACTGGTTCACCGGGGCCGCAACACAGGCCGTCACAACCGGTGCATACAGGGCGGTTGTCTTCATCAAGAAAAACATCCGCCTCGATAAAGAAGAGGCCTCCATCGAGGATAGTAAAGAAGTCGTCAAGATCTGTACCCAGTATGCCCAGAAAGGGATGATAAACATATTCATCGTGATCTTCTTCCTCGCCCTGGCCTTATCCTTCTTCAACCCATACTTTTTCATCGGTTACCTTGTGGCCATTGCCTTCTTCGGTCTATTCCAGGCTATCTTTATGGCAAACGCCGGTGGTGCCTGGGACAACGGAAAGAAGATAGTGGAGGTTGACCTGAAGGAAAAGGGGACAGAGCTCCATGCAGCCACCGTTGTGGGGGATACGGTAGGAGACCCCTTCAAGGATACATCCTCCGTCTCCATGAACCCTGTGATCAAATTTACCACCCTCTTTGGACTTCTCGCCACCGAGATCGCCGTTACAATGCAGTCCCAGGCGTTGAAGACCACGATCGGCATTATCTTCCTGATCGTTGCCCTTATCTTCGTCTACAGGTCCTTCTACAACATGAGGGTCGGGGAAGAGAAACTCGACTAAACAGTAATGTTGCAAAAATAAAAATGCCCCTCATAAGAGGGGCATTTTTTTTAAACCCTTTAGGGTCTTTTTTCTGGTTTAGCTCCTTACAACATTCGCTGCTGCAAGGCCTTTAGGGCCCTTAACGATATCGAAGGTTACCTGCTGACCTTCTGAGAGAGACTTGAAGCCTCCACCCTGAATTGCGGTGTAATGGACAAATACATCGTTGCCATCCTCGCAGGTGATAAAACCGAAACCCTTTGACTCGTTAAACCACTTAACCGTTCCTTTTGTTGCCATAAAAAAAGCCTCCTGATTTGTTTTTTTGAAGATTACGGAACTGTGTTAAGGGGAACTTCAGAAAATGGTGTACATTTTTGACCAAAACAACAGATGCTTCCGAAACTTCTTGTTCTATTATCCCATAAACCCATCAAAAAAACAACTTTTATTTTGAGAAAATATGTCCGATTCAAATTTATTTTGCTTTTGAAAGAAAAAATATATACCATAATTTAATAAAAGGCTGAAAAACTTTGTATAAGGAGGTGGCATCATGGATTTAACGAAGGGACGGGTTATATTAACATCTCTAATCCTCTTTGCCTTTTTTGCATGTTTTTTACCGACCAATCACACTTTCGGCCAGGTAAACTACCCTACAAAGCCCATAAACCTCTTAATCGGATATGCCCCAGGAGGGGTGGTCGATATCTCCGAGAGGTTTATGGCGAGTAAGGCGGAGAAATTTTTAGGGCAGCCCATTGTGGTTACAAATAACGGTGGGGGAGGGAGTTCCGTTGCCTTCGGTATCGTGGCTAAAAAGCCTGCAGATGGCTACAATCTTGTAGGGGGGGCAAGTACAGGTCTTGTAAGAATCCCCCAGTTTAGAAGTGTACCCTACACGATGGATGACTTTGTTCCCATCATGCACTTTGCCACCCCTGTTTTGACCCCCATAGTGGTAAAATCTACATCCCCCTGGAAGACATTCAAGGAACTCGTGGAATATGCGAAGAAAAACCCTGGAAAAATCACATACAGTACGACCGGGGTGGGCTCGCCAATGCATATAGCGATGGAGTTTGTGGCAAAACAGGAGGGGATATCATGGACCCATATCCCTTACCCTGGGGCAGTACCAGCCTTTACCGCCCTTCTCGGAGGCCACGTAATGGTAAACGCCGGTGCCGGGGAGAGCATCCCCTATATAAAGGACGGCACCGTCCGTATCCTTGCAAATTTAAGTGAAAACAGGGTGAAGAGCTGGCCAAATGTACCGACCTTGAGGGAACTGGGATACGATATCTATAATGAATCCGTATTCCTCTTCGCCGCGCCGAAGGGGACTCCAAAGCCCATCATAGACAAACTGGACAACGCCTTCAGGAAGGCAATGGATGACCCCGAATTCTTATCCGTTATGGCGAAGGTAGAGTTTGAGCCTTCATACAGAAATTCAGAGGATACGAGAAAATACCTCGAAGACGCCTATAAAAGGATAGGCCGTCTTATAAAGGAACTAAAGATACCCATGGAGGAAACCCAGAAAAAATGAACGCTGATAAGGCAGGGGGTCTTTTCTGGTTATCTGTTGCGGTCGTTGTTTCTTATGCCTCCTACCGCCTCGGTATCGGGAGTTTTAGTTCCCCCGGTGCAGGTTTTATGCCTTTCTATGCCGCTATCTTTCTCGGGGTTTTATCGCTCATATCCATATTAGGTAAGGCAGGAGGGGTAAAAAAAGAGAAAGGAGCCCCTCCTATTATTGGCATAAAGGGGATAAAAGGGGCCTTCATCTTCGTTGTACTTATGGCCTATGGATTTTTTATCCCGTTCCTGGGGTATAACATCACCACCTTTCTCCTCATGGTGATTCTCTTTTTCATCGTCGAGAAGCAAAAGGTCTGGAAGGCGGCACTCTATGCGTTTATCGCAACGGCAACCACCTATTATGTGTTCTCAAAGTGGCTTAACTGTCAGTTCCCTTTAGGCCCTTTAGGCTTCTGAGGCACGGTATGGGTATCATTGACAACCTTCTCCTCGGTTTTCAGATAGCACTGATGCCTGTAAACCTTCTCTTCTGTTTTGTAGGCGTTGTCATAGGGACCCTTGTGGGTGTCCTCCCAGGCATAGGGCCTGTAGGGGCTATGGCCCTACTGCTCCCCACTACATTCGGTATCTCCCTCCATTCAAGTCTTATCATGCTTGCCGGTATATACTACGGCGCCATGTACGGAGGGTCTACAACATCCATTCTCGTCAATATTCCCGGGGAGGCGGCCTCAGTTATCACCTGCATAGACGGCTACCAGATGGCACGACAGGGTCGGGCAGGCCCTGCCCTTGGGATATCCGCAATCGGTTCTTTTATCGGGGGGAGTCTATCCCTCATTGGTCTTATGCTTATCGCGAGACCCCTTGCCAATGTGGCCCTTGAATTCGGACCGCCCGAGTACTTTGCCCTTATGTGCGCAGGGCTCATTATCCTCACATATCTAACCCAGGGCTCGATCGTAAAGTCCCTGATGATGGCCCTTGTGGGCATCCTTCTGGGTTCCATAGGTCTCGATGTGGTGATGGGTTTGCCCCGTTTTACCTTTGGGATCAACGAACTGACGGACGGGGTCGGTATAATACCCCTTGTCATGGGGCTCTTTGGGATCTCAGAGGTCCTCACAAATATTGAGACGGAGATTAAAAGGGAGATCTTTTACACGAAGATAAAGAATATATGGCCCTCGATAAAGGATTATGCCCAGTCAAAGGGGGCGATCATAAGAGGTTCTCTAATCGGTTTTTTTCTGGGGATTCTACCAGGGGGAGGGGCGATACTCGCATCGTTTCTCTCCTATGCCGTTGAGAAGAAGATAAGTAGAGAACCTGAAAGATTCGGGAAAGGGGCTATAGAAGGGGTCGCAGGCCCTGAAACCGCGAACAACGCTGCGGCAGGAGGGGCAATGATACCTCTTTTATCCCTCGGCATACCCCCCAATGTGGTGATGGCGATGCTCTTCTCCGCCTTTATCATCCACGGGGTACAACCGGGTCCCATGCTGATGAAGAATAGCCCCGATGTCTTCTGGGGGCTTGTCGTGAGCATGTATGTGGGAAATGCAATGCTTCTCTTTTTGAATCTCCCATTAATCGGCCTATGGGTGCAGTTGTTGAAGATACCGTACAGGATACTCATGCCCATGATCCTCCTCTTCTGTCTCATAGGGGCATACAGCGTGAACAATTCTGCCTTCGATGTAATGCTGATGGTCTTTTTCGGTGGTGTAGGTTATCTTATGAGGAAGTTCGGTTACGAGGCTACCCCCCTTGTCCTTGCCTTTGTGATGGGACCCCTCCTAGAACAGAATCTGCGCCAGTCCCTGTTGATATCAAAGGGGAGTTTCTCTATTTTCATATCACGACCTATCTCCGCCGTTATGCTCTCCGTTGCCTTTCTCCTTCTCCTTACGAATATTCTACCGTTCATGAAGGGGAAAAGAAGAAAAGTGGATGAGATTTTAAAGGAAGAATGAGGGATTTTTTTAACTTGAGCGAGAGGTATGGACTATGAAAAACATATGGTATTCAATAAACCATTACAAAAAAAGCATTCTTATAAGCCTCCTAGTCCTTATTTTCCTTTTCTCAGTTACGGGTTTCTTTGTCCTTCCCCCTCTATTGAAATCCATCATTACAGGCAAGATAAAAGAGCATATAGGCAGGGATGTATCGATAGGTCAGATCCGTTTTAACCCTTATACCCTCACCGCAAAAGTCCGGGGCCTTTCCATAACGGATAGGGGCAGCCCTGAGGTATTCCTCTCCTGCGATGAGATACTTGTAAACCTTGAAGGGCTCTCCATCTTTAAAATGGCCCTTGTTATGAAGGAACTGAAACTTACAAAACCTTACATTAAAGTGGTAAGAAAAAAAGATTTTACCTACAATTTTTCGGATCTTCTTGAAACGAAGAAAGAGGATGGAGAAAAGAAGAAGGGAACCCCAACCACCCCTTTAAGATTCTCTCTCAACAATATCACCGTTGAAAATGGGTCAATAGATTTTATCGATGAGCCGAAGGGGACAAAACATACGGTGCGGGATATGAGGATAGGCATACCCTTTATATCGAACATACCCTCCGATGTTGAAAAGTACGTACAACCATTTTTTTCTGCAACCATCAACGATGCCCCCTATGTGTTAAAAGGAAAGACAAAGCCTTTTTCCGATTCCCTCGAGACAACCTTTGATGTGAAGATCAAAGACCTCGATATGGTCGATTACTTCCCATACCTTCCCTTCAAGACAAAATTTGTGCTCCCTTCGGGAAGCCTCGACGTAGAGGGGAGGATAAGCTATATACAGTCTAAAAAGGCAAAGCCTTCCCTGACTGTAGAAGGCAATGTATCCATAAAAGACTTAATGATTGGAGGCGATAAAAAACAGAACCTCCTCGGTATAGCCCTTCTTAATATACAGATGCTTCCCTCAGAGGTATTTTCAAAGACATTCCACATATCAAAGGTATACCTAGAATCTCCATACGTACTCGTTGAAAGGGAAAAAGACGGGGGGATGAATCTAAAGGCGTTGATCCCTGAGGGAGATATTGAAAAAAATGTAGAAAAAGAAAAATCGGATAAACCTTCTGATATCAAACTCCAAGTAGACGATGTAACATTAAGCAAAGGGAGAATCGAGTTTTCCGACAGATCTCTCCCCGAACATTTCAAGACCGTCCTTGCTCCCCTTGACCTCTCGGTAAAGGGGTTCAGTAACAAAAAAGAGGCAAAGGCTACCTATAAAATAGAGATAACGACAGAATCAAAAGAGAAGATAGGCATGGAAGGACTCTTTTCCATCGACCCCATTCAATCGGAAGGGAATATAAAGCTGGCCTCTATATCCATTAAAAAATATAGTCCATTTTATAACGACCTCTTCCCCTTCATAGTAGAGAGTGGATACGGGGACATCGCCACATCTTACAGATTCAAAAAAGGGGTGAAAGATGCGGAAATAGATTTATCAGACCTCGCCTTATCTATAAAGGATATAAAGCTTAAACTAAACAAAACCGAACAGGAATTTTTAAAATTACAGGAGTTTTCTATCAAAAACGGGATCCTGGATCTAAACAAGAAGGAGGTTCACCTCGGAAGCATCGTAACAAAAAGAGGATGGATCATGGCAAAAAGGTTAGAGGGGGGTGATCTGGACATCGTAAAATCCCTGTCAAAGACGAAAAAAGAAGAGGATAAGTCGCCCATCCCAAAAGAAGAAAATAAACCAAAAGAGGATAAAGGGTCATGGAAATTTTTGTTGCACCACCTCTTTCTTGACGACTATAGCCTCACCCTTACAGATGCGTCTACACCAATACCTGCCAGGATGGAGATCCAAAAGATAAAAATTACCGGGGAGAATATAGGAAACGAAAGGGACAAAAAAGGAAAGATAAGCTCCTCCTGTCTCATAAACAAAAAGGGACGGGTCTTTTTTGAAGGGAGGGTGTCTCCCATACCCCTCTCGGCAGAACTTAAAGTCGATGTCGATAATGTAGAGGTGATACCATTTCAACCCTATTTCATGGACAAGGTAAATATAATGGTAACAGGTGGCTCGGTATCCACAAAAGGTCAGGTTTCATTACTCCAAAAGGATGAGGATCTGAACTTTTCATTCAAGGGAGATGGGATTCTCTCGAGATTCTCTTCCATAGACAGGCTCGATGGTAAGGAGATGGTCAACCTTGATTCCCTTTCTCTAAACGATGTCAATGTCCATTATAAACCCCTGTCGTTGCACATAAAGGGTGTCTCTTTGTCGGACTTCTATGCCTTCGTATATATAAACCGGGAAGGGAGGTTAAACCTCATCGAGGCATTTAAAAAAGAGGCCCCCCAGGAGGATAAAGAGAAGACAACAAAGGCCAAGGATGGGCAAATAAAAATCGGAGAGGATATTAAGACCCCATCCGGAGAGGACAAAAAGGCGGAGATAAGGATAGACGATGTTTCCCTGGTCAGGGGGAGTATCACCTTTCACGACAGCTATATAAAGCCCGAATTCTCAGCTACTCTATCGGAGATGACAGGAAGGGTCACCGGTTTATCATCCAAGACAGGTTCAACAGGGGATGTGGAATTCCTCGCAAAACTGAACAACTTTGCCCCGATAGAGATAAAGGGCAGGATAAACCCCTTCCAGAAAGACCTCTTTGTCGATATAAGCGCAAAGATAAAGGATCTCGACTTAAGCCCCGCAACACCTTACTCGGGAAAATATGTGGGGTATACCATAGAGAAGGGTAAACTCTCCTATGAGGCTAAATACTCCATAGTTGAACGTAAGATAGATGCGGAAAACAGGGTATTTATAGACCAGTTTACATTTGGGGACAGGGTCGACAGTCCCCATGCAACAAACCTCCCCGTAAGGCTCGCCATAGCCCTTCTGAAAGACAGAAATGGCCGAATTAACCTCGAACTCCCCGTAACGGGAAGTCTCGATGACCCAAAATTCAGTATCGGGAAGATCATCCTCCAGATCATAATAAATATCATAGTAAAGGCCGTTACATCCCCCTTTGCCTTACTCGGTGCGATATTCGGCGGGGGCGAGGAACTAAGTTATATCGAGTTTGATTACGGTAGTGCTTCCATTACTGAATCGGCGATGAAAAAGATCACGAGCATAAGAAAGGCCCTCTCAGACAGGCCTTCCCTTAATCTTGAGATTGAGGGCCATGTAGACGGCGAAAGGGACAGGGATGGCCTTAAGGTGATGCTCCTTAAAAGAAAGGTTAAGCTCCAGAAACTAAACGAGATGATGAAGAGAAATATGGCAAAGGTTCCTGTTGACGATGTCCCGATAGAGGAAGGGGAATACCAAAGGTATCTGAGGATGGCATACAGGGCCGAGAAGTTCCCTAAACCGAGGAACATAATAGGTATGGTGAAGGACATACCTGTCGCCGAGATGGAGAAGCTGATGTTGACCCATATTGAAGTTACAGAGGGGGACTTAAGGAACCTCGCATCAAACAGGGCCATGCGTGTAAAAGAGGAAATCTTGAAAACAGAAGGGATAGGTTCCGAGAGGATTTTTATTGTTGAGCCCAAATCCCTGGTGCCTGATAGAAAACCAAAAATAAAAGAGAGCAGGGTTGATCTAAAACTCAAATAACTATTAACAATCACAGGAGATTTAATGAGCGGATACCACAGAAGGGTTTTTGAAAATTTTCCCATGGACAGGATCAAAAGGGTGGACAAACCGACAACACAGGTGGAAGAAGAAAAAATAAAGAGGGTAGACGAACGGGAGAGCGGCTTTAACAGGGCCGCAAGGGGGGATTTCGGTGCATATCTCAAAGAGCAGAGGCCCCGCTTTGTTATGAAACACCCCATCTCCGGCGCTTTAGGACAGATGCAGGTATTTTTACGGGATATTGTGGATGGTATTGTTGCAAAACATAAGGCCCCCATCCCCGATGACCCCGAGATACTGTCAAAACATATCAAGGAACTCGCCTATTTTTTAAGGGCCGATGGGGTAGGTATCTGTAAACTCCCCCGTTATGCGGTATACACTAACAGCTTTCCTGACGGTGAACCGGTGGAGTGCAACCACAAGTTTGCCATAGCCATACTCATCGACCAGGATTGGCGCACATCTATTGCCACAACGGGCCATGACTGGATCAGCAATTCGATGAGCTTTATGGCCTATTCCGCATCGGGTTTTATCGCCTGTATAATTGCAGACTACATAAGGAGACTTGGATACCCCGCAAGGGCACACCATGCGAGGAATTACCAAGTGGTCGTTCCCCCTATCCTCCTCTGGGCGGGGCTTGGTGAAATGTGCCGCATAGGCGATTGCGTGCTCCACCCTTTCCTGGGGCCGAGATTCAAGGCAGCGGTTGTCACTACGGATCTACCTCTACTTCCAGACAAGCCCATTGACTTTGGTCTTCAGGATTTCTGCTCAAAATGCAAAAAATGTGCCCGGGCATGTCCATCAGGGGCCTTAAGCGAGGGCGACAAAATTATGTACAACGGATATGAACGTTGGCCGACGGATGTGGAAAAATGTACGGCCCTGCGGGTAGGAAACAAAAGAGGTTCAGGTTGTGGTACATGTATAAAGGTCTGCCCTTGGAACAAACCGTATACTCCGTTTCACAGGACGGTCAACTGGATGATAAGACACTCTGGTTTGGCGAGAACAATCGCTATCTGGGCAGACGACCTTATAGGCTATGGAAAACCAGAGCCAGAAAAAAAGTGGTGGTTTGATCTCGAAGAGGTCGGGGAAAGACTCATAATCCCGAAGTCCTCATGAATAGGGTAACTACTACTTTATATCCTTTATCTTCCGCTTTACTATCTTCCCTTTATCTTTCGGGAAATCCGCCTTGATATATACGGTTTTCTGAAATACCCGATCCACATACCCTTCCATTTCCTTGCCTGCGAATGTGAATTTTACTTTATCGCCCTTATTCATCTATTCTCCTTTTCGTATTAAAATCCTATGCGCTTGTCGTTGGAGTACTTTCTGTTTTGCCCTCTGTCTTTGTTTCTGACGTCTTTGTCTCCCCTGCCTTTTGTGGGGCCGTTTCCTTTGGGGCATGATCCCCGTTTCCATTTGAGGGGCTACTCTTACCCACCGAGTCTATAGGTCTTTTGTAATCCGTCATATACCAGCCCGTTCCCTTGAGTTGAAAGGAACAGCTTGAGATAAGCTTTGTCAGAGTACCGCTACACACCTTACATTCTGTGAGGGGGGCATCGGTGATCTTTTGAAAGATTTCAAAATGCTTACCGCAATTTGAACATCGATACTCGTAGATAGGCATAAAAAACCTCCGAAAAAGCCAATTTTTTATTTCAATATAAGTACAAAAACCGAGGACGTCAAGACTCCCATCCCTACTTGCCCCTTTTCTTAAAACCTATGTCTCATCCCTTGAATTCTTGGAGAGTATCGCATACTCAAACCCGTCTATCAGGGCGAGAAAGGATGCCATATTTATGTTGTCCGATACTGCAGCCACATGCCAAATGTTCACCCCATCGGTGAAGATGATGGATACCTCAACCTTTGCCGACGTGCCTGATCTCGTGTCGGAAATCCTCGATGAGAAATCTACGAGCTTTACCCCCTTGATCTCAGGAAATATGGACATAAGGGATTTTTTCAACACATTCGCCAGGGCATCTACAGGGCCTACCCCTGTCGATGCCTCGTGCATCTCCCCTTTCTCCGTCTTTATAATTACGGTCGCCTCAGGCCTTATGCCATCGTCTATTAGGCGGTATGTTCCCACAATCTGAAAGGGGTTTTTGTATGTATTTAGAGCCCTCAGAATGTTCAATTCCTTTGTGGCATCCCGCATTTCAAGGAGTCTCTTCATTCCTCTTCTCCTCTTCTATGAGCAACTTGTAATCAATGCTGTCCACAAGGGCCTGCCAGCTCGCCTCGATGATGTTCTCCGAGACCCCTACAGTCCCCCAGGCCCTTTTTCCGTCGCTACTCTCTATCAACACCCTCGTTACGGCCTCGGTACCTTCCTTTGCGGTAAACACCCTGACCTTGTAATCTACGAGTTCCACCTCTCTCAGTACAGGATAGAACTTGTAGAGGGCCTTCCGCAATGCCATATCAAGGGCATTTACAGGGCCTTTACCGAGTGCCGCCGTATGTTCTACTCTATCACCGACCCTTATCATGATCGTCGCCTCAGATACAGGGTTATTCCTCTCCTTCTTGTCGACGATCACCTTGAATCCCACCAGGTCAAAATACTTCTTATGGAGACCGAGGGCCTTTTTTATGAGAAGTTCAAGGGAACCTTCAGCGCCTTCAAACTGATAGCCGTACATCTCAAGGTCTTTTACCTGTCTTACCACTTCTCTTACGAGCTTTTTGTCCTTCTCTATGTCTATATTGAACTCCTTGGCCTTGTAAAGGATACTACTCTCCCCTGAAAGATCCGATATGAGCACCCTCTGGGTGTTGCCAATTAGTTCAGGTTTTATATGTTCGTACGTCTCGGGGTTTCTCCTGATGGCACTTACGTGGATCCCCCCTTTGTGGGCAAAGGCGCTCTCCCCAACGTATGGTCTATGCTTATCCGGTATAAAGTTCGCCATCTCATCGACAAAGAGGCTCAAACTCCTCAAATGGACAAGCCTTTCCTTCTCTATCCCTGTATGACCCATCTTCAAAATCACATTCGGGATGATGGAACAGAGGTTTGCATTACCGCATCTCTCGCCGTAACCGTTTATCGTCCCCTGAATATGACTTGCGCCGGCCTTGACCGCCATAAGGGTATTTGCCACCGCCAGTTCCGAATCGTTGTGGGTGTGTATGCCGAGTTTTACATGGAAATTCTGTCTTACCCCATCTGTGATCGAGTAGACTTCGTAGGGCATACTCCCTCCGTTTGTGTCACAGAGGACAACCACATCGGCCCCTGCATCGATGGCCACCTTTATCACCTTTTTTGCATAAGCCTCGTTTCTTTTGTATCCATCGTAGAAATGTTCCGCATCGAAAAAGACTTTTCTATCCTTTTTCTTTAGGAATGCTATGGTCCTCTCTATCATCCGTAAATTTGAATCGAGGCTTACCTTAAGGGCATCCCTTACATGGAGGTCCCAGCTTTTACCTACAATGGTCACGTATTCTGTATCCGCATCGAGCACCGCCTTCATGTTTTCGTCTTCTTCAGGGGAGGTCTGGTGTTTTATCGTACTGCTGAAGGCCGTCACCTTCGATGTCTTCAAATTAAGCCTCTTCACCTCTTTGAAGTACTGTAGGTCCTTAGGGTTTGACCCCGGCCATCCCCCCTCGATAAAATGGATACCGAATTCGTCTAACTTCTCCGTTATCCTCAGCTTGTCGGTGAGGGAAAAGGAGATATCCTCCGATTGGGCCCCGTCCCTGAGTGTGGTATCGTAGAATTCAACGTTCACGTCTCTTCCTTCACATCTTCCTGATCAAGGCCAAATGCCTTGTGGAGGGCCTGTACCGCAAGCTCTCCGTATTTCCTCTTTATCACACAGGAGATCTTGATCTCGGAAGTGGTTATTGCCTCTATGTTTATGCCCTCTTCCGCGAGTACGGAGAACATCTTTGAGGCAATACCTGCATGGGAGATCATCCCGAGGCCAACTATGGATACCTTTGCAATATCATCATCCATGGTCACATCTTTGACCCCGATCTCCTTTGCGAGGTCTTCCATGATTTTGTATGCCTTTTTGGCATCCGCCTTTGCCACCGTAAATGTGATATCCGTTGTGTTCGCATGGCTCACGTTCTGGACTATGATGTCCACAACGATATTCGCATCCGACAGGGCCGTAAAGATCTTCGCCGCCATACCGGGTCTATCCGGTACATTATTCACCGTGATTTTTGCCTCATTTTTACTGTATGTGACCCCGGAAATAACTACTTTCTCCATTGACATAATCTCCTCCTCCTTACACACAAGCGTTCCTTTTCCCTCAACGAGAGAAGATTTTACATAGATCGGGACGTTATATTTCTTTGCAAACTCAACGGACCTGATCTGCAACACTTTTGCCCCGAGGCTTGCCATCTCGAGCATCTCATCGTAGGAAATCCTGTCCAGTCTCCTTGCCTTCTCACAGATGTTCGGGTCTGTTGTGTAGACCCCGTCCACATCGGTATATATCTCACAGAGATCCGCCTTAAGACCTGCCGCCAATGCCACTGCCGTTGTATCGGAGCCTCCCCTGCCCAGGGTTGTGATATTCCCCTCCTCATCAACACCCTGAAAACCAGGCACTACGACTATCTTTCCCTTTTTCAACTCTGAAAGTATCCTCTCCCTTTCGATTTCATTGATCCTTGCCTTTCCAAAGCTTGAATCCGTTATGATCCTTACCTGACTGCCAAGGAGAGAGATGGCGTCGTAACCCATGGATTTTAACGTTATGGCAAGAAGGGCGGATGTTACCTGTTCCCCCGTGGATATTAGGACGTCCACCTCCCTCTCATCGGGAAAGGGCGTGACAGAGCCCGCAAGGTTTAGTAACCTGTCCGTCTCTCCTGCCATAGCGGAGACCACGACGATAAGGTCATCCCCCCTCTTCTTGTACTCTATCACCTTCTGGGCAACATTTCTTATCCTCTCCGTATCCTTTACGGAAGTACCACCGTATTTCTGAACGACAAGCATACCTTACCTCCCATTTTATAATCTCGTTACCGTTATCTTCCTCTCCTCTTCTCCTGTCACCTCTATATCCACCCTGATCATGTCTCCTTCCCAGTCAGTTCTCTCCGCCCACTCGATAACGACAATACCATCTTTGAGAAACGCCTCCAGATCAAGGTCTTCCACCTCCTGGGATTGGACCCTGTATAGGTCTACATGGCAGAGCCCCATCTTACCTTCATAGACGTTCATAATCGCAAAGGTCGGACTTGTTACATAAAACCAGTCTTTAACACCTATACCCTTTGCCATCCCCTTTACAAGCTGTGTCTTTCCTGAGCCCAACTCTCCATAGAGGCCGTACATTTCTCCTGGTTTTGCCTTCTTCCCGATGAGTTCCCCTATCTCCCATGTCTCAGAGGGACCTTTCGATATAAACTCTCTCTTTTCCATCCCTTAATTCCTTTACGGCAATCCCGATATCCGAAAGAAGCTCACAGGCGATTAGGTCCATATCCGAGTGGTGCTCTACCCACCTATCGGCTATATAGCCATGGAGATATACCCCTGCTATCGAGGCTTCAAGGGGTGAATAACCCTGGGAGATCAGACCCCCTATAAAACCTGTTAAGACATCACCGCTTCCCCCCTTAGCCAGGGCAGGGTTCCCTGTAGGGTTTATGTAGACCTCACCTTCGGGATTAAACACAAGGGTCTTCGCCCCCTTCAGGACGAGATGGATCCCCGACTTCTTTGCAAAGATCCTGCCCACATGGATCCTGTCCTCGTTTATCTCCTTTGGGGTAAGCCCTATGAGGCGGCCCAGTTCCCCAGGATGAGGGGTAAAGACGGCCTTACCCTTTGCCTTATTAATCTCATCGAGGTGGCCCTGAAAGGCGTTTATCCCATCGGCATCTATAACAAAGGGCTTTTCTGTGTTTAAAAAAAGCTTCCTCACAAGCTCCATGGTACCTGAATTCTGGGAGAGACCGGGTCCGATTATAACCACATCCTTATCCTTTATAAACTCGCTTATCTGCCCGTAGGAGGAAAGGATGAAATGGCCTGTCCCTCCGTCCATCACAGGGTAGGTCATCACCTCTGTTAATTTCATCTCCATAATGGGGTTTAGTGTCTCCGGTATCAAAAGGGTAACGAGTCCTGCCCCTATCTTAAGTGCAGAGAGGGCAGCCATATGGGCAGCCCCTGTCTTTCCCGTTGAACCGGCTATTACGGCAACATGACCAAAACTTCCCTTATGAGACCAGGGTAGCCTCTCTTTTATGATCCCCCTCATCAACTCTCCGTCGATGATGTAACCGTCAAAGCCGAGCCTGTTCTCGATGAAATCGGGGATGGATATATCGATTACCGTCAACCTCCCCGCATAATAGGCTCCGGGGTATAAAAGATGGCCTAACTTCGGGTATGCAAAGGTGAATGTGTGGTCTGCTTTTATCGCACACCCCATTACAAGACCTCTTTTTCCGTCAATCCCTGAAGGTATATCCACGGCTATGACCTTTTTTTGAGACCTGTTGATCTCCTCAATAACCATCGCCTCGAGGCCTTCTATGGGTTTCGAAAGGCCTGTCCCGAAGATCGCATCGACCACAATATCCCCTCTATTGATCTCTTCTTTTACATCCGCCTCTTTCCCTCCCCCTTCTATGATCTCCCCTCCTATAGATTGAAAGAGTCTCATATTAAGGGCGGCATCCCCTTTTAACTCCTCTTTTTTGCCGAGGAGCAAGACCTTTACGGGGAATCCGTCTCGTATAGCATATCGGGCAACGACAAAGCCATCCCCACCGTTATTTCCCTTCCCGCATACGACAAGGATCCTCTTTCTCTCCTTCAGATAATATTCTCTCAGTAGCCTGTACAGACCCCTCCCTGCATTCTCCATAAGTACAGCGGAGGGTATGCCCCATGTCTTTATGGCGTATTCATCGTATTTTGCCATCCTCTCCGGAGATAAGACCTTCATCACCCTTCCTCCCCTATGACAACCACGGAAACAGCGTAGGACCTTTCATGGGAGATGCTCACCCCGCCGTATCTCTTTCCTTTATACTCTATAGATGGCCTCTCCATAATGTTCACCACTTTAATCTCCCTCCACGGAAGCCTTCTGCCAAAGGCCTTCATAAACGCCTCCTTTGCGGCAAATCTCCCCGCGAGGGATTCTATAGACCTTTTTCGTCCCATAGAGTAATCTATCTCCTCATCGGTAAAGACCTTTTTTAAGAATCTCTCCCCGTATCTATAGAGGGCATCACCAATGCGGGAGACCTCGACAATATCTATACCGACCATACCTCTTTTTCCTTCATGCGCTTCTCTTTGAAAACAGACATCCCGAAGATATAACTTAATTCCCCAGGGCCCTTCAACGGTTCCGGTTCAAAAAAATATGAGATAATATACGTGAGAATCCCTTCCGTGTCAAGGAAAGGTATCAATAACTCATTGAAAAAACGTCTGATTTTTGCTATAATCGTTAGCTTTTCGAATCAGGGGAAGAGATATGGTGGATCATTTCGATATCATTGTAGTTGGAGCAGGCCATGCGGGGTGTGAGGCGGCCCTTGCCTCGGCGAGGATGGGCTTCAAAACCCTCCTTCTCACCACGAATATAGACCACATTGCCTTTATGTCCTGTAACCCCGCGGTAGGAGGCCTCGGCAAAGGCCACCTCGTAAAGGAAATCGATGCCTTAGGGGGTGAGATGGGGATCAACACCGATGCCACCGGCATTCAGTTCAGGGTGTTGAACATGAAAAAGGGGCCTGCGGTGAGGGCAACGCGGATACAGACGGATAAGATGAGATATGCCTTAAGGATGAGGGGTGTTCTCGAGCATCAGGAAAACTTAAACATCCATCAGTCTTCTGTTGAAAGTTTACTCATCGAGGGCGACACCGTATATGGTGTAGAGACGAAGTGGGGGCAGAGGTTCTTCGGGAAATCGGTGATCCTCACAACAGGAACATTCCTAAACGGTTTGATCCATATCGGGCTTACCCATTTTGACGGGGGCAGGATGGGGGATATGGCCTCCCATGGGCTCTCCGATAACTTAAAATCCCTGGGTTTCCGCATAGGTAGACTCAAGACAGGAACATGTCCCCGCCTCGACGGAAGAACCATAGACTTTACAAAACTCGAACCCCAGCATAGTGATGATCCCCCCCATCCCTTCTCGTTCATGACAGAACGGATCGATAACCGTCTTATACCCTGTTATCTCACATACACGAATCAAGAGACCCATGAAGTGATAAGGGGGGGTCTCGATCGGTCTCCCCTTTATACAGGCAAAATAAAAGGTACAGGGGTACGCTACTGCCCTTCCATCGAGGATAAGATATTCCGGTTTGCGGAGAAAGAGAGGCACAGGGTCTTCATCGAGCCTGAGGGGCTCGATACGGTCGAGTTTTATCCAAACGGGCTCTCGACGAGTCTCCCCCTCGACATACAGATAAAGATGTTAAGGAGTATTAGAGGCCTCGAATCCGTAACATTTACAAGGCCTGGATACGCAATAGAGTATGATTTTGTTTATCCTGACCAGCTCTACCCCACCCTTGAGACAAAGATCATAAAGGGGCTCTACCTTGCAGGTCAGATAAACGGCACCACCGGATACGAAGAGGCGGCGGCCCAGGGTATTATGGCAGGGATAAACGCATGCCTCTCTTTAAAAGGGGAGGAACCGTTCGTGTTAAGAAGGGATGAGGCGTACATAGGGGTCTTGATAGATGACCTGGTGACCAAAGGGGTGGATGAACCTTACCGGATGTTTACCTCAAGGGCAGAGATGAGGCTCCTCTTAAGGGAGGATAACGCAGACTTGAGACTCACCGAAAAGGGATATGCTATAGGTCTTGCCGGTATTAAAAGATACGAAAAGATGGTGGAAAAGAGGAGGAAGATAGAGGAGATCCACGGTATGCTAAGATCCATTAGGCTAAAACCGACACAACAGCTAAAGGATATGCTCTTTACCTTTGGCATAGAGGGGATTAAAAACCCCTTTACCCTCGAAGACTTATTAAAAAAACCGGATGTGGGGTTTTCTGAGTTGAAAAAGTTAGATTCGAGGCTTATAAATGTAGAGGACGATATTGCCTATCAGGTGGAATTAAATGTAAAATACCGTGGTTATATCGAAAGGCAACTCGACATGGTGGAAAGGACAAAAAGGCTCGAGGATATGAGGATACCTTTGGACTTTACATACAAAGATGTGCCAGGCCTATCAAGGGAGGTAATCGAAAGGCTAACGAAGATAAGACCCCTGACCTTGGGTCAGGCATCGCGGATCCCCGGGGTAACCCCTGCTGCGGTTACAGCCCTTATGATCGACTTTAAGAAAAGAGGGTTGATATGAAAACGGGGTATATGAACGACCTTGTGAAGGGGTTACTCGATGGTTACGGGGTCGATGTCTACGGTTTCGGACATATAACCCAATACGATAGACACCTCCTGGGATTACCCGTTGCGACGGGGTCTCAATTACCCTATCTAATCACCTTCGGCCTTCTACTATCGAGGGCCGTAATGGAGACTACAAAGGATGGTCCAAACCTCTTATACCTCCACCATTACAGGCAACTAAACTACAGACTCGATATGATAGGCTATCTCCTTGCAGGGGAGATCGAGAAGAAAGGGTACAGGGCAATGGCCTTCCCTGCCTCCCAGTTGATCGACTGGCGGAACCAGAAAGGGCATATCTCCCATAAACATACGGGGGTTGCATCAGGACTCGGATGGATAGGGAGGAATAACCTCCTCATCCACCCGAAATACGGGGCTTATGTGAGATATAATACGGTTTTAACGGAGATGCCCCTCGATGCGGATACCCCCCTTGAAAGAGGCTGTGGGGCCTGCAGGGCATGTATCGATGTATGCCCTGCAGGGGCGATTAAAGAGTCCCCTGTTGATTTTGACCATAAGGGATGTTATGAGATGATAACCCAGCTTAAAAATAAGAGGAATATTGGCCACCATATATGCGGTATATGTGTCGAGCCATGTAGAGGTGAGAGATGAAGAAAAAAAGGGCTATGATCGCCCTCGAAGACGGCCGTGTTTTCGAGGGTCTAAGTTGCGGTGTAGAGGGGGAACGGGAAGGGGAGATCGTCTTCAATACAAGCATGATGGGCTACCAGGAGATCATAACAGACCCCTCATATAAAGGACAGATAGTTACCATGACGTATCCCCTTATAGGGAATTACGGGGTAAATAGCACCGATGTAGAATCATCATCCCCTAAAGTTGAAGGGTTCATACTGAGAGAGATGAGTACAATCACTAGTAACCACCGGGCAGAGGCCCATCTCGTCGATTACTTCAGGGAATACGGGATCGTTGCGGTGGAAGGTGTGGATACAAGGGCCCTCACAAAACATATCCGTTTAAGGGGGGCGATGAAAGGGGTAATATCCACTATAGATCTTGACCCGAAAAGTCTTGTGGAGAAGGCGAAAAACTCTCCAGGTATCGTTGGAAGGGACCTGGTAAGGGAGGTTACATGCAAAGAAGGTTATCTTTTCGAGGTCGAAGGGGAGAGGGTGGCCCCCGAAAGAAACTCTGACAGGCTTAATGTGGTTGTCATGGACTACGGGGTAAAACTAAATATTCTCAGGATACTCCACAACATAGGGTGCAGGGTTCATGTGGTTCCTGCCCATACAAAGGCAGATACGGTTCTGTCCATGAAACCGGATGGGGTACTTCTATCGAATGGCCCCGGGGATCCCGAAGGGTTGCCCTATGCGGTTAGTGAGATAAGGCATCTCCTCGGAAAGGTGCCCCTATTCGGGATTTGTCTCGGTCAGCAACTCTTGGGTCTTGCTTACGGGGGAAAGACATACAAACTCAAATTCGGTCACAGAGGTGCTAATCAGCCGATAAAAGAACTCTCTACAGGGAATGTCTACATCGCCTCGGAAAACCACGGTTTTGCCGTGGATTTGGCATCTATAAAGGAAGAGCCTGTTGTACCGACCCACATAAACTTAAACGACAATACCGTAGAAGGCATAGAACATAAAAAATTCCCTGCCTTCTCCGTTCAGTATCACCCGGAGGCATCCCCGGGCCCCCACGATTCTTACGGGCTCTTCACGAAATTTAAAAAAATGATGGAGGATTTTAAAAAGAGGACATATGCCTAAAAGGACGGATATTAAGAGCGTTTTGATAATAGGTTCAGGCCCTATCGTCATCGGTCAGGCCTGTGAATTCGACTATTCAGGGAGCCAGGCCTGTAAGGCCTTAAGGGAAGAGGGTTATAAGGTGATCCTCGTGAACAGTAACCCTGCGACCATTATGACAGACCCGGAGATGGCGGACAGGGTCTACGTAGAACCCCTGACACCGGAGATACTCGAGGAGGTTATAAGGGTAGAAAGACCCGACACGGTACTCCCTACTATAGGGGGTCAGACAGGCCTCAACATTGCGACCATACTCTATGAGAGGGGCGTCCTCGATAAATATAACGTCGAACTCATAGGGGCGGACTATAGGGCTATCAAAAGGGCGGAAGACAGAGAAGAGTTTAAAGCCGCCATAGAGTCAATAGGTCTTGAAGTACCGAGAAGCGGGCTCGCCTACAACATGAATGATGCAAGAAGGGTCGCAAAAGAGATAGGCTTTCCCTTGATAATAAGGCCGAGCTATACCCTTGGAGGGACAGGGGCCTCTGTGGCTTACAATATAGAGGAGTTTGAACTCCTCGCCCAGCAGGGGATAGAGAGCAGTATGATCAACGAGATACTCATAGAGGAATCCGTCATCGGGTGGAAGGAGTATGAACTCGAGGTGATGAGGGATAAGAAGGACAATGTTGTCATCATATGCTCCATCGAAAACCTCGACCCCATGGGTATCCATACAGGGGATTCCATCACCGTTGCCCCTGCCCAGACACTGACGGACAAGGAATATCAGGCCATGAGGGATGCGGCGATCAAGATTATTAGGGTCATAGGGGTTGAGACAGGGGGATCGAACATACAGTTCGCGGTTGATCCGAAAACGGGAAGGATGGTGGTGATAGAGATGAACCCCAGGGTATCGAGGAGTTCAGCCCTTGCCTCGAAGGCAACAGGTTTCCCCATAGCGAAGATCGCAGCGAAACTCGCGGTGGGATATACCCTCGATGAAATACCGAACGACATCACGAAAAAGACCCCTGCATCTTTCGAGCCCACCATCGACTACTGCGTTGTAAAAATCCCGAGGTTCACCTTTGAAAAGTTCAGGGGAGCCGATGATACCCTGACGGTCCAGATGAAATCCGTGGGAGAGGCCATGGCCATAGGCAGAACCTTTAAAGAGGCTTTACAGAAAGGTTTCAGGTCCCTTGAGGTGGGTGTTTCGGGCATAATCGACGACAGGCTTCCTGGGATCGATGACCCTGTGTTTATCAGACAAAAACTGGCAAGACCGAACAAAGACAGGATCTTCTACATCCGCCACGCCTTAAAAGCAGGGATAGATATACAGGAGATAAACGAGATCACAGGCATAGACCTGTGGTTTTTGAAAAACATAGAGGAGATCGTCGCCTTTGAGGACGAGATTATCAACGCAAAAGAACTCTCGAAGGAGTTAATCTATGAGGCGAAAAGGATGGGCTACGGGGATAGAGAGATAGCCCGCCTCACAGGTAAAACAGAGGATGAGATAAGGGCTTTGAGGATAGGGATGGGCATTAAAAGTGTCTTCAAACTCGTGGATACATGCGCTGCAGAGTTTGAGGCCTATACACCCTATTACTATTCCACATACGAAGAGGAGGACGAATCGAGGCCCTCGGATAGGAAGAAGATCATGATCCTCGGAGGAGGGCCGAACAGGATCGGTCAGGGGATAGAGTTCGATTACTGCTGCGTTCACGCATCCTTTGCCTTAAAAGAGATAGGGTACGAGACGATCATGGTGAACAGTAACCCCGAAACGGTGAGTACCGACTATGACACCTCAGACAAACTCTACTTTGAGCCTTTGACCCTCGAAAATGTCATCGCCATAGCGGAGAGGGAGAAACCCGATGGCATTATCGTCCAGTTTGGGGGCCAGACACCTTTAAACCTCGCCGTTCCCTTAAAGAAGGCAGGTTTACCCATCATAGGGACAACCCCCGAGAGTATAGACATAGCGGAGGACAGGGAGAAATTCAAAAGCCTCCTCAAGAGGCTAAACCTCAACCAGCCCGAAAACGGTACTGCCATCTCCTTTGAGGAGGCAAGGGAGGTTGCCTCAACGATAGGTTACCCCGTTGTTGTCAGACCCTCTTATGTGCTCGGGGGAAGGGCGATGGAGATCGTCTACACTGAAGAGGACCTCATGGAATTTATGGAGAAGGCCTATGAGGCATCCCCGGAGAAGCCCATACTCATCGATAAATTCCTTGAGGATGCCATCGAGATAGATGTAGATGCGGTCGCAGATGGGGAAAAGTGTGTGGTGGCAGGTATCATGGAACATATAGAGGAGGCGGGGATACATTCAGGGGATAGCGCCTGTGCATTACCCCCTTATTCCCTCGACGATGAGACGATAGAGCTTATAAAGGGGTATACATATAAACTCGCAAAGGAGCTAAATGTCGTTGGGCTCATGAACATACAGTATGCGATAAAGAACGATGTGGTGTATGTCCTTGAGGTGAACCCGAGGGCAAGCAGGACCGTGCCCTTCGTAAGCAAGGCCACAGGGATCCAGTGGGCAAAGGTCGCTGCAAAACTCATGGTGGGAGTAAAGTTAAAGGACCTCGGTATAGAAAAAGAGGTGGGGATTGGACACATTGCCGTTAAAGAATCCGTCTTTCCCTTCAATAAATTCTACGGGGTCGATACGATCTTAGGCCCGGAGATGAAGTCAACCGGGGAGGTCATGGGCATCGACAGGTATTTTGGCATGGCCTTTCTCAAGGCCCAGCTCGGGGCAGGTCAGATTCTACCCACCAAAGGGAACGTCCTGTTGAGCATGAAGAACAAAGACAAGAGAAATGTGGTCTTCATCGCAAAGAAGCTCTCGGATCTGGGGTTTAAGATATTCGCCACAAAAGGTACGGGGAGGGTGCTGGCAAACAACGGGATTGAGGTCACCTTTGTAAACAAGGTCTCAGAGGGAAGACCCCATATAGTGGATATGATTAAAAACGGTGAACTCCATTTTATCATCAATACCCCGAGCGGAAGGCATCCTAAAAAAGATGAGACCATGATCAGGTCAAGCGCTGTCCAGTATAAAGTCCCCTATACAACGACCCTTTCAGGGGCTCAGGCAGCGGTCAACGCTATTGAGCATTTGAAAAAAGGCCATCTAACGGTAAAGGCCCTCCAGGATTATTACACGTAGTTGAGTCTTTTTATAAATCGGAACGGCTATGGAGAAAAACGGGATACTCAATATCCGTGAACTCACAAAGGAGTATGGAACGCACAGGGCTGTGGATAGGGTCTCCTTCTCCCTTAAGGAAGGGGAGATCATCGGTCTTCTCGGTCCAAACGGGGCAGGGAAGACGACGATCATAAACATGATCCTCGGCATACTGGAACCCACCGAAGGAACCATAGAGGTCCTCGGGAGAACTCTAAAAAAGGATAGTGCAGCGATAAAGAAGAGGATGAACTTCGCAGCGGTATACGCCCATATGCCGGCAAACCTAACCGTACGGCAGAGTCTCATTGTCTTTGGTCTTCTCTATGAGGTGAAAAATCTGAAAGAAAGGATCTCCTATCTCCTAAACGAATTCGACCTCGTGGAGCTTGCCGATAAGAAGACAGGGGTCCTCTCATCGGGAGAGATGAGCCGTTTGAGCCTTGCAAAGGCCCTTATAAACGAACCCTGTCTCCTCCTCCTCGACGAGCCCACCGCCTCCCTCGATCCCAGCGTCTCAAGGTTGATAAGGGATAAGATAAAGGCCTATTCGGAGAGAACAGGGGCGGCGATACTCTGGACCTCTCACAATATGAACGAGATAGAGGCCGTCTGCGACGAGGTGCTCTTTCTGTCCCGAGGGAGGATACTCTTGAAGGGCAACCCGAAGACACTGCCTATGGAGTACGGGGAGAGGAACCTCGAAGAACTTTTTATCGCCGTGGCGAGGGAACCTTTGAGTCTATGGGAAGGATAACAGGATGAGCCTAAAGAGGATATCCGCCGTCTTCCTCCGCCAGATGTTTTTGATCACGAGTAACCCCACAAGGGTAGCCGGTATATTTATATGGCTCGTGATAGACGTATTGCAGTGGGGGTTTATAAGTAGATACCTAACATCCCTCGGTCAGGATTCTTTCAGTTTTGTCACGGTGATACTCGGTGCTATAATACTTTGGGGTTTTATGAGCAGGATACAGATAGGGATACTTATGGCTTTCATGGAGGATATCTGGACACAGAATCTTATCAACTACTTTGCCTCACCTTTGAAGATAAGCGAGTACCTCTGCGGACTCATCATGACCGCCCTCACAACGGGGACGATCGGTTTCTTTATCATGGCGGTTATCGCAGGTATCGGTTTTGGGTACACCATATTCAAGATAGGGCTCATTATCATACCCTTCATGGTGATACTCCTTGTATTCGGCATATCCATAGGGATACTGATAGTCTCCATAATCTTTCGTTTGGGTCCTGCGGCAGAGTGGCTTGGATGGCCGATCCCTGTTGTTCTCTCCCTTTTCTCAGGGGTCTACTTTCCCATATCCACCCTCCCCGAGCCCCTAAGGGTCATCTCGATCTTCCTCCCTTCGGTATATGTCTTTGAGAGCATAAGGGTCGTCATTACGGAGGGGCATCTCAACTCAATGGTCTTATATAACCTCTCCTCAGGCCTTATCCTCTCCGTTTCATATCTTCTGATAACATCCGCATTTTTCATCCATATTTACAAAAAGAACCTGCAATCGGGGAACATAGCGAGGTTCAACGCAGAGGCACTGTAGAATAGAGGAGGTTTGACACATGGAGCTTATAGAGGCGATCACAGGGAGAAAAAGCATAAGGGCCTTTAAACCTGACCCCGTACCAAAGGAGAAGGTGGAGGAGATACTTAAGGTAGCGATCAATGCCCCCTCCGCCATAAACCTGCAACCCTGGGACATATACGTTGTCATGGGCGAGGAGAGGCAAAGGCTATCCCGGAGGCTCATCAAATCGTACAGAGAAAAGAAGATATCCTGTAGCCCTGGAAACGTAAAGCCCCTCGACGAAAAGTTAAGCGCAAGGGGGGCACAATCCTTTCGGTTGATGAATCCCTATCTCGAAGAGATGAACGAGGAGTTCAACAGATTCATAAACGAGGGGAGTTGCAATTTCTACGGCGCCCCTGTAGCCATTATACTCTGTCTCGATAAGGCCTTCTCAAAGGCAAGGTATGTGGATATAGGGATTCTCCTCGGTTTTATCGTCCTTACCGCATACGGTTTAGGCCTCGGGAGTTGCCCCATCGGTCTTATAAGTGCATACGAGGAGGATATAAAGGACGTTCTCGATATCCCGGAGAATAAAGAGGTGGTCATAGGGATTGCGATGGGCTATCCCGACGAAAAAAGCCCGGTAAACCGTTTCAAATCGCCGAGGGAAGGGATCGAAGCCTTTGTCAGGTGGATCGACTGAACCTTGCCTGTTCTTTTATGAGTCTCGACCTGAGAAGGGTATAGCGCAACTGGGTCTTGTTGTTCTTTACCGCAATGGCCAGGGCCTTTTTTGTGCCTATAAGCACCACAAGCCTTTTACCCCTTGTTATCCCTGTATAGATCAGGTTTCGCTGTAGAAGCATGAAATGCTGGGTCATAACGGGCATTATCACAACAGGATACTCACTCCCCTGGGATTTATGGACGGAGATGGCATAGGCGAGGACGAGTTCATCGAGCTCTTCAAAATCATAGGGGACAATCCTTCCGTCAAAATCTACCCTTATCTCCTGCAATTCCCTGTCTATCTCCACAATCCTCCCTATATCTCCGTTATACACATCCTTATCGTAATTGTTCCTCAACTGGAGTACCTTATCCCCCCTTTTGAACCTCTTTCCTCCCCTTGCTATTTCATCGGTATTCCTGTTCAGTATCCTCTGGAGTTCGCTATTCAGATTGGCTACCCCTACAACGCCTTTATACATCGGGGATAGAACCTGTATGTCCTCCAGGGGGTCGTAACCGAACCTCCTGGGGATCCCCTCCCTGCACAGATAGACGAGTCTATCCAGGGCCTCTTCCGGGCTTTCCACCTGGATGAAATAAAAATCGGTCGCCTCGGCCCCCCTCTTTCCGAATAACGGCATCTCGCCGTTATTTATCCTGTGGGCGTTCAAGATGATCATGCTCTCCCTTGACTGCCTGAATATCTCCTTTAGTCTTACCGTAGGTATCACCCCTGATTCTATGATGTCCTTTAAGACATTCCCTGCCCCCACAGAGGGGAGCTGGTCTACATCGCCCACAAAGATAAGGGTTGCCTTTTTTGGAACCGCCTTCAGGAAGTGATAGGTGAGTATCGTCTCCATCATCGAGGCCTCATCCACGATGATCAGGTCCCCCTCTATCGGGTTTGACTCGTTTCTCTTGAAACCTGAACTCTCTTTCGAAACCTCCGTCGGGTTATATTCAAGGAGACGGTGTACCGTCTTTGCCTCACAACCCGTTGTCTCTGCCATCCTTTTTGCCGCCCTTCCTGTGGGCGCCGTCAACACCACCTTCTGACCCATCCTCTCGTAAATCTTTATGATCGCCTTTATAATGGTGGTCTTCCCTGTTCCAGGCCCCCCTGTGATCACCATCACCTTACAGTTGATCGAATCTTTAACGGCCTCCATCTGCTTCTCCGATAGAACCATGCCGAGAGACCTCTGGACCCACTCAAGGGCTCTTTCTACGTTTACGAGCCTTAACTGTTTGGGATAGCTCAAAATGGAATATAACTGCCTTGCAATGCCTGTCTCAGAGACGTGGAACTTCTTGAGGTAAACGGCCTTTTCTTCGGTTGGGGGATAAGGATAGGAGGAGGCCTCCTCTATCACTACCTTACCCTCAGAGGCTATTCCATTTAACGCATTACGGATGTTCTCCTCGTCTATATCTAAAATCTCCCGGCACCTCTCTATAAGGGGGGTGTACGGGTAGAATACATTCCCCTCGTCGGAGAGTTCGTGGAGTACATATACGATACCTGCCTCTGCCCTGATCCGGGAGTCCTTCGGGACACCGAGCTTCTCCGCTATCTTATCCGCGGTTATGAAACCTATACCGAATATGTCCATGGCAAGCCTAAAGGGATTCTCCTTCACGACCTTTACCGAATCCTTCCCGTACTGACGGTATATCTTCATCGCATAGGTAGGGCTTATCCCGTGTCCCTGGAGAAAGACCATCACGTCCTTTATCTCCTTCTGCAGTTCCCAGGCACTCTTTATCATCTCAATCCTTTTCTCTCCGATACCGGGAACTTCATAGAGCCTCTCTATATCGTGCTCTATCACATCGAGGGTCTCTTTACCGAATCTCGCCACAAGCCTCTTTGCGGTAACAGGGCCAATACCCTTTATCATCCCCGAGCCGAGGTATTTCTCTATACCCTTAGCCGTTGCCGGCATCACCTGTTCATAGGATACAACCTTGAACTGTTCCCCGT
The DNA here is from genome assembly GCA_026415675.1 of Syntrophorhabdaceae bacterium. GTDB lineage: Bacteria > Desulfobacterota > Syntrophorhabdia > Syntrophorhabdales > Syntrophorhabdaceae > JAOAGQ01. The sequence goes on from JAOAGQ010000058.1 coordinate 70,342, forward strand.
ATTTTTCATGGTTATCCCAGAAACCTACGAGCTTCAGGATCTCTCCCGGGTTTATAGAGTGCATGGTACCGACAACGGAGACGACCCCCACCCTGCCCTGTACTTTCATTCTTGCAATGGTATAGCCGTTCTCCTCGTTGTAATAGGTGATCCTCTCAACCTGACCCTTTATCTCGAGGTGCTTTCCGGACATACCCCGATTCCCATACATAGCTTAAATCATATAGTAAAATCGGTAGAAAAAAAAGGCCAAAAGACATGCGATATGCGTTGATTTTTTTTTCCAAACCTTTTATAGTTTTTAAAATGAGGCCGTACATAGATCAAAGGAGATGCGATATGTGCGGTGAATGTATTGATACATGCCCCTATGATGTTTTCTCTATTGATGAGGGAGGTTTGGTTGTGGTTGGGGCAGCGGAGGACTGTATCGAGTGTACTGCCTGTATGGAGCAATGTAAAAAAAACGCGATATATATGGATGACTGATGGAAAAGAAGATCTTGCAACTCCTCGATAGAAAGGCCTTGGGCAGGACCATAGCGAGGATCACCCATGAGATCATCGAGAGGAACAAGGGTTGTGAGGACCTGTGTCTAATCGGCGTAAGGACAAGGGGGGTGAACCTCGGAAACCGTATCAAGGCAAAGATAAAGGAGATAGAGGGGATAGACCTGCCCCTCGGGATACTCGATATCACCATGTACAGGGATGACCTCTTTAAACTCAAGGTGCCCGGCGTTAAAAAGACCGATATACCCTTTGATGTGAACAACAGGACAATAATACTCATAGACGATGTGATGCACACGGGGAGGACGGCGAGGGCCGCGATCGATGGAATTATGGATTTCGGGAGGCCAAAGAAGATACAGCTTGCGGTCCTTGTCGATAGAGGGGAAAGGGAACTCCCTATCCATCCTGACTACGCAGGGATCAGGTACACCGCAAACCCTGAAGAAGAGGTCCTCGTGAAACTGAAAGAGGTGGACGGTAAGGACGAAGTGGTTGTGGTGAAGGCAAAATGAACTGGACGAAGAAAGACCTTTTGAGCATAAGAGAACTCTCCAAAGAAGAGATACTCCTGATCCTCGACACCGCTGAATCTTTCAAGGATATATCGAGAAGGGATGTAAAGAAAGTACCCACTTTAAGGGGAAAGACGGTGATTACACTCTTCTACGAACCGAGTACGAGGACGAGGACATCCTTCGAGATAGCGGCAAAGAGGTTGAGCGCGGACACGATCAACATCTCTTCCAGTACAAGCAGTTATGTAAAAGGGGAGACTCTGAAGGATACGGCAAAAAACCTCGAATCCATGAGACCTGACGTGATAGTGATAAGGCACAGTATGCCCGGGGCTCCCCATATGCTTGCCAAGATTCTCGATTTTTCTGTTGTGAACGGTGGAGACGGGGCCCATGAGCACCCCACCCAGGCACTCCTTGACCTCTTTACAATCAGGGAAAAGAAGGGTAAAATCGACGGCCTCAAGGTGGTAATCATAGGGGATATCGCCCACAGCAGGGTCGCAAGGTCGAACATATTCACCTTAAGGAACTTTAACACAGAGATCGTATGTGCCGGCCCGCCGACCATGATCCCCCCTTACCTTGAGGACTTAGGCGTAAAAACTGAATTCGACATAAACAGGGCCATAAAAAATGCGGACGTGATCATGATGCTCAGGATCCAGAAGGAGAGGGGAGGGGTCTCCTTTATCCCTTCCATCAAAGAGTATTCAAACCTTTACTGCCTGAAACCGGAACACGTGAAAAAGGCAAAAAAGGATGTGATCATCATGCATCCAGGCCCTATGAACAGGGGTGTGGAGATAAGTGACGAGGTGGCAGACGGGCCTTATTCGGTGATCCTCGACCAGGTGGAAAACGGGGTTGCCGTAAGGATGGCCATACTCTATCTCCTCGTCGGGGGTGAGGCGTGAAGATACTGATAAAAAACGGAAGGGTTCTCGATCCGAAAAACGGGATAGATGGGGTGATGGACGTCTATATCAACGGGGGTGTTATAGAGAGGGTCGATAGAAACATAAGGACAAGGGGTACGGAAGAAGAGGTGATAGATGCAAAGGGCCTATGTGTTGCCCCCGGTTTTATAGATGTACACGTCCACCTGAGGGAGCCGGGCTACGAGTATAAAGAGAATATAAAGACAGGGACCGCGGCTGCTGTAAAGGGAGGGTTTACAACGGTAATCTGTATGGCAAACACGAACCCTGTGAACGATAACAAAAGCGTAACGGAATATATCGTTAAACAGGCAAAGAAGGATGGGTCCTGCAGGGTATTCCCCTGCGGGGCCATAACAAAGGGTTTAAAAGGGGAAGAGCTATCGGAGATAGGGGAGATGTATGAATCGGGGATCGTGGCCATCTCCGATGACGGAAAATCCGTAAAAAATAGTCAGCTTTTAAGGAAGGCCCTTGAATACGTTAAACTCTTTGAAATCCCTGTGATCTCCCACTGTGAGGATGAAGACCTCTCAACAGGTTTTGTTAATGAAGGGAGGGCCTCTGTCATATCAGGGCTTGACTCTATCCCTACGATAGCGGAAGAGGTGATTGTAAAAAGGGATATGGCCATTGCCGAGTATGTGAGATCAAGGATACACCTCACACATCTCTCGACCAAAGGGAGCATAGAAGCGGTTAGGGAGGCAAAAAAGAGATACGGGAAGATCACCTGCGATACCTGTCCCCACTACTTTACCTTAACCGATGCGGCAACTCTGGGTTTTGATACACATACAAAGGTAAACCCCCCTTTGAGGTCTCACGAGGATGTGGAGGCGATCAGGGAGGGGTTAAGAGACGGCACCATAGACATCATCGCCACAGACCATGCCCCCCATGAGGCGGCATCAAAGGATGTGGAGTTCAACCTCGCCTCCTCGGGTATCTCAGGACTCGAGACTGCCCTGGGACTCTCTATGGGTCTTTTCCACGATGGGGTCCTCGATTTAATCGAGCTTGTAAGGAAGTTTACAGAGAACCCTGCCAGGGTTTTTAAACTACCCTTTGGTGAGCTTACCCCGGGCAGGGCTGCAGATGTAATTGTATTTGACCCCTATATCGAATGGACCGTCGATAAAAATACCTTCCTCTCAAAGGGTAAAAACACCCCTTTCCACGGCTGGAAGATTAAGGGCAAAAACATGATCACCATCGTAGAGGGCGAGATAAAATACAGGGCCAGATAAACCTTTTATCCCATCCTTTCCGATGGCCTCCTCGTTAAATTTTCAACCATCAGTTTTGTAATCGTCTTTGAAAATAAAGCGGGGTCTTTCGGTCTTGACCCCTCCAAAATCAATGCCTGGTCGTACAAAAGCCTTATATACTCAAGGATATCCCCATCCCTTTTCCCCTCCTCGAAGAGCCCCTGCATCTCCTTCAGGATAGGGTGGTCGGGGTTTATCTCCAGTATCCTCTTGTTCTCAGGGACCTTCTGACCCATAGCCTTTAATATCTTCTCCATCTGGGGGTCAAGGCCATCCTCATCCGCAACAAGGCAGCAGGGAGAATCGATGAGTCTTCCTGACAGACGGACATCCTTCACCTCATCTTTAAGGGTATCCCTTATAAAATCGAGGAGTTTCTCATACTTCTTTCTCGACTTCTCCTTCTCCGCCGCCTTCTCTAAATCTATATCGAGCTCCCCTTTTACAACGGATTTCAACATCTTCCCTTTATACTCAAAGAGTCCTCCAAAGAGGAACTCGTCTATTTCATCGAGGAAGATCAACACCTCATAGTCCTTCTTTTTGAATGCCTCGAGGTAAGGGGATTTTAATGCCTCTTCCCTCGAATTCCCCGTTATGTAATATATCGAATGCTGACCTTCTTTCATGTCCTTAACATAGTCCGCGAATGTCCTGAACTGCCCTTCTTCTACCTTTGTCGAGGCGAAAAGGAGGAGGTCCGCTATCGTCTCTTTTCTTAAAAGGTCGTAGTGGATCCCTTCTTTCAGTATCCTCCCAAATTCTTTATAAAATTCCAGGTATTTCTCGTAGTTATCCCTCTTCATCTCGGATAAGGTATCGAGGATCTTCTTCGTTATGTTCTTCTTTATCGTCTCTATCTCCCTGTTATGCTGCAACATTTCCCTCGATATGTTAAGGGGAAGGTCCGAGGAATCGACAACGCCCTTCACAAACCTGAGGTAAGGGGGGAGGAGCTCTTCGCAGTGTTCCATTATCTGTACCCTCTTCACATAGAGCATGGGGCCCATCTTATAATCCCTGTAGAGTATGTTTATGGGGGCCTTCTGGGGTATATAAAGAAGGGCGATAAATTCCGATGTCCCCTCTGCCCTGTAATGGATCACATGGGCAGGCTTTAAAGGGTCGTGGGAGATGTGTTTGTAGAACTCCCCGTATTCCTCCTCTGTTATGCTTGATTTCTCTTTTAACCAGATCGCCTTCATGGAATTTATGGTCTCTTCTTCCTTGACCTTATATTTTTCACCCTTTTTAAGCTCACTCTCTTTTTCTCTCTCAACCTCCATAACGATGGGGTGAGATATGAAGTCAGAGTATTTTTTTACTATGCTTCTTATCTCCCATGCCTCGAGATACTTCTTGCCCTCCTCTGTAAGATGGAGGATCACATCCGTTCCTTTACCTTCCTTTTCCACATCTTCAACCGTAAACGTCCCATCCCCTGTAGATTCCCATTTTACCCCAATCCTGTCTTTCTTCCCTGCCCTTCTTGAAATCACGGTGACCTTATCCGCCACCATAAAAGAGGAGTAGAAGCCCACCCCGAACTGGCCTATGAGTTCCGGGTTATCCTTTATATCTTTAGATTGGAGTAATGAGAGAAACTCCTTTGTCCCTGAATGGGCAATAGTACCCAAGGCCTCTATGATCTCTTCCCTTGTCATCCCTATGCCGTTATCACTTACTGTGAGAGTTCCCTTTTCTTTATCGGGGGTAATCCTTATCTTCCATCCTGTATCGTTCTCCAGTATATCGGGGTTTGTTAAGGATTCGTAGTGGGCCCGGTCAATGGCATCCGATGCGTTCGATATGAGTTCCCTTAAAAAGACCTCTTTGTGGGAGTACAGGGAGTGGATCATGAGATCGAGTAATTGTTTAACCTCTGTCTTAAACTCCATTTTTTCAAGAGCCATAAACATCACCTCTTATAAATTTTTCAGGATTGAACCTTTGATTTTGAAATATTTTTGATAAAAAATTTAAGACACGGCGTTTAAGAATTCAACCGTCTGCGGAGGCATCGAGCTTTGCTGAGAGTGCCTCAATCGTTAGAGGCTTATGGATAAAAAGAACGCCTTCCTTCATTATCCTCTCCGATTCCAGGACTTTAAGGCTGTACTCTGTGGAAAACAATATTTTTACTTCGGGGTTTTTCTTCTTTATCCCATTCGATATCCCATAACCGTTCATCCTGTCCATCTCAAGATCAAGGATCACAACATCAAAACCGTCTAGGTCATCCTCATATATCTTAATAGCCTCTCCCAATGTTTTTGCCACTCTCGTTTGATAACCGAGGGCCCCCAACATTTCCGCACCTACGTTTAATGTGATCTCTTCATCGTCTATGATGAGGGCTTTTCTGTGGTGGGATACCCTCTCTTCGGCAGGGATATAGATCCGGAATGTCGTTCCCCTGTAAAGGGTGCTTTCGACTTCTATATGGCCGTTATGGGCCTTAACTATTCCATAAACAGAGGTTAGGCCAAGCCCCATATGGGCTTCCTTTGTGGTGAAAAACGGTTCGAATATGAGCTTTTCTGTTGCCTCATCCATACCGATACCGGAATCGGAGAACGTGATCAACACATATCTTCCGGGCTTCATATGATACGAACCAATAACACGATTACGGATAAAAAGATTCTCCGCCTCCACCTTTATCTCCCCCCCTGCAGGCATTGCTTCCTTGGCATTTGTATATAGGAGGGTAAACATCTTTTCTATCAGTTCTCTATTCCCCCTGATCGCCCATAGGTTACTCTCGCACCATGTCTTTATCTTTATGTTGGTCTTCTTTCTTTTAAACTCCTCTACCGTCTTTTTGATAATCCTTTCTATATCGAGATGCTCTCTTTTCTCCCCCTCTTTCCCTGTGAAGAGGAGTAATTCTCTAATGAGGTTTGATGCTTCCTGTACCTGCCTTTCCGCAGTCTTGAGTTTAACATAATCGGGATGGGATGGCTCCTTCTCCGAAATAAGAAGGGAGATAAAACCCTGGATACCCATGAGCTTATTGTTCAAAGGGTGGGACAAACCCCCTATAATCCTATAGACGAGATCCATCTTATCTTTCAGATATCGTCCCTCTTCTTCCCTTTTTCTCTCGTTTATATCTTCGATGATGCATAAGATATAGTTTTTTTGAGAACCATCACCTGCCATCATCCTTGCGGAAAAAGAAAACCACGTACCGTGCCCGTAATTATCATAAAGCCTTATCTCATGCCCCCTAACCTCGCCCCTCTCCATGATCCCTTTCACAAATTGAGCCCTTTTCACATGGTCGGGAAAAAAGAATGCCCACATATCCTTAGGCGGCATACCCTGGGATTCAAACCCTTTAATCTTTGCCATATAAGGATTTGAAGAGATGACTGTTCCGTTTATGTCAACGACGCAAATACCAAGAGGAGCGGCCTCCCATAAATTAATATGTTCTAAGACCCCTTTTCTTCCTCTCTGTCCCTGATCAAAAACCAATTTTTCCATCGAATTTAAGGTGTTCTTGATCTCTCCCATTCTCTTGATAACAAAAACAAGCCCCAGAGAGACAAAGATAAGAAGGCATAGGGAGAGAAAAAAGATGGTTGTGTTGACCCCGATCAAAATATATTCCCCGAGATGATTTTTGCGTATCTTTTTACAAAATCTTTATAGCCTTTCCCTTAAATGGTATAATGAGACCGAGTTATGGTCCATAGTATACCAAAAAAACTGCGTTATATCACCATTGCGATTTTCTTAGTGGTTTTTGTAGGTACGGTCGGTTTTAAAATATCCGGGGGGGAGAAGACCACCTTTCTCGATGCCCTTTATATGACGGCCATCACCATATCCACCGTGGGCTACGGGGATGTGATCGGCCTCGATAACAAACCATTGGGAAAAATCTTCGCGATCGTCTTTATCTTTCTGGGTACAGGTTTTATGGCCTATCTATTTACCACCCTGGCAGCATACATAATCGAGGGCGAACTGAAAAAGGTCTTCAGGAGGAGACAGATGGAGAAAAGGATAGAGAAATTGAAGAACCATTACATCGTGTGCGGTGCGGGCATGGTCGGTCTTTATATCGTCCACGAACTCTACCATACGAGGAGACACCAGGTTGTCATCGATATAAATGAGAACAAGATTGAGGAACTGAAGATACATAACATAAAAGATGTAGATATGATTATAGGCGATGCGACGGAAAACGATGTCCTCGAGAAGGCGATGATACATAAAGCGGCCGGTCTCTTTGCCACAACGAATTCCGATAACGACAATATAGTGATAATCCTGACCGCGAGGCAGTTAAACCCGAAAATGAGGATCGTGGCGAGGTGTACGGATACAAAAAATGTGGATAAGATGAAAAGGGCAGGGGCAGATAACGTGGTGGCCCTTAACTATATCGGCGGGATGCGTATGGCTTCTGAAATGATAAGGCCCCATGTAACATCGTTTCTCGACAAGATGTTAAGGGACAAAGACTCCCACCTAAGGGTAGAAGAGGTACACATTCCTGACAATTCACCGTATCTGGGAATGACCGTCGGGAGTATAGATTTCAGGAGTTTCGGGAATATACTCCTTATCGCGGTGAGGAAGGCAGATGGGGAGTGGATATATAACCCCCGGCCGGAGACCACGATAGAAAAGCATATGAGCCTTATCATCCTTGCAACCGCGGAAGAGAGGGAGATTCTCCAGGCCCTTGTCTCAGAGAAAGAAGAATGAATACTCTCTTAAGAGGTATACGATGAAGATCGCCGTTTCAGGTAAAGGGGGGGTAGGGAAGACAACACTCGCAGGGGTTATGGCAAGAATCATCGCCTCACACGGGCATAAGGTTCTTGCCATAGATGCGGATCCCGATTCAAATCTCGCAAGTGCCATCGGTTTCACCCAGGGGGAGGTATCCACTATAAAACCCCTTGCAGAGATGGAAGATTTTATCGAGGAGCGTACAGGGGCAAAAAAGGGGCAGTACGGTACATTCTTTAAGCTAAACCCCAGGGTGGATGATATCCCCGAACTCTTCTCCATAGAGAAACACGGGGTGAAACTCGTTGTTCTGGGGAGCATACCGCAAGGGGGGGGCGGATGTTTCTGCGCCGAGAACGTCCTTTTGAGAAACCTTTTAACCCATGTACTCGTTGAGAGGGATGAGTACGTTATAGTAGATATGGAGGCAGGTCTCGAACATTTAGGAAGGGGTTCAACGGCCTACATAGACGCCATGATCGTGGTCGTAGAGCCGGGGAGGAGGAGTCTCCAGACCGCCCATCAGGTAAAGAAGCTCGCCTCTGACCTCGGTATAAAACATCTCTTCATCGTAGGAAACAAGGTTGGAGGGGATGAGGATAGTTCCCTCATAGAAGAGGAACTAAAAGGGATGCCTCTGGCAGGCATGATAAGTTACAACGCGAAAATACTGGAGGCAGACAAGAAAGGGGTCTCCCCTTACGACATCGACGATAAAATAAGGGAGGAGACCGCAATTATCATCGAGAATATAGAAAATCACCTGAAGAGAAAGGACATATAGTGGTTATGAGAAAAGCCCTTGCCTTTCTGAGTATGGTTTTTGTTACGGTCTTTCTCTCGATCATCGCCCTTTTTGTATCGATCTTTGATAGAACGGGAAGGGTTGTCCACAACCTTGCAAGGCTATGGGCAAAAATCCACCTTAAGGCATGTGGAATAGAGGTAAAAATAGACAGGACAGAGCCATTCAATAAAACCCCCATGATTATCATGTGCAACCACCAGAGTGCCCTTGATATCTACGCCTTACTCACCGCTATTCCTGTACATTTCAAATGGATAGCGAAGAGGCAGCTCTTCTCCATCCCCTTTCTCGGCTGGGCAATGAAAAGGGCCGGTTATATAAGTCTCGACAGGGAAAACCCGAGGGAGGCGTTGAATGCGATTATCGAGGCAGCAGCAGAGATAAAGGATGGGACGAACATCCTCATATTCCCCGAAGGGACGAGGAGTAAGGACGGCACCCTCCTTCCATTTAAAAAGGGGGCCTTTTTACTTGCATTGAAGGCAGGGGTCCCTGTATTGCCCATAGGCATCTACGGAACATCCCCCATACAACCAAAGGGGAGTTTTATCCCGAGAAAAAAGGGGACGGTATATATCCATGTGGGGGAACCGATTACGGTCGATGCGTTTAACCCCCATGAGAGATCAAGACTCATGGAACAGGTCAGGGCATCCATCGAGGGGCTTTTGGCATTGAAAGATAATAAAAAAGTAGAGGTGTGAACCATTGTCTACGGAACTAAAAAGGGAATTAATAGGGGTTGGGCTTTCAGGACTTTTTATTTTTCTCTTGGTTAGCCTCCTCACCTATCACCCCCTCGACCCCTCTTTCAATACCCTCGCCTCGGGGCCAGTGAAAAATCTCTGCGGCAGGGCAGGCTCATATACCGCGGACATGATGATGCAACTCTTCGGGTTTATGAGCTACCTCCTGACCTTGTATGTCCTTTTCTTCTCACTCGTATGCTTTAGAAAAAAAGGTATCCCCTCCCCTCTTATTACATCTATATCGGGCCTTGTCCTTTTCTTTCTCTCCCTTTCCGTAATCATGGAACTCCTCTTCGGCAAGATACATGCAAAGGGGGTGGACATACCCTTCTCGGGCCTTCTCGGCGTTCTCATAGGGCAGGCAACGGTAAATCTTTTCAGTAAATTCGGCTCCTATCTCATATCCATCCTCCTCCTTCTTATCTCCGTCTTCCTCATCGTCCAGGCCCCATTAGTATCCATAATCGAGGCAAATCTCAGGAGGAAGAGGTCAGCAGGGAGGATAAAAGAGATCAAGGTTACAGAGGAGAAAAAGGAGGAGCCGAAGGCAGAAAAGAAACCTGTCCAGGAGACATTCGAATTTGTCAAAGATATAGGCCCCTACAAACTCCCCCCCATATCCCTCCTTGATCCTGTAGAGAGGAAAGAGGTTAAGATAGACAAGGAGAGTATCCAGGCGAATGCCGCTATTCTGGAAAATAAATTGAGGGATTACGGGATAGAAGGGAGGGTGTCGGAGGTAAGACCGGGTCCTGTGATCACCATGTACGAATTCGAGCCTGCCCCTGGCATAAAGGTAAGCAGGATTGCAAACCTCGAGGATGACCTCGCCATGGCGTTAAGTGCCATCTCCATTAGAATCATTGCCCCCATCCCCGGTAAATCCGTTGTGGGCATTGAGGTCCCCAACAAGGAAAGACAGACCGTCTATCTGAGGGAGATTATAGAATCCCAGGTCTTTGAATCATCGAAATCATACCTTACCCTCGCCCTGGGCAAGACCATTTCCGGAGACCCCTTTGTCGCGGATCTGACAAAAATGCCCCACCTCCTCGTTGCGGGTTCTACAGGTTCAGGAAAGAGCGTCTCCTTAAACAGCATGATCTGCAGTATCCTTTTAAAGGCAACCCCCCTGAACGTAAGGTTTCTCATGGTAGACTTGAAGATGCTCGAACTGTCTCCTTACGATGGTATACCCCATCTCCTCCTGCCTGTTGTAACAAACCCAAAAAATGCAAAGGCAGCCCTCCGCTGGCTGATAGATGAGATGGAGAGGAGGTATTCTATGATGGCGGAGGTAGGGGCGAGGAATATCGATCGATACAACGCAAAGGCGATAAAACAGGAGGTAGAGCCCCTGCCCTATATCGTGGTGGTTATAGATGAACTGGCAGATCTAATGATGGTCTCCACAAAGGAGGTGGAGGAGTATATAGCAAGACTTGCCCAGATGGCAAGGGCATCGGGGATACACCTGATCCTGGCCACACAGAGGCCCTCCGTTGATGTCCTAACAGGTATCATAAAGGCAAACTTCCCTGCCCGCATCTCCTGTAAGGTGATCTCAAAGGTGGATTCGAGGACCATCCTCGATACAAACGGTGCAGAGGCCTTGCTTGGATACGGGGATATGCTCTTTTTGAGCCCGGGGGTGAGTAAAATACAGAGGCTCCACGGGCCTTATGTGTCTGAAAACGAGATAAGGCGTATAGTCGAGTTTTTAAAGAGACAGGGGGAACCCTCATATCAGACGGAGATACTGGAAGAGAAAGACGATACGGCAGGGGGCGATGACGATATTGAAGATGAAAAGTACAGGGAGGCGGTAGAATTCGTTATAGAAAAGCAGGAGGCCTCTATAAGCATGATCCAGAGGAGGTTCAAGATAGGCTATAACAGGGCCGCAAGGATCGTGGAAAGGATGGAAAGGGAGGGGATAGTTGGTCCCTCCGATGGGGTAAAACCAAGAGAGGTGCTAAAAAGACAATGAACACAAGGGGTTTAAAGGGGGTTAAAAAAGGGTTTCTATCAATCGTCATATCATTATTTTTTCTTGCTTTAGAGGGTCTTCTCCTCTTACCCTTATGTGGCGAAGAGAACCCCTTTGCCGGGATAAAGAAGTTTTACAGTGGTATACACTCCTTAAGTGCAAAATTTCAGCAGAGGATACTCATTGCAAGTCTCAAAAAGGAGAGGGAATCGGCGGGGAACTTCTTGTACAAGAGGGGAAGGGGTTTTTTATGGGAGTACGATGTCCCAAAGGGAAGGTTTTTCCTCTATGACGGTCAATACATCTGGCAGGGAGATGGGGAGAGGCCTTACGTCCAGAAGGAGAGGATAGACAGAGAGAAAACAGGGGGCACCTTCTTTGACCTCGTCTATGACATCTCCCGCATTGACGATATGTTCAACCTGACGGAGAGGGCAAAGGAGAAAGACCTCGAGGTATTCACCCTTACGCCGAAGAAGGACTCCATGATAAGATCTACCAGGATCTGGGTGGATGGTCAGCACATGGTAAAAAAGATAGAGATCCGGGAGGTTACAGGAAACATCAACATCATGACATTCTCTTCTGTCAAGGTAAATCAACCTGTCGATGAGGGGAGGCTTGTCTATAAACCAAATAGAGACATAGAGATAATCGAGAAAAGGGGTGATTAGAAGGTACCATGCTCCATAAAGACGAGGCAATAGTTCTCTCTAAAAGGTCTTACGGTGAATCGGACAGGATAGTTCACCTCTATACCCTCCACTCAGGAAAGGTATCCGCCATAGCCAAAGGGGGGAACAAAAGCCAGAGACGGTTTAACAATACCTTAGAACCCTTTAACCATATAAGGGTGGAATACTTCGAAAAACAGAACAAAGGGATGGTGAGGATTGAGAATGCAGACATCATAGAGACAGGGGATGGTATCGAGAAGAGCCTAAAAAAGGTATCCACAGCCTCTCTTTTTGTGGAGTTTGTGGAACGGCTCACCAAGGAGAAGGAAAGACACGAAGAGATCTTCTACACTCTAAAAACCATCCTCAGAGAGATAAAAGAAAAAGAATTCACATATCGCCATATCCTCCACTTTCAACTTAAGACCTTATCCGCTTTAGGGTTTATGCCAAACTTTCTCTCCTGTGTATACTGCGGGTGCTCAGTACCGGATCAAGAGAAGACGAAGTTCTCAAGTGAAAGGGGGGGTGTATTATGCGGGGAGTGTTCAAAACATCTCCCAAACCGCACATACTCTCCGGATACCATAAAAGGATTGATAGAGATAACAAGGATTGATGCTTCCGTTGGAGGGGGAGAGGCTTTTGATAACCCCCATCAGGTGCTTGAGAGAAAGGGAGATAACCGATTCAAGGCAGAGGCCATGGAAATCATGGAAGGGTTCATCACGTATCACTTAGATGTGAGGTTCAAATCGTATCCTATCCTTAAAAAACTTATAGAATAAACACTTATTGGCCCGCTCCCTATCCTTTCCATCTTTTCTTCACCTCTTCAGATACGACAAGGACAAAGGGTTTATTTGAGAGGGGGTTTTTATCCACCACGACCGTTGTCCTGTACGTATCCTCTATGTCCCTATAGTTTATCACCTCTTGAGGGGGGCCAAGACGTCTTATCCTCCCTCTGTCGAGGAGGAGTAACCTGTCACAGTATTCAGAGGCGAGGTTTAGGTCGTGGATCACGATCATAATTGTTAGTCCCTCATCCCTCTTCAGCCTCGTTAAGAGATCAAGGATCCCCACCTGATGGCTTATATCGAGATGGGCCGTAGGTTCATCAAGGAGAAGGAGATCCTTCGTCTGGGTCAGGGCCTTTGCGATAAGGACAAGCTGTAGTTCTCCCCCACTTATCTCCGAGATATACCTTTCCTTAAGCCCTTCTGTCCCTGTAAGTTCCATAGACCTCTCCGCCCTTAAGATATCCTCCTTCGATTCGAAGAGCTTGAAACCCTTCCGATGGGGGAGCCTTCCGAGAAGGATAAACTCCTCCACAGTCATATCAACAGAAGGGGTCATCTGGGCCACCATAGAGATATGCCTTGCCAGCTCCTTACGGTCCATCAAGCGGATATTTCTGTCTTGAAAAGATATCTCCCCTGAGAATATACGGGTCATCCCTGTGATAGATTTGAGAAGGGTGGTCTTTCCCGAACCGTTAGGTCCTATAATACCAAAGGACTCTCCTTTACAAACCTCGAGGTCTATATCCTGAAGGACCCTTTTATCCCTGTATCCACAAGTTAATCCCCTGATACGGAGCATCTCACTGTCCCTTTAGCCTATTTCTTCCGAAGGCATATATGAAGATAATGCCCCCTGCGATACCTGTTATCACCCCTACGGGGAGTTCTATGGGGGATATCACGGTCCGGGCCAGTGTATCGGAGAGGATAAGAAAGGCGGCCCCTGTGATATATGAGAGGATCAGCATTATCCTGTGGTCCCCCCCTGTTGCGAGCCTCACAAAATGAGGAACTACAAGACCTACAAAACCTATGATACCGGATACGGCAACACTACAACCCGTGAGTATAGAAGCGAGGAGGAAGAGTATTTTCTTCGTCCTCTCCACATCAATCCCTAAGTTTGCCGCCTCTTCCTCACCGAGAACAAAGGCGTTCATTGCGTTTGCAAAAAGGTACGAGAGAAAAAGGCATGTAATAGAGACAAAAAGGGCTATGGAGATGAGAGACCACTCCGTCTCCTCGAGGGAACCCATGATCCAGAATACGATCCCGTGCAACTCCTCTGCCCTCGATATGGCGAGGAGGAGCATTACAAGGGAGGATGCGATAAAACTTATCATCACCCCTGTAAGGAGAAGACCCTCCATCTTCAAAAATCCACTCCTTATGTTTATCAGATAAAGGGGTATTATAACAGATATCGCCCCGATAAAACCGGCAACGGGCATAGAAATATCCGGCACAATCCCCCTTGCCTTAAGGATAACGCACAAGGATGCACCGAGGGCAGCCCCCCCTGATATACCAAGGGTATAGGGCTCCACAAGGGGATTCCTGAACATGCTCTGGAGTATAACCCCGGCAATACTCAATGCCCCCCCTACGGCAAGGCCGAGGATGATACGGGGGATCCTCACATCAAGGAGGATCGTCGATTCGAGACCTGTGTAATCTCCTTTCAGGATAGATAATATGGTCTCAAAGGAGACTGAAACAGAACCTGTGACCAAAGCAAGGATAAAAGAGAAAAGAAGACACAGGAAGGAAAGAAGGAATAGGGTCAACCATCTTCTCTTATGCCTCACGATACATCCTCATAGGGCCTCAGGGTGGAGAAGGCCTGCCACAACCTCAAGGGCATGGACAAAGGAGACCGGGGTGGGACTGCATATGGTATCGGAATCTATAAGGTATATCCTTCTTGTTTTAACGGCCCTCATTGAACTCAATCTCTGCCACTTTGCCCTCTCCCTCTCACCGGGGATACCCATTGTGGTTATAAGTATAACATCCGGGTCTTTCATTATCACCTCTTCCCTGCTCACCGTACCGGAGGGGGCATTAAAAAATATATTTTCCCCCCCTGCATACTCGATGAGGTCGTTGATAAACTGTTCTTTTGTTGCAGCAAAAAGGGGTTTAACCCCGAGCTGGATAAAGACATGCAATTTTTTCTTATCAACAATCCTCTCCCTGATTGCCCCTATCTTTTGATTTGAAAGGTAAATCAATTCTTTTGCCCTACCCTCCCTGCCTGTTAGCCTTCCGAGTTCGAGAAAGACATCGCATAGACCGTCGTACCCCTTCGCGATATCGAATATTTTCACATCGATCCCGAGATTTTTTATCCTTCTGATATCCCTCTGGTTATTCAATGTGGTGGCATAGACCGTATCGGGCTTGAGTTTGATGATCCTCTCCACATCCACTTCCACAATGGTCCCCACCTTCTCCTTCTTCTTTGCCCCCTGTGGTCTTACGCAGTACAGGGTTACCCCAACAAGCCTATCCTCTACACCGAGGAGAAATAAGGCCTCCGTGATGGCAGGGCTTAAAGAGATGATACGCCCCGGCGATTGTTCCGCTGCCGGGGCGTATGTGGTAAAACTAAAAAAGATCAACAAAGATAAGACATATGCAGGAAGATATCTCATTGAACCATATTAAAACTGATACTGAAGGCCAAGGCTAAACGTCCTTCCCGGAGCAGGATACATACCCACATCGTTTCTATTTGGACTGTAAGCGGCATATTCATAGTAATCTTTGTCCAGAATATTTTTTATTGCGAATACGGCGGTAAAGCTATCTTTGAATTTATAGACCACCGATGTATCGAGTAAAAAATACCCCGGCATCTTCCTCTGACTGTTCTCCTGATCGCTTATCACATAACGGTTATCCACCCCCGAGGCGGTCAAGGATAGATTAAACTGGTGGTTGTTGAAGATATACCTGTAGGCAGCGGAACCGCCGAATTTATTCTTTGGAACAAAGGGGATTGTGTTTCCGTCAAAGACCCCTCCGTCGAATTTTGCCTCAATATAAGAATAGAAAAGGTCGATACTGAATCTTTCCGACAGATTCAAAAATACCTTTGTCTCGACACCAAACCTTTTTGTCCTGTCGTAGTTCTCGTTTGCGCCAAGCCAGATACCGAATACCTGCTTGTATTTTGGGTTGAAATATATCTCGTTATGGGTTGTAGACTGGAAGAGGGATACCATACCTCCAAGCCATTTTAAGGGGTTCCATCTGATCCCTGCCCCATACTCTTCAACCGTCTGGGGGGCTATGTTAGGATTAAAAAATGGGGCAAAGGTGGTCGGATCGATGCCTATAAACTCATCCGCCACGGGAAACCTGAAGCCCTTCGAATAGGATGCATATACACTCCCCTTATCTGTAAAGGCATAGTTGACGGAGAAACGGAAGGCATCTTTTCTATCCGTCTTTCTACCCTGATAAGAGTTTGCTGTAAACACTTGATCCGTATAATCGAACTCATATCTCGATACCTGGTACCTGTACCCTGCCTCAAGGAGTAAATCTTTTGTTAAAGAGAATTTGTCGTTTATATAGTAACCGAGGTCCGTCTTCCATACGTTCCCTGTGTTTGCCACCCAGGCACCACCATAGAAGTCTGTCACAGAGGGGTATCTGTAGTAGTCAACACCTACGGTGAGGGTATTTTTCTTCTTGAGGATAGGGGATGTCAATATTACCTGGGGTGTAAAGGAGAGGGTTTTCAGATGCCCCTTTGAATCGCTGAACCATCCTGCCCCTTCATAATGGGTCGCATTATGTTTATTCCTCACAGAACCGCTTAAGGTGAGGGTGAGGTAATCGGTCAATAGAAAACGACCTTCGACATCGACAAAATTATCCTCTGTGGAGCCATTGTTGTTAGGCTCTTTCGAATCCTTCCTATCCCATATACCCCCTGCGAGCTCCCCCCTCCTTAACAATGAGCCGGGAAGACCATAGTTGTCCCTGTGGTGGCCAAACTTTATTGTAAAACCCATCTTTTTCAGGGGGTCTATACTTATATTCCCGAAGATGTCTTTACTGTTAAAGTCGTTGTTGTGACGGTAACCGTCTGTATCCGTATTCGATGTGAGGATATAATAGGAAAAACCTTTCTGGGAGCCGTTTAGGGAAATCTTATTCTTTATATAGTTATAACTCCCTCCTGTACTTCCAATCAATAACTTTGGTTTACCCTCCCCCTTTTTCATGATGATGTTTACAACCCCTCCTGTGGCATTGTCACCGTAGAGGACGCTTGCAGGGCCCCTGTATACCTCTATCCTCTCTATCGCATCTACAGGGATCTGGGATAGGTCCGCCCCTGTCAAATCGATATTATTCACCCTTCTCCCGTCTATAAGCACAAGGGCATTCTGAGGCGCCGCCTCTCCGTATCCCCTGATGTCTATCTTTGCAGACTGGGGATTACCGAGGATATTAAAATTCAATAGTCCCGGTTCTTTAACGAATACCTCACTTAATGTCTGCGCCCCCATCTCTTCTATATCTTCTTTTTTAATGAGGGTGACGCTCATCCCCGATTCCTTGACGGTAGATTCAACACGGGATGCGGTAATAACGATGTCATCGAGTCTGTAAACTGGTTCTGCTGCAAAACAATAGATGGCCATTAACATAAAGGTGATGCACGCCGATAGAAAAATCCTGTTACTCATGGTAGACCTCCTTATACCTCGTAAGGATAGGGCCTTTGAGAGATCCTGTTCAAGGTTTCCTGGCTTCGGGATACGGCCTTACGCCTTCCCATCCTTTCTAAAGGACAGTGGCTTGTGGATGCAAGACCTAATGACCCTTCACAGTTGCGGGACAGCGGGAGATTCGCACTCCACTTCCCTTGTAAATAGGATCTTAAGACCTAAATTAGTAGATATTTAGCACATATCAAACCTGATTGGCAAGGGTTTTATCGTCTCCCCGTAGGGTTGAGTCTATACTCTATTTCCTTTGGCATAGAGCCTCGCCATCGTATGGGCCCTCCTTATGGGCTCGGGTATCCTGAAACCCTTAATTGTTCCCATTACTATCTCTATGGCGGAATCAATATCTATGAGATGCCCGGGGGAGATAAAGAGGGGCTTTACCCCCTTTACCGTTCTTAGGACAGCGCCAACTACCGTCTTTCTATGGTAGAGATAGGAGAAACTACCCTTTGGAATCGGAGGTTCCTCGTAAACCCCTATCAACCTCTCTTTTGCACAGCCTATGGAAGGGGTATCGAGAAGGACCCCTATATGGGAGGCAATACCAAGGGAACGGGGATGGGCTATACCGTGGCCATCGAAAAGGAGTATATCCGGCGTCTCTCGCAGACCTTCTATTGCCTCAATAAGGGCCTCCCCTTCTCGGAAACTCAAAAAAGTAGGCACATAGGGGAACCTGACCTCCATCTCTGATAGACTGTCCTCTATATGTTCCATCTCTGGAAATGTAAATAGCGATGCACATCCATATACATAGGAACCGGAAAAGGCCGCATCGAGTCCACAGACAAGGGAAGGTTTAAAGGCAAGGGGCACGATATTTAACCTCCTCTTCAGTCTTTTCTGGATAA
>JAOAGQ010000038.1 GCA_026415675.1 Syntrophorhabdaceae bacterium
GCCCCAGGTGCTGGCTCCTACTGGAGAGATGCAGTACCAGCAGCAAAGGATGCAAATAACAATCTCTTAAATGCTGCTGCACCTGCACTATACGGTGGTATGCTCCAGCTCACATACTTTATCACAGATACCGTAAGGGCTAACCTCCAGTACGGCGTGATAAGGAACAATTACAGCCAATGGGCAAGAACCACAGCGTCTGTTGCAACCCTTGATCCAAACGGTCTTGATTATAAAGGCCGTGACAGGATCAACCAGTACAGGGTGTATGCGGCAAGCATCTTCTATGACCCGAACCCGGCCTTTAGACTCGGCTTTATGTGGTCCCGCCACTTCACCAACTTTAATGGAAAGAGTAATTTGATAAATGGTGCTAATGTTTGTGAGCTTGGCGCAGGCCCGCTCGAATCATACGGCACCGTCGATGCCTACAGGGTACAGGTTGCATACTTCTTCTAAGATCAATTGCTGAACAGAAAAAGGAGGGCTTTGGCCCTCCTTTTTTATTTCGTATGGACTTAAAAAAAGATTCACATCCCTACCCCATAGACCTCTCCATTACAGAAAAAACACCTGCCCTCTTTTACGTTATATGCTGTTACGGTGTAACCTGTGCGTAAAATTATTGCCCTGCCACAGTTATGGCAATATGTATCCTCCCCTCCTATGCCCGGGACATTCCCCTGATAGACGTAGTATAGGCCCATATCCTTCCCTATCTCCATCGCCCGTTTAATGATTTGGGGGGCCGTTCTTTTCGCATCGAGAAGCCTGTATGTGGGATAGAAGGCGCTTACATGCCATGGAGTTTCCCTCCCCAGTTCATCCTTTATGAAGGATGCTATGGCCTTTAGTCCCTCCTCGTCATCGTTATACCCCGGTATGATAAGGGTTGTGATCTCGATCCAGATACCGAGTCTTTTATAGAGCCTTATAGCCTCGAGCACCTTTGATAGTTCTGCCCCGCATACCCTTCTATAAAAATCTTCGCTGAAGCCCTTTAGGTCGATATTTGCCCCATCGAGGTATGGCTTTATCGCCATCAAGGGTGCCTCCTCGATATAACCGTTTGTCACAAAGTTATTGTAAAGCCCCCTCTCTTTTGCAAGCCTTGCCACATCAAAGGCATATTCGAAGAAAACGGTAGGTTCTGTATAAGTATATGATATGCTTCTGCAGCCTGTCTTCTCTGCCATTGAGACGACCTCTTCAGGGGCCATATACTCCCCTAATATCCTTTTTTCATCCCTTGGCATCTGGGATATCTCGTAGTTCTGACAGTTAAGGCAGCGAAAGTTACATCCAACGGTTGCTATCGAGAAGGCTTTTGAGCCGGGGAAGAAGTGGAATAGAGGTTTCTTCTCAATGGGGTCTACATGGTATGCGCAGGGTAAGCCGTAGACAAGGGTAAAGAGTTTACCCCCTCTATTCTCCCTGACCCCGCATAGACCCCTTTTATTGTCTTTAATGGTACACCTGTGGCGACAGAGGAGGCAGCGTACCTGGTTCTCCTCGAGCCTTTCATAGAATAGGGCCTCTTTTATAGATGACCCATCATTGACTGCCATGGTTAACCCCCCATATACCTTAATCCATTGATCATCCAAATATGGTCTTTACCACATCGTCCATGTTTTTCACCGTGATGAAGTTCAGCCTTTTCTTCACGTATTCTGGAATCTCCATCAGGTCTTTTCTGTTCTCCTCAGGAATGATCACTGATTTGATCCGATAGCGGAGTGCGGCGAGGGCCTTCTCTTTGAGCCCCCCTATGGGTAGCACCCTTCCTGTCAAGGTAATCTCCCCTGTCATCGCTATCTTTCTATCAACGGGTCTCTTTGTGATGGCGCTTATCATAGCAGCCGCCATCGTGATACCTGCAGATGGGCCATCTTTGGGGATTGCCCCCTGGGGTATATGGATGTGCATCTCCAAATTATCGAATATATCAGGGGAGATACCCAGGTCTTCAGCCTTTGACTTAATATAGGTTAATGCCGCCTGGGCGGACTCCTTCATCACATCCCCCATGCTCCCCGTTAAGGTCAAATCCTTCTTGCCTTTTCTACAGGCCGCCTCTATAAAGAGTACATCCCCTCCAAACTCTGTCCAGGCAAGGCCACAGACGATACCTGGCGTATCCTCTTCGATGGGCCCCTCGGGGAGGTATTTCTCAGGACCTAAAAAGCGGTGGAGGTTTTTCAGGGTAACCGTCGTTTTCTCCCTTGAGCCCTCCGCTATCCTCTTTGCCACCTTCCTGCATACCGAGGCAAGCTCCCTCTCAAGTCCCCTTAACCCTGCCTCCCTTGTGTAATCCTGGATGATCTTTTTTATCCCATTATCCGCAAAATGTATATCCTTTGTCTTAAGCCCGTTTTCCTTTAACTGTTTCGGGATTAGGTATTTTTTAGCGATGATGAGTTTATCCTGCTCCGTGTAACCGGGGATGTTTATCACCTCCATCCTGTCCCTCAAGGCCGAGGGTATGGTATCTATCCTGTTAGCGGTGGTGATGAACATCACCTTTGATAGGTCGAAGGGTACGTTCAGGTAATGGTCACTGAAGGCGTTATTCTGCTCGGGGTCCAATACCTCGAGGAGGGCGCTTGCCGGGTCCCCCCTGAAATCCATTCCTATCTTGTCTATCTCGTCCATCATGAAGACAGGATTATTTGTCCCTGCCTGTTTTATCCCCTGTATGATACGGCCTGGCATGGCCCCCACATACGTCCTTCTATGTCCCCTTATCTCCGCCTCATCCTTCATTCCCCCGAGGGAGATACGGGTAAATTTTCTGCCGAGGGCGCGGGCAATGGATTTACCGAGGGATGTCTTACCCACCCCAGGGGGGCCTACGAAACAGAGGATGGGGCCTTTTAATTCCCCTTTCAGCTTTATCACGCTTAAAAACTCGAGGATCCTCTCCTTTACCTTCTCCAGGTCATAGTGGTCTTCATCGAGGATCTTCTGCGCGGCCTTTATATCCATCTGGTCTTTTGTAGAGATGCTCCAGGGTAACTCAACGAGCCACTCTATATACGTCCTTATCATGGAGGATTCGAGGGCATCGGGGTGCATCATATCGAGCCTTTCGAGCTGCTTTTTTGCCTCCTTCTCCACCTCTTTAGGCATCTTCGCCTTTTTTATCCTCTTCTGGAGCTCTTCTATCTCCTCGCTCCTCTCGTCCGTCTCCCCCAGTTCGTTCTTGATCGCCTTCATCTGCTCCCTCAAGAAATAGTCCCTCTGGGTCTTTGTCATCTCATCCTTTGCCTGGGAGAGGATCTTTGCCTGCATGTTTAAAAGCTCTATCTCCTTTCCCAGTATCTCTGAGAGCTTTTTCAGACGTTCCACAGGGTCTATGATCTCGAGGATCTCCTGCGCCTTTTCCACGTTGAGGCCTAAGTTTGCCGCTGCGATATCGGCAAGCCTGCCGGGCTCATCTATCGTATCGAGGACCATGAGTACATCAGGAGGAACCATCCTCCCCATGGAGACGACCTTCTCCATCTCCTCCTTCACGTACCTCATTAAGGCCTCTATCTCAAGGGTAATCTCTGTGATCAGGGGCTCGTCGATAGGCTCTATCTGAACCATAAATGTGGGTGACTCCTGGACATATCTTTTAACATACGCCTTTTTTAATCCCTGGATTAATACTTTCACCCTTCCGTCGGGGAGTCTTAACATCCTCATGATCTGCGAAACCACACCCACAGAATAGACCCTTTCAGGTAGGGGGTCCTCATCGGTTAGGTCCTTCTGGGCTGCTACCATTATAAGTCTATCCTTTGACAAGGATTTCTCAACGGCATTGATAGACATGTCCCTGCCGACAAAAAGGGGCAGCATGACAGAGGGGTACATCACCATATCTCTAACGGGTAAAAGGGGAAGTACATCGGGGATATGCACCATATCGCTTTCAACCATAGTCTATCGATGCCTCCGTATTTTTAAAAGTTGAAAAATGCCTTATAGGCACGGAAAGTTTCGTATATGTCGAGTTTGCTTGATATCTCAAAAGGGGAGTGCATGCTCAAGATAGGGGGTCCGCAGTCCACTATATCCATGCCGTGGAGGGCCAGGAATTTGGCAACCGTTCCACCCCCTCCTATATCGATTTTACCCATCTCCCCTGTCTGCCATACGATGTGCTCCCTATCGAAGAGGTGCCTTATCTCACCGACAAACTCCGCATTTGCATCACTTGCCCCCACCTTTCCTCCGTGGCCGGTATACTTGGAGAGGCATATACCGAAACCGAGATAACAGGCGTTATACTTCTCGTGGACTTCCTGATAGTCGGGGTTTACAGGGCCATTCACATCCGCGGATATCGCCTTTGAATGAAAGAGGATCCTCCTGAGCGTGCTCTCGTGGGCCCCGATACCCATACCTTCGAGGATCTCGTTGAGAGTCACCTGGAGGAAGGCGGATTGTATTCCTGTTGTGCCCTCGGAGCCTATCTCCTCTTTGTCTGTGAATATGGCAAGACAAGGATAGGAGGGCCTATCGATACTGCATATCGCCTCAAGTAAGGGATAGACACATGCCCTGTCATCCTGACCGTAGGCGCCTATCATGCTTCTATCTATCCCCACATCCCTTGCCTTAAAGGCAGGGACCACCTCTATCTCTGCACTTATGAAATCCCCCTCCTCAATCCCATACTTATCCGATAGAAGTTTAAGGACTGCCCTTTTTACACCTTCTTTTTCGGCCCCAAGGAGGGGGATACTCCCGAAGAGAAGGGTGAGCTTCTCCCCTTCTATGGCCTCCCTTAATTTTTTTTCTTCCTGTGTCGTTCTTGAGAGGTGGGGCAAAAGGTCGTCTATCGCAAAGACAGGGTCATCCTCTTTCTCCCCTACGATTACATCCACCCTTCTGCCGTCCTTCTTGATCACAACCCCGTGGAGGGCAAGGGGGGTGGCCACCCACTGGTATTTCTTTATACCTCCATAATAGTGGGTCTTAAGAAGGGCGAGGTCTATATCTTCATAGAGGGGGTTTTGCTTGAGATCAAGCCTCGGTGCATCAAGATGGGCTACTATGATCCTTAAGCCCCGGGAGGGTTCTGCCTCTCCCTTAACAAATGCCATCAGGGATTTCCCCCTGTTTATACTAATAATCCTCTCCCCTTTATGATCCGTTGAAAATCCTGAGGAGGTAAGGCGGTTTTCAATATAGGAGACCGCCTCCCTCTCGGTCTTTGCCCCATCAAGGAATCTTTTATAACCCTCAGCAAAACGGAAGATCTCTTCCGTCTCTTCTTTTGTCTTTTTTAACCAGCCCGATGTCCTTCCCATATTACATAGAGTATCAGAATAAATAACCTGAGTCAAGGTGGGGTAGGCTTTCGGTATGCCGGTTGAGGGGTAGACAAAATCTTCCAAGATATTGACTTAGCCCTTATAAATTAGTAAAATCATTCCTCTTCAGAAAAAACGCATTATGGAAAAGGAGAACAGATGGCAAGGGTATGTGAGATATGTGGAAAAGGTAAACAGATCGGATATAATGTGAGCCATGCGAATAATAAGACAAAGAAGGTGTGGCTTCCCAATTTGCAGACCGTAAGGGTCGCAAAGGCAGGGGCGACAAAGAGGGTGAGAATCTGCACAAAGTGTATAAAAAAGGGGAAAATAGAGAAGGCCGCTTAAAGGGATGTAGCTTTTACCTTAAGGTGAATGGCTTTTCGGCTTTTTTACTTCCCCTTTCTATCCCTTAGGCAAGGCCTCTTAGCCTCTCTATGGATTTAACACCTTTTATCTTCTGAACAGACTTTATGATCTTCTGAAGCTGGGATATATGTCCTATCTCAACTACATATATCCCAGCCGCAGATTTATCCGGGTAGGTCATTGCCTTTGCGCTGATTATGTTCGCATTGTTCATTGCCATTACAGTACTTATATCCGATATGAGCCCTTTTCTATCATCGCTCGATATTTTAAGTCTCACGGGAAAGGTAACCTCTTTACCCAGATCCCATGTAACCTCGACCCTTCTCTGCTCGTCGTAGGTCTCAATGTTGGGACAGTCCGCGGTATGGATCGTTATACCCCTGCCCCTTGTTATAAAGCCGAATATCTTATCCCCCGGTATGGGGTTACAACACTTTGCAAAGGATACGACCATATCTTCCACCCCTTTTATCTTGATGGGGGCATCCTTTTTCCTCTTTATGGTGCTGATGAGTCGTTTAAGCTTACCAGGCTTTTCTTCCTCAGGTATAACCTTTCCCAATGCCTGAAGGGGGGTATAGAGACCGTATCCCACACTGGCAAAGAAATCGTCCACATTCTCAAAGCTGAAATCCTTTGCTATGTTTAAGAGTTCCCCCGATTTGAGCATCTTTGAAAAACTGAGATCGTGTTTTGCAAGCTCCTTTTCTATTAAGGCCTTTCCCAGTTCTATACTCTGCTCCCTCTGCTCTGTCTTTATCCACTGACGGATCTTGCTTCTTGCCTTTGAGGTCTTTACAAAGCCGAGCCAGTCCTTACTCGGTTTGTGGGTAGGGTTTGTTATAATCTCAACGGTATCACCGCTTTTCAACGTATACCTTAATGGTACTATCCTTCCGTTCACCTTTGCCCCTACACACATATGGCCTAAATGGGTGTGTATCGCATAGGCAAAATCAACGGGGGTTGCCCCTTTTGGCAACTCTTTTACATCCCCCCTCGGGGTGAATACGTATATCTCATCGGGAAAAAGGTTGATCTTGAAATCCTCGATAAACTCCCTGTTGTCCTTATTCTCCTGCTGGGCATCGATGAGTCTTCTGAGCCAGCCAAAGACATTATCCACCTTGGGGTCAAAAACCTTCCCCTCTTTATATTTCCAGTGGGCAGCGATCCCCTCCTCGGCCAGTCTATGCATCTCGTGGGTCCGTATCTGTATCTCTATCTTCTCCCCTCTTGGTCCTATGACCTTTGTGTGGAGGGACTGGTACATATTTGCCTTGGGTAAGGCTATATAATCGCTAAACTTCCCCGGGATGGGTTTAAAAAAGGCATGGATGAGACCCAATGCGAGATAGCACTCCTTTACCTCATTCACTATCACCCTGAATGCGGTCAGATCATAGATATCATCGAGTTCGAGTCTTTCCAGTTTCATCTTCTTGTATATACTGTAAAATCTCTTTGCCCTCCCCGAGATCTCAGCGTTTAGCTTAAACTGGGCAAATTTTTCTTTTAAGAGTTCGATCACCTCTTCTATATAGGCGTCCCGCTCCTTTTTCTTCTTTGCCACCCTCTCCGCAATGGCCTTATATTCATTGGGATAGAGGTATTTAAAGGACTCATCTTCTAAGTCTCCCTTCATCCACTCAATACCCAGTCTGTGGGCCAAAGGGGCGTATATCTCAAAGGTTTCTTTAGATATTTCCCTCTGCTTCTCTTCACTCAGAAACTTTAAAGTCTGCATGTTGTGGTATCTATCCGCAAGTTTTATAAGTATCACCCTTATATCCTTACTCATCGCCAGGATCATCTTTCTTAAACTCTCCGCCCTCGAATCTTCCGAAGGTTTGAGCTGCATCTGGCTTATCTTTGTTACCCCGTCCACAAGCTCCGCCACTTCTTTCCCGAAATATTCCTCTATGTCCTCTTTACTCACAAAAGAATCCTCTATAGTGTCGTGGAGAAGACCGGAGACGATACTCGGTATATCGAGACTCATCCTCGTCAGGATATATGCAACCTCAAGGGGATGGATGAGATAGGGCTCCCCGGAGAGCCTTATCTGACCTTTATGGGCCTGGGCCGAGAAAACATAAGCCCTTTCCAGGGTCTTGATGTCAGCGTTCGGATTGTATTTTTGAACAGCCTCTACGATGTCGTTAAACCTGACCATTACCTGTCCATCTGTAATACACGGTAGGCATACTATTCGGTAAAAGGGAGAGAAGACCGACCTTTTCGAAGGGTATCCCATCGTCTATCCCTGACTTTGTCTCCTCTGAGATGATGATCTCTCCAGGGGCAGCGATCTTCTGGAGTCGCGCTGCAATGTTGACAGGCATACCCATCGCCGTATACTCCTTTTTGTTCATTGAACCGAATATGCCTGTTACCGCATAGCCTGTGGAAATACCGATACCGATCTCCAAACCTCTACCGATCTGTTTTGTCTTCTCTATCATCTCTATGGCGCACCGGACCGCATCTTCCTCGTGACGATCTTGATAAATGGGGGCTCCGAAAAGGGCCATAATGCTATCCCCAATATACTTGTCCACAATTCCCCTGTGGTTTACCACAATCTCACTCAAGGGTTCAAAATAGTATCTATTGAGCAGAGAGGCCAGTTCTCCTGGTGATATCGTTGAAGATATCTTGGTAAATCCTCTGATATCTGAAAAGAGGATGGTGAGGTGGGAGAGCCTGTGTTCGAGGTGGGAGGGTTCGTTTAAGAGCTTGTTGAATATCTCAGGGGGTATGAACTGCTTCATCCTCCTTTTCACATAGCACTCTTTTATCTTCCATTTTATTTCCTTGTTTTCAAAGGGTTTTGTGATAAAGCCGTCTATGCCTGCCTCAATCGCCTTGATCGATGACTCCAGTGTACCATACCCTGTAAGGATGATTTTTGTGGCATCTCTATGGATCTTTGTAATCTCCTCTATGGTTTTGATGCCATCGATGCCGGGCATGATAAGGTCACAGATAACGATATCCACCCTGCCCGTTGCTTCTTTTATGATGTTAAGCCCTTTTTCGCCATCCTCTGCCGTATATACAGAGTACCCCTCTTCCTTGAGTATGCGGGTGAGTGACCTCCTTATCCCTTCCTCATCGTCTATTACGAGAATGCCGAGTCTCATAATACCTGTTGTAAAATATTATCGTATGGAAAGCAAAATGACAAGTCTA
Organism: Syntrophorhabdaceae bacterium; assembly: GCA_026415675.1. Classification (GTDB taxonomy): domain Bacteria; phylum Desulfobacterota; class Syntrophorhabdia; order Syntrophorhabdales; family Syntrophorhabdaceae; genus JAOAGQ01. The sequence goes on from JAOAGQ010000038.1 coordinate 8,880, forward strand.
TTCCTGTTATGAACCTTCAACCACTTCCGGGATAGAACCTATCTCCAACTCCTTCCATAATATCCCCGCCTCTTTAATCATCCTTTCTAAGTATCCATAATTGCCATGGTTAAACGGGATGTTCGATAAGGTGTAGGGGTGGTATCTCCCTTCTATCACGCCTTTGAGTAAAAGTTCAACGGAGAAGAGTAGGGACATCCCCGTCTGGTACTGAACCCCGTTTACCCCGTATCTCTCCCACGTCTTTAAATGGTCTACCGACCAGCACAGGGCCCTTGAAATTGATTTCTCAACCTCCTTTACGTGTACTATGACTGTGTCTACGCCAAAGACAGGGGTTTTATTGTCGGGGACATAGAGCCTCCTTAACACTTCTTCATAGGGTAGGCTTATCGCCTCCATTATGGGGTCGTTTAAAGAATATATAAATCTCGCACCTACAACCCCTTCTATCCGGGACAACGACCAGATATCCTCATGGGCAACGACCCTCCCCCTCATCTCTTTTCCCTTCCAATATACCTTTACCTCTTTTGTTGGTAATGGGTACTCAAAGCAAAGACCGTTTTTCTTTTCAAAGGTGGGTAGAAGGGACATCTCATCGAGAAAAACTTCCGGGGACCAGGCTAGGGGTATCTTATCATCTATGGTGGGAGCGGTAAATGAATCGATCTCAATGACCTCTATATTGTAAAGACCCCCCTCTCCTGCCATCTTTGACATAAGTATCCTTGCGATTAACTCCACCATCCCGGGGTTAATACCCTGACATATAAGGTGTGGATACGGGCTTTTTACGGGTTTCGTTACGTACTCCATCATCTTTTGTATGCTCGGTGCGGAGTCTCCAGGGACTACCCCTGCCCCGGAATCGATATAGGCAACGGGGTATTTTGAAAGAAATAGACGGAGACCAAATGTATCTACATCGGTGGAGAGGTTTAAAAATAAGACAGGTTTTGGGGCTTTAGATATCAAACCATCGAGAAAAGAATGGTCCTTTATGTCTCCTGAGACGACCTCGTATCTATTTTCTCCTGGTATCTCTTCCCTCCTGAGGGCTCGCCTATCCACTATAACAATTTTTTCAAATTTATCGGTTATGTTGACTCTGAGCTTGAGGATCGCCTGTCCTATTGAACCAAAACCAGCAATAATAAGCGTGGCATAGGGACTTTGTTGATTCATGATTTAAGGTGTTACATCTGTAAACTGCACAAAAAAAGCTGATTTGTCGTATATCTGCTGAAGGGTTATCTCGTTCTTTTCGATTATGGTCTTTAATTCAGGTATATACTCCATCACAGTCCCTACATGGAGCCTCATAAGCTGACAGTACTGAATAAGCCTTGCCGCCTCACTTGCCATGGCCTGAACAGGGCATCTCCCTCCGCAATAACTGTGGACACCACACTCGTAACATCCCAGTTCTTTCTTGTATGCTGTAAGATACGAAAGCCGGTATGGGGAGATCACCGGTTCGCCGTCATCTCTTATATAACCTATGGGTTCAGTCAAAGGCATATCGGCACAGGGGTATATGTTTCCCCCGACTATATCATAATTTCTGTCGACCTCTACCCCACATCCTGTAGTCTTCCTCTTTTTTCCTGTCAATAGATAGAGTATGAGTTCGTTTATATGGATTATGGAGAGGAGCTCCCCTGCCGATAGTTTTTTCATATAGGTATCCATGACCATTCTGAGTTCGTTCTCATACGTATCGGCATACCTTTTTAGGTCAACGAAAGGGCTTTTTATCTCTACCCAATGCCAGAAAAAGTGTTCCACAAGGCCTTTATCTCTAAGCCCCATAAATTCTTCAAAGCAGTCCCAAAGGGATTGGGTATCCCTCAATGTTGACCACATAAGCACATCCCCTTTTCTTATACCTTTTAACCCCTCGAGTCCTTCGTGTATCTTCGATAGACTTGTTCCCCTCCTTATCCTATTATGCTGATCTTCCCTTCCGTCGATGGAGACGGAGAATAGATAGACCCATGAAAGGAAATCCCTATGTTTTAGGGACACCGTTTTTAACATATCCCCATTCGTGTATACCATGTAATATAAATTTGTAGACTTCTTCTCTTTCACAAGAAACTTATGTAACCTTTCTATCTTATCCATCTCAAGGAGGGGCTCTCCCCCGTATAGACAGAGCATGGTGTTTTTCTTTTTTGACATTTTGGCAAGTCTAAGGATAGCTTCGCCATCCCTTTCGGGCTCCATCTCTACGAATAATTTCTTTTTTTTGCTATTCTCTCCGTAACTTAAGAAAAGCCCGTTTATACAACCCTCGCACCGGGCATTACACCTGTTTGTCACTGTAAGGTGGATAAAATCGAACTCCCTCTCATTAAAAATACCTTCAGGAAAAAAGGGCTCGGGCATAACAATACAGTCGGGCCTTGAAAGGTCACCAAATACAGGGTGGATTAAACCTGCTTTTTTTCTTAATATCCTTATATGGTCTACATCGAATACCGGTTTCTGCAAACTTTATCCTCTGAACATATCTCCAACGTTCATCGTATCACCAGGATGATAAAATTTCAAGGTAAAGCCTGGACCATCGACGGTAAGTGTCATAATTCTTTTGACTTAAAGTTAATTTTGATATATTATGTCAGGAAATTTTTGCAGGAGGTGTTTATGAAAAGTAAGACTTTTATCTCTATGGTCTTTCTGTTCGTCTCTTTAGGTCTGGTATTTTCTTTCACCCTCTCCTATGCACAGAAAAAACCTGCGGAACCTATGATGCTTAAACTGGAAGGTGCCAAGATGGCGCCCACAAAATTCTCCCATGATACCCATGTGGAGAAGGAAAAGATAGACTGCGCTAAATGCCACCATAAAGATAAGGATCCAAAACAACCCGAAGGGTGTGTTGGATGCCATCCTGTAAAGGAAGCAAAAGGGGATGCTCCGGCGGCAAAGGATGCCTTCCACAAGATGTGTACGACATGCCATAAGGAAGTAGCTTCAAAAGGTAAGGCTGCACCGACAAAGTGTAATGAGTGTCACAAAAAGTAGTATTTACAGCTTTTTATCATCCCTTCGGCTTGCGATATTTTTGCTCTCTTTTATAGCTATCACCTCCATATTCGGGACGGTGATAGCCCAGAGGGCAGGGGTTGAGGATTACCTTTCCGTTTATTCTGAGAGTACATACAAGATCATAAGTTTCTTTGGGTTAGACGATGTATATCATAGCCCTTGGTTTATAGTCGCCATTATCCTCTTCTCCCTCAACCTTGCCCTCTGCACGTACGGAAGGTTAGAGCGTTTATTGAAAAGCGATGGGGAAAAAGAGAAACTCCCCGATGAAGATAGACTCCTTTCCATGGAGAATAGCTTTACCCTCCCACACCCCACAACCGATGAGATAATAGACTCCATCAAATCAGGTTACAGGGTTACCTATAGAGGTGAAGAAGGGGCCCTCCTCGAAAAAGGGGGCATCTCCCGTTATGGTGTATATATGGTTCACGGCAGCATACTCCTCATACTCATCGGAAGCCTGATTGGTCTTATCTTCGGATACAAAGGCTTTATGCTGTTAAATGTAGGAGAGACAAAGGGGAGTATAAGTATCCGGGGGGGTGGATCCAAACAGATTCCCCTTGGTTTCTCCATTGCCTGTAAGGATTTTAATGTGAGTTTTTACCCCACAGGAGAACCGAAGGAGTATGTGAGTAAACTCGAGATCATAGAGAACGGCAAGGTGGTAAAACAAAAGGAGATACGCGTTAACGACCCTTTGAGCTATAAGGGGGTCTATATCTATCAGGCAAGCTACGGCTCATCTCCCCAATTCCTCCTTGATGTTGATGGGAAAAAGGTCTCCTTAAAAGAAGGGGGGAGGTTCACAGAAGGAGGGGTTTCCTTTATGGTGGCCCGATATGAACCATCGGTTCACGATTTCGGCCCCGGCATACTCATTGCTTACACGGAACAGGGCATACAGAAGACCTCGTGGCTTCTTAAAAATATCGAAAAGATGAGGCAGAAAGAGATTGGCGGGGTCTCAATCCATCTCGATGATATAAAAGAGGGTTACTACACAGGGCTTGAGGTGACAAAGGATCCAGGGGTATGGGTGGTGTGGAGTGGCTTTGCCTTGATACTCTTCGGTCTCTACGTCAATTTCTTCATATACCCCAGGAGGTTGTTTATCAGAAAATGCCCCGACAAAACGATAATTGCAGGGATTGCGTTTAAAAATAGGGAAGGTTTTAAAGAAGAGTTTGAAAAACTGAAAAAAAGGTTGGGATATGCATCATAAAATACTCGGTATAGTTACCATTTTATATATTCTTCTATTTTTTCTCCACATCCTCTATTTTGCTATAAGAAAAGAGGGGTTGAAGAGAGTATTATGGGGCACCATCTATATAACGTTCTTTTTGCATCTCGCAGGGATGCTTCTCCGGTGGATTGAATCGTACCAACTGGGTATAGGCAGGGCCCCTCTCACCAATTTCTATGAATCCCTTGTTTTTTATGCATGGTCCATCATCCTGATCATAATAGCCATGAAAAAGAGGCTATACAATTATCCTGCCATCACAATGCTCGTCGTTGTAGTAGCCCTCGTGTGTATGGGTTACGCCTCGATCTCCCCTGGGGTGGACAGGAGGATACAACCTCTCATCCCCGCCCTCCAGAGTAACTGGCTCCACATCCATGTTATTACATGTTTTATCGCCTATGCAGCCTTTGCTGTATCTTTTATAGCAGGTCTTCTTTACTTTGTTGACATAAAGGGTATAATGCCCCCAAAGGAGACCCTTGAGGAGTTGAACTACAGGAGTGTTGTTGTAGGTTTTCCCATGCTGAGTGCAGGGATCCTAACCGGGGCAGTCTGGGCACATTACGCCTGGGGTACTTACTGGAGCTGGGATCCAAAGGAGACATGGTCGTTGATCACCTGGATCATCTATGCCCTTTTCCTCCATGCAAGACTCATGAAGGGGTGGAGGGGTAAAAGGATGATGCTGCTTTCTATCATCGGGTTTGCCAGTGTAATTTTTACCTACCTCGGTGTAAATTTTCTTTTGTCAGGACTCCATAGCTATGGTAAATAAATATGGTGAAAAAAGGGGTACCCAAAAGCAACTTACGACCCTTAACTTATAGTAGAATAATCAGGAGGTAACTTTAATGAACAAGATCGACATTATAAATAAGCTCGCCGAAGAGATGAAGCTAAACCAGAAGGTAACAAAGATTGCCGTCGATACCATCGTCGACACCATAAAACAGGCGATCACCAGGGGTGAAAGGGTGGAGATAAGGGGTTTTGGCAGTTTTACAATAAGGCACTATAAGGCATACAAGGGGAGAAACCCGAAAACAGGGGAGATGGTCGACGTTAAACCAAAAAGACTCCCCTATTTCAAGGTTGGGAAAGAGCTAAAAGAGATGATCTGGAAGGGATAAACCCTTTTATTTTCTATAAACCCGTCCAATAGTCCTTTAATGTACCTTTTACGGTTTTCACGATCTCCTTAACCTGACTCGAGGGGGATTGTTCTTTCTTAAAGGGATAGATGGATTCCCCTGTCATCTCAAGGATTACGGCCTTTACCGAATTTGTGAGGCCGTCGAGGTTATAACCCCCCTCAAGGGCAAAAAGGGTCTTCTCTTTGCAATGTGTTTTCGCAATCGAAAGGAGTATACGTGTCATTGCGGCAAACCCCCCTTCCGTAACCCTCATACTACCGAGAGGGTCATTGATGTGCGTATCAAAACCTGCCGATACGAGAACAAACTCCGGCTTATATCTATCCGAAATGGGTACCAGCAGTTCCTCGAAGATGTATATAAAATCGGCATCACCCATACCGTATGAAAGGGGCACGTTTACCGTATACCCCTTTCCCCTGCCCTCTCCTATCTCCGTGTAGTGGCCTGTTCCAGGATAATAAGGGTATTGGTGCGTAGAAAAATAGAGTATCTCGGGGTCCCTGTAAAAGCTGTGCTGGGTACCGTTTCCGTGGTGGAGGTCAAAGTCCACAACGAGCATCCTGTTTAATCCGTACTTCTTCTGGAGATACCTTGCAGCCACCGCCACGTTGTTGAATATACAGAAACCCATCGCCCTGTTATGTTCTGCATGATGTCCGGGAGGCCTGACCAAGGCAAAACCTACATGCGTTTTTTCCTCCATGATCCTGTCCACGAGCTCGAGAACTCCCCCTACCGCCATACAGGCGGCCTCATAGGATTTTGGGGATGTAGCGGTATCAGGATCGAGCCTTCTTTCTTTTCCCTTTGTCGATGCGATTTCATCTATATAGTCCATATCATGGTTCAAACCTATCTCTTCATGGGTCGCCATTCGAGGTTTAATATAGGTTATACCTTCACCATCGAGCTCTTCGAGCATACCGTAGATCCTCTTCAACCTGTTGGGATTCTCAGGGTGATAGGGATCCGCCCCATGCTCCAGATAAATTTTATCCTTAACAATGTATATATCCATGGGCACCTCCTTAAAAAGTATAAATTTTTAAGCGCTCCATCTCCATTTTACCCTTCCCCTGTAATGGCCCCTTTTACACTCAAACATATGAATTGGGAACCCATCTCTTCCCTGATAAAGGGGGTGGCTATGAGTCTCACCTCTCTATCCTGTGCAAGAGGTGTCAATCCCTGGCAGAACCCGTACCAGACCCTTTTTTTTCTATCTGTTATCCTGATTCTACCATTATTCACCGTAGTTACCGTTGATGGTTCGAAAAGGAGTTCCGGTTTTGGATTGCCCACGCCATAGGGGGAGAGCATCTCCATATAGTCGATAATCTCCTTTGAGAGGTCATCAAACGTTGCCTCTACATCTATCCGGTAGGGGTTCTTCTTCTCCACTACATTTGTCTTTACCTGATCTTCAAAGGCGTCTACAAAAGGGAGGATGTTCTCTTCGGTAAGAGAGATACCGCATGCGAATCTATGGCCTCCAAATTTTAAAAGGTGGCCCGAAAGCGAGGACAAGATGGAGTGTAGATTTATATTATCCCCACCCCTCCCCGAACCCTTCCATATATTATCCACCTTTGTAATAACAAAGGACGGCTTTCCGTAGGTTTCGAGAAGTCTCTGTGCCACAATGCCAATAACACCTATGTGCCAGTCTTCCTTATACGCCACAATGGAGGTCCTGTTTTGAAGCCCCTCTTTTTCTATAGAATATTTTATCTCGTTTAACACATCTTCGCTCACCTTCTGTCTTTTGATGTTTGCCTCATTCATCATATCAAGGGCCTTACCAGCCTCCCTTTCATCGGAGCTTATAAGGAATTCTAAGGAAATCTCAGGGTCACCAACCCTCCCCGTTGCATTTATCCTTGGGATGATGATGAAGTTTAATGTGTACTCATCTATTAACCCTACTTTTTGAATGATGTTTCTTTTATAAAATTCTTTAAGCCATAATCTTGGCTGACGCCTCATGTTTTCCAATCCGAATTTTGCGATCACCCTGTTGTCCTTCACAAGGGGAACCATATCGCCAAAAGTCCCTATTGTCACAAGGTCCAGCTCTTTTTTAAGATTGATCTTTATCCGGGAAACCCCTTTTTCGTGTAACACCCTTCTCAATGCCCAGAGAAAGAAAAAGGTGACCCCTGCCGCGGAAAGCTCCCTCGTGTTAAAGAGGGAATCTTTTCTCTTAGGGTTTATAACGGCATAGGCCGGCGGAGGCGATTGAGAGAGTTCATGGTGGTCGATCACGACTACATCCATCCCGAGTTCCCTGGCAAATCTGATCTCCTCTATATTCGTTGAACCACAGTCGAGGCAGATTAATAGTTTCACCCCTTCTTCTTTTAGTTGTTTCAACGCATCTACGTTTAGACCGTATCCCTCCTCCCTTTTAGGTAGGTAGACCCTCGGAGAACATCCAAGGTGCTTTAAAAAATTTAACATAACGGCAACGGAGGTAATCCCATCCGCATCGTAGTCACCGTATAGGCATATCTCCTCCCTTTTCTTAAGACCCATAATTAACCTTTCTATGCCCTTATCTATATCGGGTAATGTGAAAGGATCCGATAGGTCTTCGAGCCTTGGGTAAAGGAAGGTCTCTGCTTCGGAAGGATCTTTTATCCCTCGGGAGACGAGTATTCTCGCAATCAGAGGAGGTACCCCCAACTCTTCCTCTATCTGTTTTACGATTACACCATGATCTTTTCCCACTCTTACCTCAAACCCCTCCCCTTATTCTGTAATCCCTGTTATCTCCGATACGGAGGAGAATCCATGGTGTTCCAGATACCCCTTCAAACCATCTATGATCCTTGGTATCGTATAAGGATCTACGAATGTAGCGGTTCCTACCTGGATTGCCCATGCCCCTGCCATAAAAAAGGAAAGGGCATCCTCAAGGGACATAATACCTCCGGTCCCTAAAATGGGAATGGGCACGGCCTTTCTACATTCGTAGACAGCTTTTAACGCCACAGGTTTTATAGCAGGTCCCGATAGCCCCCCTTTTATGGGGATTACCCCCTTTCTTATATCCACCGCCACACCGGGCATGGTGTTTATGAGGGTTAAGCCATCAGAGCCTGCCTCGTAAGCTGATTTTGCAATCTCCACAATGTTTTTCACCTCAGGGCTGAGCTTGGCAAAAATAGGTTTGGTTGTAACCGATTTTACCGCCTTAATGAGATTAAAAACCATATTTGGATCCTTACCAAACCCTATCCCCCCCTCTTTTATGTTCGGGCAGGAGAGGTTCATCTCAAGGGCAAAAATATTTTCATCATCCTTTATCCTTTCGGCGCAGCCCACATACTCTTCTACGGTAAAGCCAAAAAAATTTATGATAACAGGGGTTTTAGTCTCGCTGAAATAGGGCAGGTATTCTTCCAAGAAACGGTCGATACCGATATTCTGAAGGCCGATACTGTTTAACATGCCCGAAGATACCTCCCAGACCCTCGGGGTGGGGTTTCCGTGATGGGGTTTCAGAGATAGGCCCTTTGAGACATATACGCCCATTTCGCTTACCCTCCAGAGAGGTTCTATCTCTCTTCCATATCCGAGGGTACCCGAGGCGTTCATTACAGGGTTTTTTAGCTTTCTACCGAATAGGTTTAGAGAGATATCTGCCATAGGTCGAATACAGGCCCCTCCTTGCATACCCTTTTGAACGGCTCTCTCACATCATATGTCTTCTTCACGCATCCGTAACATAGGCCCATACCACAGGCCATCCTTTCTTCTATTAACACCTCACAGGGCGTTCTATCATGGATCAAGAGATCCTTTATAGCCCTTATCATCCCCTCAGGGCCACAGGCATATATCTTTAAATCGTAACTCGTCTGCTCCTCTATATAGTTTTTCAGCATCTCTACCACATTGCCGGAAAAACCAAAAGAACCGTCAAGGGTTGAGATGGAAGGTCTAAGATGCACCATATCGGAGACAAGGGCCTTTTCTGCGATATTCGCACAGCCAAAAAAGAGAGAGACCCCCTCCCCGAGTTTTTTTGCGAGGAGATGCACCCCTGCTATACCTATCCCCCCTGCAACTATAACGGGTCTACCTTTAGAATCCAAAGAGAATCCCCTTCCCAGAGGACCGAGGATGGACAATACCTCCCCCTCCTCCACGGCGCTCAGCAGTTTGGTACCCTTTCCCACTACCTTAAACAGGATACCCAGTATACCGTTCTCGTATTCATATATACTGAAAGGTCTCCTTAAAAAGACCTCCTTTGACGGCACCTTCACCATCACAAACTGACCGGGTATCACTTCAGAAAAAGGGGTGATGAGATGGAACTTTAGAAGAAAAAACCCTTTTACCACCTCTCTCTTCTCAATGACGGTACCTATCGCATCTTCCATACGCCTCGTTTCCTTAAATACATTTATCCTGCTGTACAATACTTAAGGGAAGTCTCATAACAAGGGCATCCTCATGGGTGTCATGGTAGTATCCCTTTCTTATGCCTATCACCTCGAACGACAGTTTTTCGTAGAGCCTTCTCGCTGCAATGTTACTCACCCTTACCTCAAGAAAGAGGTCCTGGATCCCATATTCAAGGCTGTAGTCTATAACATGGTTCATCAACATCGTTGCAAAACCCCTCTTTCTGTAATCGGGGTGTATCGCCAGATTTAGTATGTGGGCCTCGTCCTTTAAATCATAGAGCATTATGTACCCTATAGGATTATCATAAATTTCTATAACAAAACTCAAGGAGACAGAAGAGGAAAGGGTATCTTCGAGCATCCCTTTTGTCCAGGGTGTACGAAACGAGGCCCTCTCAATCTCTAACACCCTGTCTAGGTCACCCTTTCCCATCGGCCTTATCTTCACGCATCCATTCAAATCCTTTCTACCTCTTTTTGCTCCATCGGAATTCCATGAGAGGCAATAACAGATAGATCCTGAACCACATTTATATTTGTAAAGACAGAAACACCATTATTGTAGAACCGCCATTCTTCATCGAGGACCTTCATAGTAAAGTATGGAAATGCGCTTATAATCTGTAGATTTCCTTTATCTATGAGCTTAAACAGAGGAGAGATACAGGACCTGTTATAGAGGGCATGGAGTGGTTCGTAGCCCATCTTTGTCTTCGGTACCACTACATCGTATTTTCCGGCCTCACCCAACACATACTCAATCTGCTTCCGGGAGAGAAAGGGCATATCGCTTGCTATTACAAACACATAAGGTGTTTCTGCGTACATAAGGGCCGATACGAGGCCAACGATAGAGCCGCTTATAGGCATGATATCCGTGAGAATAGGGGCATCTATGCCATCTATAAAGGTATGCCTGCTTGAAATGATAACGATTTTCTCAAAAACCTTTTTAACCTCTCTGTATACGATGTTGATAAGGGGTGTCCCCCCGATTTTCAGAAAAGTCTTGTCGAAACCTAATCTCTTACTGTAACCCCCGGCAAGGATCGCGCATGTAAAATCCATATAATATAGCTTTAACATCTTTTCATCACTCTGTAAATACCTATACCTTCTCTACTGCATAAACCAATAATGGTTGCTTCAAACTTATTATTGTATACAGTAATAAAAACTTTTCTAATGGGAATAAATTCTATCTCCCTGTCATTACTGTTTGTTATCGCTTCGATATTTTCTTTATCAGTGCTATTTAGATAAAAATATCGAGTTTTTTCTTGACAAAATAAGGTCAAAAGTGAATATATGTTATCATACTCTGTGCTAAAGGGAAAACAAATCTCATTGGGTTTTACTTCTTTTTAAGGAGGGGATATGGGTCTATTTATGAATTTTGTAGAGAGGTTATGCAGGTGGATGGGATATGTCTCAGGCTTCGCCCTCACCTTCATAATGCTATTAACGGTGGCCGATGTCTTTTTGAGGCTCTTTAACCGACCTATCGTAGGTACTTTTGAACTCGTAGGGTTAGGGGGAGCGGTGGTCATAGGTTTTGCCGTGCCGATCACCTCATGGATCAGAGGTCATATCTTCGTCGATTTTTTGATAAACGGTATGCCTAAGAAAATACGGAATGCGTTTAACATCGCCACAAGGATAACAGGTATAATACTTTTTATACTTATAGGCTGGAATCTTTTCTCCTATGCGTATAGCCTCTATAAATCGGGGGAGGTCACATTGACCCGACAATTACCATTTTACCCTATTGCATATGGTCTTGGGATCTGCTGTTTTATAGAGTGTCTCGTACTTATAACAGATTTGATTAAGATTGGGGGTGGAAAATATGAATGAGGTAACCGTTGGTATTCTTGGACTCGCTATAATACTTCTGCTTTTTTTAACAGGCATAGAGCTCGCTTTCGCTATGATACTCATCGGTTTTTTAGGTTTCGGTTATTTAATCTCATGGGGGGCAGCCCTCAACCTCCTCGCCAAGGATGTCTTCGATGTCTTCAACTCTTATGGTTTCACCGTGATACCCCTATTTATCCTCATGGGTCAGATCGCTTTTAATTCGGGTATTGCTAAGAGACTCTTTGACTGTTCCTATAAATTTATTGGCCATATCCCTGGAGGTCTTGCAATGGCCACTGTTGCCGGGGCAACGGCGTTTAAGGCCATATGCGGCTCATCCCCTGCAACGGCAGCAACATTTGCAGCCGTTGCCGTCCCTGAGATGGATAGATACAACTACGATAAGAGGCTTTCAACAGGGATCGTGGCAACGGTAGGAACTTTAGGTGTCCTTTTGCCTCCCAGTGTTATGCTCATCATTTTCGGCATAATCACAGACCAGTCCATAGGGAGGCTTTTCCTCGCCGGTATCTGTCCTGGTCTTATAATCGCCTTCTTCTTCGTCGTAATTATATACGGGTGGTGTAAGATAAGCCCCGAGATAGCACCGAGAGGGCCTAAATCAACGTGGTCCGAAAGGGTTAAAGAGCTACCAGAGGTCATTTGGGTGCTTGTGATCTTTGTCCTTATGATAGCAGGTATACTTAAAGGTTTTTTTACCCCTACCGAGGCGGGAAGCATAGGCACGTTCCTCGTGCTGGTACTCACCTTCGCAAAAAGAGATATAAACTTCAAAGGATACATAAAATCAGTCCTTGAGTCGTCAAGAACGGCATGTATGGTGCTCATGCTGATCGCAGGTTCTACGGTACTGGGTCATTTTATTGCCGTTACAAAGATACCGATGATCGCAGCGGACTGGATAGTAAGCCTCCCTTTGCCTCCCTGGCTTATCATGATATTGATAGCCTTGATATATGAAATTGGAGGTTCTTTCATAGACGATCTCGCCTTTATGATCCTGGCAACACCTATATTCTTCCCTGCGGTACAGAAACTCGGTTATAACCCCCTCTGGTTTGGCATTGTCATAGGTATCACGGTGATGATCGGGGTTGTCATCCCCCCTGTGGCGATAAACGTCTTTGTCGTAAAAAACATCACAAAAACCCCTTTCAGTACCATATACGCCGGTGTCTATCCCTTTTTGATAAGCCTCATAGTAGGAGGTATACTCCTTTTCATCTTTCCGGGTATCGCAACATGGCTACCGGGGGTTCTGATGCCAGGATAAAAATGAGATTATCGCTTAAAACAACAAAGAACTGATGGTGTTTAAAAGGATATAAGTATACTCAGCCTTTTAACCTTTTTTCGGTACCAGAGAGTTTATACTCTTTCTCTTACACAGGGCGAGGCCTAAAAGGCCAAAACCAAGAAGGAATACGATTTCCGGCTCGGGCACCTTTATGACATTGGCGGGCACTTTATCGCTTCCCCCATCGTTGAAGCCCCTGAAACGGGCGATCATAAACTCCCCTTCAGAGGACTTGGCCTGGATGAAGCTACTCGTATCGATTTTATCGAGGTTTGTCCCTTCGAAACTGAATTTAAAACTCGCACTCCCACCTACAGGGATACCGAAACTCGGTTTACCTCCTCCGAGAAAGTCTCCACCTACCGCAGCACCTATATCGAACTTACCGAAGGGGGATGCGCTTATCGTATCTTTGAAGCTGGGGCCACCCAACAGGCTGAAGAAAGGATTTGAGCTTGTCATGCTCACGTTCGTTATAAAATTATTGGGGTTATTAAAGACAAAACCTGTGAGAAAACCCCCATTTGCCTGGGGGCTTGTATTTTTAAAGAGTATATTGAGCTCTGCTGCCGAAGGGGTAAAAAGATTGTATGTAAACTCCGCTATGAAATCACCGAGTTTCTCTGTACTCCTCGCCGTATCCCCAACTAAGGTCTCTGCCTGGACAAAGAGAGGGATAAAAAGAAAAAATAGGGTAATGCCTATCCCTAAGATATATATTTTTGAGTTTTTCATAATTTTTTTCATGGTACACTCCTAAAGAAAAATTCATCTATTATAAATTATAACACAAAATAGATTGTTTGCAATGACTTTTGTCACATTTTTGACATCTATTGCCATTATTTTTTGCACTCCCCAATAGAACCCCGGACACATTTTCCCCCATCTATCCATGTTGCATCCCCTAGGTCAGCCCTGTATATCTCTACCTTATTCAAGACCGCATCGGTTAGGTTTATAAAATTCATCGTTGAATTAGAGAGGTTGATATTTGAGAGTTTTGCCCCGGTCATATTCACATACGAGAGTCTTCCCGTTGCTATATTTACGTTCGACATGTTTACCTTCGTCATAAATGCGCTTGAAAGGTCGGCATTTATCATGTTCGTATTTGTGATCGTTGCATTGCTTAAATCGATTGCGGTCATGTCTGCCCCTGAAAAGTTCGAATCCGATATCTTTGCCCCTGAGAGGTTCGCCCTGAAGAGGTTTGCATTTGAAAACCTTGTGTTTTTTATCGTTGCTCCTATCAGCTTTGCATTTGCGAGGTCAGCGCCGATAAGTACGGTATTCACAAAGATTGCCCCTGTGAGATTTGCCCCACCAAGCCTCGCATTCGTGAGATCAAGACCCGTTAGGTCTGCCCCCGGGAGGTCACAGAAGGTACAGCTCTTCGTGGATTTAAGGACATCCAGATCCGCAGGGCTGAAGGCACGGACATCCGTTCCGTAAATCAAAAGGGCGGAAAAAAGGATGAAGAACAGGTATAAAAATCTATTAACCATATAATACCCCCTTAGGTCTTAATTATAAAAATGCAATTATCATACCATATTTAAAATAAGTATCTATACGGGCATTATAAAGACCCCTTCCTTTGTTTACAATGAATAATTATATCAGAAAAAATAGGTTTAAAAAATTGATAAGTACATGGGGTTTTGACTTTGTCGATCTTTGTATACTTATTGACTTTTATAATGGAGTTAGGCGATATTTTAAGGCTTATGAAAAAGGAAGGATTGAGGCTCAAAAAGATAAGAAATATAGGCATCGCTGCCCATATCGATGCAGGAAAGACAACGGTTACGGAAAGGATACTCTATTACACAGGGAAGACTTACAAGATAGGTGAGGTCCACGAAGGTACCGCCACCATGGACTACCTCCCCCAAGAGCAGGAAAGGGGGATAACGATCACATCCGCGGTGACAACCTGTTACTGGGACGACCATGAGATACAGATTATAGATACCCCAGGACATGTAGATTTTACAATAGAGGTGGAGAGGTCTTTAAGGGTCTTGGATGGGATGATTGCGGTCTTCTGTGGGGTGGGAGGTGTTGAACCCCAGTCAGAGACGGTCTGGCATCAGGCAGATAAGTATAGGGTACCCCGTATCGCATTCGTGAATAAACTGGATAGGATAGGGGCTGACTTTTTTACGGTACTCCAAGCGATGGAAGAAAAACTCGGGGCAAATCCTGTACCCCTCCAGATACCCCTCGGTCAGGAAGATGGCTTTTTCGGTGTTGTTGACCTGATTGCCCTGAAAGGGATTGTCTGGAACGAGGAGGATCTGGGCGCCACATACAGATACATAGAGATCCCCGAATCCTACAGGGAAAAGGCTATAGAGTACAGGGAGAATCTTTTTGAAAAACTCTCCCTCATTGATGACCATTTTATGGAACTATACCTCGATGGAGGGGATATAGAAGAGAAGGTGATACATGAGACTCTGCGAAAGGGAACAATAACCCTTAAATGTGTCCCCGTTCTATGTGGGGCAGCCCTCAAGAACAAGGGGATCCAGCCCCTCCTTGACGCTGTTGTGAGGTATCTCCCCTCCCCTACTGACATACCCCCTGTCTCCGGAACCGATCCCCAAACAGGGGAGATTATAACGAGAGAGGCAAGAATAGATGAGGATCTATCCGCCCTTGCCTTTAAGGTCGTTATGGAGGAGGGCAGGAAACTTATATATATCAGGATTTATTCCGGTCAACTCGATGTGGGCGATGAAGTTTATAATGTGAATATAGGCAAAAAGGAGAAGGTGTCGAGGATATACAGGATACACGCCAACCACAAGGAAAGGATCGATGAGGCAAAGGCAGGGGCGATAGTGGGTATTGTGGGGTTGAAGGAGACATCCACAGGCCATACCCTCACAAAGAATAAACCGATCCTCTTGGAACCCATAGAGATATACAAACCGGTCATCTCCGTTGCTGTGGAACCAAAAAGGAACATAGACCAGGATAAGCTGATACAGGTTTTAAGGAGGATTTCAGAAGAAGACCCCACATTCGTACTGAAGGCCGATGAAGACTCTCTCCAGACAGTGGTATCGGGGATGGGGGAACTCCACCTCGATGTAATAATGAGACGTATCCGGGAAGAGTTCGGTATCGAAATCCACATAGGGAAGCCCCAGGTCGTCTACAAAGAGACGATACAGAAAGAGGCATCCGTTGAACATACCTTCGAGAAGACGATCAACAACATCCTATGTAAAGGCTGGATATCCCTTGTTGTAATCCCAAACGAAAGGGGAAAGGGCATATCCATCATATCCAATATAATAAACGATACCCATCCAGTGTACCCCTATTTTGGGGCGATCGAGGAAGGGATTTTTGAATCATCAAATCTCGGGGTCCTCAAGGGATACCCCTTAACGGATATCATAGTCAGGGTTAACGATGCCTCTTTCAATAATCTGGATTTTGCACACTTAACCCTTAAAATGGCTGCCTATGAGGCATTAAGAAAAGCCTGCAATGAGGCTGAACCCGTACTTCTCGTGCCTATAATGTCTTTAACGGTGACCCTGCCGAACGAATTTTTAGGGGACATCATCAACGATTTAAATAGTAGAAAGTGCCAGATACTAAATATCACGGCCAAGGACAAGATAACCGTTGTAACCGCCCATGCTCCTCTGACAAAGATGTTCGGGTATTCAACAGAGGTTCGTTCATTGTCCCAGGGAAGGGCATCCTTTACAATGTTCTTTTCCCATTATGACAGATTAGAAAATGAATAAGTTTAAAGATATCATAGAGTTCTTGAAAAATAAGGATGGGTATGTCTCCGGGGAACTCATCTCTTCAAGCTTAGGTATATCGAGGACTGCGGTGTGGAAATATGTAAAACATCTCGACAGACTTGGCTATAAGATAGAGAGTTCAAAAGGTCAGGGTTACAGGCTTATCGATTCTCCGGATAAACTCTATCCCTGGGAAATAAAAAGGTACTTAACGACATCATTCATAGGGAAAGATATATATTTTCTGGAAACCGTCGATTCCACAAACACATACGCCTTTAAAAAGGCGATGGACGGAGCATCGGAAGGTACATGTATAGTCGCTGAATCACAGAGTACAGGAAGGGGAAGGCTAAACAGGACATGGTTTTCCCCGGCTGGAAAAAATCTATACCTGTCTGTTGTTTTAAGGCCCCATTCCCATCCCTCTATGGTATACCCCATTACGTTTATCTCTTCCCTGGCCGTTTATGACACGGTTAAGGAGTTTACAGGCATCGTCCCACAGTTAAAATGGCCAAACGATGTCTTGATAAAGGGAAAGAAGGTTTCCGGTACCCTTCTCGAACTCTCCACAGAACCCGACATGGTGAACTTTGTGGTTGTCGGTATAGGTCTCAATATAAATACAAGGCAGGGAGAATTCGATAAAGAGATAAGGGACAAGGCCACATCCCTTTATATGGAAACGAGTAGAGTGTTTGAGAGATGCAAGGTTTGCGCCTCTCTTTTAAACCATATCGAACGATACTATGGGATTTTCAGGGAAAAAGGGGGGGAAGAGGTATGCGCAATCTGGGAGGAAAGATCCGGTATAAAAGGGAAGTACGTTGAGATAAACCAGATGGGGGAAGTCTATAGTGGATTGGTGGAAGGTGTGGACAGAAGTGGTGCCATCATTTTAAAGGGGGAGGATGGCAAATCCATAAGGGTCATTGCAGGAGATGTATCCATATAAAAATAAACATTGAGGGGTGATACCATGTTACTCGTGGTAGATATTGGAAACACAAATATAGTCTTCGGGGTCTATAACGACGGGGAACTTATAAACCACTGGAGGTTAAGTACCGTTTTACAGAAGACTGTGGACGAATACGCAATTCTATTGAACAGTCTACTCCATATCGAAAAGATAAAGTTGAGCGAGATCGACAGCGTGATTATATCCTGCGTTGTTCCCCCGCTCCTTATACCCTTTGAGATCGTCTGCAAAAAATATATCGGTATTAAACCCCTTATCGTTGAACCTGGTATCAAGACAGGTATGCCCATTCTATACGAGAATCCCCAGGAGGTAGGAGCGGACAGGATAGTGAATGCGGTGGCAGGGTATGAAAAGCATAAACGTTCATTAATCGTTGTCGATTTCGGTACGGCCACCACTTTCGATTACATAACACCAAAGGGGGAATACGCAGGGGGTGCCATTGCCCCGGGGATCATGATTTCTATGGAGGCCCTCTTTGAAAGGGCATCCAAGCTGCCCAGGGTGGAACTGATTAAACCAAAGGGGATTATAGGAAAGAATACGGTTCATGCCATGCAGGCAGGTATTGCCTTTGGATATGTGAGCCTTGTAGATGGGATTGTCACAAGGATCAAGGATGAGGTCAAGACGAATCCCTATGTTATTGCAACGGGGGGGCTATCGGGCTTTGTCTATAAAGAGTCAAACACGATAGACGAGATCGATGAGTTTCTCACATTACGGGGACTTAAAATACTCTACGAGAAGAATAAAGACTTACACAGATTCAAATAAAAAAGGCGGGTTTTGCCCGCCTTTTTTATCACATCTATCCGTTCTTACTGATGGTCGCTCCATTTTCCGTATCTTTCTCTTAGAATCCTGTGGAGTATCTTTCCCGCGCCGCTCCTCGGCATATCCTCGTCTTTTATGAAGATCACGTTCTTAGGGACCTTATACCCTGCAATCTTTCCCCTGCAGAACTGTATAATCTCATCGGGGGTTGCGCTTTGACCTTCATGGAGGACAACGATAGCCGTAACCTGTTCTCCCCATTTTTCATGGGGTATACCTATAACGGCCACATCCTTCACCTTGGGATGGCCCCCAACACAGTTCTCAACCTCGGAAGGATATACATTCTCCCCGCCGGTTATGATCATATTCGCCTTCCTGTCAACCAGCACATAGTAACCGTCCTCATCCCTGTATGCCATGTCTCCGGCACTGAAATATTCACCCTTCATCGCTTGAGCGGTCTTTTCAGGATCCTTCCAGTATTCCTCGAAGAGCATGGGGCTTCTCGAATATAGTTCTCCAACCACATTGGGTTCGGTAATGATGTTTCCATCCTCGTCGTAGAGTCTTATAATGTCGGAGCCTATAACCTCTCTCCCTATGGAGCCCAGTTTTGTGAGCTGTTCATGGGGTTTCAAGACTGTCACTATCCCTGCCTCTGTTGAGCCGTAGGCCTCATATAACTGGGAGTTGGGAAACATCTTCAAGATACCCAGTTTAGTATCCCTCCTCGCAGGTGCCGAGGAGCAGAGGAGCTTCTTTACACAGGAGACGTCGTATTTTGCTTTTACCTCATCGGGCAGGGCGAGCATCATGATATAATGGGTAGGGACCAGGGACGTAAATGTGATCTTGTGTTCTGCAAAGGTCTTCAATAGGTTCTCGGGGTTGAAGCTCACCATGTTATAGGCCATCACCGTTGCACCGACCCAGGTGTTCACAAAGGAATAGAAAAGAGAGTTTACATGGCAGCAAGGCATCACAAGGAGGGTTACATCATCGAAATTAAACTGGTGGTCGAATATCATGATATAGTACTGGGCAAACAACGATTCATGGGTCTTAACAACACCCTTTGGTTTTCCCGTTGTCCCTCCTGTGTACATGATGACCCAAGGGTCTTCCCTCGTTACCCTCGTCTCAGGTTCATCGGGGCTGGCCGCCGCGATTGCATCCTCGTAAGAGATGTAACCATCATAATGGGGGTTATCGATAGCGAAGGAGACGTATTTCTCAACGGTGGGGAGATTTTTCTTCATCCCGTTCACCTGTTCAATCCAGGGAAAATCCTTACCGTCGGAGCCGTCTTTTCCGCCCTGAACTATAAAAACCTTTGCCTCACAATGGTTTATAATGTATTCCATCTCAACAGGGGCAAGTCGGAACATGATGGGGACGCATATGAAACCACCCTTTGCGGCAGCGGCGTAGATCTCAAGCCATTCCACACAGTTGTAAGCAAGGACAGCGAACCTGTCCCCCTTTTTCATGCCCATATCCGCCAGTGCATTGGCAAGCCTGCAGGACCTCTCGTTCCACTCTTTAAACGTGTAAGATTTATAGAGGTCCTTGATGCCGATTTTGTTCGGCCACTTGAAGGCATTCACCCTCAAAACATCTTTAGCCGTTAACCAGTTTCCATTCTTCATAAACCTACCTCCCTTTAATTATATTCTTTGCTAACCAATGGTCATCACATAAAATTTCTGACCCATCTATCCCTCAACAAGTTCTAAAAGGTGGTAAACCTTCTGGGGCATCTTGTTCCTCAGGGCATTATCGATTAGGTTGATCATACATCCAGGGCATGCGGTAACCACGATGTCCGCCCCTGTAGCCTTAATACCGTTCATCTTCTTATCTGCTATTTTCTTTGTAAGATCATAGTGGTATACACTGAAGGAGCCTCCCATCCCACAACACAGGTCCGCATTCGGCATCTCTACATATTTCAAACCCTTCAGGGATTTCAAAATCGCCCTGGGCTGGTCTTTTATATTCTGGTATCGTATGAGATGGCAGGGGTCATGCCATGTCGCCACTTTCCCTTCAAACTCCTTCTTTAATGTCAGTTCCTCCGGTTTTACATTGAGAATGTTGATGATGAACTCCAAGCTGTCCTTCACCTTTTTCTCAAAGGCCTCGTATCTTTTCTGCTCCTCTTCGTTGTCGGGGAGATATTTCTGGTAATCCTTAAGGGTTGAACTGCAGGTACCGCAGGCGGTGATCACATATTCCACATCATCGAAGGCCTTGATATTAGCGTTTGCAAGGTAACGGCCTGTCTCAAAATCACCGCTGAAGTATATAGCAGCACCGCAACAATTCTGTGCCTCAGGGACGACCACCTCCACCCCTCTCTTTGTGAGGAAGTCTATGAGTTTTAGCCCCAACTCAGGATAGACAAAGTCTGTGGCACACCCCATAAAAAAACCTACCCTCATCTTTGGGGTCTCACCATTTTGGGGTTTATACACAGGTTTTACCATATCCCTTAGAAAGGTTTTTGCAAGGGAAGGGATGTTCCTGCCCTTACCTAAAGCCTTTAAAAAGTCGGGGAGGTGCCTTATGTTACCTTCTGTCTTCGGGAGGAGCCATTGAAAAGCCTTTGCAAGTCTTAAGTATCTACCAAAGGCCTTCCTATCTGCCATCACCTTCCGGAAGGCAAAGTTCTTTACAAAACCCAGACCTTTCTCCTTCACCATCTGGGCCCTGGCCCCTACCACAACCCTGTCTATCTGGGCTTTGGCAGGACAGTTGGCAACACACCTCTTGCAGAGGAGACACTTCCCTATAATCTCCGCCATCTCCGGGGTGAACTCCTGCTCCCCTTTTATGGCGAGCTTTGTGAGGTAGTTCTTCCCCCTTGCAACGGCTGTTTCGACCTTCTCCTCCTGGTAAACGGGGCAGAAGAAACTACAGAAACCACACTTCATACATTGATCTGCAAACTTTTCAATTTTTTTCAACTCCTTTAGATCTTTCAAGCCAAATCCCCCTTCTAATTTAATCCCATATCTTTCCAGGATTCATGATATTGTTTGGATCGAGAAGCGCCTTGATCTTCTTCATGAGTTCAACAGCTACAGGATCCATCGTCCTCCTGAAAAACTTCTGCTTTTCGAGACCTATCCCATGTTCCCCTGATAAAACCCCTCCTAATTCAACGGCACTTTCAATGATCTCCTCTATCGCCTTTACCGCCCTCTCGTAGTGCTCCTTGTTCTTGATATCCGTCAGTACAGAAGGATGGAGGTTCCCGTCCCCTGCATGCCCCAGGACACAGTTCTCCATATCGTATTTTTTCGAAATCTCCTTGACCTTTCTTATCAAGGCAGGGATATTTCCCCTCGGTACGGTGACATCTTCGGATAGTACGGTAGGGGCCTTTCCGAAGACTGCGGCAAACCCTGCCCTTCTTGCCATCCAGTATTTATTCGCCTCGTCCTGATCTTTCGCTACCCTTACATCTATCGCGCCATATTTCTTTGTAATCTCCACTATTTTTTCCGTCTCTTTCTCTACCGCCTCGGGGATCCCGTCACACTCAAAGAGAAGGACCGCATCCGCATCTTTTGGAAGACCGAGGGGCATCATCTCCTCGATCCTGTTGATTACCCAGTTGTCGAGGAGCTCTATCTTCGCCGGTATCACCCCGTTCTCCAACACCCTGAATACGCTTTCCCCGGCCATTGCCACGTCGTTATAAACCGCCATAGAGGTCTTTCGTGCCTGAGGTAGTGGATTCAGTTTCAGTTCTGCCTTTGTGATAACCCCGAGGGTACCTTCTGAACTTATGAAAAGGTGGAGGAGATCATAACCAACCACATTTTTTATGGTTCTTCCCCCTAAATTCACGATCTCCCCTGTCGGGAGTACCACCTGGAGGCCAAGGATATACTGCTTTGTCACCCCATACTTAACACAGGCAGGACCACCGGCGTTTTCAGCTATGATGCCTCCTATCGTTGCCCCAAAGAAGCTCTGTGGGTCCGGAGGAAAAAAAAGACCATCACTTGCAAGCCTCAACGTTAGATCCTGGAGTACAACGCCTGGCTCAACGGTTGCGGTAAGATTCTCCTTGTCGATCTTCAATATGTTGTTCATCTTGGTCGTACACAAGACGATCCCTCCCAGCCAGGGAACGGATCCTCCACTTACGTTTGTACCACCTCCCCTCGGTGTAACAGGCACTTTCTCCCTGTTGGCCAGTTTTACAATCTCCGAAATCTCTTCTGCGGTCTTAGGGAAGACAACGACATCGGGCTCGTGGACCCAGTTTGTGGTGCCGTCGTAGGAGTATGCCTTTTTTGCTTCCGGGGTGGTTAGTACCTGTTCGTTTCCCACAATTTTCTGTAATTCTGTCAAAACTGATTCTTTTATCATTAACGCCCCCTGTTCCAAAAAAAATTAAAAACAACACTTATTTCAGTTTCTTATATCCTTTTATTTCTATGTTTGTCAAGAAAATATACCACTTTTATATCAAAAAATTGTATACCATATTATTAACACATGATAAATCTGATAGAGACCATAGCCCCCATCTTTCTCATAATCCTTTTTGGGACACTCCTCAAAAGGATGGGTTTCTTGAGTCCCCAGTTCATATCCGATGCGAATAGATTCGTTTTTCTATTCCCCCTGCCCTTTATGATATTTACAGGGATCGTAAAATCACAGATAAAGGATATCGCTTATGCCTCTGCCTTTTCTATCGTCCTGTCCACCTTGATTATCTTCATCATCTCCTTTTTGGTAGGTCTCTCTTTAAAACTTAAAGGGGGAAGGCTCGCAACATTCATTCAAACAACATTCCACGGCAATGTATCCTATATAGGGCTCGCCGTAATATTTTTCATGCTGGGGGAAGAGGGTTTAAAAAAGGGTACTTTCCTCATCGGCATACTGATACTATTGAACAATGTACTGGCAATAGGGGTCCTCTCCTGGACATCGGTAAACAGGAGAAACATCTCTGACCTCATAATCCCTGTCATCAAAACACCTGTTGTCTTTGCTACCTTTCTGGGCATCGTTTTCTTATATCTACGCATCCCGATACCATCGATGTTTATGAAAAGCATAAGTATTGTTGCCAATATCGCCCTCCCTATGGCTTTACTGATCATCGGTGCATCGATCACATTGAAAGCAGTGAAAAAGGTCTTCCTTGTCGCATCCCTATCCTCTATTATAAAGCTTTTTCTATTACCCTCCCTCGCAATGGTCATCTATTCGTACTTTTCTCTCCCTTATAAAGAAATCTGGCCTGGCATCATACTACTTGCCACGCCTACGGCAACGACCTCATATATCCTCGCCCGAGAGATGGAAGGAGACGGGGAGCTCGCCTCGAGTATAGTTGCCCTTTCGACCATCATATCCCCCCTTACATTCATTTTATGGGGTTATATCCTTGGCCGATTTTCGTAAGCTCTCATTTTTAAAGGGGGGTACCTGATGACAAAGACGGAATAGTCTTGACTTTTTAATGGGTTTTCATTATTATATAACACTCTCGACAGCGGGGTGGAGCAGTTTGGTAGCTCGTCGGGCTCATAACCCGAAGGTCACTGGTTCAAATCCGGTCCCCGCAACCAATTTTTTATATAATTTAGAACCAATATTTTTTGGACTCTCAAATCTATGTTTTACTTAAAATGGTATTAATTTTTGAGAGGAGCTCCTTAGGGACTATGGGTTTAGACAAGAAATTTATCTCTTCATTCCCAATCCCTTTGTCGAGGACCACATCCCCGGTGTAGCCGCTTGTAAAGATCACCTTTATTTCGGGATTGAATCTTTTTATTTCGTCATACACCTCTCTACCGTTTTTCTTCGGCATCACAGTATCGAGGAGGAGGAGATCTATCCCGGGGTGTGTTTTAAATTTTTCTATCGCATCCTCTCCATCGATTGCGGTAATCGTCGTGTAACCGAAGTCGTTTAAGACCTTTGCGATAAGGTTTCTAACTTCGTCATTGTCCTCGGCAATAAGTATATTCCCTTTACCCCCGGTCATCAGTGTTTCGTTATGCCTTCTATCATCTGTATGTTCATCAATGGCCAAAGGGAGATAGATGTTGAATGTGGTGCCCTTACCGGGTTCGCTCTGAAGGTCTATATAGCCTTTATGCTGTGTGACTATTCCGTATATTGTCGATAATCCAAGACCTGTACCTTTTCCCACCTCTTTGGTGGTAAAAAAAGGATCAAATATCTTCTCTTTGGTCTTCTCGTCCATCCCTATCCCTGTATCGGTGACGGAAATAAGGGCGTATTTTCCCGGTTCACCAAAACCGAAGGCATGGGGGAATCTATTCGTGTATTCAACAACTTCTGTCTTTATAGTTAGCTTGCCCCCCCTTGGCATCGCATCCCTGGCGTTTGTAACGAGATTGAAGAGTATCTGGTCTATCTGGGAAGAGTCGCCGATTACGGTGATTTCCTCCTCTGTGAGGTCCGTCTCGAAGGCTATGTCTTCCGTGAGGAGTCTTTTGAGGAGTTTGTTAGTCGTGGATATGACATGGTTTAGCTTTATCGGCTTTAAGTTGATAGGTTTTTTTCTACTGAAGGCGAGTAGACTCTCTGTGAGGCTTGCCGCCTTATTCGAGGCATTTAATATCTGGTCCACATACTCTCTAAGAGGGTTTAATGGATCGAGTTGCATCTGCATGATTGTACTATATCCGATCAGTGCCGTTAGGATATTATTCAGGTCATGGGCTATGCCTCCGGCAAGGGTCCCTATCGCCTCCATCTTTGAGGCCTGACGGAGTTGTGTTTCGAGCTTCTTTCTCTCTGTAATATTCTCCATGATCCCCTCTATCTGATGGGGGTTTTTATGTTCATCAAAGATCATCTGTACTTTTAATTCCACCCATATCGCCGAACCGTCATTTCTCTTCAAACGGGTCTCCAACGAATAGGGATTTGATATATGGTTAAGTTGCATCTTCCAGAATTCAAAATCATCTCTATCTATGAAAGTGCCGATAAGATCCATGGGCAATAGGGGCTCAGTTTCCGTAAAACCGAGCATTTTAAAAAAGGCTGTGTTTCCATCATAAACCATACCGTCGAGGGAACAGATGAAAAGCCCTACAGGCACCCTGTCGAAGAGCCTCCTGAACTTCATCTCCGCTTCTTTCGCTTCCCTTATGTGTCTTGCCCGGGCAAGGGTAAGCCTAACGGCACTCGATAAACGGCTGAAATGGCCTTTCTTTTTTAAGACATAGTCATCGAGACCGGCCCTCATGGCATCGATCGCGATCTCTTCGCTCCCCGAACCTGTAAACATCACCACAGGACACATAGGCCATCTCGCTTTGATGAGTTTTAAAACGTTTAGGCCGTTGGTCCATTTAAGGTCATAGTCTGTTATTACAATACTGTATTCCCCCTTGTTTAAGGCCTGTTCAAGCTCATCCTGGGAGCCTGCCTGTACAATCTCTATCTCGGGGAATTCCGACTTTAAATGGCTTATGGCGAGTCTTCTTATGTCGGGGTCATCATCTATCAAAAGTGTTTTAGGGTTATTTTCTACGGGCTTCGCATATATATCGATGATCTCTTTCAGGGATTCAAATGATATAGGTTTGATAAGGTAGCTATTTGCCCCCAGTTCATACGCCTTTTGTATATCCTCCGTTGTATCAGAGGAGGTGAGCATCACAATGGGTAGGTTTTTGAACCGTACGTCCTTTCTCGCCCACATAAGGACTTCGTGGCCCGATTTATAAGGCATATAGAGGTCAAGGAGAAGTAAAACCGGAAGGGGAAATTTCTCCCTGTCGTTAAATTCCCCTTTACCCTCAAGGTATGAAACCGCCTGTTGTCCATCCGTCACAACCTGAAGGTGGTAATTGAACCTTCCTTTCTGAAAGAGCCTCTTTACTATTCGGACTGTGACAGGATCATCCTCGGCAAGAAGGATGGTAGGCATAATCCCCCCTTTATATTAGGTTAGTTAAGAAAAAGGTGCCATTAGATAAAAAAACCTCCACTCACTTCTTCAGTTGCCTACAGTAATTCATATAACGGCGGGACCTTAGGTCCTTCCCCATTAAAAGGTCTGTGGCGAGTATATAGGGTCTCACTATTTTAACATTCACGATGGCGGCGGTTAAACCAGAGGCTATTGCGAGAGAAAGGAAGGGGATGTTTATGAATGACCTATTGGGCATACCGAAGGAGATATTGCTTGCCCCAAGTACGGTGTTTACCCCGAACCCCTTTTTGACCGCCTCGATAGCCTGAAAGGTAATCAACGCAGCCTTATTATTTACCCCAACCGATTCGGCAAGGCAGTCTATTATCACATCCTCTTTTTTTATCCCCGTATGCTCTGCATAGTCTATAATCTTCCCTGCTATTTCCACCCTTTTACTCGGATTGTTCGGTATTCCCGCTCCGTCCGAGGCCATGGCAATAACGGATGTATCGTATTTTTTCACAAGGGGCATGATCTCATCGAGTAACGGCTGTTCTCCTGTTACAGAGCTTACTATAGGCCTGCCACAACCGAGCTTAAGGGCGTTCTCAAGGGCTGTTACGTTTCGACTTTCAAGGCACAAAGGGACATCGACGGTGTTCATCACCGCTTCAACTGCCTTTGGGAGTAGAACGGTCTCGTCTACCCCAAAGGCATTAACATTTATTATAAGAATATCGGCTCCTGCCTCAACCTGGGCGAGGGCCTCATCACAGATAGGCTTTAGATCCCCTGAAAGCAGGGCATCTTTAATCGGTCCTTTACCAAAGGGGTTTATCCTCTCGCCGATAAGAACAGTAGGCTGATTCTCCCCTATGACAACCTCTTTCCCCTTTGGACTTCTCACAACGGTATTCATCATCTCCTCCGTACATATTACGTCTATTTATGTGTTCCCTCAGTATACACCATATTCTTTCGTAAATTCCACCATTGCCTTTACATTTTCTGGTCTTGCATCCTCAAGGCTTGTGGCAGAATCCATGATAAATCCACCACCTTCACCAACGATGTCTATCAGTTTTTTACAATAGGCCTTTACATCTTCTGGGGTTCCCGTTGATAGCAGGGAGCCCGGGACGTTTCCCTGGAGACAGACGGTATCGCCGAGGATTTTTTTGGCCTTGAACATATCGGTTCCCTCGAAGGCGTATATAGCCTTTCCAGGAGGTATATCCTTTATCGTTTCAAGGCGAGAGGTACAATCCCCTTCCCACAATGGGCACGGTACAAGCCCCTCGTTTATCAATGCAACCATCAACTCCCTCAAGGTTGGCCAGTAGAATTTTTTGAACTGGTCAAGAGACATAAAACCGTCCAAACCTTTATGGATCGGTATAAAGACCCTTGGGTTACCTGAGACCTTTGTGGCATTTACCGCCATTTCGATCATCATAGGTAATATTTTTTCACAGGCCGCTATCACCTTGTCCGGTCTCCTGTACATATCGAGCATGGAGCCCTTCATTCCCCTGAAATAGTCCCCGAGGGTGTCAAAGGGGGCCTGGCTAAACCCTCCTGACTGGAGGGGAAAACCTGCCTCTTTTGCCTTCTCCGTGTATGACCTTGCATACTTGGCGATCTCTGCAGATTTCTCTCCTGCTTTTTTTAAGGCATCGAGGGCATCGATTAACTCAGGGGTACTGAAGGGGGCAAAACCAAAGGGTGTTCCCATCGAGTATGTGATGATATTACGGATGATAGGGAGTTTCTCAAAACCTTTTAAGGCACCGAAGATCCTCGGCCAGTATCTTCTCAGCATAAAATCCGTTGGATCACTGAGAAACATATCATACTCATCGGCCTTCATGTACTCCCCTTCGACAAACTGGTAGCTTACATTTGGCCCCAGACCATGGCCTGGCCATTTCAGTTGTTTGTAATCAAGGGCCTCAAGGAGAGGACCCAGATACATAAGGGCAAAGGGGTTTCTGTCCATGTCCGGTTCGAATTCTATCATGGTTTTCCAGTGGCACTTCCAGAGCTTCTCCGGGTCATACATCACTTCTTCCATGGTCATATTCGAGTATTTTGCGGCAAAAAATCCGAATTTAGTGAATACCGGGACCCTATCGGGCTTTTTTAACGCTATCGCATCGAGTACCCTCTTCTCCCTTTCCCTGTATAATTCTTCCGGTGATTTTGCCATCTCAACCTCCTATCCACTGTCTGCAGAGGTTAACCGCCGCAATCGCATCCTTACCGTAGGCATCGGCCTTGACATATTTTCTTACCTCATCGTCCATCTGGCCGCCCCCTATCATGATTTTGATGGAGTCTCTAAGGCCTGCCTTTTCCAGTGCCTCTACCGTCTGTTTCATCGAATCAAAGGCGAGGGTGAGAAACCCTGAAAGGCCTACCACCTGGGGTTTAAATTCCCTTATCTTCTCTACAAAAGTTTCAACAGGAACATCGATACCGAGGTCGAGTACCTCGTAGCCTGCAACGTCCACCATGAATGTGACGATATCCTTACCTATATCATGGATATCCCCTGCCACGGTACCTATCAGAACCTTCCCTTTCTTTACCCCTCCCCCTTCACCTTCGAGAAGGGGCTTAACGATGTCAGAGATGGACCTTAAAATCTCCCCTGCCATCATCAGATCCGGTATAAAGTATTCTCCTGTCTCAAACCTTTTACCCACGATTTCCATGGCAGACCTTGCATCATCGAGGATGTCCATGGGGTTTGCCCCTTTTTCGATAAGCTCTTTTACAAGGGCTATGGTATTTTCTTCGTCTAAATCTGCCATGAGTTGTACAAGTTTTTCGTTCATCATTGCCTCCAAATTATTTTTCAATTTTTAAAAAGGGGCGAAGTTACTTCCCCTTTGAAAGCAGTTTTTTGAGCTCCGGTCCATACTGGGGGCTCTTCTGTATTACATCCTTCCAGCCCTCTTCATAGGCCACCCTTAAGAACTTCTCCTTTTCAGCAGGGGGTAAGGTTATAACCTGGATCCCCTCTTTCAAAAGAAGGGGTCTCTCCTCCCTCTGCAGTTCCTCAAATTTTGCAACAGCCCTCTTTTCGGCCTCTATTGTTGCCTCTGTAAGTATATCCTGCAGTTTCTTTGGTAGTTTCTTCCAAGTGTTAAGGTTTATCATAATCGGATTTGGCCCCCGATAAAAGGGGACATCCACTATATACTTCGTATGCTTGTGCCAACCGTAATCCCTTATCCCTACCGTCACCATACAGTATCCGTCTACAACCTTTCTCTCTAACGCCACATAGAGATCAGTAATGGGGATGACAACAGGATTTCCCCCCAGGCCCTTTACAACCTGCAGATACATAGGGGATACCCTGATGTTAAAACCTGTTAGATCAGCACTCTTTATAGGCTTTAACATATAGAGATAGAATTTCTGGTCATGACCAAGCCTTCCGAGAAAGTGGATGCCAAGCCTTTTTTCATGAAGGTCATTCCAGAAGTCCATTACCCCTCTCGCCCTCTCCTCCATGGGTGTAAAATCAGAGAGTTTCATCGCATCGACTTCAGCCAAAAGGGATACATAGAAGGCATTTGCAGTGTAACATACATCGACCATACCCCTCTGTACTGCCCCAACCTGATCCGGTATCTTCACCGCTTCAGGGCCCCCTACCCACTGTATCTTAAGTTCCCCCGGAGCCCTTTTTGCCACGAGTTTTTCAACTTCTTCTACCCAAATCGTAAAAGGTATGTTATCAGGGGCCGTCTTTGGAAAGGCCGTTACCGCTTTGATCGTAAAGGTCTCTGCTGCATTTACATAACCATGGTTTTGTATCGACGTGATGATCATGATCGATAAGAGAACGATTAGTCCAATAAAAATTCTCTTCATAACCCTGTCCCTCCTTAATTGTGTCGTTTTTTTAATGCTTTTCATAGTTCATATAATATATATAGAACCATAAGTCAATAAACTTTCGCTTTCCATGATTGATGTCTCCCAAAGGATACATCCCAATTGATTTTATGAGGTTTATAAGTTAAATTGGATGAGTTTTTAATCTATGGAGGGAAAGGATGAAAAGAGTTTTCAGCGGGATACAGCCAACAGGAGAAATCCACATCGGAAATTATGTCGGTGCGATAAGGAACTGGGTCCATCTGATGGAAGAGTACGACTGTATCTTCTCTGTGGTTGACTATCATGCGATTACAATAGATTACGAGATATCAGTACTGGGTAAAAGGTGTATAGAGACCGCGATGATACTGATCGCCAGCGGTCTCTCCCCTGAAAAATGCAACATCTTTATCCAGTCCCATGTACCTGAACATACGGAACTCGCCTGGATATTCAATTGTGTAACCCCTGTCGGAGACCTCGAAAGGATGACCCAGTTTAAGGAAAAGGCAAAACAACACAGGGGAAATATCAATATGGGGCTTATGGATTACCCCGTATTACAGGCAGCGGACATACTGATATATAAAGCAGGTTACGTGCCTGTAGGGGAGGACCAGATACAGCATATCGAGCTATCGAGGGAGGTGGCAAGGAAGTTCAATGCCCGTTTCGGAAGACTATTTCCCGAGCCTGAGGCCATCATGTCTATTGCCCCGAGGATCCTCGGGGTCGATGGGGTTTCAAAGATGTCAAAATCCATGAACAACTACATAGGGCTCCTCGAAGACAAAAATATTATATGGGAGAAGCTGAGAACCGCCGTTACCGATGTAAACAGGGTAAGGAGAAGCGACAAGGGAAACCCTGACTTATGCAATATCTATACTATCCACAGGGCGTTTTCATCGGAGGATGTACTTCTTGAGATAGACAAAGGATGTAGGAGTGCAGGTATAGGGTGTATCGATTGCAAGAAGAAGCTTTTTGAGAATATGATGGTTGAGCTCGATCCCATAAGGGAAAGGGCGATATATTTAAGGGAGAATATCGATTATGTCCATGATGGGATAAGAAAAGGGGCGATTAACTGTCGGGCAATTGCAAAGAAGACAATGGAAGAGGTGAGAGAGGCCTTAGGGCTATTGCCTTGACATTTTGCCATCTCTTAAATATGCTTACTCTATGAAAAGACTCTCCATAGGAATGTTCGATTCTGGTATCGGTGGCCTGACGGTCTTGAAGGAGGTGAAGAGACTCCTCCCCTATGAGCATATCATCTATCTTGGTGACTCTGCCAGGGTGCCCTACGGTAATAAGTCCCCCCAGACCGTAAAGAGATATGCCCTTGAATCTGCTATCTTTCTACTCACAAAGGGTATAAAGGCCCTTGTGATTGCATGCAATACATCCTCGGCCATTGCCCTTGAATTTCTCAAGAAGAAGCTCCCCATACCTGTTGTGGGGGTGATTCACCCTGCTGCAAGGGAGGCGGCACGCCAGACAAAAAAGAAAAGAATAGGTGTCATCGGAACAAAGGCGACCATAGAGAGTAAGGCATACGAACAGGCCATCAAAGAGATTGACCCTGAGATAGAGGTCATCTCAAAGGCATGCCCTCTTTTTGTTCCCATCGTTGAGGAAGGGCTTGAGGGTGATGAGATTGCCTTTTTTGTCGCCGAAAGGTACCTGAAGGGGATAAGGGATTCGGATATCGATGTTCTCGTCATGGGATGTACCCATTACCCTATCATGGAGGCCATGATATCAAAGGCCCTGCACAGGGATGTCACGATTGTCAATACAGGGAGAGAGACGGCAAAAGAGATCAAGGAGATGCTCTCCTCAGAGGGGATACTCGAGAAAAAGGGGAGAGGGGGTTGTGAATACTTTGTTACCGACTCCCCCCGGACTTTTGAAATAATGGGGAGTCGTTTTCTCGGAGAACCGATTAAAAAGATCAAATTCCTGAAAAGTCTCGATTTTAAGGATTACCTTCTCAATCCATGATCATAAGGGTTGCCCCCTCTCTGCCCACTATGAAGACCTTCTTATACCGTGTACCCGAGGGATGGGAAAGGTTTCTGGGAAGATTTACAAGGGTGAAAATCCATCTAAGCGGAAGACCCGTTACAGGCTTTGTCCTTTCAGAGGAAAATGAACAGGGGATACACCTAAAATCCATAGAGGAGATAAAGGGGATAGAAGATATATTTCCCCTTTTAGATGGCCCCCTTGGAGAACTCTGTTTATGGGCATCTAAATTTTATATCACCCCTATAGGTATGGTCTTAAAATTTGCCCTCTCCTATGGCCTCGATGTGGAGCCTTATTTAAGGATCAGATCGACCTCTCGAGATTCCCTCCATCTTGATGGAGCCCTGTTATCAAAGGCCATAAAAGAGAATGGGAGAGAGGGGATTTTAAGGTACTTTTATGACAGAGGGATAGAATTGATAGACATCTTTACAGGGGTATCCTTTTTACCCTCTGGAACATCTTCTGAGAAAAGGGGTAGGAATAATAAAAGGTTGCTTTACATAAGTGATTTTAAGGAGAGGATAGAGTTTTATGCGGCAGAGATAGAAAGGAGGATCGGGCAAAACAGGAACTGTCTGCTCCTTATGCCCGATTATCAGGGGCTCGGTGATTTTTTTTACAATATTTTCCAAAAAAGATTTAAAGACAGGGTACTATGGTTTGGCTCTAAAGTTCAAAAAAATAAAAGGATGGAGGCATATTTTAAGGCGAGAAAAGGAGGGTATCTGATCTTTGGTAATAAAAGCTCCGTCTTTTTACCAGGCATGAAAGAGGGGCTTATTATAGTGGAAAGACCGGAAGATATATTAAAAAATATTGAAGGGTTCCGGTTTGATGCCACTAAAATAGCGATAGAGAGGTCCTTTCTCGAGGATGTGGACGTAATTTTTGGGAGTATCTCCCCCCCTATTGATGTATTTCAAGAGGGGAAGGAAGGGGTCTTCGAGATGGTGGATCAAAGAAAGGCCCATAAAAAAAAGCATGAGATTATCATTGACCATATTCCCTCCGGCCAAAGGGGTATGCTCTCAAAAAGGATAGCCGATGTTATAGAAGAGGCCATAAAGCAAAGAGAAGTCATAGGGATATACACCCCTAAGAAGATATACGGTACCTCTGTGAGATGTATACTATGCGAAGAATCAATTCTATGCAGGGGTTGCGGTGCATCTTTGAGCTTTAACAAGGAGAAGAATGTTTTTTTCTGTAAGGCATGTGGTATTGAGTTCGAAGGTCTTATTAAGTGTCCTGGATGTGGGGGGGAACTTATTTATACACCTTTCCTCGGGGTAGAATCGATAGAGGAACAGCTAAATTCCATGTACAAAGGGACGGAGGTCTACTCCTGTACAGGAGAGAACCTAAAAAAAACCCTTAAGGCCCTTCAAAAAAAGACTCCCGACAAAGGCGCCATCATCGTAGGCTCCCAGGCCCTTACAAAGCTATGCGATGTATCTCTTAAAAGGCTTATCCTAATAGGCTGGGAGAGCATCCCCCTCTTTGCTGGTTACAGGGCCTATGAGAGAATGTTTCAGACTTTACAAAACCTGATCGATGGGACACACCCCGGGATCTTATATTTTTTTATGGAGAGAGAGATGGCGGTAGACCCTTTTCTTTATCTTGACCTCCACAGCTTTTATGAGAAAGAACTGATGAGGAGAAAATCCGCCCTTTTTCCTCCCTATACGAGGCTTTTTTCCATAGAGATAGAACATCCCTCAGAGAGAGATGGTCTAAAAAAAGTTGAAAGAATCGTTTCCCTAATAAAGGATAAAGGGTTAGAAGACCTTCTGTCAGGACCCGTTAAGGAGAGATATAAAGGTTACTATCGCTGGCGATTTCTCTTAAAGGGAGAGGTTGATAAGCTTTATGATGTTTTCAAATCAATCTACGATATCAAAGGGGTTAAGATAGAGGCGGATCCCCCCCATGTATGAGAAGATAAAATAAAAAAGGGCGTCAGAGACGCCCTTTTCTCAATTAAACAATCTTTACTTCTTTGCTGGCTCTGCCGGTTTCTCAGGGGCAGCTGGTTTCTCTGCTGCTGGTTTCTCAGGAGCCTTCTTCTCTTTTGCCGGTTTCTTCTCTTTTGCCGGTTTCTTCTCTTTCTTCGGCTTATCTGCCTTTGCAGGCTCTGCCTTCTTCTCAGGGGCCGCTGGTTTCTCTGCTGCTACTGCAGGCTTATCCGGAGCTGCCGGTTTTGCCTTTTCCTGGGCGAATGTCGTGGTGACAAAGGCCACTGTGATCAGTAACGCCAGTCCGAGTAACAGAATCTTTTTCATTTAACTACCTCCTTTTAAATTAGTTTTATATATCTTGTTGCACTTTTTATGCCATATTTACAATTCAAGATATATCCATATGATAGAGCACATAGGGGATAAAAAGGGGGGGATAATATTCGTTAATTGACGAAAACATATCTCATCTGTTCGTAAAATCAAGAAGTTCACCCCGCTCTTTCATCTTCTTTATCTTAAACCAGAGTTTATCATAGGACATGTTAAGTAGCTTTGCAGCAAGGGAGATCTTCCCCTCCGCCTTTATTATCGCCTTTTTTATCAGTTCCTTCTCTATCTCATCGAAGTTTAGTCCCCCATCAGGTATGTCAAGATGCTTTGCAAGGTTTTTAGTCCCCTCGTCCTTAACCTCCTCCGGTATGTGCTCCACATCTATCGTCTCCCCATCGCTTAAGATGTAGGCCCTCTCTATAACCGATTCGAGTTGCCTTACATTTCCTGGCCATGAGTAATTTATAAGAAGCTGGAGGGCCTCATTGGAGATACGTTTTTTTTGGTATGCATCTTTATTCATCCTCGAGAGGAAATGCTCAACAAGGAGAGGTATATCCGTCGCCCTTTCCCTTAAAGGCGGGATCGTAAAGGCAATCACGTTTAATCTATAGTAGAGGTCTTCTCTGAAACGACCCTTTGTGATCTCTTCGTCCAGTTTTTTGTTCGTGGCGGCGATAATCCTCACATCGAGCTTTATACTCTCCTTTCCCCCGAGACGCCTGATCTCCCTCTCCTGTATCGCCCGTAAAAGTTTTGCCTGGGTGCTTAAGGTGAGGTCCCCTATCTCATCGAGGAAGAGGGTACTCCCGTTTGCCTGCTCAAAGAGGCCTGCATGCCTCGTCAGGGCACCGGTGAATGCCCCTTTTTCGTAACCGAAGAGTTCGCTCTCGAGAAGTGTCTCAGGTATGGCAGCACAGTTTATAGCGAAGAACGGTTTATGTTTTCTTGGGCTATTGTAGTGGATACTTTTGGCGAAAAGCTCCTTCCCTGTACCGCTCTCCCCGTAAATAAGAATGGTAGAGTTTGTCGGGGCAACCCTTCTTACAATCTTGAAGAGGGCCTCCATCCTTCCGTGGACCCCTATGATATTGTCGAGGTTGAAACGTTCTGTAAGTTGGTCCTTCAACATTATATTATCTTTTATGAGCCTTGACTGGTTAACGGCATTGTTTATCATAAGGATAAGCTGGTCTTTTTCAAAGGGTTTTTCCAGGTAGTAGTAAGCACCAAGCTTTGTTGCCTCGATCGCCGATGGAATAGAGCCGTAAGCGGTTATTACAATCACATGGGTCGCACCGCTTATGGCCTTCACTTCTTTTAGCACCTCTGTCCCGTCGATATCGGGCAGGCGTAAATCCGTTAAGACCACGTCGAATATATTGTTCTTTATGAGTTCTAAGGCCTTTTTACCGGTTCCGGCTTCCTCAACGAAGAAGCCTTCTTTCAGGAGGATCGTCTTTATAATACTCCTCTGATTATTATCGTCCTCCACAACGAGAATAGAACCTTTATCATGCTTCATATTGGGGCACCATGATTTTTATCGTTGTCCCTTGACCTACCGTGCTTTCGAGGGTGATTTTACCGCCGTGCTCCTCTACAAATCTCTTTGTTACGGCAAGACCAAGGCCGACACCGAGTTTTTTAGTTGAATAGTATGGCTCAAATATCTTATCCATATCTTCCGGTCTTATACCGACCCCTGTGTCTGTAACGGATATAAAGGAAAAAGACCCATCTTTGCCTGCTTCAATTGTGATCTTCCCCTTCTCCTCTATGGCCTGAATGGAATTTAGGATCAGGTTGATCAATGAAAGACGCATATACTCTCTATCGCAATATAGGGGCTGCCCGTTTCCATCGGAGACGAATTTTACCTCTATCCTGTCTTCTATCTTGTCCCTTAAAATCGATATCGCCTCATTAACGAGGGCATCCACCATTACAGGCTCTTTGTTCAAGACAAGGGGCTTCCCGAGGAACAGAAAGTTCTGGATTAGGCCATTTACCCTGTATATCTCTTTTGTTATGGTATCGAGGAGTCTTAAAATCTCTTCCCTGTTTTCGTTCTTTTCCTTGCTACTTAAAATCTCCTTCATATGGCCTATGGAAAGGGAAAGGAAATTGAGGGGGTTTCTTATTTCATGAGCTATACCCGATGAGAGCTGTCCTATGATGGAGAGTTGCTCCGTCTTTTTTAGTTTTTCCTCAAGTTCCTTCCTCTCCGCCAGCTTATCCACCATCTCGTTGAAACTCTTTATCAGGACCCCTATCTCATCTTTTCTGTTGCTATCCCTAATCTTGACGAGTTCCCCTTCTGCGATCTTTTTGCTCGCCCTTGCCACCTTCTTTATGGGTTCCGTATATTTTTCTGCCACGAGAAGGCTGAATATGATCCCGATGCTGAAGGCGAATATGGTGCTTAGTATCCTCTTTATGTGATTTTTTCTCTGGGCGAGCTTATAGTCATCAAGTACCATGCTTATATGTATATAACCTATGTTCTGGCCTTTTATAGATACGGGCATGATCACATTATATAACCTCTGGGCCTCTTTTTTACTTTCCTCCCCGAGTCTTGCGGTAATCATGAGGTCTTTCTTTCTTGCATATCTCTTTTCCGTCAGCTTCTCTTTTGTACCGATTTTTTTTGGATCCGAACTGGCAATCACCTCAGAACTATCGCTTAGAATGGATATCTCTTTAAGCCCTTTTCTATTCAGCATATCTACATAGCTTTTTAGCCTCTCTGTGCTATCCCCTTTATAGGTTAACTCTTCCACACTTATCTGAATAGCCTTTGTAATATCATCTATATTATCCGTGACCTTCTCGATGATCATGTCTTCGGTCCTCGAATAGATCACCGTCAGAGAACTGATGGAGAGGGCCAAGAGCAAAAGGAGTATCAAAAGTAGTTGTGTCCGAAGGGACAGACTCCGGAAAATATTTTTAAATCTGTTGTTGATGTTTTTTAAAAACATGTTAAATCACCCAAAACGTGGTCCGTAAAAAACCTGGATAGCAAAGGCGAACAACCTGCAACCTTTATGATTACTAATCCTGATGCAAAAATGTCCTTATCCTTTTTATTATAATATCTTTTGGTATCAAATTAAACACCTCATGGAGGGGAGGACCTTTTAGTCGTCCGGTGGTAAGTACCCTCAATACGAGAAAGAGTTCTCTCTTCTTCATCCCTGTTTTTCTTCCTAAACTATCAGCGATATGATCGAAGGGGTGGTCTTCTCCATCTAAAAGGCAATTAAGAAGTGCCCTTGAGATATCATACGAACCGGGTTGATTTAGCAAAAACCCTATACCTTCCTCTGTGATATCCCCGTTTTTGAAGATTCCCATCCAGTCTTTAAGTTCTGTCAGGGTCCTTGCATTTTCTCTGATGGTCAGGACTCTTTTTCTATCCATATCCGACAGAACGTCCGTTCCCATGAGAAGCTCGGGGGGTGCGGTCTTTAGATACTCTCTGTTATACCAGAGGAGTCTTTCCATATCAAAGAGGGAATCGGAACAGGATAGGGAAGAGGGTTCAAAGGTATCGATTAAGGTTTCTCTGTCCATGATCCTCCCATCTATACCCCTCCCTATAACGGCTATGTAGTTGAATAACGCGGAGGGAAGGATCCCCATCTCTCTGAACTCCCTTATGCCGGTTATGCCATCTCTCTTACTCAACGGTTTTCTGTCCTTCCCTATGAGGAGGGAGTGGTGGCAGTATACAGGGGGAGAGGCCCCTAATACCTCGAAGAGCATAAGCTGTTTTGGTGTGTTGGATATATGGTCTGCCCCTCTTATCACATGGGTTATCCCCATAAGGAGGTCATCTACAGTCGCCGCAAAATTATAAGAAGGCCAACCGTCCTGTTTTAATATTATAAAGTCATCGACGTGGTCATCGGGAAAATCGAGCTTACCGTGTATCGCGTCATCAAAGGATACCCTCTTTCTCAATGATTTAAACCTTACCACATATGGTCTACCCTCAAGCTCCATCGCCTCTGCCGTCTCTTCCCCTATTTCCCTACATTTACCGTTATATCTCGGGGGCTCCCCCTTTTTTATCTGGTTTTTCTTCATCTCCTCGAGTTCCTCTTTTGTGCAGAAACATCTGTAGGCCAGCCTTTTCTCAAGGAACATCCGGGCGTACTTTCGATAGATATCGAGCCTCTCCGACTGCCTGATGGGCCCTTCATCCCACTCTATGCCAAGCCATTTCAGGTCATAGATGATAGAGGTCTCAAATACCGGACTTGACCTCTCAAGATCCGTATCCTCTATTCTTAAGATGAAGACCCCTTTTTTCGATCTCGCAAAGAGATAGTTTAAAATCGCTGTCCTTCCGTTTC
Source organism: Syntrophorhabdaceae bacterium (assembly GCA_026415675.1). Classification (GTDB taxonomy): domain Bacteria; phylum Desulfobacterota; class Syntrophorhabdia; order Syntrophorhabdales; family Syntrophorhabdaceae; genus JAOAGQ01. The sequence goes on from JAOAGQ010000038.1 coordinate 48,032, forward strand.
CTATGTGAAGGTATCCTGTGGGACTCGGTGCGAATCTGACCCGTACCATCTTTTTAATCTATACGTCCATGAGGAGGGCTGTGGCATATACCGCGATAGCCTCTTTTTTACCTATATGCCCAATTCCCTCTGATGTTTTACCCTTTACGCTTACCTGCTCGGGGTCTATATCGAGTATTTTTGCGATCTTTTCCTGTATGAACCTTCTGTAGGGGAGTATCTTTGGTTCCTCGGTGATGACAACGGCATCTATATTTTTTATCCCATACCCCCTCTCCTTTACGGCTTTCAGCACATAAGAGAGTATCTTTCCGCTGTCCATACCTTCTGTTGACGTATCCGTATCGGGGAAATGTTCACCAATGTCTCCTGCCCCTGCAGCCCCGAGGATGGCGTCGGATATGGCATGGATCAGCACATCCCCATCGGAATGGCCCAAAAGACCCATTTCACAAGGTATCTCTATGCCCCCGAGGACGAGCTTTCTCCCTTTCACAAGTCTATGGATATCAAACCCAAGACCGATTCTCATATATTCCCTTTGAGTTGTTGGAGGAGGCCTCTGGCCAGGGCAAGGTCTTCGGGGGTGGTTATCTTTATGTTGTATGGGGAGCCTTCGATCACTTTAACCTTTTTCCCCATATATTCGATAAACGTGGCATCATCATATCCATAAAGTTTTTTTGTCATACCCTCTCTGTAGGCCTTAAGTATCAGATTGTATTTAAACGTCTGGGGTGTCTGGATATGCCAGAGGGAGTCTCTATCGAGGGTCTTCACCACAAAACCCTCTTTCGATACGACCTTTATCGTATCCTTCACCGGCAGGGCGGGGATAATCGCATCGAACATCTCCATCAGGAAAATACCCTTCTCCACGAAGGATGGGGAGATAAAAGGCCTTACACCATCATGGATTATCACTATATCGCAAGGACCGTCTATGGCTTCGAGACCGTTTTTAACAGAATCCTGACGGAGGCGACCCCCTATAACGATTTTTAGGATTTTATTGAATTTGTAAGGTTCGAGTACCTCTTCCTGTATTATAGGAAGGTCTTTGTGGTTTACCACAAGGTATATACCGTCGACCTGACGGCACTCCTCAAATACCTGAAGGGTATGGACGATAATAGGTTTGTTATCGAGCAAAAGAAACTGTTTATTGGTCGATGACCCCATCCTTTTGCCCGTCCCACCGGCAAGTATTATAGCTATGGTTCTCATGATTTATCTCGTACTTTCCTCTAATTTATACTCATCGGGAAAATAGAATTCCCTTTCTGCATGCTCTTTAAGCTTTGCAAATATCATCCTTCCTGAGGTTGTCTGGAGTACACTTGTCACAACAGCCTCTACCGTTCTACCCAACTGCCTCTTTGCATCGTCCACAACCACCATCGTACCGTCGTCGAGATACCCTATACCCTGACCGTACTCTTTGCCCTCCTTTAGAATCTTAACCACCATCTGCTCCCCTGGTAATACCGTAGGTTTCATGGCGGCGGCGAGCTGATTTATGTTGAGAACCTCCACACCTTGGAGTTCAGCAACTTTATTCAGATTATAGTCATTTGTGACGATTTTCCCGTTTAATTTTTTTGCGAGGGCGATGAGCTTACTATCCACATCTTTTAGTTTAGGAAAATCGTAATCCACGATCTTTACCTTTACGTTTGACTGTTTCTGTATCCTGTGAAGTATGTCAAGTCCCCTCCGTCCCCTTGTTCTTTTGACGGGGTCCTGATGGTCCGCTATGTGCTGGATCTCGTATAGGACAAACTGGGGGATTATAAAGACCCCTTCGATGAAACCTGTCTCGCATATATCGGCGATCCTCCCATCTATAATTGTGCTTGTGTCCAATATTTTGGCGTTTTCCGTCTCATCGGTCTTTTCAAGAAGGGGTATTTTGGAGAGGTCTATCGTCTTGCTCTTCTGCTCCCCTATCCGGAAACCGAGGTACCCCATCACAAAATAAATAAATATATAAATGGGTAACGTTATGGGAACATCTTTGATCAGTATTAAAAGTAACCGAGAGATGAAAAGATTTGCTATCAACAGGCTTAAGGTGATCCCGAGGAGACTGCCTATTATTGTCTTCAAGGGGATGTCCTTGATCTTTTCCTCAATTTTTATAATCACATAACCAAAGGCAAGTCCCCCTATGGCACCAAATAGGCCGTAGAAGGTACTTGTAAACATCTCCTTGAAGATAAAATATGCGGTAATGGTGGTGACGGCCACCATTATAACCTGAACCAATATCTCCAAGCGTCAATCCTTGTAGTTTGTAAGGAATATCTTCTCTATCTCCTCTTCGATCTCCCCCTCTTCTTTGTTAAGGGCGATAGAGAGTTCCTTTTTTATAAGGTTTCGGGCAATCTCAAACATCTTCTTTTCGCCGAAAGAGAGTTCTTTCCATACACGAAGACTGTACAACTCCCTTAAAACCATGGCGACCTCGTAGATGGAACCGCTTTTTATTTTCTCCATATACTCCTTGTAGCGCCTGTTCCAGGGGGCATTATCGTGGACAACATTCCTGTCCTTCAGAATATCGTAAACCTTTTTCACCTCAGAGGAATTGATTACGCAGCGGAGTCCGGCACTCTGTGTTCCGTCTACAGGAACCATGATCGTCATGTCTGTATCGAGGATCCTCATAACATAGAAAGATTGTTTCATGCCGGAAAACTCCCTTTCCTCTATTGATTCTATTTTTCCGACACCGTGACCGGGATAAACTGCTACATTGCCTACCTCAAACATTATACCTCCAGATTCTTAATTAGCTTATAAGCTTATTTAATATACTATATTTTCACAAATTTTTAAATAAGTAATTGTTTTTACACCCCTTATGGATCACGAAAGTTTGTTTAAAAATCCGTTGATGAATAGAGATTTTTCCATTATAATCTCATGCTAAAGTCTGAGTTTAACATCCAGGACTCGACCCTAATTAATTTCCGGAGGGAATTTTGATAGTTAAGACGAGATTTGCCCCGAGCCCTACAGGGAACCTACATATCGGGGGGGCGAGAACAGCCCTCTTCAATTATCTATTTGCAAAAAAGAATAAGGGCATATTTGTCCTGAGGATAGAAGATACGGATATCGAAAGGTCAAAGGAGATCTATGTTGAAGACATACTGAACGGTCTTAAATGGCTTGGTATCGAATGGGACGAAGGCCCTTATTTCCAGAAAGAACGCATGGAAATATATAGAGATTACGCCTACAGGCTCCTCTCAAACGGTTATGCCTATAGATGCTACTGCACCCCGGAAGAGGTGGAGGAAAAAAGGAGGGTTGCCTTAAAGGAAGGGAAAAAACCGTCTTATGACAGGACATGCCGGGACAGAAAAGACCACCCTGAAGGTAGGCCCTATGCCATCAGGTTCAAGGCCCCATTATCAGGGGAGGTTATTTTTGACGACATGATAAGGGGCAGGATTACCTTCTCCTGTGACGAACTCGATGACCTCGTTATATTAAGGAGTGATAACACACCAACGTATAATTTCACCGTTGTTGTAGACGACGCATCAATGGGTATCACCCATATCATCCGGGGCGATGACCATATAAATAACACACCGAGGCAGATACTCATTTACAGGGCCCTCGATTTAGAAATACCCCAATTTGCCCATGTACCTTTGATCCACGGTAAGGATAGAACAAGGTTGAGCAAAAGGCATGGGGCCACCTCCCTCCTCGAATATAGAGATGAAGGTTTTATGCCTGAAGCCCTTATGAACTATCTCGCAAGGCTCGGATGGGCCTATGGAGACCAGGAGGTCTTCTCAAAGGAAGAACTCATAGACAAGTTCGACCTATCCCACGTAGGTAAATCCCCATCCATCTTCGATATGGATAAACTTTTATGGTTAAACGGCCACTATATAAAAACCCTTCCTGAGGACGTGGTCGCTGAGAGGCTCAAACCTTTTCTTGCGATGAAAGGTATCACCATTGATGATGAGGTGGAGAGGAAGGTACCCCTTGTTTTGAAACCTCTCAAGGAGAGGGCAAAGACGTTGAAAGAGATGGCAGATATGGCCCTGTTCTTTTTTCAGGATGATTTTCCCTATGACATAAAGGCGAAGGACAAATTTCTTACCCCCGGGAATCTTGGTATCCTTGATAGTTTTCTTAAAGGTTTTGAGGCCCTTACCTCTCTTAACGAAACAGAACAGAAGAGGCTCATCGAAAGGATCATGGGAGAGTTTAATAAAAAGGCCGTTGATGTAATCCAACCCATCAGGGTTGCCCTCTCGGGTAAGGATATAAGCCCTGGCATTTTTGAGGTGATAACCATTCTTGGAAGGGATGCGGTAATTAAGAGGATAAAAAGGGCTATCGATGAAATTAGGGCATAACGGAGAATATCATTCTCCTATGAAGGGGTATGTCTCTTGAGGCTCTCCCGCCTTGAATTATTCGGTTTTAAATCATTTTTAAACAGGACGGTCTTTTCCTTTGACCAAGGGATTACCGCTATCGTGGGACCTAACGGGTGCGGTAAAAGTAATGTGGTTGATGCGATAGTCTGGGCCTCGGGAGAGAGGGGAACAAAGTCTCTCAGGGTAAAGGACATGGGGGATGTGATCTTTCACGGGAGCAACGGAAAGAGGCCTGTGAATATCGCAGAGGTGACTATAGGTCTTTCGGATAACGAGACGAACTATGAGATAAAAAGGCGTATTTACAGGGACGGGGTGAACGAATACTACCTCAACGGAAATCTCGTAAGACTCAAGGACATCCAGGATTTCTTTCTCGGCACCGGCATAGGGGTTAACTCATACGCTATTGTGGAACAGGGGAGGATCGAGTATTTCATCCAGATGAAGCCCCATGAGAGACGTGTTGTCATAGAGGAGACAAGCGGCATCACAAGGTTTGAGGAGAAGAAAAGGGAAGCGATAATCCGTATGGAAGAGGTAAAATCAAACCTCGAAAGGGTGGAGGATATATACAGAGAGGTAACCACTTCCCTGGAGAAGGCGACTGTCGAGTGGGAGAGATGGCGAAAGTATAAGGCCCTATCGGAAAAGCAAAACAGGATAGATTCGATGATCCTGATAGATGGTTACGGCAAAATCAGAAAAAGACTGGAAAAGATGTTTGAGAAAAAGGAAGGCCTTGAGAAAGAAATCCTGATAAAAGAGGGGGAGATTGCTGAGATAAAAGGGAGACTCCATTCAAAGGAAGAGGAGTTTGCCCTGATCGAAAGGGTCATAAGAGAGCTTGAGGTGGAGATAAAGGGTAAAGAGAAAGATATGGAGAACAGGCTTGTGGAGGTTGAATATATAGAGGGGGAGATTAAAAGACTTGAAAAGGAGAAGGGAGGCATTGAAAAAGAGCAGGAGAGGTTATCCCAAGAAATAGAAAGATACAAAGAAGAGATAAAAAAACTGGAGGATGAACTTACATCAAACACCCATTCCCTCTCAAAGGGAGAGGAAGAAGGAAAAGAGTTAGAGAAGGCCCTCACAACATTGAAGGAGAAGGCAGAGGAGATTGAACAACTGATGGAGAAGGAGAGGGTAGGGCTTTTTGTGGTGGCAAACAGCATCGCAGAGGCAAAGAACAGGCTCGCCGAGATGGAGAGGATAGAGAGGGAAAGGGAGAGGAGAAGAAAAAAAAGGGAAGAGGATATCAAACGTTTCACGGAGAGGCTCGATGCCCTGAAAAAGAGGGTTGAGTATATAAAAGAGACCATAAACACGGAGAAAAATGAGAAGGACTCAAGGGTCCTAAAAATGGATGGCCTCTATAAAGAGAAAGAACGTCTCGGTAGAGAGTTGGAAGAGAAGAGGAGAACCCTCTATATGTTGAAGGCCGAGAAGAGGGGGAAGGAAGAGTATCTGAAACAGCTAACAAACAACAGGGGGGATCTCCCTCCAAAGATAAAAGAGATGAAGAAGCTTCTGGATGTGGCACGGATAGAAGAGGGAAAGGAGAAGGCCCTCGAGAGATTCTTCTCAAGGGAGATGCAGTACTATGTGGTTCCAGAAGGGAATATGGATAAGGTGGGAGAACTGGCAAGGAAATACGGGGAAAACCTGATCTTTTTCCCTGAGAAAGGGATTTTCGAACAGAAGGGGGATGAGGTTGAGATACATGTTGTCTGGATTACCACCCCTGAGGAAGGTTTCAGAAGGGTCTCAGAGGGTGAGGAGGGGATCTTTCTAAACGACGAGATATATATAGATTCAAGGGGTATAGTGATACAGGAGAGGGCGGAGAAGAGGATAGATATAAAGAAGTTTAAGGAGCAGAAGAGGGTCGAGGAGGAGCTTAAGGCCGTCGATGAGAGATTAAGAAATATAATAGCGGAAATAAATACCCTGGAGGCAGAGTTTAACCGTTACGATAAGGCTTATAAGTCCATAAGGCACGAGGTGAATCTAAAGGACGAAAACATTAAGAAAAAGGAGAAGGAGCTCACCCTCATTGAGGCAGAGGAGAAGACGATCAAGGAGAGGTTATCAGAACTCGATTCAGAGATAGACCTTTTTGAGGAGATAGACTCCGCTGAGGTAGAGAGGCTAACAAAAGAGAGGGCAGAGAAGGAGAAGGAGAAGGAGAGGCTCGAGGGGAGGCTCAACTTTTTAAGGGGGGAACAGGAGAAGAGAAGGAGAGAGTATGGGGAGGTTTCTGCAAAGTGGCATGAACTGACCCTCACATTAGAGAGAATAAGGGGAAGGATGAAGGCAATTTCAGAAAGGATAGAGAGGAATAAAGAGACGATTACAACCTATTCGGAAGAGATGGAGAAAAACAGAGAGAAAATCTTATTTACCGAAAATGAGATGGCGAGGACTAAGGCAAAAAGGGATCAGGTGGAAAGGGACTACGGAAGACTCAAAGACCAGTGCGAGAAGGAGATTAAACGATACGAAGATATAAAGGCCACATCCGGTAATGTCCATATGGAGAAGAAGAATCTGGAAGATCAGATAGAATCGGTACAGAAAGAGGTGGAAAAGATAAGGGCAAAACGGGAAGGTATAGAGACCGAGATGGCGGTGATGGGGGAAAAACTGGAGACAATAACGGAAAGGCTTGCCACAACTTATGGCATCACAAACCCCGATGGGGTGGCCTTGGATAAAGGGGTTGACCTTGAGAAGGAAAGGGAGGATATCTTAAAGGCCATAGGAGAGTTGGGGGATGTGAACTTCAGGGCAGAAAAAGAGTATGAGGAGTTAAAGGAAAGGGCATCTTTTCTTGAGAGACAGAAAGAAGACCTAAAAGAGGCGATGGAGGCCCTTAAAAAGACGATAATCAAAATCGATAGCCTCTCAAGGGAGATCTTTTTTGAAACCTTTGAAACGGTAAACGGGGCATTCAAACGATTCACAGAACTTCTCTTCAAGGGGGGCAAGGGTTACCTCTCATTTAACCAGGAGATAGCAGGGGTGGAAATGTTCGTTCAACCTCCGGGGAAGAGAACAACGAGGATGGAGCTCCTCTCCGGGGGTGAGAAGACCCTGATATCCCTCGCCTTTCTCTTATCCCTTATGGATACAAAACCCTCTCCATTTTCCCTGATGGATGAGATAGACGCCCCTCTCGATGATGCGAACATCATCTCCCTCATGGATATCATAAAGGGTATAAGTACAAGGACGCAGATTATCCTCATTACCCATAACAGGATCACGATGGAGGCCTCCGATGCGATATACGGCGTTACCATGGAGGAGGAGGGCATATCTAAGGTTGTATCTGTCAGACTAAAATAAATAGGGTTTACAGAAATAGATGCTCCATCAATCTGTTTAACATCTTTGCCCCTTTAACCTCTGTCTCAAATAGGGGGATTATGGCCCTTACCTTATCCCCAAATATCCTCCAAATTTCCTCCAGATGCTCTTCCTGCATCTTTATACGGTTCAAAACAAATTCCGCAGCGTTATCCCCTATCTTCTCCTTCTCGATGACCCCGTTTACAACAACACCCCCCACAGGTATTCCAAAATCGTAGAACCAATTTATGAATCTTGTTATTACGGCAATAGGAAGCGCCTCGGGCAAGGTGGCAAAAAAGAAGGCCGTTAACTCCTGGTTTGTAAGAAGACTCTGGGCCTTTGCCATCCGGTCTTTAAATTTCAGGAGATAATCGAGAAGGGGATCCTCCTCTTTCTTTTTTGTGAAGGAAAGGGCCTCCCTTAGGCTCTTTGCCTCATCCCTGCTCTTTAGCATCTTCTCCACCCACAGGGAATATACCTTGGACATGCCGAGGAGTCGTCTTGCGTTGGCCGTGGGGGCCGTATCGAAGACATAGAAGTCGTATTCATCTTTAAACATGAGCTCTGTCATGTTTTCAAACATCGCCGATTCTTCAAAAGCAGGGTTCATCGTAGCCGATTCGACGAATTCGTCGGCCTTTGTCGTTATATCCGCAAACTTTAAAAACCAGTTTATCTTCTCCCTGATCTCGTTCTTTGAACGTTCTATCGTATCCTTTGTATCGATTTCAAAGGCATAACAGAGTTTTTCGTCGCAAACATTGACCACCTTTCCAAAGACATCCGTCTCAAAAAGATTCGATAGACTGTGTACAGGATTTGTTGAGGCGAGAAGGGTCTTTTTTCCCTGCCTTGCTGCCCATAATGCCGCTGCCCCTGCCATAACGGTCTTACCTACACCACCCTTTCCACCGAAGAAAATGTATTTGAGTTTGGGGTGGTCTTCCATAAATTTTGTCATACTTATCTTTATCTCGTTCATCGTGAGACTCCTCTTTAACCGTGACTAATATCAGGTGAACATCGTTGATGCCAGTTTCTCGATCATCTCAAGGCCTGTCACATCCCTCTCCATCTCAGGGACATGGGCTAAAATCTGACCTTTGAACTTCTCCTCAATGACCTTTAAATACTTCTCCTGCATGTTAAGTCTGTTCTTGAGATACTCAGGGATCTCGAGGCTTTTTAACTCCTTCGGCAGGACCCTGTTCACTATATAGCCACTTAAAGGCACTTCAAATTTGGCAAAGAGTTCTGCTGCCTTCAATGTGTCGTTTATGACCATTTCCTCGGCGGTGAGGACAAAGAAAAAGGCGGTCTTCTCTTTATCGGTTAAGATGGAGGACGATTTGTTGATCCTGTCCTTTATATATAGGAGCTCATTCAGGATCGCATCTTCGTCCAGCTCCTTATCCCTTTTCATCACCGCAGCGACCTGGTCGTATTCCCTCATCTGCTGTCTCAGGCCTGTGATCTTTTCGATCCATTCATCGTAGACAGAGGCCATGCTCAGATAATATAGGGCATGGCCGAGAGGAACAAGGTCATATATATAATAATCAAACCCCCCTTTTACAACTATATCGACCACCTCATCAAAGATCGCGCTCTCTTCCATCGCCGGCTCCGCAGCAGCGGCCTGGATGTAACTCTCGATCTCATCGGGAATCTTTTCCATACCGTACATATCGAGTATCTTCTGCCTTATCTCCTGCTGGTATTCCTTGACCCTCAGATCCGCATCAATCTCCTGTGCATAGAGGTTTGGCATGATCTCTGTCGGTCCTTTGCCGAAGATGTTCTGTTTGAATATGTCGCTTAATGAGGCCTGAGGGTCAACGGAGAAGACGAGGACCTTCTTTCCCTGTTTCGCAAGGTAAAATGCCGTGGCAGCTGAGAATGTGGTCTTACCGAGACCTCCTTTACCACCAAACATGATGTACCTTCTATCCGGGTAGTCTTCAAATATCTTTTTGAGTGAAATGGGAACCACCTCCTTTTCTCAATGTCTTAAGCAAGGGCATCGGTCAGGTCTTTTTCCCTTAACATCCTCCTCTTCCAGGTGGCTATCTGGGGAACCACATAGGGAAGGAGCCTCAAAGAGTAATACGGAGGGAGTATGGGCACCCCGAGCATATCCCCCATGGTAATGAGGATAAAAAGATGTTCCATGCTTGCCCTTGTCTTCAGTGCAAAACGGGCCGAATCGTGGGCAGCGACGCCATACACAAACTCTTTAACGGCCTGAAAAAAACCACCCTTTTTCTTATCTTTCGTCATCTAACATCTCCTTTTAGAATCTTTTTATGCCTTGGCCTCTACGGCAGGGGCCTTTATAGCCCTGTATCTATTTAGGGCCTTTACACCCTCAATCCCCAAAACTATAGCGGCAACAACAAGAAAAAGACCAACAAAACCCATAAGGGTATTCCCTATCAATGCCTCTCCCTTTACGGCCCCGGCAAAGACCTTCTGGAGCAAGCTGTAAGAGGTGAAGAGGAGGGCGGCAATCGTGGTGATAAACATAAATATCATGGGATAGAACGTCCAGGCTGCCGGTCTACCCTCGGAGGTGAGCCAGGCCGTAACGAGGAGGAGGGCAAGGGAAGCCATAAGCTGGTTAGCCCCGCCGAAAAGCACCCATAGATACTGCCACCACCCTGTAAGTACAAGAACCATACCGAGTATACACGCTATAAAGGTCCCTACATGGGCATTTCTGAAGATGGGGTGTATATCGCTTAAAAGTTCTGAAGTGGCCACCCTCATAAAACGGATTACTAGCTGCATGATGGTTATAGCGAGCACTATCATCATAACACTTCCGTATGACCTCCCCAGGGTACTCGGAATACCGAGGGCACCGAGGAATTTTGATACCCCTGCGGCAAAAATACCACCGGGGCCTTTTACGATGGCTGCTCCGTATTCGGCAGGGGAGGCATATATGGTACCTGCAATGATCAGGGCAAAGAGGGCGAGCATCATCTCAATAAACATCACTCCTCCCCCCACAGGCCTTGCATCGAGCTCATTTTCGAGCTGCCTTGCGGTACCGGAGCTCGATACGATACTATGCCACCCCGATATGGCACCGCAAGCTATTGTGACAAACATGATGGGCCACATGGGACCTACCCTGATGGAGAATTCTGTATAGGCAGGAAGGGTGAAATTGGGGTGTAGAATAAGAACGCCTATGATGCCAAAGAAGAGCCCGAGAAACACGATATAAGAGGCTACATAGTTTATCGGGAGGGCGAACCTCCAGATGGGCAGGACCGCGGCAAAATAACAGAAGACAAATGCCGCAATAGACCAGAGTATCCTGCTGTTTGACAGTTCTGTCCCAAGGATCTTGTCTGAAGGGAGGATTGATCCCACCCAGATACCCAAAAGGGCGATAAGTACCGTCACAACGGTGGTAAGGATGATATCGTTTCTCCACCGGTATATCATCTGTCCCGCGAGGATACCCCCTATTGTCATGAAAAGCCATGCCATTGGGGCGGCCTTAAGGGTGGAGGCGGTACTCACAACCACGTTTCCGAAGGCCCCGGCTATTAAGAGGAGATAGAAATAAATAAAAGAGAGGAGGATCAATCGGGCCTTGGGAGAGATCAGTCTGTGGCTTAATCCCCCGAAAGAGGCCCCATCATTTCTCATGGCGACAACGGCGCTCGAGTAATCCTGAACCCACCCTATGAAGAGGGCACCCCCCAGTATCCAGATCAGAGCAGGGAGCCATCCCCACTGGATGGCTATAATGGGGCCTATGATAGGGGCAGCCCCTGCTATGGATTTGAACTGATATCCAAAGAGGATGTTCTTGCTTGTGGGCATGAATTCAACGCCATCCATGTACATCTTTGCCGGAGTGGTTCTTTTTGGATCCGATTTGATGATCTTCGTATCGATATGACGGGCATAAAAACGATAACCTATAAAAGCGACGATAAAACCCAGAACAAGGACAATTATGGAATTCATGATCCCCTCCTTGATGGGATAGGTTAAACCCTGATCAAAAATCAGAGGTTGATGCCCTGTAATGTATAAACATTTCTATAATTTAATGTGTAAAAATGTCAACGAAAATATTTATGGGTTTCCTTTTTTGCCGCTTTTATATATACCCTTATCCTCCTTCTATTTGGTTCATTAAGCATCTTTGAGAGTTGCCCTTCGGAGAGGTCTAAAAGTTTTTCTAATCTATCTACCCCGGACCCTTTCAATTTCAAGTAGTTTTTATAGCCTAAACCCTTGAGATGGACAATCTTTATTGCCTTTTTCTCGTCTTCATCGAGGAGCTTTAGGTCTATTCCATAGGTAGTCCTTATCCCTGCCCTCACGATATGCCTTTTGGTCTCATCTTTTATAAAATCCACCTCACCGGGTCTTACCGTGTAAGAGAATACCGTATATTTATCGATCCCGAAAAAAACGATAAAGGAGAAAATCAGGGACAGAAATGAGGAAATAAGGATTAACCTCTTTTTTTCAATACCTTTCAAAAAACTTAAAAAGGCGGATACGTTAAGACTGAATACGGGAAAGCCGAAGTATCCGAGGAGGGGCATCTCGAAGACCTTCATATCCTCAAAAAAAGGGACCGTGTATATCCATTTCGCCACAGACCAGTAATTCCATGTCTCCCACAGAAGGCCGCATAAGAGACCGGAGAGAAGGGCAGAAAAGCATCTCCCTCCATTACCCTCCTCTAAATCTTTCATAAAAGAACCTTGACCCTTGAGATAGTTATAACCATCAATAATGAAGAGTAGAAAGACCCAGGCAAGAGGGAAAAAAATATCGGGAAAAGAGATTAGGAGGCCGAGCATGATTAAACCCGAAAGGGTCGCCTTAAACGGATAACGACGGATCTGGCGGACGGGTCTTATCCTCTTGTCGCCGAGTATACCACAGAAAAGCTCCGTTGTAAGGGATACAGCAGGGATCACCGTACCAAAGGATATGAGGTACCCCAGATACCTTTCATACGTATTCGGGGGGAGATTTATATAATACCAGTTCTTGATCACAAAATTGATTGCCTCAAAGATACACCAGAAACCGCAGGAGAGGATGATCATGCAGGGGAGAGACCTGTTCAGGAAAAGGAAACCTTTTCCTTTGAAAGAGAGGTATGTATCCATGAAGAGAATGTAAGACCACCAAGAGATGATATAGAAAAAATACTGAAAGGGCTCTATTCTGTAATAGAGGATAAGACCGCCAAACAAAAGGAGGACAACGGATAAGAGAAAAAGGGTTATTCTGATTTTCACTTACATTTAAAAAAAGGATTTTTTAGGAGTTTTCCGCTTCTTTTTCTTCCTTTAAAGCCTTCTCCGAGGCACTATCCTCGCTTGACTGCTTGACCCTTACCGCCCCCACATATGTTTTGGTGTAGAAATCTGAGGCGAGAGAATCAATCTTTACCCCCACTTTATTGTTTCCCGATGAAGCATGGATAAATTTACCATCCCCTATATATATACCTACGTGGGTTGGATATTTTATATACCTCTTTGTTCTAAAAAATACGAGATCCCCGATGGAGAGCTCCTCTTTTTTTATCTTGACCCCTGCATGGAACTGCTCTCTTGCACTTCTCGGTAAGTTTACATCGAAGATATCGTATATCTTTTTTACATAGGCGGAACAATCAAGGCCTCTTACGCTATCTCCACCGTATTTATAAGGGGCCCCTATAAAACTCTTTGCCACCTTGACAAGCATGTACTTCTCTTCTCTACTGCTCCATGTTTTTAAGTGTTTTGGCGTCAGTTGAACGATATCCTCTTCCTTCTCCTCGATTACCCTGGGAATGAGTATCGTCTTCCCTACCGAAATCTTTTTGCTGTTGTTGTTCGCCTCTATGATATCCTCTTTGTCTACGTTAAATTTTGCCGCTATTTTCTCGAGGGTATCCCCTTTTTTTACCTTGTATTCGATGAAATCGCCCCGGTTGTTCTCGGCCTCATTCAGTGCGGCCTCTTGCTGGATGACGTTTGTTATGGTCTTCTTCTTTTTGTTGTTGTTTTGTGTTTTGTTTGAGGATAATGGGGTGTTACGCTGCTGATTCGTTGAATCTACCCTTACGATTAGTTGCTGACCCAGTTTTAGTTTGTCCGATTTAAGGCCGTTTAACTGTTTCAATTTATCCGCGGTTGTTTTAAATTTCTTTGCTATGGAATACAGATTATCCCCTTTTTTTACCACATAGGTTGTATCGGCAAACAGAATGGATGCAGAAAAGAAGAAGAGTAGAAATACAGAACAGACTGAAATGTATACGACTTTTTTCATCCCCATCCTTTTTATTTTTGGCCTTATGTCCAATAAGAGGTACATATCCTTTTACAAAATATGGATTTTTATGTCAAGGAAAAAATATTTCTTGTTATTTAGAAAGATATGTTCTTATACAGGGAAAGGCTATATTTTTTATTGATTTATACATCTTTTTATTTTATATTCATCTGTCTGTTTGTGAAAATACGAACAAGATAAAACTAATCACAGGAGGCGTTTTATGGAGATCGGCAGGGAGATCTTCTGGAATGTTGGGGAAGGGGCACGATGGTTGTCGTACGCCCTTATGGTTATCACTTTTATTATACTGATCGTTGCACTAAAAAAGAGATATGCCATGTGGAAGATTGGAAAGCCTTCACCCATCAACTTTTCAAAGAGGTTGGGGGAAAGGATCTCCTATTTCATAAGTAATGGTATCTTCCACAAATCTATCCTGAGAGAAGCGTACCCCGGTTTTATGCACCTCTTTATCTTCTGGGGATTCTTGCTCCTCGCCATAGGTACGGCCATCGTTGCGATACAGGACGATGTGATCCGTCCTCTCTTCAAGGTGAATCTCCTGACAGGTAATTTTTACATGCTATTCTCCTTTGTCCTCGACGCTGCAGGTCTTATCGCCATAATCGGCATACTGATGGCAATGTGGAGGAGGTATGTACAGAAACCGGATCGCCTCGATAGCAAACCCGATGACTTGATCACCCTCCTCTGGATATTAGTAGTCTTAGTCACCGGTTTTCTTGTTGAGGGAAGTAGAATAGCAGAATCAAGACCCTCTTTTGAAGTATGGAGTTTTGTAGGCTGGTCCCTCTCATCAATGTTTGTAAGCTTAGACAAAGAGGGCATCAAAACCGCCCATAAAGTCTTCTGGTATATGCACATGTTTCTCTCCTTTGGCCTCATTGCATATATTGGTTACTCCCGTCTCCTCCATATCATCACCTCATCCCTCAATATGATGTTCAGAGGTGTGGAGGATACCCCGAGGGGGGCTATTGCACCTATTGAAGACTTTGAAAATGCCGAAGAATTCGGTGTGAACTCTATAGAGGGTTTTACATGGAGGCAGATATTCGACCTCGACGCCTGTACGAGGTGTGGTAGATGCCAGGATCTCTGCCCTGCATACAACAGTGAGAAGCCCCTCTCCCCTAAAGGGTTCATCCAGGATTTGAAGGCGGAATGGGAGAGGACCGCTAAGGGAATAAAGAATGAAGAAGGTATTATAGGTACCACAATCCAGGAAGAGACCCTGTGGTCATGTACCGCATGCCTTGCCTGTCAGGTAAACTGTCCTGTATCGATCCCTACATTCGATAAAAATATTGAGATGAGGAGATACCTCACGTTGACGTTGAGCAAAACCACTTCAGAGACGAGACTCCTCTTCAAAAATCTCCAGCAGAAGGTAGACCCTTACGGAATGGGCAAGAGACAGAGAACAGAATGGACAGAAGGCATCGAGGTAAAGAACGCAGGAGAAGAGGAAGTAGAATACCTATACTGGGTAGGTTGTGTTGCCTCCCTTGACGATAGAAACAGGAAGATCGCAAAGGCCTTTACCACAATCCTGAACAAGGCAGGGGTTTCCTTCGGTATACTCGGACAGGAAGAGACATGCTGCGGGGATCCTGCGAGGAGGTGTGGCAACGAGGATCTATACCTTGGAATCGCCCAGGGCAATGTGGAGCTCTTGAAAGAACTCAATATCAAAAAGATCATAACCACCTGTCCCCACTGCTATCACACTTTGAAAAACGAGTATCCCCAGATAGGAGGGGAATTTGAGGTTTACCATCAGTCGGAATTTATCTGGAAGTTGATAAATGAAGGCAAGATATCCCCTTCCCCTGCCATAGAAGGGGCCTTTACCTATCATGACCCGTGCTACCTCGGGAGGGTGAACAGGGTATACGAGGAACCAAGGGATATTCTGAAAAAGCTGAATAAGGATGGATTGATCGAGATGGGGAGAAACCACGACAGGAGTTTCTGCTGCGGTGGAGGTGGGGGCAGGATCTGGATGGAAGAACACCATAAGAGGATAAACCATTTGAGGATAGACGAGGCGATAGAGATATCCGCGAAGACCGTTGTTACCGCATGTCCTTACTGTCTCATCATGATGGAGGATGCGATTAAGGACAAAGGAAAGGGAGAAGAGATGAAGGCCCTCGATTTATCGGAGGTTGTCCTTAAGGGGCTATAGATTTTTAAAGTAGATAAAGGCTGATGAGGGGGAAGGCGTACATTGGTTGCCTTTCCCCTCATTTTTTTAAAAATTACTCCTCGAGAGTAATTGCCTCAACAGGGCACTCTTCTGTGCATGCACCGCATTCTGTGCAAAGTTCAGGGTCTACCTTTGCCGTATCATCTACTGTAATTGCATCGGCAGGACATACCTCTGCGCAAGCTCCGCATCCAGTGCAGGCATCTTCATCAACTTTTGCAGGCATGGTTTACCTCCTTTTTGTATTTTAGAATTTCCTAAACAAATATATTAGGAATGTCAATAAAAAAATGCATCCCCGGTTCAAGTCAGAATTGTTATCATGACTTTCTTTAAAAATCAATGGAAATTTTCTCTCATCTCTGCTATTTTTATTTACTCCGGGATGTAGCTCAGTATGGTGTAGAGCGCTTGCTTCGGGAGCAAGAGGCCGCTGGTTCAAATCCAGTCATCCCGACCATAGATTAAGGTGTAAGACAGAAAGGGTTTCAATTTATCACTGTTAGTGGACAGAAACAGAAACAAATTCGTCTAATATATGGATGGTTTTAACCCCCTCTAACCATTTATTTTTCATACCTTTTAAAACTATCAAAACCTGTATAAAAACAACAAGTTGGTATCATTCTATTTTAAATAAATTGAGTTTTCATTTTAAAAATGGTAAATGTGAAAAAATGTTGCCCCAGAGGCTTTTTTACCTTCTGGAATAGAAGCCTCTTTGTGCAACAGAAGAAAATTAAAGTAGGAAAGGAGGAAACTATGAAATTGAAGGGACTTTTTGTGGTATTTTTAGTCCTCGCCCTAACCACCCTTGCAGGTGCCCAGACCGTAGGGATCGGCACATCAAACCCAGGCTCCATCTATCATTCCGCAGGTTCAGCGATAGCAAAGGTGGCAAATGAAAAGGCAGGTATAAAGGCCACGATACAACCTTACGCCAGCCCAACGGTATATATCCCAGCCACAAACGCAGGGGAGCTCCAGTTTGGCCTTGGCAACATATTTGAGGTAACCCTTGCCTATGAAGGGAAGGAGTTTTACGAAGGTCGTCCCACAAAGGAATTGAGGCTTGTGGCGATAATATTTCCCCTTAGAAATGGCCTCTTTGTCAGAAAGGACTCCAAGTATAAGACGGTGGCCGACCTGAAAGGACAGAGGATGCCCGATGGGTATACGGCACAGAAGACCATTCCACCCTTAGTCGATGCCGCATACGGAACCGCCGGTTTGACAAGGGCAGATTTCAAAGGTGTTCAGGTACCGAATGTCTCTGCCTCTGTTGATGCCTTTATTGCAGGTAAGATAGAGGGATTTTTCTTTGCGATGGGTTCTGCAAAGGTAAGGGAGGCAGATGCTGCGGTCGGTATTAGGGCAATCCCCTTTAATACAGGCCCTGAGGCCCAGAAGGCCTTAGACAGACACTTCCCAGGCTCCTATTTCAGGGTAGAGAAGGCCGGACCCGATAACCCCGGGGTATATGAGCCCTGTAACTCCATCGCATACGATGCCCTTATCTTTGCAAGCGCAAAGACCCCTGATGATATGGTCTATAAGCTGACAAAGGCGATGTTCGAGAACAAAGCGGATATGGTGGCGACATTTGCCCCCATGAACCTCTTCGAACAGAAGGATATGGCAAAGAAGACGAGGATACCGTATCATAACGGAGCGATAAAATTTTATCAAGAAAAGGGCCTCTGGCCGCCCAAGCATTAATAACGGGGGTATTTTATTGACGGAAATGGAGGACTAATCTATGGTAGACGGTAAAAGCAGGGCAACCGATAGTCCAATTGTCAATACAATTATGAAGATATGCGGGATATTGCTCACCCTGGGCTCCATCGGATGGGCCGTTGATATCTATAGCATCATGGGCCTCAAGATATACAACGAACAGTTCATCGCCTGTATGCTTGCCCTTGCGATGGCCCTTGCCTTCCTCCATTTCCCCCCGAAGGGCGATAAGAAGCGTACACATATCCCTTGGTATGACAAAGTTGCCGCAGCATTATCCTTTGGGGCCTGCCTATACCTAGCCATAAGGTATCCGGTCCTTGTGGACCTCGTGCTTTTAAAACCCCCCGAGGCGGTTATAATAGGTGTTCTGGTGATCCTTTTGGGGCTTGAGGCATTACGCAGGGCAACGGGGAATGTTCTACTAACCATAGTGATTCTCTTTATCTTATATGCCCTCTTCGGCGATATATTCCCCGGACAACTCGCAGGCCGCCCCCAGGAATGGCAGAAATTGGCAGCCTATCTCGCCTTTGATGTA
This sequence comes from Syntrophorhabdaceae bacterium, assembly GCA_026415675.1. GTDB lineage: Bacteria > Desulfobacterota > Syntrophorhabdia > Syntrophorhabdales > Syntrophorhabdaceae > JAOAGQ01. Next base: position 66,636 of record JAOAGQ010000038.1, read on the forward strand.
AACGCTATGCTTGGAACCCCCTTAAGGGTTGCAACAACTATTGTTATTACCTTCGTCCTCTTCGGGAATCTCCTCTCTGTAACAGGAGGTTCCTCCTTTTTTACGGAGGCGGCCTTAATCACAATGGGGAGATTCAGAGGAGGTTCCGCAAAGATAGCGGTTGTGGCCTCCATGCTTTTTGGTTCAATATCGGGGAGCGCCGTGGCAAACGTTGTGGCAACAGGGGTTGTTACGATCCCCATGATAAAGAAGAGTGGTTATCCCGCATATAAGGCAGGGGCTATAGAGGCCGTTGCTTCAACGGGGGGACAGCTCATGCCCCCTGTAATGGGCGCTGCCGCCTTTCTCATGGCAGAGTTCTTACAGATCCCCTATAGTAAGGTCGCCCTTGCGGCCCTTGTACCCTCTATTCTATATTACGCTGCCCTCTTCATAGAGGCAGATTTAGAGGCCGCTAAGGCAGGGATAACAAGGGTACCGAAGGAGATGATACCCTCAGCCCGGACCGTTTTAGGGGGATTACACTTTTTGACCTGCTTCGTGGTGCTTCTCCTCGCCCTTTTTTATTACAACCTCCAACCCGAGACGGCCGTTCTTTTATCGTGTGTCACGATCCTCGTTTTCTCCTACGCATTCGGGTATAAAGGAAAACGTCCCGATATTGTAAAGATACTCGCCTCTTTCTATGAAACAGGTATCTCCGTTATCGAGATCATGGTGATCTGCCTTGCCGCAGGTCTTGTAATAGGTATGCTTTCTGTCTCAGGGCTCGGCTTCAACCTCACCATGCTTCTCGTATGGATAGGAGGGAATAACCTCTTCCTCCTCCTCCTTCTCTCCGCAGTAGTCTGTATCATACTCGGTATGGGTATGCCAACGATAGGGGTCTATGTGCTCCTCGCCGCCCTTGTCGCCCCTGCGATGATAAAGATAGGGATAAATCCTATCGCAGCCCATCTCTATGTGATGTATTACGGGATGATGTCCATGATCACCCCTCCCGTTGCCATTGCCGCATACGCAGCGGCATCCCTCGCCCAGGCGGATGCCATGCGTACAGGATGGGAGGCGGTAAGGTTCGGCTGGTCTGCCTTTATCGTGCCCTTCCTCTTTGTCTGCTCCCCAACCCTGATTTTGATCGGCAACCCCATTTCGGTCCTTTTTGCAGTGGTAACTGCAGGACTCGGTATATGGTTTGCATCTATAGGTATGGTGGGCTACTTTTTGAGAAATATTTCAATACCGAGAAGGATACTCTTTTTTATAATGGGAATCCTTGCCCTTATCCCTGCCGAGGCATTCAAAGGCGCGGTCTATACAGATATAGTAGGGGTGTTAGGCGGGGCCTCTCTCATCATCTGGGAGTTTATAGTTACGAAGGCAAAGAGAAAACCCGCTCCATAGGATTGCCCTTTTTCAAAATTTGCATTATATTCTAAAAGGGTCTAAACTAAGCACATACTATAGAATTTGTGTTATTCATGGACATTACTTTTCAGGAGGTTTCGTCTATGATGGACACGTTCTCTTATAAGTTTCAAAACGGTATAAAGGCCTTCCGTTCCTGGGTTATTCCCTATCTAAACTCAAGGATACACAAAGACGAGTTTCGCCCCGTCCTGTGTTATGTCTTCACAGAATGGAGATGCAACATAGACTGCCATTACTGTCACCAGTATAATAACAACGGGGAGAGCATGAGCAGGGAGACCGCCTATGCTGCAATAGACTGGCTTTTATCCCTCGGGTGCAGGGTGATACCTCTTATGGGAGGAGAGCCCCTTTTAAGAAAAGATTTTGTCCTTGATGTTATCCGGTACGGGGCGGAGAGGGGTTGCTTTGTCTATCTTCCGACAAACGGTTACCTTATGGATAAGGAGTTTATAGACGAGATGGGTAAGGCCGGGGTCGCTGCGGTTAATCTCGCGGTAGACTGCATTGCCCCAAAAAAGGGTCTACCCAAGGCCTTACTGGCGATCGAGCCCCAATTCCGCTACCTTGTGAAACAGAAGGAGAAATACGGTTATCTCGTCTTCTTCAATATAAACATATGCGGAACAAACTTAAAGGATGTTAAGCTCTTGACCGAGATCGCCCATGAGAATAACATCGGCACAGACTACCATTTAAATGAACCCCCCCATGATTTTGTAAACACTGAACATTACCGCCATAAGGATAACGGACTTGCGATTACCCCTGACAAATACGAAGAGGCGGATGCCCTGATAGACTGGCTTATTGAGAAGCAGCGTCAAGGATGGCCTATGGTGAACTCCATAGAGCATTTGAAGACCTTCAAGAGAAGGATGAGGGGGGAGATAGGGGTATGGGGTTGCAGGGCAGGGCAGAATGGCGCCCTTGTCCGTACAGATGGGACCCTTGCCCCATGCTTTGACCTCATATGTTATAACCACGACTGGGGTAGGATTGGGGAGCCCCGTTTTTTAAAATCGGAGCTGGATGAGGTAAAGAAGAGATGTATGCCTCTATGTACCTCCACCTGTTTTCATACGATGAGCTTCTACTATATCATGGCGTCGGTGCCCGAGTGGGTGAGAAAGCATGTAAGGGTCGGGTGATAGAGGTTCAGAGGGGTCTTAAAATTATAATGCCTGGTATGTCTTTAATATAGCTTAAGAATGCTTCATCGAGGACCCTTCTTTTGCCCTCCTTTGATGAGGCATGCCTTAAAAGGATTCCCCCCTCTTTTTTGATGATAATACCCACATGGGAGACATCGAGTCCTGGATCCTCAGAATAGATACCGCAGTAGTCCCCTGTCTCAAGGGAGTCGATCATGCCATTTACATGGAAACCTGGGATAAACCATACCTCCCTTGCAAACGGGGGGATCCCTTTTAAGATGAGTGAGCCGTCTTCTCTTATATTTAGCAATTTTCGTCTGTTATATGCCTTATCCATCCCTATTATTCCCGTCACATCCTCAACGTGTTTTTTTTTGTTCTCCCGCCAGTCTGTAAAAAAATGGTTTCTCGTTGAATATGAGACAACCCCCGACCTATATCTTATGTTTTTCAATTCTTCCCTGAAATCGTAGAAATTATGGGAGAGACGCAGGGCCTCAACATACTCTATATACGTCAGACAATCGGCACCCTCGAGGTCTATTACAAAGACCTCCCTCTCCTCGGCGCTTCCTATAAGGGTCGATTCTCTATAGGGTATACCGAGGAAACATCGAGAGATGTAGTCTATTTTATCCTGTATCGCCTCGAAGGCAGAGGCCTTCTCTATGATCCCCTCCACACCTTCTACCCCCCACCTGCCGAGATTTATATACTCTTCCATTTTTAGTGCTGAAGGCTCCCCTATACCTTCTTCACCTCACATATAAACATCCTGTTCGGGTATCCTCCGGAGACCCTATCCCATACGCTATCATCGGTCAGGGTATTAACTGAGGGGAGGCCGTCTGTTGGATTCCCCCAGCCAAAGTCGATGGAGATCAAGCCAGGTCCTATGGTATCCGTTAATTTAGCCCTGACGGTGATCTTCCCCCTCGGTGATGCTACCTCCACCATGTCATTGTCGTTAATGCCCTTTCTATATCCATCCTCGTAGTGGATAATCGCATAAGGTTCGGGATAACGCCTTCTCGTCACCTCGAGGTTTATAAGTTTAGTGTGGACAAATTCTGCAGGCCTCCTCGTCGTTCCTATAAGGGGGTATTCACCTGCAAGCTGAGGTCTCGATGTATGGGATTCTCTCGGCTCCTCGTATAATGGGAGTACCCCATACCCTGCGGACTCAAAACGTTTGGAATAACACTCGATCCTCTTCGATGGGGTTTTGAAGCCCTCTCTTTCATATTTCCTGTATTCAACAGGGGGTGAAGCATAGATGATGCCTTTCTCTCTTAAGTCTTCTACGGTAACCCCTGCGGGTTTAAGAACAAAATCTATCCACTCTTCGTCGTTGGTGAAGGGGTATTCCCTCTCCATACCCATCTTCTTTGCGAGTTCATACTCGATGGTAAAAACGGAACGGGCCTCTCCTGCCGGTTCGCACACCTTTTCCCGCAAAGCGAGAAAACCGCCCTTACTGCTCGAATATGCCCTGTAGTCTAAGGCCTCAAAATCTGCAGCCGCGGGGAGGATCAGATCCGCGAGTTGAGTCGTAGCCGTGGGAAAGACATCAATTACCATGAGAAAATCGAGCCTTGCAAAGGCCTCTTCTGTCCGTTTTCTGTTTGCCTGAACGAGAACGGGATTACTGTGATGGACGATAAGACCCCTCGGTCTATCCTCTCCGTTACCGAGCAAAGCCTCCTTGAATGCAGGGAAGGGTACCTGGGGGAATAACGGGAACTCTTCCTTTGCCATCCTCTTTTTTTCGGGCCTTGTGGTGGGCAGTGTTCTCTGGGGAACTACGGAATAGAAGACACTCCCTCCCGGTCTATCGATGTTTCCCGTTAAGGCGATAAGGAGTGTAATGGCCCTCACCATCTGAACACCGTTTGTATGCATATCGAGACCGTTTCCATCGAGTATTATCCCCCCCTCAGCCATCGCATACTCCCTTGCAAGCCCCCGGATACGCTCTTTATGTACAGATGTGATCCTCTCGGCCCATTCAGGGGTCATCGCTTTTAAGGAAGCTTTTATCTCATCGAATCGGAGCACCCATTTTTCGACAAAATCTTTATCGTATAAACCCTCCTCTATGATCGTGTGGGCCATAGCGAGGCCTAAAGCGCAATCCGTAGCCATATTGGGACGTATCCATTCATCTGCAAAGGATACGGATTCAGACTTCACAGGGTCGATCACGATGACCTTTACCCCCCTCTTTTTCAGATCAGGTATAATCCTGTTAAAACCGTCGTATGCAGCATAACTACTGAATCGTGTGGTATTTGCCGGATTGGAGCCCCAGAAAATGACAAGGTTCGTTTTTTCAAAATCAGGTTCAGGCCTACCCCCGAAGGCCTGCATGAAGGCGACGAGTCTCGGTACAAAGCATGTATTTGCCACCCCTGTATAGTTTGGGGAGCCAAAGAGACCCATGAACTGGATAAAACCGTCCCTTGCACCGTATGTAACTGGTGCCCCATGACCGTGAAAGACCGTCTCGGGTCCGTATGTATCCCTTATCTTCGTTAATCTTTCTGCGGCATAGTCAAGGGCCTCATCCCAGGAGACCCTTTTGAATCCCCCCTTTGTCTTTATCATCGGGTATTTCAGCCTCTCCTCCGACTCGAGGAGGGGCTTTATCGCCTGTGCCTTGGGGCAGATATATCCCCTGTTGACAGGATGCTCTTCGTCCCCCTCAATACGGGATATCCTGCCCTCCTTGAGATGGATCTTCACCCCGCAGTTTGTATGGCAGAAACCACAGATGGATCTGATTGGATTACCCGCCATGTTCACCACCCCTTTGGTCAAGTTCCATAGGACTTTATAATATCGAGCATGTCCCTGATCGCCCTGTCGAGACCTACAAAGACCGCCCTTGCAATGATACTGTGCCCTATACTCAGTTCATCTATATCCTTTATCATCACGATCGGGGGGAGATTGTGGTAATTGAGGCCGTGCCCTGCGTTTACCCCGAGACCCAACTCTTTACCCCTTCTCGCAGCATTTACCACCTTCTTCAACTCCCTTTCCCTTATAGCTTCAGTTACCGCATCACTGTAACGACCTGTATGGATCTCTATCATATCCGCTTTGAGCTTGTGGGCCTCAATAATCTGCTCCTCTTCTGGATCGATAAATAGGCTCACCCTTATACCTTTATCTTTGAGTCTCTCTATGACCCCTTTTAACCTCTCCGATTGCGATTTTGCGTCAAGCCCCCCTTCTGTGGTTAATTCTTCTCTCTTCTCAGGAACAAGGGTAACCATATCGGGCTTTATTTTCCTTGCGATTCCCACCATCTCCTCCGTTGCCGCCATCTCGAGGTTGAGTTTGGTCTTTACCGTTTCTCTGAGTATCCTTAAATCCCTGTCCTTTATGTGACGCCTGTCTTCACGGAGATGGACTATGATCCCCGAAGCCCCTGCCATCTCCGCAATCGATGCGGCATGGACAGGGTCGGGGTAGTCTATCCCCCTTGCCTCTCTCAAGGTAGCCACATGGTCTATGTTTACCATCAAACTCTGCATGTCATACCTCCGGTAAATATTTTTTTGCCTTATCCGCTATCTCTTCCGCATATCCCTCGACGATGCTTCTATCCATACCCTCCACCATGATCCTCAAAAGCATCTCTGTCCCTGAATAGCGGACCACCACCCTGCCTTTTCCTGCCAATTTTTCTTGAATACTGATAATTGTTTGATTTAATTCGGGCATTTCCTCGATGGGTCTCTTCTCTTTCACCCTGATGTTCTTCTCTATCTGGGGAAACTCATAAAAATCCTTCTTCAGGTCGGACAGGACACAACCCTTCTCAACCATCACCTGGAGCATCTTTAAGGCGGTAACCATACCGTCTCCTGTTGTGTTATGGTCGAGAAAGACTACATGCCCCGATTTTTCACCGCCGAAATTCATCTCCCCTTTTAACAGGGTATCGAGGACATATCTATCCCCAACGCTTGTCCTTATAACATCTATACCCTTTCCTTTGAGGGCTTCCTCAACACCCATATTGCTCGCTATTGTCGTAACCACCGCATTCTTTCTCAGGATACCCCGCTCCTTAAGGTAAGAACCCATTATCACCATTGCCCCGTCTCCATCCACAACATCCCCTTTTTCATCGACGAATATCGCCCTGTCCCCGTCACCGTCGAAGGCGATGCCTATATGGGCGTTATGCTTGAGAACGAGTTCCCGAAGGGGCTCAACATATGTGCTTCCGCATCCTTTGTTTATGTTCTCACCGTCGGGGTTTACGGCAAAGCCTACCACGTGGGCCCCGAGTTCTTCAAATACACTCGGCGCCACCTTGTATGTTGCACCGTTTGCACAATCTACAACTACCCTCAAACCATCAAGGGATAGTCTGTTTGGAAAAACGTTTTTCAGAAAGACTATATATCTTCCAACGGCATCATCTATCCTGTGTGCCTTTCCAACCTCACTTGCAACAGGTCTCAGTTTATCTATAGAACCCTCCAGTACAAGCCTCTCTATCTCATACTCGAGTTCATCGGGGAGTTTGAAGCCGTCCCCTGAGAAGATCTTTATCCCGTTGTCCTGATAGGGGTTATGAGAGGCAGAGATCACGATACCCGCATCGGCCCTCATACTGCTCGTAATGAAGGCGATACCCGGTGTCGGAAGGGGGCCCACAAGCCATACATCCACCCCCATTGAACATACCCCTGAGGCAATCGCCGTTTCGAGCATATATCCCGATAGCCTTGTGTCCTTACCAACCACGATCCTACCCCTGCCATGCCTCTCCTTAAATATGTAAGATACGGCCCTTCCTATCTTCAATGCCATCTCTGAGGTCATGGGATAGACGTTTGCAACACCTCTTACCCCATCGGTTCCAAAGAGTCTCCTCACCACGTTAACGCCTCCTCAATGTAACCCTTATTTTATCAGGGACTATCCTTTTTATAGCCATATTTCCCCCGTCGAGACCGACTTCAACCCTCTCCTCTTCTGCCATAAAATCATCATCAACAGGAAAGGTCTCTATGGAGTCCTTGCCCTGTAAAGAAGCTCTTGACCCTTCTACCGTAACGTAAAGGGGCTCCCATGTCTTAACCGTATATAGTCCCCGCCACTTCCTGTCCAATTTTACTACAACCTTGAGCCTCTTTTCTATCAACCGGTCTGTCTCCACCGCCACATAATCGGATTTTATCTCCTCTATCTTTATCTCCTTCGGCACAAGGATGTTCTCTCTCTTCAAGTAGTAAATATGTCCCCCTTCTCTTAACTGGCTCATATCGAGTAATACCTGTATATCCTTATTTTTCAGGGATTTCAATATGGAGGCAGGGCCCTTTATAAGTATGGGCACCTCTTCCGGGGCTATCTTCGTGATAATGAGGTCTTTTCTTAAACCCTTAGGCACAACCTTTGCTGGAACTACCACTTTTGATTCGCCCATATAGGAGATGGCAAACCAGAGCATAACCGCAAGGATAAAGGAGAGGATCTTCAGTTTTGCATCTTTTAATATCGCCTCTTTAAGCCTGCCAAGAATCAATGTGATAAATCACCTCAATAACTTTTTTAATGTTTCCTTAAGCTTATCCCCATCGATCCCCGTTTCGATCTCGCCCTTATAGGCATAAGAGATCTGGCCATTCTCTTCAGATACAACGAGGGCCACGGCATCTGTAACCTCTGTGATCCCTATGGCAGCCCTGTGTCTCGTTCCAAACCTCTTATCGAGATCACTTTTCAGTGTAAGGGGGAGGATGGAGCTTGCAGCCCTTATCCTCCCTTCCCTTATAATAAGGGCCCCATCATGTATGGGGGATGAGGGCTGAAAGATACTCAAGAGGAGTTCGGTATTTACCTCTGCATCCATTTTTATCCCTATCTCCATAAACTCTTCGAGACCAACCTCTCTCTCGATAACAATCAAAGCCCCTATCTTCCTTTTACCCATAATCACACAGGCATCGGCAAGTTCATCGTAAAATAAGGTCTCATCGACATAGGTGATCCTTTTGAAGAACGGGTTTCTCCCGATGGCGAGGAGAACCCTTCTTATATCGTTCTGGAATATGATGATGATTATGATGATGATGGAGCTAACGAAATTATCGAGGATCCAGCCCATCATGAAAAGATCAAATCTCTTTGAGATATGGTACGCAAAGAGGATGATTATGAGACCGGAGATGAGGTGGATCGCCCTCGTCCCCTTAATGAAGACAAAGACCTTGTAGATGATAAAGGTCACGATGAGTATATCGACAACATCCTGCCATCTTACAGAAAATGTCATGGTCTTTTTTTACTGAACATCCATGATGGCCGATACAAGCTTAAGTACCTTTTTATTCCCCTTTACATCGTGCACCCTTACTATATCTGCCCCGTTCCACACGGAAATGGCCACAGAGGCGTATGTCCCTTCCTTTCTCTCATCCCCCTCTGCCTCTGTTATGCGGCCTATAAAGGATTTCATGGATGTACCTATTAAGATCGGCCTTCCCAGTTCTTTGAAATCTTTCAATGATTTTATAATCCTCAGGTTATCCTCTATCCTTTTACCAAAACCAATACCAGGATCTATGATAATCTTTCCTTCATCAACCCCATGTTTCTTTGCATAATCGATTCTTTCCACAAGATAGGATTTTATCTCCCCTACCACATTGTCATAGTGGGGGTTCTGCTGCATGTTCCTCGGCGTTCCCTTTATATGCATGATAATGGCGTACATATCGAGTTCGGCCACTGTCTTGGCCATATCGGGATCGAATTGAAAACCGCTTATATCGTTTGCTATGTCGGCTCCGGCCCTAAAAGCCTCCCGCACCACTTGAGCCTTATATGTATCGATTGAGATCGGTATGGTCTTTGAATACGCCCTTATACCCTCTATGACAGGTATCACCCTTTCGAGTTCTACGTCCAGAGGGGTTGCCTCTGAATAAGGCCTTGTAGACTCTCCCCCGATATCTATTATATCGGCCCCCTCTTCGATCATCTCTATGCCCCGTTTTATGGCCCTCTCTCTGTCGAAGTGTCTTCCCCCGTCGTAGAAAGAGTCGGGGGTTACATTCAATATACCCATAATCAGAGGGGCCTTTTTAAGTTCAAGAGGCCGTACCATTTTTACCCCTTGCTATTATTGCATCTATCTCCTGGCCATCGAGAACCTCCTTTTCCAGGAGGGCATTGGCGATCAAATGGAGGGAGGTGATATTCTCGTTGAGGATGTCTTTCGCCCTTTCATAACAACCTGTAATGATTCTCCGTAGTTCATCATCTATCTCTTGGGCGGTCTTTTCGCTGAAATCCCTGTGTCGGGCTATCTCTTTTCCGAGGAAGATATGTTCCTCGTCCTTCCCGAAATTAAGGGGTCCCAACCTTTCGCTCATACCCCATTCACACACCATCTTTCGGGCGATCTTCGTCGCCCTCTCTATGTCATTACCTGCCCCTGTTGTGGAGTGGTTTAACACCATCTCTTCAGCGACTCTACCCCCCAAAAGTATAGTGATGTTATCGAGGAGGTACTCTTTTGAATAGGTATGTCTCTCATCGATGGGGAGCTGCTGGGTGATACCGAGGGCCCTTCCCCTTGGTATGATGGTAACTTTATGTATGGGGTCTGCATTGGGGAGCATCTTTGCCACAAGGGCATGACCTGCCTCATGGTAGGCCGCATTCTTCCTCTCCCCGTAAGGTATGATCATGCTCCTTCTTTCAACCCCCATGAGAACCTTATCTTTTGCGTGTTCAAAATCATCCATGTCGATCTCTTTCTTATTCCTCCTCGCTGCAATGAGTGCCGCTTCATTGACAAGGTTTTCAAGGTCTGCCCCTGAGAAACCGGGGGTGCCCCTTGCTATGACAGAAAGGTCAACATCGTCTGCGAGAACCGTCTTCTTTGCATGGACCTTTAAAATCGCCTCTCTCCCTTTTACATCAGGGGTGGACACAACGATCTGCCTGTCAAAACGACCAGGTCTTAAAAGGGCCGGATCAAGGACATCCGGTCTATTCGTTGCGGACATCACTATGACCCCTTCGTTAGACTCGAATCCATCCATCTCCACGAGGAGTTGGTTTAAGGTCTGCTCCCTCTCATCGTGGCCTCCTCCGAGACCGGCCCCCCTGTGTCTTCCGACGGCATCTATCTCATCAATAAAGATGATACAAGGGGCATGTTTCTTTCCCTGATTGAAGAGGTCCCGAACCCTTGAGGCCCCTACACCTACAAACATCTCTACAAAGTCAGAACCACTTATGCTAAAAAAGGGAACATTCGCCTCCCCTGCAATGGCCCTGGCAAGGAGGGTCTTTCCTGTTCCCGGAGGGCCAACGAGGAGTACGCCCTTCGGTATCCTGCCCCCGAGTTTTGTAAACTTCTTGGGGTCTATGAGGAAATCTATGATCTCCTGCAACTCCTCCTTCGCCTCCTCCACCCCTGCCACATCCTGAAAGGTCACCTTGTTTTCCTTATTTGTAAAGAGACGGGCCCTGCTTTTGCCAAAGGCCATGGCCTTACCGCCCCCTGCCTGCATCTGCCTCATGAAGAAGATCCAGACCCCGATCAACAGTATCATGGGGAACCAGGAGATAAATATATTCTGCCAGAAACCGGTCTCTTCGTCGGGCTTTGCCTGAATCCTCACGTTGTTCTGTCGCAAAATCTTCATAAGCTCAGGGTCATCGGGGGCATAGCTCTTGAATTCCTTCCCATTTTTGAATGTCCCGTAGATGTTTCTGCCCTGTATCGTGACCGAGATGACGCTCCCTCCCTCTACAGCCTCGACGAAATCACTGAAAATCACAGATTCATAAGCCTTTTTAGGCTTATAATACATATTGAATATGAAGAGTCCCAGTAAAACGATAAAGAGCCATATGAAGATGTTTCTGTTTACCGAATTTGGGGCCGAACCTTTCTGCATGTTATGGTTTTTACCATAAAAACCTTATATTATCAATCAAATAAACTCAAGTTGCCTTGAACTTACCTGCTATTTAAGAACATCTTTGATCTTTGCCGATAATTCCACCATATTGAATGGTTTCTGGATAAAGCCGTTGCACCCTTTTTCCATGATGCTTGTGGCCTGACTGTTCATGCTGTAACCGCTTGAGAGTATCACCTTGATGGACGGGTTGATCTCTTTGAGTTTTACGTAAGTCTCCTCCCCTGTCATACCAGGCATGATCATATCGAGGATAACGAGGGCTATATGGTCTCCCTCTTTCTTGTAAATCTCTATCGCCTCAAGGCCTCCCTTAGCACAGAGAACCTTATATCCCAGTGTTTTGAGCATCTCCTTTCCTACATCGAGGATCATCTCCTGATCGTCGATTAAGAGGATCAGTTCCTGCCCTTTCTGAATCTCAGCTACCTCCCTTCTTTCCTCGACAACGGCCTTATCCGATGCCTTAAGATAGATGTTGAATGTGCTTCCCTTCCCTTTCTCGCTGTAGACCGTAATTGCCCCTCCGTGGTTTTTTATAATGCCGTATACAGAGGCAAGGCCAAGCCCTGTGCCCCTTCCGAGCTCTTTTGTGGTAAAGAAAGGCTCGAATATCCTCTGCATTGTGGCCTCATCCATACCAACCCCTGTATCTGTAATGGAAATCTTTATGTATCTCCCTGGGGGTATGTTGTAAGGGGTCGGGGTGGATTCATCAAGGGTTATATTCTTCGTCTCTATGTACAGTGCTCCACCCCCTGGCATGGCCTGCCATGCATTCACAAAGAGGTTCAAAAACACCTGCTCCATCTGTCCCCTATCAACATCTACAGGCCAGAGGTTATCCGCGAGTTTTTTGTATATGTTTATCTCCCTCTTTGTCCTTCCAAACATGTCCGCAGTTTTTACGAGAAGGCCGTTTATGTTCGTGGTCTTTACCTCGTATTTCCCCCCTCTTGCAAAGCCGAGTAGTTGCCTTGTAAGGTCAGCTCCACTTTGGACCTGACTCTCTATGATCTTTAACCTCTCATAGTTTTTGTCGTGCTTATCCATCTCCATGAGCATAAGGGAGGTGTAGCCGAGGATCGTCATGAGGATATTGTTGAAATCGTGGGCTATGCCCCCTGCTAATGCCCCTATGGCCTCCATCTTCTGGGCCTGGAGCAACTGATTTTCCAGTGCCTTCTCCTTTGTGATATCCAGGATGGTACTTGTCGTGGCAGGTTTTCCCTCATACTCGATAACCCCTCCTAGGACCATCGCAGACAATACGGTGCCGTCTTTTTTTATCATCCTGAATTCGTAGGTCTCCGATTCCACCTCTCGGGCGAGACGTCTTTTCAGGCTTTCGGTGACCTTTTTTCTGTCATCGGGGTGTACAAAAGAAAGGGGGTCGATATAGTATATCTCTTCCATCGAATACCCCGTCATTTCACATAACCTTTTGTTTACAAATCTGAACTTATTATCCTGGATGATACAGAAGGCAACGAGGGAGTTGTCAACGACACTTCTATATTTTGCCTCCGATTCCCTCAATGCCCTCTCCTTTGATTTTAATTCCTGATATATCTGGGCGTTCGCGACTGCCCCTGCTATCTGGTTGGCAATCGCCTCGGTCAATCTCAGGTCATCATAGGTGAATGCCCCGCTTCTCTTTGCCTTTATATTGAGGAGCCCTATCACCCTATCCCTGTATATAAGGGGGGCGTTCATCCTCGATCTTACCCCTGCATCGAAATCCCTAAGGAGGGTAGGATACGTACGGGCAATCTCTTCTCTGTCTTCCATATCGAGGATGAATCCTGCCTTCTCCCTGTATATCTTCTCCGCAACGGTTCCCTGTAAAGGGAAGACATCCCCTTTATCCCGATCTTCTACGGTAATCCCCCAGCTATACCCGATCCTTACGATATGTTTTTCACCATCTATTAAGGCAATGGTTATTCCGTCTACAGGGACCAGCTTTGCCACCTCCTTCGCAAATTGTTCCAGTATCTCATCGAGGTCAAGGGTTGAACTCACGATAAGGCCTATTCTTGCCATGGTGGAACTCTCCCTGGAGAGCCTCAATGCCTCCTCCTCTACCTTTTTCCTTTCCGTAATATCTTTTATGCTTGAACGATGTCCCAGGGGAAGGCCCTTTGAATCGAAAATGGGTTGATAGGAGAGGGAAACCCATTTTATGCTTCCATCCTTGCACATGATCCTAAACTCTATGTCCCTTCCCGACCCTCCCTGTAAAGCGGCCTTAAAATGCCTGGCCATCCTCTCTCTGTCTTCATCTATAATTAGAGGTTGGGGTGTTTCATCGGCAAGTTTCTTATATTCCTCTACGGTATATCCGGTTATCCTTTCAACCCCGGGGTTTATCCATATAATCTTTCCTTCGGGATCTACCCAGTTTTCCCAGCCATAGGTATAATCCGCTATAGCCCTAAACCTCTCCTCGTTTAATCTCAATGCCTCCTCTATCCTTAACCTCTCCGCCATCTCATCCTTTAATGACTCGTTTATCCTTGCAAGCTCCGCGTTCTTCTCCTCAATTTTATTAAAATTCTTCTCCAGCGTTCCTGTGATCTCTTTAAAGTTTTCTATCAGGGAGTCGATTTCAAATATGGGAGAGCTTGGCCACCTTACGTTGTCGGCCCCTGATAGCCAACTTGACGTGGCATCGAGAAGACCGGCTAAAGGCCTTGTAAGGGTGTGGCTGAAAATAAAGGATAGTACAAGGGCAATGACTATAAAAAAGGCCATGAAGAGGAGATTCTTTATGTAGAGCGTATAGAGACTATGCTGGAGGGGTGATATGGGGGCCTCAACGATGATTTTCCAGGACAGAGGGGAAGGGATTATCACCTCTTTAATATAAAATGAGTTTTTCCACCTTGTTAAGGTGGGTAATTTCCCATCTTCAGGTTGCCAGATTCTGATTTCGTTCTTTAAAGGGGTAACCTTACCTTTTTTCTTTAATGCCCATAAATCCATAATCCTTAAGCCGTCTTCTGTAGTGGCGATAACCCTTTGTTTGTTATCAAGTAAAGTGTAATTCAAGGCACGTTCAGTCCGAAAAGACCGAAGCATATCATCCATCTTTTTGAGGTTGAGGGCAGCGGTACTTACCCCCATAAACCTGTCCCCTTTCATAACAGGGTATGATACCTGGATTATGGGCTGAAAGATGGCCGTCTTTCCGATAAACACCTCTGATACGTGGATACTTTTTGTTTCCTTTACCGCCTGGAACCATTCCCGCCAGGAAAAATCAAGGCCTATATTTGAGGCTCCCCTGGTATTAAAGGGGGGATCGAAGGCTATAGAGATCCCCCTTGCATCCTCCACATGAAGGGAGACGAGGCCCTCTGAAGTACCTCTTAAGATTTCCGCCGTTCTCTGGAGGCGGGGGGAGGGTCTCATGGGGGAATCAGAGGCAATAAGGGCAAAAATCTCGACCACCTTCATTTGCCCGTTAAACCAGTTGAGTATTTTTGACTGTGCGTAATCCGCCGTAGTATTAAGATGATCTATAAGCTCCTCCTCCATCATCCTCTTTTCGTGGTTTATCTGTATAGCGGTGAAAAAGAGGGTAGGGAAGAGCACCATAATCATGAGGAGATTGAATATGGATTGTCTAAATAGAATCCTCCTCTCCATCGCCTTTTCTTTGATGAGTCTTCCGAAGTCTATGTAGGAGATCGCAAGGCTTGCGATCGTTGCATTGAACACACCGTTTATCGATTGCTTGAGCATTATAAAGGATGTGGTCGTCCTGCCCATATTCATGATTACTCCGTGCTCAATCAGAACAAACCAGATGCCGAAGAGGATCCAGAAGAGCCCGTCCATCAGTATAAAATTACGCCTGCCCTTCTTCATGAATATGGCTATAAATACGGTTTCGCTTAAAAAGTTAAAAAAACCGTAAGGGTGCCCCCACAGAAAATAGGTATAGCCGTGGCCTATTATAGCCCCGATGATACCCCATATAGGTCCGTAAAGATAAAGGAGGATGAAGACAAAGATGCTCCCGAACAGAAAATCGGCACCGAAAAAAAGGGGTATACTGAAATAGTTTCCAAAAAAAGAGGCAAGGATGAGTAAAAGAGGTACGACAAAAGGCTGAAATTTATCTCTTTTCACAAAGGTCTCCTTTAACTACATTAGTATTATCGCCTATATAAGGACCTTTTTAAATAAAAATATGGATTTTATAGTTTTTTCGTGAACGGCATCTCCCCCATCAAAAACTGTTATATTTGGGTTATAAAAAATTAACCAAAAATTAACACAATCTTTATCCTCCCCTAACATAAAACGATTAAATTTATATCAAAAACTGTAAGGAGGCAACGTATGGGTTTTACTAAAGAAAATAGGATAAAAATTGGGTCAAATAAGGGCTTTGATCTTTTTCTACTCTTTTCCATGCTCGCCCTTTACTCTTTTCTTATCTTCTCTGTCCATGCCGCGGAGAGGGTCATCATAAAGGCAGATGGGTCGAGTACCGTATACCCCATATCAGAGGCGGTAGCAGAGGAATTCCAGAAAGCAAAAAAGGGAGCGGTGAATGTAACGATAGGCATATCAGGTACGGGGGGGGGATTCAAAAAGTTCTGCCGGGGGGAGACGGATATTTCAAATGCATCGAGACCCATTTTAAAGAACGAGATAGAACAATGCGAACAAAATCGTGTAGAGTTTATAGAACTCCCCATTGCGTATGATGGCCTTGCCGTTATGGTCAATCCAAAAAACAACTGGGTTGATAAACTCACCGTTGAGGAGCTAAAAAAGATATGGGCCCCGGAAAGTCAGGGGAAGATAACGAGATGGAATCAGATAAGAACAGGCTGGCCCCAGTCTACAATGAGACTTTTTGGACCCGGGGTTGATTCGGGTACCTTTGACTACTTCACAGAGGCTATCGTCGGTAAAGCAAAGGCATCGAGGGGAGACTACACATCGAGTGAAGATGACAATGTGCTTGTTCAAGGTATAGCCGGGGATATAAATGCCCTCGGTTATTTCGGCCTTGCCTACTACGAGGAGAATAAAGACAGGTTGAAACTTGTCCCCATCGTCAATCCAAAAACAGGAAAAGCGGTTCTCCCATCAATGGAAACGGTGATGAACAACTCATATCAGCCACTCTCAAGGCCCCTATTCATCTATATAAACAAGAAATCCCTGGATAAAAAAGAGGTATACGAATTCGTTGACTTCTATCTTAAAAATGGCAAAAAACTCGTAAGAGAGGCGAGATACATCCCTCTCCCTGACAGCGCATACAGACTTGCAGAGGAGAGGTTTAGAAGCAAAAAGACGAAGAGCGTCTTTGCCGGAGAACCAGAAGTCGGGCTCAGCGTAGAAGAACTGTTAAAAAGAGAGCAGAAAAAGTAAAGACTATGGAGGCAACAAAGGCAAAAGAAAAGATCATCGAGGCAGGGCTTTTAATAGCCTCTGCCTCTTCTATACTCACAACAGCAGGGATTATCTTTGTCCTTTTTTACGAATCCTTCCCCTTTTTTAAACATACGTCTTTTTTTGAATTTATAACGGAAAAACAGTGGACACCCCTTTTCGCGGACAGAAGACTCGGCATTCTCCCCCTCGTGGCAGGCACACTCCTTACAACCTTGATTGCCACAATCATAGCAATACCTGTAGGTTTAATCGTGGCCATATATTTGAGTGAATACGCCCCCTCGAGGTTAAAAGAGATACTAAAACCTATCCTCGAACTCCTCGCTGCCGTTCCAACTGTTGTATACGGGTATTTTGCCCTCCTCTTTTTGACCCCTTTACTACAGAGTTTCTTTCCCGATATTTCAGGTTTTAATGCATTAAGCCCCGGTATTGTAATGGGCATCATGATAATCCCGTATATAAGCTCCTTGAGCGAGGATTCGATGAAGGCAGTACCGATGGCGTTAAAGGAAGCATCCTATGCCCTTGGAGCAACAAGATTCCAGACCTCAATAAGGGTTGTGATACCTGCCGCTTTCTCCGGAGTCGCTTCCTCTTTTCTCCTCGGGATATCGAGGGCCATGGGGGAGACCATGGTCGTGGCAATAGCCGCAGGTATGATGCCGAACCTGACCGCAAACCCTTTCGAACCGGTTCAGACATTAACATCATATATAGTACAGGTGAGCTTAGGGGATGTCCCCCACGGGACGTTCGAATATAGTACCGTATTTGCCGTAGGGGTTGTCCTCTTCTTCATGACCCTTATCTTTAACATTCTGAGCTTCTTTCTGAGAAAAGGCATAAGGGAAGGTGTACGATGAACAGGGAAGATTTAAAGATTTATACCGCCCGATACATAGACCATGCTTTTGCAATCACAGGTCTTCTGTGTTGTCTTGCAAGCCTCGGGATTATCGCCGTTTTGTTTTTTGACCTTGTCCTCGATGGATTACCCCGAATAACCTCAACTTTTTTCTTCTCTTTTCCATCAAGGATTCCCGAGAAGGCCGGGATACTATCCGCTTGGGTGGGCTCTGTTATTGTTATTGTTGTAACCGCTTTATTTTCCATCCCCATCGGGGTAGCCACAGGCATATACCTTGAGGAGTACGGAAAGAAAAACTGGATAACGGATATAATCGAGATCAACATCTCCAATCTCGCAGGGGTCCCATCGATAATATATGGCCTACTGAGCCTATCTCTCTTTGTATACCTATTAAAGTTCGGTGAAAGCATTCTGACAGGGGGTCTGACCCTCGGTTTACTCATACTACCGATTGTGATAACCGCAACAAGGGAGTCGATAAGAACGATCCCCCAATCGATCAGGGAAGCCTCTTATGCCCTCGGTGCAACAAAATGGCAGACCATAAGATGGCATATCATCCCTTACTCAACGGGGGGTATTTTAACAGGCATAATAATAGGCTTAAGCAGGGCCATCGGGGAGACGGCACCCCTTATAACGATCGGTGCCCTTACCTTTATTGCGTTTCTCCCCTCATCACCGATCCAGCCTTCTTTTCCGTTTATTTCATTCGGCTGGCTTTTCGATGCCTTTACCGTTATGCCCGTTCAGATATTCAACTGGATTTCAAGACCCCAGAAAGGCTTCCATATAAATGCAGCCGCTGCCTCTTCCGTGCTTCTTGTGATGACGCTGCTCCTCAATGGTATTGCAATATACATCAGGTACAGATTCAGAAGGAGGATAAGATGGTAGACAAGATCAAGGCAGAGGTGAGGAGATTAAACTTCTGGTACGGGGACAATCATGTTCTCAAAAACAATAACCTTATCGTTGCGGAAAAAATGGTCACAGCCCTTGTGGGTCCATCCGGTTGCGGAAAAACTACCCTTCTCCGCTCTTTCAACAGGATGCACGAACTCTATCCGAATACAAAGTCCGAAGGGGAGATCCTCATCTATCCCGATTCCATAAACATACTCTCAAAGGAGATAGATGCGATAAAGATAAGGATGCGTATAGGCATGGTCTTTCAGAAGCCAAACCCCTTTCCTAAAAGCATCTACGAAAACGTGATCTATGGCTTAAGGATAAAAGGAAATAGCAAAAAGAGCTATCTCGACGAAATAGTAGAAGAGTCCCTTAAAAAGGCGGCACTCTTCGATGAGGTGAAAGATAAACTCCATAAATCCGCCTATGACCTCTCGGGAGGTCAACAGCAGAGGCTCTGTATAGCAAGGGCCCTTGCAACGGGTCCAGAACTCCTTCTCTTCGATGAACCCACCTCGGCCCTCGATCCCATTGCAACGGCAAGGATAGAGGAGCTTATCGCAAGCCTAAAAAAAGAGATCACGATCCTCATCGTAACCCATAACATGCAGCAGGCGGCAAGGGTTTCCGATTACACGGCATTTATGTATCTCGGGGAGATTATAGAGTTCGGAACAACAAATAAAATCTTTACGAACCCATCGGAGAGATTGACGGAAGAATATCTCACAGGAAGATTTGGATAAAGATTACGGAGGATTAAATGCTTCAGGAGAAACTCGAGGTTTTAAGAACGGAAATGGTCAAATACGGTTTACTCGTCGAAGAGATGATAAAAAAAAGCATAAGAGGTCTTCTGGAAAGAGAGATATCCCTTTTAAATGAGGTAATAGAGAAGGATGAACCTGAAGTGAACAAAAAAGAGATCTCGGTGGACTATCTATGTATTACGGCCATAGCCCAGTTTCAGCCTGTAGCAGGGGATTTAAGGAGAATACTTATGGCCTACAGGATGAATGCGGACTTTGAAAGGATAGCTGACCATGCGGTAAATATATCGAGAAATGCGATCTACCTCATAGATAAACCCCCGATAAAACCTCTCATTGACATACCGAGAATGGCCCAGGCTGCCTCGTGGATGTTAAAGGGGAGTATTGATGCGTATATAAAAGAGGACGTCGAACTGGCAGGTAAGGTGTGTGAGAGGGACGACGAGGTGGATGCCCTGATGTTGCAGATATTAAGGGAATTGATCACCTATATGAGTTCAGATCCAAAGACCATAGAAAGGGCGATCCGACTTTTGACCATAGCGAGGAATCTCGAAAGGGTTGCCGATTTAACAACAAATCTTTCAGAGGACGTAATCTTTATGGTGGAAGGAAGGGTGGTAAAACATAGAAAAGATTTGGGTATGTAGGTCTAGCCTACGGGGAGACAAATGGTGATGCGGGTGCCGACCCCGGTATTGCTCTCCACGTTTATGGTACCATTATGGAGATGGACTATGTGCTTTACAATCGAAAGACCGAGACCTGTACCCCCCAATTTTTTTGTCCTTGACCTATCGACAACGTAGAATCTTTCAAAGATCCTTCCTATATGCTCCTTCGGTATCCCTATTCCGGTATCCTCAACCACTATTTCCACTTGATTTTGAGAGAATGATAAGGAAATGGTGATTTTCCCTTTTTCCGTGTATTTAATCGCATTGTCTATGAGGTTTATAAACATCTGCTCAAGCCTGAATGGATCCGCCTTTATCGTATAGTTTATACCTTCTATATGCCTCTCTATAACGAGACCCCTCTCCCGGGCCTTCTGCTCAAAGGTCTTGAGTATATTCTCGATTATCTCCTTCAGGTTTACCTCCTCAACGGAAAGGACATCCGTCTTGCCCTCCAGTTCGGAGAGTATCAGCAGATCGTTTACGATATTGATTAGCCTCTCCGTATGCCTTTTGACCACAGTAAGGTAGTTTTTGTTCTTTATCTCCTCTTCGTCCTCTATGGTTTCCACAAAACCCTTAATCGCGGTCAAAGGCGTTCTTAATTCGTGGGATATGTTGGCGATAAAATCGCTTTTTATCTTCTCCAGTTTTTTAAAGTCTGTTATATCGTGAAAGACGCATACCGTCTCTTCTCTTTCCTGCAAATATTTGACCTCGATGAAAAAAATTCTCCCGTTAAGGGTTATCTCATCCGTTATGTGCTCAAGGCTCTTTTTTGCCTTTTCTATGAGCGCAACCAGCTCAAAAGACCTTACAACCTCATAATGGTATCTACCCTCATCCCTATTGACCCCTGAAAACGCCTTGAAGCTATCGTTACTCATCTTTATCCTGTCTTCCCTGTCGAGGAGTACGATAAACTCCCTTATGGAGGAGAGTATGGTCCTTAACTCCTCGTTTCTCTCGGCGACTTCGTTGAAGAGGCTATCTATCTTATAGGCCATGTTATTGAATATATCGGCAAGCTCACTAAATTCCCCCTTGTTTTTCAAAAATAGCCTCTTTTTGAAATTACCGTTCGCGATGGAAGAGGCCATGTCAATGATCTCTCTTATCGTTTTAGAAAGGCCTTTTGAAAAGTATATGGAAAATACAAAGGAAAGAAGGATAAAGAGAACGGATAAGAGAAAGACCTTTCTTTTGACATCTTCCAAAACTTCGTTAATAGTACTGATATAAGCACTGATCCTCAATGCACCGTATACATCGTTCTCTTTTTTGAGGGGGACGGCCACATAGAGCATCTCCTGGGATATGGTACTGCTCCACCTCAGGGACCTCCCAAAATTACCGGACAAAGCCTCCATAACCTCCGGTCTTGATGTATGATTTTCCATTTTTGTCGGGTCAGACTCCGAATCGGCAACAACGACACCGTCTCTCTTTATAACGGTTATCCGCACATGCAATCTATTCTTCATACCCTTTACATAAGAGTCGAGTTCTTTAAAACCACCTCTTTGATAACGGACGGAGATTTCTTCTTCCATTGCAAGGGCCATCTGCCTTAAACTCTCCGCGTAATTATCCACATGGTGCTTTTTTACGGCCTTCATGATGAAAAAGGGGAAAAATATAGAAAAAAGGATGATTATGATCAGATGACTTAAAAAGATCTGCCTGAACAGACGACTCTTCAATATTCTACCTTATAACCAACGCCTCTTACATTCTTAATGATACCACCTGTTGCTCCGAGTTTTTCCCTTAGATGTCTTATATGTACGTCAACGGTTCTGTCAATAACCGTCTTCTCGTTGCCCCATAACGCATCGAGTATCTCATCCCTCGTAAAGACCTTTCCCTTCCTCGACAGAAGTATCTTTAGTATTTTAAATTCCGTACCTGTTAGGTCTATCTTTTTCCCCTGGACGGTGACTGTATGGGTCTCAGGGTTAAGGGAAAGAATACCTTCGAGTTCTAATCCCCCGGCGGCATCTCTTTTCTCCTCTCTCCTTAACACCGCCTTCACCCTTGCAACAAGCTCCCTCGGAGAAAAAGGTTTTGTTACATAATCATCCGCTCCGAGTTCAAGGCCTAAAACCCTGTCTATCTCATCGGCCTTTGCCGTTAACATGATAATCGGTATCTGTGAAAGGTCTCTACTATTCCTGATGTTTCTACATATATCGTATCCGTCCATATCGGGAAGCATAAGGTCAAGTATTATTAAATCTGGGATTACTTCCTTTAAAGATGATAAAAATGATTCTGCGTTTGTAAAAACCTCCGTTTGGAAGCCTGCCTTTTTTAGGTTTATAGAGACGAGTTCCAGTATATCTTCCTCATCATCGATGATGGCAACAAGGTGACCCATGTTGTTAATTATATCCGTTTATACTGACTAACTCAACCAGGTTTTATCATCAAAAGCCTTTTTGCCACTTGAACGAAAATGTTTTATAACCTAACGAAAACTGTATTTGGTATCAATAAATTATGGTTTCCCATAGTATAAGTTATACTTATGCAGCATAAAAATAAATTAGTTGACTTGTTTTTTAGCTGGCATAGAATAACACTTTAGATACCACATATAGTCTTTCCGGTTAAGACACAGATGTATTACGCAGTTATATCTGACACTAAAGGCATAAATGACCTTTAAAGGAGGGGATATGTCCGTCTTATTCAAACAAAATTACGATGTTATAGCTGGTAAAGAAGCTGAATATGGAGAGTTCGTCTCGAATGTATATCTTCCTGAGATGGAGGCTATAGGCTTCAAGGTAGTGGGCGCATATTACGTGGAGATAGGTTTTGGTCCTAGGGTGGTAGGGGTCCACAGAGCAGAAAGCTTAGAGGATATAGCCAGGATGATGGCAACGAAGAGGTTCAAAAACCTGACCACCGCCTTCAAATCCTTCCTGTGCAATTATAGAAATGTCATTCTCGAACCGACAGGGAGGGTAAAAAAGGTGGAGTACACCATCCAGAAGGGGGTGTGGAAACTGAACCTATACTACGATTTGAGGCCTGGGTTAAAGGAGAAATACAGCGATTTTATAATCAACGAACATATACCTGTCCTTGAGGCAATAGATTATGTGGAGATCACAGGGGGTTGGAATGTAGTAATAGGTGGTGTAAGTGAGATTATATCAGAACTGACGTTCAAGGATCCTGTGGATATCGGACGCCTCTTAAATAACGAAGAGTACAGAAGGGTGAATCTCAAACTGAGAGACTTTGTACAAAACTATGCGTGCAGGATCATGAGATGCACAGAAAGGTTCGATGAACCTAAATGGTTTAGGCTTTAGAAGATAAAAATATTATAAAAAGGGGGCTCATATGTCAAAAAAATTCTTGGATCCACATGAAGTACCGACCATTCCCGGCACAGAAGGCTGGGAGAGGATGTACCCTTACCAGTACCAGTTCTCACAGGACGACCCTAAAAGGGCAGCCTATGAGAGCAGTCAGATATGGTTCTACGACGGACTCCACTATCCCGAACCCCACTACCCCTTCGACCTGCTCTGGGATGAGTTCTGGTCTTTAAGTCTCTCCCAGTATAACACCCGCCATTTCATGATCCCCCCTGCCCTTGGCATAGACCACAGGATCGTAAACGGTTATGTCTACATCAGTCCTGTAGGGGTGCCCGACCCAAAGGAAGTGGAAAAAAGGGTGCCCCTCTTTTTGGAGAGGGCAGGCTATTACTACCAGAACTGGGATAGACTCTATGAGAACTGGAAGAAGAAGATGACCGTGGTGATCGAACAGCTCCAGTCGATTAGTTTTACCGACCTGCCCGAGATGGAGGATATAAGCATCATAAAGGATGGTGTCGGAAAGGGAAGCGGATATGAGATGTTAAAACGCTATGATGACCTCCTGAACCTTGGACTACTCTGCTGGCAGTACCATTTTGAGTTCTTAAACCTCTCCTATGCTGCCCAGGTCACGTTCTTCAATACGGCAGATCAGATATTCCCGGGCATACCCATTTCCACCCTTGTCAAGATGTCGGCAGGTATCGAGGCCATCCTCTTTAGACCCGATGCAGAGCTTATAAACCTTGCAAAGCTTGCCATCGACTTAGGGCTCGAGGAGGTCTTCAAAAAGCCGTTAAAGGCCAAGGAACTGATGGCAGAACTGGATAAGATCCCCTCAGGGAAGGAATGGCTCAAACAGCTCGAAAAATCAAGGTATCCCTGGTTCTATATGTCAACAGGCACGGGCTGGTACCATACCCATATAAGCTGGAACGATAATCTCGACATCCCCTTTGAGTCCATAAGGACGAATATCAGGGCAATAAAGGAAGGCAAGTCCCTGGGAAGACCGACGGATGAGATTTTAAAGGAGAGGGACAGGATAGCCGAGGAATATAGAAAACTCATAAAGAATGAACAGGACAGGGAGGCTTTTGACCAGTGTCTGGCTATAGCAAAGATAGTGATGCCCTATGCTGAGGACCATTGCTTCTATGTAGAACACTGGTTCCACAGCCTGTTCTGGGACAAGATCCGCCAGATAGGCAAGGTACTGTCAAATGCCGAGTTCCTCGAAGACACAGAAGACATCTGGTACATGAAGAGGGACGAGATCAGACAGGCCCTCTGGGACTACGCAACGGCCTGGGCAACGGGGGTAAGACCGAGAGGCCCCTCTTACTGGCCTAAAGAGATCGCCTGGAGAAAGGGCGTCTATGAGAAGTTCAAGGCATGGACGCCACCCCCTGCCCTCGGGGTGACCCCTGAAGTGGTTACAGAGCCCTTCACCATAGTCCTGTGGGGTGTAACAACGAGTACCCTCCAGAAATGGCTTGCAGGCCCCGCAGAGGGCGAGGGAGCGGAGAACGAGATCCAGGGTTCTCCCGGCTCTTCCGGTGTTGTAGAGGGAAGGGCAAGGGTATTGAAGAGCGTCGAAGAACTTGCCGACCTCAAGGAAGGGGAGATCCTCGTGGCAACGACAACATCACCCTCCTGGGCCCCTGCCTTTGTCAAGATAAAGGGGGCGGTGACGGATGTGGGCGGGCCCATGTGCCATGCGGCCATAGTCTGCAGGGAGTATGGTCTACCTACGGTTGTCGGTACCGGTAAAGGAACACAGCTTATAAAAACAGGGGATCTGATAAGGATAGACGGCGATACAGGCAAGGTTACGATCCTCGAAAGGGCGGCTGGTTAAAAAACAGCCTTTACGATTCTCCGGAGGAGATAAATGGTAGAGAAAGAACAGAGATTCATCCTTTGGTATGACGAGATAGATGGCAACGACTACCCCCTTGTGGGGAAGAAGAACGCAAACCTCGGGGAGATGATAAAGGCAGGAATCCCCGTTGCCCCGGGGTTTGCCATTACCATCCACGCAAATGATCGTTTCCTCATAGAGACAAATATAAAGGGGGAACTCGAAAGGCAGATCCCTTCCCTCGGGGAGGTGACCTTTGAATCATCGAAAAAGGCGAGTGAGATAGCGATGGGGCTCATAGAAAATGCTGAAATGCCGCCGCAACTGGAGGACGAGATCCTGGCGAACTACCACAGGCTCTGCGAAAAAACAGGATCAGATGTCTGCCCTGTGGCCGTGAGGAGTAGCGGTGCCATATCCATGTCCGGTCAGATGGAGACCTACCTAAACATAAGGGGAGATAGAGACCTCATCGACTATGTGAAGAAATGCTGGGCCAGCGCATACAACGTAGAGGCCATCATGTACAGGATGAACAAGGGGATGAGTTTTCTGTTCAACATAGGCATCGGCGTGCCTAAGATGGTAAATTCGAGGGTCTCGGGTATCATCTTTACCATAAATCCTGTGAACGGCGACCCGTCCAAGATCTCCATCGATGCGAGTTACGGCCTCGGCGAGGCGGTGGTGAGCGGACTCGTCACCCCGGATACCTATCTCATAGATAAAGTGACACTAGACATCATAAAAACGGTGATGGGGAGCAAGGAAACCCAGTGTGTTTACAGGGAAGCGGGGAGTGACATTATCCAGAAGGAAGTCCCCGAGGAGAGAAGGAAGATGCTCTGCCTTTCGAGGGATGAACTGAAGGAACTTGCAAGGGTAGGGAAACTAATTGAGAACTATTACGGAAAACCCTACGATATCGAGTTCGGGATAGATGCGGATATGCCATTTCCAGAGAATATAATAGTCCTCCAGGTAAGGCCCGAATCGGTATGGAGCAAAAAAGAGACCGGGCCAAAGATGGAAAAGAAGAAGGACCCGATGGAACGGATACTCGGGCAGCTTTTAACCGGGGTCAGGCTAAGGTAGGGCAGGCCTGGCCTTTATAATAAAAGGGGGTGTATTATGGAGCAGCAGGGAGTAAAGCAGCCGGCACTCGGCGTGCTTTCTACGATTACCGTACTTTTTATAGCCTTCGGGATCATCGTATGGTTCAAGCCTGAGACCTTTCTATCCTGGGCAAGTGAGATAGCCCTCTGCATGATACCCATATCCATAATCATAGGTCTTGTCTGGCAGTCGAGCTATCCTCAACCTGCGGCAAAACTGGAACAGCCCATGAAGGGCCTCTATCTATTGCTTATAAATATCATCATAGGCACGATTACCGCTGCATGGTCTATTAAGACCGTTGGTGGTTTTGTAACACCACCCACACCACCCCTTATGTTTTTCACCATAATGACGGTGATCATGACCTTCTGGTGTGTTGTGGTGTGGCAATGTTGGCCAGCAGCAGGCATAAAAGGTGACCATCCTGCCTTTGTGGGGTTCGGGACTTTGATCGTCTCCCATATCCTCGCCTACATCCTCTATAACCTCCTCTTCGATTTTTCGTTCATGAAGGCCGCACCCTTCTATGCAGCCGTTTCCCCTCCTCAGGGTGCCTTTAACGCCTTCTCGAGTCTCGCCTTCTTTTTAACGGCCCTGGCGGTTATACTCGCCTTTGCGGAACTCGATTTCTGGCCCTTCTCGACCATTGCAAAAAAATCCCCTGGTTTTGGCAAACAACCAGTGTGGGGGATCGTGGTAAGCATCGTGGTGATCATCATCTCCCTTATTATCCAGGGGATCTTTGTAAGCGGCTTTGGGATGGATATCTTTACATATACCCTTAGGGTCCCTATCTGTATCATATTCGGCGAATTCATCATGTTACTTCTCTTTCAGACCTGGCCGGTACAGACCGTGGGACAACCGGGAAAAGGGGTTATTCTCATTATTTTAAACATCATCCTCGCAATCATCATGTACTATCTCTATAGCTGGTTCAGCTTTCTCGTTGCAGGGGAACTACCCCAGGGACAGGCAAAGGGCTATGTCTTTGAACTATGGATCGCAAATGCCCTCTTAAGTTTTACCTTCCCTGTCATAGCGGCTTACACAGGCCCATTCAACTACTGGCCCTTCGCTGAACCAAAACCTAAGAAGGAATAAATTAAGGGGGTTTTAAGCCCCCTTAATCATAACTGACAAGGACTTATATGAAAAACCTCCTCGTTGTAGCGACCATGGATACAAAAGGGAGAGAGGCGGGTTTTATAAGGGATGTGGCCTCAAACCTCGAGATAAGGTCTATGTTGATGGATATAGGGATTAAAGGTTCCCCCCAGGTTACCCCCGACATAACGAACAGAGAGCTTGCAGAGGCGGTGGGCACAACCATCGATAACCTTTTAAGAGGGAATGACCGGTTTACCTCTGTGAAGGCAATACAGGAAGGGGGTTTGATCCTCGCAAAGGGCCTTCTCGAAAAGGGTATGCTCGATGGTATCATAGGGCTCGGCGGTGGAACGGGAACGGCCATGATCACATACATAATGCGCCACCTCCCTTATGGTCTGCCAAAAGTAATGGTATCTACCGTTGCCTCAAGGGATGTAAGGGAGTATGTGGGCACAAAAGATATCGTGATGTTCCATTCGGTGGCAGACATCCTCGGGGACAACGCCTTCATCCGCCACATACTTGCTCAGGCTACATACGCCGTATGGGGGATGATGGTAAAGGGCACTGCCATAGTAGGGGAGAGACCCATGATAGGGGTTACCGCCTATGGGATAAATTCGGCCTGTGCCCTCCATGCGGAGACCTTTCTCAGAAAAAAGGGGTATGAGATGATCGCCTTCCATGCAAACGGATGCGGGGGCATGGCGATGGAAGGGTTGATCGCAGAAGGTAAGATACAGGGGGTTCTTGAGTTTACCCCCCATGAACTCGCCGATGATATATACGGAGGTTACTGTAAGGGTATAGGTCCTGAGCGTTTCGAGACGGCGGGAAGGATGGGAATACCCATGGTCTTTGCCCCTGGAGGTCTCGACAATGCCGTATTCAGTCCGGTATACCCCATGCCGGAAGCACTAAAGGGCAGAAAGATATACAGGCACGATGAGAGGTTCTGTGTCCGCATGATGGATAAAGAGATGGAGAGGTTTGGAGAATTCATAGGAGAAAAGCTGAACAAGGCAAAGGGTAAGGTCCATGTCCTCATACCACTTAAAGGATGGTCAGAGGCGGATAAAGAAGGGATGCCCCTCTTCGACCCTTCCGTTGACCTGGTATTTGTAAAAAAGTTAAGAGAAGTACTAAGAGGCGATATTCCGATAGAAGAGATCGACCTCCATATAAGCGAACCTGCCTTTGCCGAGAGGGCCGTTGAAATCCTCTATCGTCTAATAGAAGCATAAACCATTAAAGCAGAGATTTTGCCTTGAGCTCCTTTATATGTTCCATAAACTTCTGAAGGACCTTATCGTATTTATTCGATTTCAAGAATATCACCGAGACCTCAAGGTACAGGGGTTCTTTAAGGGGTATCACCCTCAAAGACCGCTCCTCCTCCTGCTGTACCGCCCTTTTAATGAGGATGGAGACCCCCCTTCCCTGGGCCACCCATTCCTTTATGAATTCTGTACTCTTCACATCTATCAGGTTTTTAGGTTTTATGCCCTGGGTCTCAAGGGCAGAAAGGACAACCCTCCTTGTTGCCGAGCCTTCTTCCCTTATAACAAGGGGGTACTTTGCCAGTTCCGAAAGGGATATGGCCTCCCTGTCCGCTAAGGGGTGGTTGCTCCCTGTGATGGCTACAAGCTCCTCCCTCACAAAGGGGAGGCAGTAGAGCTTCTTCGATACCTTCTGATTCGATGCGATCACAACATCGTTCTCCATAGTCAGTACCGATTTTACCATATCATCGGAACTACCCAGATCCAGTTTGATCATAATCTCGGGATAGGCCTTCTGAAAACTGCTCAGCAGAAAAGGCATGATAACCCTTGAATATACGGCCGTGGTGGCGATCTTTAAAAGGGGCCTCTCCTGATTCTTCATGGCCTTTATCGTCTTTTCCAGTTCCTTTGCCGTGGCCTCTATTTTCTCTGCAAATTTATAGATCACCTTACCCTCTTTCGTGAGGGTAAATCCCCCTTTTTCCCTGTTGATCAGCTTATGGCCTGTCTGTATCTCGAGCTGCATGATATGGTTTGAAACACCGGGCTGGGTCATAAAGAGGGTCTCTGCAGCCTTCGAAAAACTGCCGAGTTTAACCACCTCATGGAAAACGATAAGAGAATTTAGGGAATAGGAAAACATAACTTTTACTTATGATTATAGTGGAAAAGAAAGGGGCATGTCAACAATTTAGAAAA
>JAOAGQ010000017.1 GCA_026415675.1 Syntrophorhabdaceae bacterium
GGAAGAGGAGATAGTTATTCCTTATGAGGTCTTTTGTATTCCATGCTACGATAAATAGCCCCCATGCTATAACAATCGAAAAAAATTCTGCGAGACTATGAAAGAGGAGAAAACTGTAAAGACTCAAGAGATATAGACCGATAAAGGATAATAAACCAAAAATATAAGGAATATACCTTGAATAACCCATCATGAGCTTATTTGGTATACATAGGTTGTAACCAATTTTTCTATAATAAACAGATTTTTTGCGGATTGTAAAGATAAAGGTTTGAAATTAGATAAAAATCTTTGTCGCTTCTGTCTATCTGTTCATTGGCTTGGTATACACGAACTCGGAGTCATACAAATATTGAATAAGGGATAAGAGATATGGTAAGGGTTTTAGAGGGAGAATCAACCGAGAATTGACCGATTAAGAGGATAGGGATATGGATTACCAAATAGGAGAGACGGGAAGGGTCATCGTTGCCCGATTTGAAGATGGTGACGAGATCCTAAAAGGCTTAAAAGATGTATGTATCAAAGAACACATAAGGGCGGCTGTAGCATATCTTATAGGGGGGATAAAAAATGGTAAGATCGTGGTGGGGCCCGAGAAAGAGGAGCTTCCCCCCGAACCTGTGTGGCGCTTTTTGGAAGAAAGCCATGAAACACTGGGCATAGCGACGATATTCTGGTATGGTAATGAACCGCGAATACATTTTCATGGTACCTACGGAAAAAGGGATGCGGTAAAGACAGGTTGTCTAAGAGAAACAGGCAATGCCTTTATCGTTATGGAGGCTATTATCATAGAGATCAAGGGCATAGATGCAATACGAGAACTCGACCCTGTATCGGGTATGGTACTCCTTAAGCTCAAACGGTAAAATCCCTTAAACCTCTATATTTATTAAACCCCACATGCCTTTCTATCCTTCTATCCCTCAATCTTTTGGATATTTGTATGTAATCTCGTATTCTATATAATGACCCCACAGCATCAGTTCTTTAAAATAACCTCTCAAGGTAATGTAGCCTTCACCGTTGGCGATAGATGGGCCTGAGGAGGTAAACTTCACCATTACAGGTATTGTGTATGTTGTAGATAAAATCATGCTCTCTTCATAGGAACTACCTATCTCAAAGGGGTCAATGTAAAACTCCAGATATGGTTCAGAGCCTA
Organism: Syntrophorhabdaceae bacterium; assembly: GCA_026415675.1. Classification (GTDB taxonomy): domain Bacteria; phylum Desulfobacterota; class Syntrophorhabdia; order Syntrophorhabdales; family Syntrophorhabdaceae; genus JAOAGQ01. The sequence goes on from JAOAGQ010000017.1 coordinate 1,169, forward strand.
GACTGGTGTTAGGGGACCCTCCATAATCACCATATCCACCTTTAGCCTCACTCATACCTGTAAACCACTTACCGACCTTATTATAGGGTGCCTTCGTTCCATCGAGCGTATAATTCATCTCCACATTCCAGAATAGTGAATTATTATTTGTAATTTTTTTAATGCCCGATGGTGGTTTATTCCAGTTCATCTCTAATATAAGTTTATAGTAGTTGTTATTCTCCGTATCGACAATCTTCATATACCCATCTTTTGCCTCTGCAATGGCACACGCCCCACCGACATCCTGATAGCAAGAGGCGACGAGCAAACTGGCCCCCACAAAGACCGGCGTATCAAGACTCACTGTAGTATGTGATACAACCTCAACCCTAAGATCTATCTCCCTTTTAATCTGGCTTGTATCAACAGATGATGCATTCTTGTTTATCACAAGGGCAAGAATATCATAGCCTTCTGCCTTCAACGTAGATACATCCGTAACATCATAAGAGGTGCTTCCCCCTCCGTAAAACTCTACTTTAACCAACGACCCGCTTTTTGGACTCTTTTTAGCCTTGAATAACGTGAGTCCACTATAACCCGATGGGTTTGAGACCGATACCTTCAGGCTTTCGTTAGGCTGAAAATTGTGAGATAGCACTATGCGAAATACCCTTGCGGAGAGATCTGGGTAATATGCAGGTATACTATAAGCGCTATTTACCGAATCTATATCCAACCTTAAAACACCGAAGGGGCCTCCACCGTTGAATGTGTTACTTGGTATACCATAGACCAGTCCCATCACAAGGGATTGTACATAATGCGTCCACCATTCCTTTGGATCGGGAGACATTGATGTGCCCGAGTTCGCCATGGCATTGAAGAAGGCCTCAGTTGCTGACTTGCCAGCCTTTATATTGTTATAGAGTGAAACGATATAGTCGGGCTTTCCAAAATAATTTTTAGTCAGATACTTTATAAGGGAAGCAAGACCATATCCGTGGTGGGCCGTCTTCTTCCTCGCATTAATAATATCGGGGGGTGGGGGGAATACCATAGCCTCTTCCATATATTCGCCGAAAATAGATGGCACATACGCGTTCGGGTTATCCATGAGTAGTTCTTCGGCCCATGCAGACGTTGCCTCCCAGATCCAAAGGTAAGGATCCGTCGTAAATGAGGTGGCCAATATACCTCTCTGACTGTATAGACCCTGGACAAGGTGGAGTAATTCGTGGGAAATAGTAGCCTTTAACATATTGCATTCCCCATTTCTTATTCTCTGCGCCCTAAAGTTCATCCAGTCGTACTGTATACCCCAAGGAGATGTATGGTGGCCGCCTTCATCGTCAATATCTTCGATAAATACCTCAATGGGCCATCTGGTTCTCGGCGATACATCGAATCCCATATCTTTGTATTTTTTCAGTGCCGATTCCAGATATGAACACATATCACAGTTTCCAAAGGGCTTATCGGGCCATTTAACGACAAAGTTACCGCTCGGGCATGTAACGGTTGATATTTTATCCTTAGCTGCAATTGTTGCATGGAGTTCTTTTACGAATTCCACATCCGCATGGTCTGAAGGCATGCGTACAGAGGAATCGTACGATAATGGTTCCCGTAGAAACTGATTATTAAGGGCCGATAGGGGAGATATTCGACCCACGAGAAAGCCACCCTGTTCCTGCGTTTCTATATAGTCATAAAGGGTGGTTGTTTCGCCGGTGTTCTTATCATACAAATCCAGTCTAACTTTAAAATAAATTTCTCCTGTTGTTGATCTATCCGGTTTAATTCTAACCTCAATGGGCTCCTTAAATCCCGAAGGGATCCCCGATATCTGGTATGCCCCGCTTGCGAGGTTCCCTCCGAGAAGGTTTTCGGGAACCGAAAAAACTTCAACGGTACTTGTTTTAGAGAATGACCCAGCAGGAACGTTTATGGATACGCCCCCTACATCGAGCACACCCCCTGAGGGGCCTACCTCTATCTTTTTGTCCCCTTCTATCTTCACCCAGTAAGCTTTCCCAGGTTGGATTGAGGTTAAAAGTTCAACCCCGGCTGTTCCGTCCGGATTTATGAGAGCCTTCCAATTGCCTCCAGTCCAGTTCCATATTACCTTCCAGTTTTTTGAGGTGTTTAAAGATAAAATGCCGGCAACATCGTTTTCTGCTCTCTTTTCATATCCAATGAGGTTCCATCCAGGGTAAACCATTTGAGGTTCGCAGTATTTTGAGGCGGAAAGATATATGGTTAGATCATTTTTCGCGTATATCCAATAGCCCTTCAATGGCTCTACCGTCTTAAGGGTATTGGAACTTCCAAGCGGTCTGTAGCTCGCCCAGGCTTTCCTCTCGTTATCATAACCCCATACCACCACTAAATCATTCATCGTGTATTTAAAAATCGTATCAGGGGAGGGCTCGGCAGGCGTGAAAGGCAAAGATATGAAATTCCATCCCTTTGAGAGGGTTATATAATGGCTACCGAAGACGATAGTGCCTGTTAAAGAACCCATGTTACCGTCACGGTCTACATCAGAATTATCGAGTATGGTAAACGTTACAAGCCCTGACTCTTTTTGAAGGGCCAAATTTATTAAACCCGATGTCTCGTTTGAAGGATACACCTGAAGCCACCTGTTATCTTTTACAAAATATACCTCCTGTTCTTCGGGAAGGGAGAAAAATTTTATCGCCATTGCCGAAGCGGTATTCACTTCGCTTAATGTAAAGTCTATGGCTTCACTGACTTGGAAAAGAGTCGGGGTATTTCCTACATCCACAACTTTTTGAAACCCCACGAGATTTCCATCGTATGAGATTACGGTAAAGGAAAGGCCCTCTCCTGTCAAAGGTATAGAGATTGACGGGCTCTTACTATCATTCGATGGGATATTGAGTGTTGCCCCCTTAACCCCTTTTTGGGCTGGAGAAAAGGATATGAAGATTGAACAGTTTCCCGATGGATCGATCTGTTGTTCTGAACATGGATCGCTTACAATGCCGAAATCCGTTGGGTTTATTCCACTTATGGTAATTTTACCGATGTTCAGGTAGTCTGTGCCATTATTGTTGATAATCACGGTTTTGATGGCGGAAGTGGTTCCTTTCAGGATTCCTCCGAAATTCAACGAAGAAGGCAAAACGGATATTTCGGGCTTACCGACTGTGGACAGATTTTTGTCGAATTTTGATATAAAAATATTCGGGTTATCCTTGCTTCCATCATACACTGTTCTGTATGCACCTGGTGTAACGGGAAAATCTAAGGAGTATGTCATGCCTGTTATGTACAGGTTACCCGAGGGATCAACGGTCATCGCATAAGCGTAATCATTTGATGTGCCTCCAAGGTATGTAGAGGCAAGAAGTATAGATAGGTTGTTATCGAGTTTCGCTGCAAAACAGTCAGAGGAATAGCCGTTTAAGTTTTTTGCATATGAAATGGGTGTGGTGGGAAAATCGGAAGATAGGGTTCTCCCAACGACATACACCTCCCCTTTTCCATTCACGGCCATTACGCTCGAAAAATCACCCGCCGTCCCTGCAAGATAATCCCCTGCCGAACCGCCAAGGTATGTGGATGCAACGATAGACGATAGATCCTTTGCATATTTTGTTATAAAAATGTCTCCGAACATGGTGTCTTTTATAGTTCTACTGTATGCCCCCTGGGTGGTAGGGAAGTTAGATGATTTTGTCTGCCCTGCCACAAAAATATTACCGGAAGCATCGATGGCGATTCCATAACCGGCATCGTACCCCGAACCTCCGATATATCGGGCGTTAACGATGCCACTTAAATCACCTTTCAGCCTGACGACAAAGGCATCATCTCCGCCTGCGAGAGTGTTACTGACCGACGGAAAATCGGTGGAATTTGTCCTCCCCGTCATATATACATAACCTGAGGCATCTATGGCAAGGGAACGTCCGTAGTCATATGAGCTGCCACCGAATATGGCAGAAGCCAAAAGTGTAGAAAGGCTTGGGTCAAGCTTCGCCACAAATACATCGGCGTTTCCGTCATAACAGGATGATGCAAGGGCACCCTGGGTAACGGGAAACCCATTACAATACGTATAACCGCTTATATATATGTTGCCTGAGGCATCAAGGGCTATGGATGATGGATAAGAGCTTGAATAACTTCCTATACCTGCCGAGACCATGGTGGAGAGTTGATTGTCAAACCTCGCAACAAAAACGTCGTTGTAATCCTCCCTCGTCTTATAGGCACCAGGTGTGTAGGGAAAATCACCTGAGTTTGTTCTACCTGTTACATACACATTTCCAGAGGCATCTATGGCAATATCGTTTACTTCATCCACATCACTGAATGTGTTTGTCCCCCCAAAAAAGGTGGATGCGAGAAGGGTATCGAGGTTTTTATTAAATTTTGCGATAAAGGCCTCTTTCTTTCCCATCTTTGTGTTGCTGTATGTACCTGGTGTAACAGGAAAATCTATAGAAGAGGTATAGCCCCCGACAAAGACATTTCCCGAGGGGTCAATGGCAATCGCATTGGCCTGTTCCCAATCTGAGCCGCCATAGAAAGTGGATGCAATTAATGGATCTATGGTAAGTTCATAGGATGGGTCATATTTTGCGAGGGAAAATCCATAGGCAAGACGCCCCCCTCCACAGGATGTGTCTTTCTGTATGCCACAGGGAGCTTCTTCCATTACTTTATAGGAGACTTCCACCTCCCTTTTCACACCATCTATGTATTGATAGGCAACAGGCCTCGTAAAGACTATCTTTCCCGCCGGGGTTATCATTTCCAGTTCTCCCGTTGCCCTTATATTTAGGCCTTCGAGACCTTCCAGGGCCATCCTTATGATAGAGGGGTCAGAAAAAGGTTTTACCCGGAAAACCTTCTCAACAGTTGAACCGTATGTTTTTACTGTTATATCAACCCCATCGTATACCCCTAACAGATCTATAGAGTTATAGGATTTCACATCCCTTAGCCATCGGGACTGTTCTCTCCCAGTCATGTACTGAATCTTTGTATCCAAGGGCCTCTCGCCCTTTATGGAAGGAGGGTTACCCTTTATAAACACCTCTCTGACTGATGTCAAAAAAACCTTATCTTCCCCATATTTGTGGGCAATACCATAGACAATCTCGCCTTGTGTTGTTATATGAGCGTTACCTTTTGATGTCTTTGCATAAAAAGACACATCTCCATGTGTTTGTCCCTTATTTTCAATAAATTGGCCTCCACTTGAAATTTTTATGCCCAATATTTCATAATCTTGTCTCCCGTAGGAAAAGGCGTTTCTGGGTGTGGCTATTACGATGGCAATAACTAAAAACATAATTATTAGTAGGCCCGTTTCTATCCCTTTACTTATTTTTTCTATATGTTTTTCCATACCCTGCCCTCCCCATATAAAAATTGATAGACAAGCTATACGTTAGATTAACACTCATGGTATGGAAAATCTATTAATTTATAAACTTAAGGACTCTAAACTTTTACAGAACGATTTCATAATGGAGAAAAAAAGGGGAACCAATCTATCTTTAGTTTATCCTACGCCTATCCTTATCCTAGGATCGGCCAGGGCATACATGATATCCGCAAGCAGGTTGCCGAGAAGGGTAAGAAAGGCACCCATTACGAGGATACCCATGATCGTGGGGTAGTCCCTTGCCATCACAGACATGTAGAAGAGTTGCCCCATACCGGGTATCGAGAATATGCTCTCGAAGATCACACTTCCCCCTATCAACCCCGGCACAGATAGCCCCAGTATCGTGATCACGGGGAGAAGGGCATTTCTCAATGCATGTCTCTTCAATACGACATGTTCGGGCAGACCCTTTGCATAGGCGGTTGTGATATACTCCTGTCTTAACACCTCGAGAAGACTGTTCTTCATATAACGGGATATACCGGCAAGACCGCCAAAAGCGGATATAAAGATGGGCATGATGAGATGTTTTGCGAGATCCATCGCCTTTCCAAAAGGGGTAAACTCATCGTAGTTGAAAGATTTAAGCCCTGAAATAGGAAGGATATCGAGATATACACCGAAAAACATCATAAGGAGCAGGGCAACCCAGAACGTAGGGGCGGCATACCCCGCGAAGACAAAAGCGGTGAACCCCTTATCGAGGATCGTATCCTTATACCTTGCGCAGTATATACCTATGGGTATACCTATCACAAAGATAAGAAACATGGAGATGAGGTTTATCCCGATTGTGATGGGTAACCTCTCCTTTATTTTGTCGATCACAGGTCTTCTGTCCGTAGAAAAAGAGACGCCGAAATCGAGCTTCACTATCCTCTTCAACCACATCCAGTACTGGATATGGAGGGGCTTGTCAAGGCCGTAAAATGCCCTTATCCTTTCCCTCACCTCTTTTGTCACCTTGGGGTTCATCTCCACATCGAGTACCCCCGGTTCCCCCGGGGTAAGATGGATCACAAGAAAGGAGACGAGGGTAATACCGAGCAGCATCGGTATCATAAAGAAAAGGCGCTTAAGGAGATAACGTAGCATTCGTCTTGTACCTCCTCTGTGCCTCCGGCACATACCAGTCTTTGAAATTGTACATAAGCCCTGCAGGCCCAGGTTCAATCCCCTTGAATCTTTTATGGATGGCAATATTCGCGTAAGGGATGAAGAGAAAGGTGTACGGCTGTTCCTCGGCGAGTATCTCCTGGATCCGGAAATAGCATCTCTTCCTGATCTCCCTGTCAAGGGTATGTCGCGCCCTGACGAGGAGTTCATCCACCTCGGGGTTTTCATATGAGATGAAGTTCAACTCTTTTTTACCCTGTTTTGATGAATGCCATATATCGAAGATGTCGGGATCCTGGGGGATTGACCAGCCCAGTATCACAGCCTCAAAATTCCTCTTGTCTATGAACTCGTTTATCAGGCTTGCCCATTCTATCACCCGTATTTTTACTTTGATCCCTATCTCCGAAAGCCTCTTCTGAATCAGTTCAGCACACTGGATACGTACCGTATTCCCCTGATTTACAAGGACGGTGAACTCAAAGGGCTCGCCTTTTTTCTCGAGTATCCCATCCTTTCTTTTTGTAAAACCTGCCTCCTCGAGAAGGGCCCGGGCCTTTTCCTTATTATATTCATATCTTTTAACATTGCCGTTATAAGCCCACATATCGGGCTTGAAAGGGCCTGTTGCCTCAACACCCTGATTGAAGAGAACACCCTCTATGATCTCCCTTTTGTCGATGGCATAACTTATCGCCTGTCTTACCCTTTTGTCCTTAAAAAACGGGTGTTTTAAATTATAGCCGAGATAGACATATCCAAAGGAGAGGAACTGGTATTTATTAAACGATTTTTTGAATTTATCGTAGTCTGTCTGCCTCACAAACTGTACGGGCGTTAACCCCATCATGTCTATTCCGTACTGCTTAAGTTCAAGAAACATGGTGGCACTATCGGGGATTATCCTCATGATATAACGGTCTATATAAGGCCTCCCTTCAAAGTAATCACTGTTGTAGGTAAGGACAACCCTGTCCCCTGTTATCCATTCTTTGAACTTAAATGGCCCGGTTCCGATAGGCCTTCTCATAAGGGGGGAGGAGGAGATATCCTTTCCTTCCAAGAGATGCCTGGGCATAACCGCAGTGCCCCAACTGATTAGTGCAGATGCAAAGGGCCTACCGTATGTGACCCTGAAGGTATAGTCGTCGAGTACCTTTGCCTCCTTTACAAGGAGGAAATCCCCTGAGTATGCCGTAGGTGTCTTTGGGTCCACTATCACTTTGTACGTATACATCACATCATGGGCTGTAAAGGGTGTACCGTCGTGCCATCTGACGCCCTTTCTAAGATGGAATGTGATTGTAAGGTTATCCTTCGATATATCCCAGGATTCGGCAAGACTGCCCACGATATTCAGGTTCTTATCGTACTTCACAAGGCCGTTATATATGTAAGATGCCACCTCATGGGAAGGGCTGTCAGAGGCAAGGATGGGTATGAGGTTCGATGGTTCACCGATGGAACCTGTGATGATCGTATCGCCGAATGCAGGTTTCCCTTTCTCTTCGTAGATCGATACCGCCCTCCTTTCGTTACAGGAGAACAGGATTAAAACGGGGAAAAAAAGTAATAATATTTTGAAGATTCGCATCTGGTCTGCTATTTTAGCAGAGCCGGGGTGTAAAGTAAAGCCGACCTTATGTTTGCGATGTTTATAAGGGGGATGTCTTTGACAAAAACCCCTGTTCTGCAATAGAATAAGGCTCTATGCTCATTGAGAATTTTATAACCTGGTATGCGAGAAAGAAGAACGAAGACTATGTAAAGTTTGCCCCATCCAATGACCTTACCCTCCCGGAGAGGACAAAAAATGTGCCAACCTTGCTTTACCTCCACATCCCCTTCTGTGAGGAACTATGTCCTTACTGTTCGTTCAACAGGGTTGTTTTCAAGGAGGATCTATGCAGGGGGTACTACGATGCCCTCCGGAGGGAGATCTCCATGTATAAGGAGAGGGGTTATGATTTTCAAGCCCTCTATGTAGGTGGGGGGACCCCAACGGTACTCATGGATGAACTAAAAAGGACGGTCCTTTTTACAAGGGAACTATACCCGATAAAAGAAATTTCCGTTGAAACAAACCCCAATCACCTCACAGAAGAAAACATCGGACAGCTTAAAGAGATGGGTGTGAACAGACTTTCCGTGGGGGTACAGACCTTTGACGATGGTATCCTAAAATCCGTTGAAAGATACCATAAATACGGAAGCGGTAGGGAGATCGGGGAAAGACTGAAAAGGACCCAGGGCATCTTCGATACCTTAAATGCGGATATGATCTTCAACTTCCCAACCCAGACCTTAAAGATGCTTGAGAACGACCTTCATATCCTTCTGTCCCTTCAGATAGACCAGATTACCTATTACCCACTCATGGTCTCCACCTATACCCAGGAGATGATGAGGAAAAAACTGGGCGTTGTAAACTACGAAAGGGGGAATAGACTCTACTCAACCATTATGTCAACCTTAAAGGATATGTATAAGCCCAGTACCGCCTGGTGTTTTTCAAGGACAAATAAAATGATAGATGAATATGTTGTCCATTACGATGAATACGCAGGACTGGGAAGTGGCTCCATAGGGTATCTAGGGGGTTGTGCCTATGCGAATACCTTCGACATAAGGGATTATATAAACGAGATCAGGCAGGGGAGGATCCCCATCGCCGCAAAGAAGGAGTTTACATTAAAAGAGCGCCTAAGGTATGACCTCCTTATGAAACTCTTTGGTTTAAGCCTTGATTTGGTGGAGCTAAAATTAAAGCATAAGGTAAACCCCTTTTATTACCTCTTCCCAGAAATTCTTTTTTTCCGTCTCGTAGGGGGGATAAAAAGGCAGGGGAGCGTACTTCGCCTTACAGAAAAAGGCCAATACTACTGGGTACTTATGATGAGGGAATTCTTTATAGGGGTGAATAACTTCAGGGACTACTGCAGGGACATCGGAGGAAGAGGGAGGGTTACTTAAGGGAAAAAGTCGAACATATTACCACCTTCTCTATAAAAGGCTTTCAGCCATTTTTTCTATCAATTGGAGGGGAGTGACATGGGAAAAGGAAAAAGGGTCATATATCTTTGCTCGGTCTTTATCGTTTCGTTTATTTCGTTTACCCTCTCCTTCGGTGAAAATCCCATAGAGGTTGACCTCAATAATAAAACAGAGATGGGTTTCACTCAATCTAAGAATACCGTCCGATACACCCTGCCCATGATCATAGAGTACGGGCTAAAACATAACCCAAAACTTTTGATGGCAAAAAAGGAGATAGCAAAAAACGGCTATGAAGTTGAGAGGGCGAGGGCGGAGAATATGCCAAAGCTCGATATAACTGGAGGTATAATGAGGCACCGCTACGGTACCCCTCTAACCCCTTTTGTTATCGAACCCCCCGTAGGCCCCAACACAGACTTCCCCGTCTTCAGGAGGGAGGTGTGGAATGTGGGATTGGCATTCCGATTTCCCCTATTTATGGGGGGAAGACTCATGACCGCTTTAAACATCGCAGAGATAAACAGAGAGATAGCCGGAGAGAAATACGACATGACAAGGCAGGAACTCATCTTCAACCTGTCGAGCCTATATTACAAGATTGGGCACCTCGAAAAACTCTATGATGCCCATGATGCCTCTGTTAAACAGATAGAGTTATTGTGGAGAAACGTCGAACATCACCTCACAACAGGTAATGCCTCTAAACTCGATTTGTTGAAAACGGAGGTTGAACTCGCCCATGTAAAAGAGGGGAGGCTCATGATCAGAAATAGCATCTCCTCGGCCTATGAACTTCTAAAAACCATGATGGGTCTGGAGGACAACGATATAGGTATAGCCATAGAGGAGGCGATGGGAACATCCAATTTTACACCTCCTAACCTTGAGGAAAATATCAGGACCGCCTTTCTGCAAAGGCCCGACTACAGGATGGTTAAGAAAAAAATCACGGTGGCCGAGGAGCGTCTAAAGATGGCAAAGAGTTTGAGGTTGCCGAGTGTCTTTGCCGTAGGGGAATACGGCGGCCTCTCGGGATTTGATACAAGACCTAGGGAAAACTCCTCATACGGGATAAGGGTCGCCATGCCTTTATTGGATGGGGGCTCAATAAAAGCGGAGGTTGGCAGGGAAGCGGTAGAACTCGAAAAGATAAAAGAAGAGGAGAGGGAGTTGCGGTTAAACATCATAAAAGAGGTGAGGGATGCCCAACTTCGCATTGAAAACGCCATAATGAGAATCGATGTGACAGAAAAGGCGATTGGGGCCGCAAAAGAGAATTTGAGGATTGAGGAGTTGAAATATCATGTAGGGACGGGGACAACACAGGATGTCCTCGACGCAAGGACGGTACTGTTGAGGGCCGAGGCGGATTTTTTTCAGTCCCTATTCGATCTAGAGGTAGCAAGGGCATATTTGAGAAAGGTCAGGGGAGATGATGTGGTCCCAGGGGGGTAATAGGATGAGAAAAAGGGTTATCATTTTACTTGTGATTGGACTCTCAATAGTGTGTGGGGTATTTTTGGCGAAAAGAGACAGGGTAGCGGATACCCCAAAATCAATGCTTCTTTACGGAAATATTGAGGTTACAGAGGTGAATGTCGGTTTCAAAATACCGGGGAGGATCCTCGGTAGATATGTGGATGAGGGCATGTATGTAAAAAAAGGGGATATAATCGCAAAATTGGAGAACAGAGAGATCGCCTCCTTTGTCATGCAACAGAAGGCTATCTTTCAAGAGGCAAAGGTAAGGCATGAAGAACTTAAGGCAGGTTTTCGTATCCAGGAGATCGAGCAGGCCACAGCTAACCTCAAGGCATCAGAGGCCGAACTCATAAAGGCAAAAAGAGACTTTGAAAGGGCGGAGGTACTGTTTAATAACGGGGCCATACCCCAATCGAAGTTTGACGAAATAAAAAGCATATACAGTGCAAAGTCCGCATTATATGAGAAGGCCCTGGAGGCTTTAAGTCTTGTAAAAGAGGGGATGAGAAAAGAGGTTATAGAGGCAGCCTATCTCCGTGTTGAGCAGGCCAGGGCTGCCCTTTCCGCGGCAGAGGAGAGGTTAAGGGATACAACCATATATGCCCCCATCGATGGTGTGGTTCTCAAAAAGTACGTTGAGGAAGGGGAGATAATACAGGCAGGGGCACCTGTTGTAACCATAGGGGACATAGAGAGGCCGTGGGTAAAGGTACACGTGAAAGAGGAGAAGCTGGGACTTATAAAGCTGAACCAGAGGGCATTCGTTTCCGTAGACACATTTAAAAACAAGGTCTATGAAGGAAGGGTGACATATATCTCCTCTGAAGCGGAGTTTACACCAAAGATGGTTCAGACAGAGGAGGAGAGGGTAAAGCTCGTCTTCTCCGTAAAGGTGAGTATAAAAAATGAGAACGGGGAATTGAAACCGGGTATGCCTGCAAATGTGAGGATAGCTCTACATTAAAAACATCATGGATCAGGACATAGCGATAGAGGTCAAAGGGATTACAAAGAACTTTGGGGGGTATACCGCTATAAAAAATCTATCCTTTTCTGTAACAAAGGCCGAGCTCTTCGGTATAGTGGGTCCCGATGGGGCAGGGAAAACGACTATACTGCGGCTTCTTATGGGAATCCTCCTGCCTACCTCTGGAGAGGTTATGGTCTTTGGTGTTTCTGTCGGAAGATACCCGGAAAAGGTCAGAGAGTCCATAGGGTATATGTCCCAGAGATTTGGCCTGTATGAAGACCTGACGGTTGAAGAAAATATGGAGTTCTATTGTGATTTATACGGCGTGGACCGCAAAGAGAGAAAGAGGAGGATGGAGGAGCTTCTCGATTTCAGTGGACTCTACCCGTTTAAGAAAAGACTGGCAGGACATCTTTCAGGAGGGATGAAACAGAAACTCGGCCTCACCTGTGCCTTAATCCACAGACCGGATATCCTCATACTGGATGAACCCACGGCAGGGGTAGACCCCCTATCGAGGAGAGACTTCTGGCGCATTCTATACGGACTCAGAAATCAAGGGATGACGATCGTCCTCTCAACGGCCTACCTTGATGAGGCGGAGAGGTGTACGAGGATTGGTCTCATATACAGAGGGGAGATGCCTATGCTCGACAGGCCAAATAATATAAGGAGTTCCCTCGGGATTTCAATGGTTGAGGTTGTTCTCTCCGAGACTTCAAGGGCAAGGGATATACTTCTTAGGAATGAATATGTGGATATGGTGACCGTATACGGGGACAGACTCCATATAGGCCTTAAAGAAAAAGAACAGATGGATTCAATTCTGGATATGCTGAGGTCTTACCGCTTCGAGATTAAAGGTTCAAGGGAGGTGATCCCTTCCCTTGAGGATGTGTTTATAAAAAGGATCCGGTAAAGGGCTCTATGGTGGATGAATATGCCGTTGAAATCAAAGGGCTTACAAAAAAATTCGGTGATTTCACCGCTGTGGATCGCATAGACCTCAAGGTGAGAAGGGGAGAGATATTCGGTTTTTTAGGGCCTAACGGCGCGGGAAAGTCTACCACCATCAAGATGCTCTGCGGATTGATCATGCCTTCTTCAGGTTCCGGAACGGTCGGGGGTTTCGATATATGGACTGAGCCTGAAGAGATAAAAATGAACATAGGTTATATGTCCCAGAGGTTCTCTTTATACGAAGAGTTGACCGTTATGGAGAACATAGACTTCTTCAGCGGTATTTATAACGTACCGAGAAACAAAAAGAAACAGAGGAAGGCATGGGTCCTTAATATGGCCCAGATAGAGGAGAAGAAAGACCATCCCGTAAAGACGCTGGCAGGGGGTTTAAAGCAGAGACTCGCCCTGGGATGCGCGATACTCCATGAACCCCCCATCATCTTTCTCGATGAACCTACCTCAGGGGTTGACCCCCTCTCAAGGAGAAATTTCTGGAGACTCATCGAAGAAATGGCAGGGGAGGGCAAAACAGTGTTTGTGACAACCCATTATATGGACGAGGCGGATAACTGCCATAGACTCGTGTTAATACATAGAGGGAAGATTATAGCCGAAGGGACACCATCTGAATTAAGAAGCTCCTACATGAAGTTCGACATTGCGGAGCTTTTGGTGGATCAACCCTTTGTGGCTATGGATATTTTAAGAGATGCGGGCCTTGAAGCCTCCCTTCACGGCGAAACCGTTCATGTATCCCTCGAATCCTATGAATCCTGTCAAGACGAGATAGGGCGAATCTTAAAAAATGCAGGCCTTACAATAAAAGGGATTGAAAAAGTACCCCCCTCCCTTGAGGATGTGTTCGTAACCCTCGTTGAGGGAAGGGAATAAAGGGTGATACCGTGAATCTTATGAGGTTAAAAGGGATCGTAAAAAAGGAGTTCATCCACATAAAGAGAGACCCTTTAAGTCTCGCAATGGCCTTCCTCCTCCCTGCCATACTCCTTTTTATCTACGGATACGCCGTCACATTTGACGTTGAAAATATAGAAACGGTCGTATGTGACAGAGATAAGAGTAGCTTGAGCAGGGAACTGATAGAGGGATTTTCAAAATCGGGGTATTTTACCATAATCTCCTATACGGAAAGCTATAACGATGTGGATGGGTATATCGATCGCGGAGATGCAAAGGCAGGGATCATCATCCCCGATGACTTCTCAAAAACGATAAGAAAAGGGGGCTTACCATCGGTTGAGATCATCATCGACGGAAGCAATTCGAATATCGCCACCATCGCCTTAGGGTACGTCTCTGCCATCGAAGAAAGGTATACGAGAAGGTTATACCCTCTTTCGAAAGAGGGCCCTTTGATCCAGGTCAAAACACGGATATGGTACAACAGGGAGATGAGGTCGAGAAACTTCATCATCCCCGGTCTCATCGCTGTGATAATGGCGGTGATCGTGGCACTTTTAACATCCCTTACCGTGTCAAAAGAGTGGGACAGGGGGAGCATGGAACAACTCCTCTCAACCCCTGTAAAACCATCAGAACTGGTGCTGGGTAAGCTCATCCCGTATTTTATCATAGGTTTCGCCGATACGGTGTTTGCCGTGCTTATGAGCACGTTTCTTTTCGGTGTACCCTTGAAGGGGGATCCGGTTTTACTTTTTTTACTCTCCTCTATATTCCTTTTTGGGGGCTTGAGTTTTGGCATACTCATCTCCATCGTCGCCAAGAACCAGACCATAGCGAGTCAGATAGCCATGCTCACCACTTTTTTACCTGCCTTTCTACTATCAGGTTTCATCTTCAGCATATCTAACATGCCGAAGATCCTCCAGATATTCACCCTCGCCATACCTGCGAGGTATTTCGTCACTATACTTAAAGGTATCTTTTTAAAGGGGGTCACCATCGAAGACCTCCTCTGGGAAACAGCCCTTCTTTCCCTTTACGGTCTTATTGTCTTTTTTCTGGCGGTAAAAAAATTGAAAAAATGGATAGGTTGATATGGGGGAGAGGATTAGGCATCTCGTTATAAAAGAGTTCATCCAGCTTTTAAGGGACAGGAGGATGAGGGCCTTTCTCTTTATCGTACCGGTGATCCAGGTCTTTGTCCTCGGTTATGCAGCTACCTTTGATGTAAACTCTGTTTCGACCGTTGTTATAGATTTTGACAGGTCTTCCGAAAGCAGGGAGATTATAAGGAGATTCACATCATCCGGTTACTTCTCTGTTAAGGCAAACCTTACAGAGGATAGAGAGGTTATCCCCCTTCTCGATAAGGGTAAAACACTCTGTGTGATAGAGATAGAAAAGGGATTCTCAGAACGTCTAAGAAAGGGTATCCCTTCTGAGATACAGGTTTTGATGGATGGAACCGATTCAAATACGGCCATGATAGCAACGGGATACGTACATTCCGTTCTCAAAAAGTACGGATCCCCAAAAGGAGGAACGGATAAAAGCCCCTTTAGAACCCGTATCTGGTATAACCCCGACCTGAGAAGCAAAAACTACATGGTACCCGGGGTCATATCCCTTATTGTGATGCTGACAAGCCTAATCGTTACTTCCATGTCCATAGTAAGGGAAAGAGAGGTAGGTACCATTGAACAGTTGATGGTGACCCCTATAAAACCTGTTGAATTGATCGTGGGAAAGACCATACCCCCAGCATTAATCTGCTTTTTCGATATGATTCTCGTAACCATCGTAGGGCTCTTCTGGTTCAACATACCTATCAGGGGGAGCTTTTTACTCCTTGCCCTCTGCACCGCCATATACCTCCTATCCACCCTCGGGATCGGACTATTCATATCAACCCTCGCAAAGACCCAGCAACAGGCCATTATGGCTACATTTTTGTTTTTCCAGCCCGCCATACTTCTGTCGGGCTTCGCCACCCCCATTGAGAATATGCCCCAAGTATTCCAGTATCTTACATACCTTAACCCCTTGCGGTATTTCCTTGTGATTGTGAGGGGAATATTTTTAAAGGGTAATGGCTTTGATATCCTTTGGACCGAAATGGCAATGCTTTTTTTGCTGGGATTTTTAATCTTTACGTTAAGCTCCGTCAGATTCAGGAAGAGGCTAAATTAAAATTCTGGATACAATATGTTGATGATCATCCCTGTTGATGGTATTAAATATCTATCACCATTACCCAATGGTTTCACACCAGAAGGAGGGTTATCATGAGAGAAGTCGAAGAAAACGGTGGATCTATATTATTATCCTACGGGTTAACGGAGAGACTCATAGAAATCATAAAGACAGGGGTGATACTGACAGATGAGAAAGCCACTATCTGTTTTGTCAATAACCTTGTGTTGAAATTACTGAAACACAAAAAAGAATCCCTCATCGGTCAACCCATCGAGACTATTTTTATGCCCGAGGACAGGGATATATTTCTCAAAAACATAATAAACATAACAAAAAAAGACGGGGGTTTTGAGGGGGAAGCGATGCTTCTAGGGAAAAACGGGTGCCGTCCTTTTGTCTATCTCTCAACGGCCATGTATAGAGATGATCCATCCAATACGAGCCTTATGATCTTCACCATGCACGATATAACGAGGTTTAAGGAGATGGAAAAGGCCTGCGAGCAACAGGAAAGTTTCGTTGGCCTTGGAACGATAACAGACCAGATATCCCACCATATAAGAAATCCCATTGTGTCGATAGGAGGATTTGCCTTAAGGCTTGCAAAGGAGCAACTATCAAGGGAAGATTATATGAGGTACACGAATATCATACACAATGAGGCGAGGCGTCTCGAATATATAATCGACAGGCTGGCGGAATTTACAAGGATACAGGCCCCAGTATACGGTGCAACCACACTGTCCGAGATATTAAAAGGATTAAAGGATGGTTTATCCAAATTTCCCAAAGGGATGGAAGAGAAGATCATCTTCCCCGACGAAAAAAGCCTCCTAGGGGAGACCGTCTACTGTGACCTCTCTCTTATAACAAAGGCCCTCCTCATTATAGTACAGAATAGCCTTGAGTCTTTAAAGAACGGTGGTGAAGTAAGGATAGAGGGAAAGATTGAAAACCATCTGGTGTCGTTCTATGTGAAAGATAACGGTGAAGGTATCTCTCAAAAGCATCTACCCCATATATTTAACCCGTTCTTCACCACAAAATTCGATAATCTTGGATTGGGGTTAACCCTAGCGAAGAGGATTTTGGAGGTCCACAAGGGCAATATAGAGGTTTCATCAACTAAAGGAGAGGGAACTACAGTCTATATCACCTTCCCAACACAGCGTAGACGTGAAATAAGGACAAGGAGGCTCTAAAGAAAGATGGTACGTATTGAAACTAAAGGTAAAACCACGGGGATGGGGAGATTATTTATGCTTAAGATTTTTGTATCGCTATCTCTGTCCATCTGTATGGCCGGTTATGTATTATGTAAAGAGGAGATGACAACAAAGTCCCTCGATCAGAGGGTATCTAAGTTTCTTGAGGAGAGGAGAGATCAATGGTTCGATTTAAACGTTTCCTATCAGGATGGGAAGATACTCCATGATTTTGTCGTCAAAAACAGGTTTACCCGTATCCTCGAGATAGGGACTTCAACGGGCCATTCAACCATATGGCTGGCCTGGGCCGCCGCAAAGACCGGAGGAAGGGTAGTAACCATCGAGATAGACAGGGGACGATACGAACAGGCCATCGAAAACTTTAAAAAGGCAGGGGTATCTTCTTATATTGATGCGATAAACGGAGACGCCCGAAAAGTGGTAACCGTTCTTAATGGACCCTTTGATTTCGTCTTCTCCGATGCAGATAAAGAATGGTACATCAACTATTTTAAAGAGCTTAAACCGAGAATTACCAAGGGCGGATGTTTTGCCGCCCATAATGTACTGGGCTGGAGTAGAGAGGCAAGATATTTTTTAGATTACGTGAAAAAAGAGGAGGGGTTTAAGACTTTCGTTGAGAGGGGAAGCGGTGAAGGTATCTCTATAAGCTGCAAGATGAAAGGAGAATAGCCTTCAATGCCTTTATAACCGCTGCATTATATTTATGGGACTTTACAGGGAATTTTATTACCGTCCAATCTCCCTCTCCGTACGCCTCTACGATAATATTCCTTTCAAGGAATTTTTCCTCCAGGGTGTCTACCCTCTTATAAAGCTTTATAAGCAGAAAATTACAGGGGGTATCAATCACCTCGACAGGCTCGATGGCCTTCAATTTTTCTTTGATAAATCTTTTCTCCCCATCTATAAAGAGGAGGGTTCTCTTTCTGTACCCTTTATCCTTTAATGAAGCAAGGGCTGCCGTATAGGCAAGGAAGGAAATCTCCTCAGGAATGAAGGGGGCCTTTAGGCTATTTATCATCTCTGAAGAACCCATTCCGTACGCAAGGGGCATACCAGATAGACTATAAAATGTAGAGAATGTTTTTACTATAATTCCCCATTTTGAACGGATAACGGTATCGATTGGTGATGGGAGACCTGTGAAATCCATTAGGGACTCATCAATAAAAATCAGCTTTCCGTGCTTCTCTGCCTCATAAAAGGCAATGGCCAAATCTCTATCCGATATTATGGCCCCAGTAAAACGATGGGGATTAGATAAAAAGAGCATATCCCCGAGTAAAATCGCCTTTAAGATCGATTCACGATTATACCCTTCTTCGCTCACTATGATATTTACAGGGGGCGAGAGATTCTCATATTGGGCAAACATTCTTTTATATGTTTCTGGCAGGGGGGAGAAGACGACAATATTTTTAGGTCTATGTGCCATCACCGTCTTATACAATAAAGTCTTAATGCTTGCGGAGAATATCAACTGGTCTTCTTCTATATTCTCCCTTTTTCCTATATAACGCTTCAGTTTTGTTAAATTGTCATCGGGGGGAAAGGAGAGATACTTTATGGCTTTTCTTATCCCATGCTTTGCCTTATTCGATGGGCCCAAAGGGTTCACATCGGAGGACAGGTCGATAAGATGCCTAAGATCAATCTTTCTCTTTGAGGCAAAGCGATGGATATCCATGCATATACAAGAGGGGCTATTTCTTTTCCAAGCGGGGCAAGGCGTTTTCGGCAAAGGACTTGATCGTGGAATCCTTTGCCTCCTCTATCACTTCCCTGTATAACCTTTTTGCCTCCTCTATCTTCCCCTTTATCGTATAAATCTTCCCTAGATAGAGTTTTGAAATGGTGGCAACCTGCCCCCTCTTTTCGTTTACTGCTTTACCGAAAAGCTCTTCGGCCTTTTTTAGGGCCTCTTCACTACCTGAAGCATCGTACTCTCTGTATGCGGAGATCGCCTGAGAGAGAACAAATTGGGCCTTATCATGCTGTTTGTTTATATAAATGGTACCAAAAATAGTGGCTGACAATAGAACAACAAAGATTATCAACCCTATCAAACAGATTTTTAGATTTCCCTTTATCCACCTTACAGTATACTCAAAGGCCTTAACCAAAAAATCCGGTTTTTTTACCTCTTCCTTTACCTTCCTTCTCGCCATGACTGGTATTTCAACATAACAGATTTACATATGTCAACATGAAACATTCTGTTTTATTTATAGGTTGACAAGGTTAGATGGGCTGTTGACTTCTCATACTCGTTTTGATATGCTCATCCATATTTAAATTGTACTCATTTTATTTGCCGGAGTGGTGGAACTGGCAGACGCGCCGGACTCAAAATCCGGTGGTGCTTGGCACTGTGCGGGTTCAAGCCCCGCCTCCGGCATTTTATACTTACTGTAATCATAAGATTTGGCGACAAATAATTTCCCCTATTGTGCTATTTTTTATATTACAAGCCCTCGTGACTTTCCAGATTGGATGTATATAGCGCAATGGAAAGGATGATTCCTTGATGATTCCTTAAAGTATACCTTACAAATCAAAAATGGGCAGGCTAAAAAACTTCCAGTTGACATCGTCTTCGGCGGTATGGCTGAAACGCCCACCGTTAGAGGACGTACCTAGATAACTTTTAATTCAGGGTTTTTATCATGTTTTGCAGGCAATTTCTCTGTTCCATGCTACTATAAATCCACTTTTTGTCTGAAACGAAACCTTTTCTTACAAATTACAGAATATAAATTAAGCCTTTATTTTTAAATGCCTTTAGGGGTGTGTTATGTTCTTTGATAATCTCAAGCTCTAACTATTAAGCCTAAAAGGCTTGCCGCATTGTAAAAACATATTTTTTCTTTATCGCTATGAGAGAGAAATGGTAGCCCTAAGAGAAACTGGAGCTCCTCCTTCTGGTCTGTCCATGGACTATCTGATGCAAACAGGATGCGCTCAACCGGATGTTCTTTAAATATGCGTTCAAGGAATGTCCATGGTGCTTTCCTTAACACAAATGATGTATCCATATAGATATCCTGTCCAACGAGATATTTTAAGGTTTCTTCGTATACATCTTCTCCACCTAAATGTGCGGCAACAATACATAGTTCGGGGATGGACCTGTGAAGGGCTGCAAAGCGCTTTGGTGTGCCATGGATGGGGTTAGGTAGACCGCGGTCAACACCTGCATGAAAAAGTATAAACATCCCTTCATCTGCGATCTTCTCATAAAGAGGAAACATCTTGGGGTCATCTACATAAAAATTCTGATAATCTGGGTGTAATTTAAACCCTTTGAACCCTTGCGCTTTTAGTATTTTTAATTGTTCAGTACTAATTGGGTCATCAGGGTGGATGGCTGCCAGAGGTTCAATGCCAGGTTGCCTAATAGAAGATAACCATCTCTGAATAGATGCAACCTTATTGGGTTTTGTTGGAACAGCAGCAACTACAGAAATATCGACACCCGCTTCCTTCATAGAACGCTTTAATCCTTGAAGGGTGCCATCAGTATAGGCATGAATACCTGACCTTTCACAAACTGCTGTGACTGTTGAAAGGGCAATATCGTCAGGGTAAATATGGGTATGAAAATCAATAACCATTGATGTTTTTATTGTATTGTATCGTCATATTTTTTTACAATTAGAAAAATCCAAATTTTTTATAAAAATACTTTTTGTATAAACTCAATAAATCTATTCATAATTAAGATGATGGTATTAATATATCTTTCATATTCATTTTGACCTCTCCTGGTTGAGCCTCCTTTCCTCTCTTGATTTACGCTTGGGAGCTTTTAGGTTCATTCAAAATGCAGGTGTTATTATTCACCTCCGTGCAAACCCTTCTCGGTTTTTTGTTAGCTCGCTCGTTCATGGTTATTGTGACCTCTTTAAATTGCATATTTAGCATCAAAAGTATTCTTATTAAAATATGCAGTTTTGTCTAAAAGCATAAAAAAAGTATATTTATTATAGAGCAGGGAAACCACTTAAGGCAGTATCTAAATTTATTGTACCGTCTCTTTTGAAGTAGGCTGACACGGCAGGGCTTTTTCTTGACAAAAAATGTAAAATGTGATATAATATGTAAAATTAATTATCCCACCATTAATTTTTTCCATTGTAAATAAATTGTTTAGTCCTGGTTAAACCTCTGCCGGGCATTAGAAAAAAAGATTGCCCATTGTTCATTGACAGATTGCCCATTGTTCATTGACAGATTGTCTATCGACAAAATCAACGAACAAAGGAGGAGTGGTTATGAACTGGAACGAATATGTAAAAATGATTTTTGAAAGATATGATGCGGTTATGTTTGTCAGTGAAGAAGGGGAGATCAGGGTGGCAATAAACAAATCTTTTCCCACAGAAGAAGAGAAATTGGAAGCTATTTTTGAAATAGAAAATGCAGTACATTTATTGCTTGAAGCTTACGAGGAATTTCTCGAGGGTTACAATTGGCAAGGTATTTGCAGCTAAAGATTACACTAAAGATTACAACCAGGATGCCAAGAGCCGTTTCTTGGCATCCTGGAAGTCAAGAGGTTGGGAGAACCATTCTACAGGGAGGTTATACCCCTAAAATAAAGAACGAAACCCATTAATCATATGGCCATCCTGAGAGTAGAACAATATTTTCTATTGATTATAAGGAGTTATAATGTCCTGTGTTTTATGATATTAGTTGATATCACTTGTTAGCATCAGAAGTCATTATAGTCCCTGTGTCCATTATAAAATTGAACACCTCAATTTTCTCTGTTATAATTTGGATAAAATGAAAGAAAAAGTGGATGATCTTATAAGAGAAGCAAAGGAGACCCTTGTCGTATCCCCTAACTCTGCAAGGCATTATGAAGAAAAAAAGGATTTCATGCTTGAGTTTGTTAATCAAGAGATGTCAAAAAGACCTGACATCATTAAACTGCTCGGGGGAAATCCTCTTCAGATGATGCATGATAACCATAGAAATCATGTAAATTTCATGGTCAATGTATTCAAATATTCCCTTTTTGAGATGCTTGTGAAGATTGTTCCGTGGGTTTATAAATCCTATCACAATCATGATTTCTCATATGACTACTTTCCCGTTGAATTAAACACATGGAAAAAGGCAGTTAAAAAATTTCTTCCTAACATTTCCGCTTCAGAGATAAATAGAACCTATGATTGGTTGATTGATAAACATGATGTAATGATTGAACTGTCGAAAGAACAGAGCCATTTTGTCATACCCCTTGAAAGAAAGTGGCAAGAAAAAAAGGGTAAATTTCTATCATATCTATTAGAGGGAAATTCAGAAGCTGCCCTAAAATTCGCTAAAAAATTGATAAAATCCTATGAAGATATTGAATACTTTCATCTAAAAATTGTACAACCATCCCTTTACGATGTGGGAAATCTCTGGGAAGCAGGAAAGATTTCCGTAGCAGAAGAACATCTTGCCACAGCCATAGTTGGAAGGGTTATGGCAAATATATATAAAGATTTTCCAAAAAACAAAAAGACCGCTAAGGCGATAGTAACGTCCGCACCGAACGAACTTCACGAATTGGGAGGGAGGATTGTAGCCGATTTTCTTGAGATAGACGGATGGGATGTTTACTATCTCGGTGCCAATGTGCCTGAGCAGGAACTGGTAAGGCTCATAAAAAAGACCAAGCCTAAAATACTGGCGATTTCTGTAACCATGCCCTTTAATATAGAAAAGGCAGAAATTTTGATAAGCTCTGTGAGGGAACTTAAAGATTTCAACTTGAAAATAATCATAGGGGGTATTGCATTTAATATCATACCTGAAATTTACAAAACTATTGGTGCTGATTTTTATGCACCCGATGCCAAAAAGGCGGTTGAAATAGCTAAACAGTTTAAAAATTAATGAACTTATCAGAGATAATAAAAAATTGCCCTGAACCTATACACCTTTATTTTGAAAACATAAGTAATTCCGGTTTATTGGTGATCAAAGAGAGGGGGGAAATCGTAGATTGTAACAGCGGCTTTATGAGAATGGTCGGCCTTACAAAAAAGCCTTTAGGCCAAAACATAAAAGATTTTCTCTCAAGCGGTTATAAGGAATTAAAACTACCGAATGATTCCTTTTTGACAATCAATCTACTCTTCAATAATGATGAAAAATCTGAAGTGTTCCTGAAGGGCTATATATTTCCACTGCATGAGAATTACAAAGAACATTATGTGATGATTTTCGAGCATCACAGACTTACACATAATGAGCTCGTTTTAACACTATCAAAGCTAAACGATGAGGTCGTCGATTTAACAAGGCAGCTTGAAAAAAAGAATATTCAGTTGAAAGAGGCCTTAAATACGGTAAAACGTATAATGAATAAAGACCATCTGACGGGGATTTTAAATAGGCGTGCCTTTGAAAAGGC
The DNA here is from genome assembly GCA_026415675.1 of Syntrophorhabdaceae bacterium. GTDB lineage: Bacteria > Desulfobacterota > Syntrophorhabdia > Syntrophorhabdales > Syntrophorhabdaceae > JAOAGQ01. Next base: position 24,877 of record JAOAGQ010000017.1, read on the forward strand.
ATTAAAAAGAGAAATATCCTTTGCCATAAGACATAAGCTCCCCCTTTCCCTTGTCATCGTTGATATAGACCACTTTAAAAAGATAAACGATACCTACGGCCACGAAACAGGGGACCTTGTTTTAAAAAGATTCGCCAAAACATTAGAGAAATATATAAGGGAGGAAGATATACTCGGAAGAATTGGCGGTGAGGAGTTTGTTTTGCTACTTCCCAATACAGACGTAAAGCATGCCCTTTATGCGTCGGAGAGGATAAGACAAAAAGTGGAAAGATTAAAGATTTCAGGTATTAAAGGAAATATAACGGCGAGTTTCGGAATAACTGAGTTATCCCCGTCAGATGATATGAAGAGTCTTTTAAAAAGGGCAGACGATGCACTGTATGAAGCAAAGAGAAACGGTAGAAACCGTTGTGAGATTAAAATTGTTTAACCCTTTCTATAATACCACCTTTAACCATCCTTAAAAAAGTATAGCCCTATCTCCTACGCATTTAATCAGACGCAGGTAAGACATATATTACCTTATGCAGGCCAGTAAAGAATAATACGGTGAACATCTACTATTTAGGGTTTTGCATCAATAGTTATTTAGGGTCATAAAGGACAACGGCAAACCAAATCTATTATTGTGTTATCATATACGATTCTGTTAAACTGTCCTCACCCAATATCGATAAGGTCCATATGAAGGCATTCGGGCTCTCCCCATATCTTTCTGTTTTTACGACAAGACGTATGGCGGTTATGTTATTTTTGGGGATATCGTCAGGTTTGCCTTTACCCCTCTCGTCCGGTACACTACAGGCATGGCTTACAGTTTCTGGTCTTGATCTGGGAATGATAGGGGTATTTTCTCTCGTCGGCATACCTTATACAATAAAATTTCTATGGTCCCCTGTTATGGACCGTTTTATACCGCCTTTTTTCGGTAGAAGGAGGGGATGGATACTCCTCACCCAGTTCCTGTTGTTGATAACTATCTCTTCTATGGGCCTTATCTCCCCCCAGAAGACACCTTTTTTGATCGCGGTTATCGCCATGATGATGGCCTTTCTCTCTGCATCTCAGGATATAGCCATAGATGCTTACAGGACGGATGTGTTGGAAAGTACTGAACGGGGGGTAGGTGTTGCCATTTTTATCGCAGGGTATAGAATTGGTATGCTTATCGGAGGGGGCCTGGCCCTTATCATGTCAGAACATATGGGGTGGCATAACACTTATATTTTTATGGCTTTAATCATGGTTATAGGGATAATCGGTGCTTTCGTGGGGGAAGAGCCTGATTCAGGGACAGTTGCTCCTAAAAGCCTCAAAGAGGCCGTATATGGACCCCTCGTCAATTTTTTTTTAAACAAAAAGGCATGGTTATTTATCCTTCTCATCATACTTTACAAACTGGGCGACGCCTATGCCGGTACACTTACCACCGCATTTTTACTAAGAGGGGCAGGTTTCTCACCCACAGAGGTGGGGACTATAAATAAAGGGATGGGTTTGATAGCCACCATATTGGGGGCTCTATTCGGGGGAGCCATCATGGTGAGATTGGGTCTATTTAGGTCCCTTCTGTTTTTTGGTTTACTCCAGATGGTATCAAACTTTTCTTTTATGGTGCTTGCATGGGCGGGAAAGAACTATCCCATCATGATATTTGCCATAGCCTTTGAGAATATATCAGGGGGTATGGGTTCTGCCGCCTTTGTTGCCCTTATTATGGCCCTCTGTAACAAAAAGTACAGTGCCACCCAGTTTGCGCTCCTATCCTCGATTGCGGCATTGGGAAGGGTATTCGTTTCACCGTCGGCAGGGTATGTGGTAAATTCCGTGGGTTGGGTTATCTTTTTTTTCTTAACTGCCATAACGGCACTGCCTGGCCTTCTGTTACTCATAAAACTGAAAGGGGAGATAGAAATCCTGAAAAGATGATGAAGCCTTATCTTAATCTCTATAGAACGAAAGGGTTATTTTTTACTGCCAATCCATTAAAAAATATGTTAAAATATTGATTATAAAAAATTTGCAGGCATTTTAACTTGACATACCGAAAAAAATAATATAACAAATATTGCTATTTGCGCCCATCTTGTACTATAATTATAATTTCGCTGGTGTAGCTCAATTGGCAGAGCAGCTGATTTGTAATCAGCAGGTTGCGGGTTCGAGTCCCATCACCAGCTTTTTTGGAGAGGTTCCCGAGTGGCCAAAGGGGGCAGACTGTAAATCTGTTGGCTCAGCCTTCGGAGGTTCGATCCCTCCCCTCTCCACCATAAAAATGCAGAGTTTATGGTGTAATGCAACATAAGTTATCTAAATATATGCGGGAATAGCTCAGTTGGCTAGAGCATCAGCCTTCCAAGCTGAGGGTCGCGGGTTCGAATCCCGTTTCCCGCTTTAAAATACAAAGCGGGCTAAACCGTACCCGCTTTAAAATACAAAGCGGGCTAAACCGTACCCGCTTTAAAATACAAAGCGGGCTAAATGGTCGCCCGCATATATGGAGTTTACGAAATTGCTCCAGATGCCCGCGTAGCTCAGTCGGCAGAGCACTTCCTTGGTAAGGAAGTGGTCACCGGTTCAATTCCGGTCGTGGGCTCCATAAATTAAAACGGAGGTCCTCTATGGCTAAGAAAAAGTTTGAAAGAACCAAACCCCATGTGAACATAGGTACCATCGGACACATAGACCACGGAAAGACCACCTTAACGAGTGCCATCACAA
>JAOAGQ010000045.1 GCA_026415675.1 Syntrophorhabdaceae bacterium
TGAAAAACCTGAACATTATATAAATAGCTAAATTAATTAAGCCCCATTAGTTTATGGCAAGGATAATACTTAAAGAAAGGCCCGAATACAGGTATAGATTCAAAACAAGGGTGCAGGTAAGGGATATAAATTACGCCGGCCATCTGGGAAACGATGCCATTATCTCGATAATTGGCAACGCCAGGGCCGAGTTATTCCACTCCTTTGGCTTCTATGAGACGGACTTAGGGGATGGGGAAACGGGGATTATCATTACGGATCTTGCTATAAGTTATAAGGGAGAGGCCTTCTTGTTCGATGAGCTATTAATCGAAACGAGCATAGGGGAAATAACGGAGAGGAGCTTCAGGTTATACCACAGGGTAAAAAAGGACGAGAAGACCATAGCCATCGCAGAGACAGGCCAGGTCTGTTTCAATTACAAAAAAAGAGAGGTTTCGTTAATACCGGAGAAATTTTTAGAGTGGCTTAAAAAGGGGTCATCCCCGGGCCTATTTGAGAACACTAAAGAAATAGGTTAAAAAAACCGAAATGGCAAGGGCGGGGAGCATATTTAAGACAGGGAGCCTTTTTATTTCGAGGAGGTTTATCCCGAGACCTATCAAGAGCAGTCCCCCGACCGCACTTAACTCTTTTATCAGTACCTCCGTGAATACCTGCTGGAGGGTTGAAGCGAATAGGGTGATACCCCCCTGATAGATGAAAAGGGGTATGATGGAGAATGTAACCCCTATCCCTAAAGATGAGGCAAGGGCAAGGGAGGAGAACCCATCGAGCACCGCCTTGGCTATAAGGAGGTTTGGTTTGCCCCCGAGGCCTTCCTCTATGGCCCCGAGGATGGTCATTGAGCCCATGCAGAATAATAGAAAGGATGTGACGAGACCTTCAGAGAAGTTACTGTCTTTAGAACCTATCTTCCTCTTTATAAATTCACTTAGACCTTCCATGCGTCTCTCTATGTGGAGTAGCTCCCCGATGATTGAGCCCGGCAATATACTGAATATCATGATGAGGAAATTCCCTGTTTTTGAGGCCATGATAAAACCGAGAAACATGGTGAATAGCCCTATCGCCTGAAACGCTATTTTTGTTATCCTCTCCGGGAGTTTAGCGTGGATCGCAAGGCCTATTACGCTCCCGACAAGGACAGTGCCGACATTTACAAGGGTACCAACCATGCTTATTTATAAACCACTTTGCACAAATTCTCAAACAAAAAACGAAAATCCCTTATCTTAGAAAGGGATTTACCGTAGAGTAAGACTACCCCTTTATCTCCCTCGCTTTACCCCCCACCTTATACTCAAAAAATCTCTCAAAACCTTCAGGATTCCTTTTCCCCGAACCGTAAACTCTAAACCTAATCCTGTCTTTATCCACCCATTTTATTGCCTCGAAGACCACATTCTCGTTTTCCCTTATGTAATCTATCTTCTTAAACGACCTCGCCATCACCTCCTGGAGGTCTATCACATCGTCGGGGGAGCGGATGGAATAGATGAATATATCTGAAAAAAACGTGCCATTCCATTCTGCCACAGAGAAGAAGGAACCATCAGGAGACCACATGACCTCCGTTTTCTCGAAAAAATCGATCAATTTTCTCCTCTCCCCGGTCTTTATATGTCTCAAAAAAAGGACATAACCCTTCTCCTTTGTTTTGTCCCTCTCCCATTCGATTATATATCTTTCCGTCGGGTCTACCCCATACGCTTTATCAGGAAAACTCACCTTCTCGGAAGGATACGCAGGTTGCGCCATTACTATCAAAAATAGAAAAAATACAGATATTTCGGCAATTCTCCCCTTCATACAACCCTCTTTTGCCAAATGGTTTCCATCAATCCCATTTTGACTTACAGACCCTCATAGGCTATATTATACGGCATATGGAATTTTTAAAGTCAATAAATTCAAAAGACGCCCTTGAGATTATAAAAAATTTCCCCGTATCCCCCGGGACAGAAAACATACACATCGATGAAGCGTTAGGCCGTATCATCGCCCAGGATATCGTATCAGAGGAGGATATCCCCCCTTTTTCCAGGTCCCTTGTGGATGGATATGCGGTGAGGGCGGCGGATACATACGGGGCAAAGGAGACATCCCCTGCCTTCCTCTTTGTTGACGGTCACGTAAAAATGGGTAAAAAGGCGGATATCGTGGTCTCCGAAGGCCATTCCGTCGGTGTAAGTACTGGGGCGATGATCCCCGAAGGTGCAGATGGTGTTGTGATGGTGGAATATATAAGAACCGCCGGGGATTCGATAGAGGTGACGAAGGGGGTCTATAGTGGTGAAAATATTTGCTTCAAAGGGGAGGATATTAAAAAAGGGGATGTGGTTATAAAAAAGGGGTCGAGGTTATCCCCTTTCCATCTCGGGGTGTTATCCTCGATCGGCATAACCAATTTTTCCGTCTATAGAAGGCCAAGAGCGGCGTTAATCTCCTCCGGAGACGAGATCGTCCCTGCTGATTCCACCCCTTCCATTGGAGAGATAAGGGATATTAACCGATACACCGTAGCGAACATATTGAAAGAGAACGGTGTGGATGTATCTTTTATAGGGATCGCAAGGGACATAAAGGAGGACATCGCCGATAAGATATTAAAGGCAAAGGGCTCTGATATAATCCTCATTTCAGGGGGGAGTTCAAAGGGCGAAAGGGATTACATGGTCGAGGCTATAGAGGCTCTCGGAGGCAAAATAATGATACACGGTATCAACATAAAACCGGGGAAACCGGTGATATTTGGTAGCCTCTGGGATAGATGCGTATTCGGCCTGCCCGGTCATCCTGTCTCCTGCATCATGGTGGTGGTGAGGTTCGTCCTCCCTTTGGTGAGTAGACTCAAAGGGGAAGGGGAGGGCAAGGAGAAATTGCCGGTTACCGGGATTCTCACCACAAATATACCTTCGATCTACGGTGTCGAAGAATACGTGAGGGTCTCCATAGAAAGGATAGATAGGACGATTTATGTAACACCTAACTTCTCTAAGACCTCTGTTATATCCTCTCTCGCCGAATCGGACGGCTATGTGGTGATCCCGGAGGAACAGGAGGGGCTGGAAAAGGGAGAGGTAGTCGAGGTACATCCATTTTACTGATACAAGCGATTACAGAAAAGAGAACGAGATGAAGAGATACCTGAAAACCCTGAAGAAGAGAGATGCGATAGGGAAGATATTGGAATATGTAAGACCGATCGAGGATGAAGAGGCTATATTAACAAAAGATGGAATAGGGAGGGTCACATCCCGGGCAGTATACGCTAAAATTTCAAACCCGCCCTTTTTATGTTCTGCGATGGACGGCTACGCGGTAGACTACAGGAAAACGTTCAGGGCGGACCTTACAAACCCCGTGACCCTTAAAAGACAGATAGATACATTCCCTGTGAATACAGGAGACCCTTTGCCAAGGGGTACCGATGCGGTTATCATGGTGGAGGAGGTGGAGGAGAACGAAGAGGGTATCACCATCAGGAGGCCTGTCTTTCTCTGGCAGAACGTGAGGATGGTAGGGGAAGATGTAATTGAGGGGGATATGCTTATCCCTTCAAACCATCGTATCACCGCCTATGACATGGGTATGCTCATCTCCGGGGGGATAAAAACCGTCTCCGTAAAAAGAAGGCCGAGAATCTCTATCATACCCACCGGAAAAGAGTTGATCGACATCTTTTGTGAGCCGGAAGAGGAGATAAAAGAGGGACGCCTGATCGATTTCAACACGTATACCCTTTTTTATCTTGCTCAAAGCATGGGGTTTGAAGTGGATAAGAGAGAGATAGCCCGAAACAGGGCATCCCTCGTCCGTATTTTGAGGGACGCGATTCAAAGCTCCGATGTTGTGATCCTAAATGCAGGTACGAGCGCCGGGAAAGAGGATTATACAGGGGAGATCATAGAAGAGATGGGGACCTTGCTCTTTCACGGTGTTTCGATGATGCCGGGGAAACCGACCCTTTTCGGTCTGATCGAGAATAAGCCGGTGGTAGGTATCCCGGGGTATCCCGTATCCGCCGTTGTAAGTTTTAACACGTTTATAACCCCCTTATATGAAAGGCTAATGGGGATAAAACTATACAGAGACCATGTAAGGGTCCATGTCCCATACCATATGCCCTCTCGCATCGGGATAGAGGAGATAATAAGGGTAAACCTCCTTGAGAAGGACGGCCGTTTCTACGCATTTCCTCTGCCGAGAGGGGCAAGCATCTTCTCCTCGATGGCAAAGGCAGACGGACTTATAAATATCCCCGAAGAGATAGAGGGTTATGAGGAGGAGAGGGAAGTTGAATGTGAGCTTTTAGTTAAAAAGGGGCAGATAAAAAACAGGCTCCATGTAATAGGAAGTCACGACCTCTCCCTCGACATATTAAGGGATATGCTACGGAGAAAGGATGAGAGGATAGACCTTGTATCGAACCATACGGGGAGTTTAAGCGGTATCCTGGCCCTAAGAAAAGGTATCACCAGTCTCTCCACCACCCACATCCTCGATGAGAAGGAAAGGGTATATAACATCCCTGCTCTTAAAAGATACCTCCCAGGGAGAAGGTTCACCTTGATACACATTGCAAAAAGAAGCCAGGGTCTTGTTGTGCAGAAGGGGAATCCTAAAGGAATCAAAGGGATAGGGGATCTGATAAGACCCGATATAAAATTCATAAACAGACAGGCCGGTTCAGGGACGAGGATACTCCTTGATATCCATTTAAAGGATATGGGGGTTGAAAAGGGGATGATCAATGGTTATGATAGAGAAGAATCTTCCCATACTGCGGTTGGGGTGCTTGTGAAAGAGTCGATAGCGGATGTGGGTCTTGCTATTTACTCTATAGCCCGTATATTCTCCCTCGACTTTATACCTATTGCAGAGGAAGAGTATGACTTGATTGTGGCGGAGGAGTTCATGGGGGACTTTAGATTTGAACTCTTGATGGAGTCTTTAAAGTCTAAGGAATTTAAAAGCACCCTCGTTAACCTGGGAGGATACGATACAACAGATACAGGAAGTGTGAAATATGTTAATCGATGAGTTCAACAGGGTAATAAACTACATAAGGATTTCTATTACCGACAGGTGCAATCTCAAGTGTAAGTACTGTTCAGACGGGGATTTCGGCTATATCCCCCACGGAGAGATGCTCTCCTATGAAGAGATTATAAGGTTTGTGAGGATCTGTGCCGACCTCGGGATAAAGAAGGTGAGACTTACCGGGGGAGAGCCCCTAACGAGGAAGGGTATCGTCTTCTTGATAGGGGAGATCAGTAAGATAAAGGGTATCGAGGATTTAAGTGTAACGACAAACGGTGTCTTTCTCGCAGAGAGGATGCAGGAACTGAAAGAGGCAGGGCTTAAGAGGGTAAACATAAGCCTTGACACCATGAAGAGGGACAGGTTCGCATACATAACAGGGGTCGATGCCTTCAAAGATGTGATAAGGGGCATTGAAAAGGCCATGGAGTTCGGTTTGAGCCCCATTAAGATAAATACCGTCATAATAAAAGGCTTCAATGACGATGAAATCCTCGATTTCGCCAGGATGGCCACAATATACGACCATCATATACGTTTTATTGAGCATATGCCCTTCGGCGATTCGGATATGTGGGATTCTACAAAGGTGATCCCCTCGAGGGAGATAGAGGAGAAGATAAGGGGTGTATACGAGCTTGAGCCCTCGGAAAACCATGAGAAGGGACCGGCGAGGATGTACAGGATAAAGGGGGGGCCGGGCAAGATAGGTTTTATAAGCCCGGTCTCATCCCATATATGTTCCGAATGTAATAGAATCAGGCTCACATCCATCGGGATGATAAGACCCTGTCTCTTTTCAGATACAGAGTATAACCTAAAGGCCCTTCTGAGAGAGGGGAAGACGGACGAAGAGGTAAAATCCTTTATAAGGGGGATTGTAAAGGTGAAACCGGAGAAGAAGAAGGAGATGGGGCAGATAAAGAAGTGTCAGAAGAGTATGCGGCAGATCGGAGGATGAGGCTACGATGAAACTCACACATATAGACAGAGAGGGAAAGGCAAGGATGGTTGATGTCACGGCAAAGGCGAAGACTGAAAGGGAGGCGAAGGCCTATGGCTCAGTGAGTATGTCCCCTTCAACATATAAAGAGATAAAAAAAGGGGAGGGCCCAAAGGGCGACATCTTTACCGTTGCAAAGATTGCGGGGATTCAGGCCGCAAAGAAGACCTCAGACCTCATCCCCCTTTGTCACCCCCTCGCTATCACCCACGTCGATATAGAGTACAGGTTCTTAGATGAGAGTTCCACCATCGAAATCATCTCTACGGTAAAGATAAAGGGACAAACAGGGGTTGAGATGGAGGCGATGACCTCTGCGATGGTTACGGCCCTGACCATATACGATATGTGCAAGGCGTTAGACAAGGCAATAGAGCTTGGACCCTTTTATCTCCTTGAAAAAAGTGGGGGTAAAAGCGGAAGTTTCAGAAGAAAGAAAGATGATATTTGAGGTGAGGTGTCGATGAAAGGAAAGGTTTTGTCGGTAAATATAAGTGAGAACAAGGGGGAGAAGAAACAGAATATAGGGCGATGCAGGATTATAAAGGGTCTTGGCCTTGAGGGTGACGGCCATGCAGGTTTCATGCATAGACAGGTAAGCCTTCTTGGAGAAGAGAGCATAAAAAAGATGAGGGATATGGGCTTAACGGTAGGATACGGGGATTTTGCAGAGAACCTCACCACAGAGGGGATAGACCTTGTTTCCCTTCCGGTAGGGACAAAACTCAAGGTAGGCGATGGGGTGATACTCAAGATAAGTCAGATAGGAAAGGAGTGTCACACAAGGTGTGCGATATTCTACCAGGTAGGCGACTGTGTTATGCCGAGGGAGGGGGTCTTTGCCGAGGTTTTAACAGACGGAGAGGTAAAAGTCGGAGACGAGATAGAGGTTATAGAATGAGATACACTGTGGCGATTATAACGGTTAGCGATAAAGGCGCAAAGGGGGAGAGGGAAGATAGAAGCGGACCTGCCCTGGCGGAGATGCTTAGAGCGGACTATTCCGTTGAAGAGACGGTCATTGTCCCCGATGAGATGGAGGAGATAGCGGCCGAGATAAAAAGGCTTGTAGATGTCAAAAAGATAGATGTTGTTATCACCACAGGGGGTACAGGTCTTTCTAAAAGGGATGTAACCCCGGAGGCTACAAGAGCCGTGATAGAGAAAGATTTACCGGGCTTTTCCGAGTTTATGAGGATGGAGAGTGCAAAGATCACCCCCCACGGGATTATCTCAAGGGGTATATCGGGGACAAGGAACGAGAGCATCATCATAAACCTCCCGGGAAGCCCGAAAGCGGCAACGGAGTGCCTCTCCTTTATCCTCCCCGCACTACCCCATGCCCTTGAAAAATTAAAAGGGGACACCTCAGACTGCGGTAGAAGCTGAAATTAAAATCTATTTCTTATCGATCTTCAGTTTTAACGTCATCTCCTTCTTATCCGCCTCTTCTTTTTCGAGGCTTGCCATCTTTATCTTTAGCCTTAGGTCATTGGGGCTATCGGCATTGGCAATCGCATTGTTGTAGTCTATCCTCCCTGCTTTGTATAGCTCAAATATGTGCTGGTCAAAGGTCTGCATACCTTCATTGTATGAGGCGGCCATGGTCTCTTTGAGAAGTCCTATCTCCCCCCTCATGATAAGGTCTTTCACCCTCGGGCTGTCAAGGAGTATCTCTATAGCGGCAACCCTTTTACCATCCACGGTCGGGATGAGCCTCTGGGATATGATGGCCCTGAGATTCAGTGAGAGCTGCATATATATCTGGAGATGCCTCTCGATGGGGAAGAAGTTGATGATCCTCTCAATGGCCTGGTTTGCGTTATTCGCATGGAGGGTACCGAGGGCGAGATGGCCTGTCTCTGCAAAGGCTATGGCATCCTCCATAGTCTCCGTATCCCTTATCTCCCCTATGAGGATCACATCCGGGGCCTGCCGGAGGGTATTTTTCAGGGCGTTAAAGAAAGAATGGGTGTCAAAGCCCACCTCCCTCTGGGTGATCACGCTTAATTTGTGGTTGTGCACGTATTCCACAGGGTCCTCAATGGTGATGATGTGCCCCCTCTGGTTCGAATTTCTGTAATCGATCATCGATGCAAGGGTTGTCGATTTGCCGCTCCCCGTTGCACCCACGACGAGGACAAGGCCCCTTTTGCTCATCATGATGTCCTTGAATACCTGGGGTAGACCCATCTCATCTATGCTTTTTATCTCGGTCTTTATCTGCCTTATCACAAGCCCCACATAACCCCTCTGTCTGAAGATGTTCACCCTGAATCTTCCGAGTTCGGGGTAGTGCAAGGCAAGGTTCATCTCCAGTTCCTCGGCGAACTGTTTCTTCTGCTTTTCGTTCATCGTGAAATCGGCGATCCTCTCCGTATCCTTCTCCGTCAAAGGGGGCTCATCGTAGGGCTGGGTCGAACCCTGAATCCTGAACATGGCCGGAAGTCCCACGGTGATATAGATATCGGATGCGTCCTTCTCCACCATGTACTTTAAGTAATCGAGTAACTCTCCCATGTTTCACCTCTGCATAGAAGATTGGGGCAGGTAGAAGGCTACCTCCTCCTTTGTGACCAGATTTTTCTGTAAAAGTTCCGTTACAGAAGCCTCCATCGTCTGCATCCCCACGGCCCTGCTCGTCTGCATGACAGATGGTATCTGGGCTATCTTTCCTTCCCTTATGAGGTTTCTTACCGCAGGGGTTCCTATCATGATCTCAAAGCCTGCTATCCTACCCTTGCCATCTCTCCTCCTGAAGAGGGCCTGGGTGATAACGGCCTGGATGGACTCGGAGAACATGGCCCTTACCTGGGCCTGCTGTGCTGCAGGGAAGACGTCTATCACCCGGTCGACGGTCTTCGGGGCGCCGCTTGTGTGAAGGGTTCCAAAGACCAGATGCCCTGTCTCCGCTGCCGTCAATGCGAGGGATATGGTCTCAAGATCCCTCATCTCCCCTACGAGGATCACATCGGGGTCCTCCCTCAAGGCACTCCTTAGCGCATTGGCAAAACTCTTCGTGTGGGGCCCCAGTTCCCGCTGATTTACAAGACAATTTTTTGATTTATGGACGAACTCTATGGGGTCTTCAATGGTGAGGATGTGTCCTTTCTCCTCTGTGTTTATGAGGTCGATGATCGCCGCAAGGGTGGTGGATTTACCGCTTCCTGTTGGGCCTGTCACAAGGACAAGCCCCTTTTCGAGCCTTGCGATGTCCATAAAGACCTTCGGGAGGTTTAACTCCTCGAAGGTGGGTATCTTTGTGGGGATCGTTCTGAAGACCGCGGCATCCCCCCTCTGCTGTTTAAAGACGTTCACCCTGAATCGGGCGATATCCCCTAAGGCAAAGGAGAAGTCGAGTTCCAAGTTCTCTTCGAAAATCTTCCTCTGCTGGTCGTTCAGGATATCGTATATCATGTTATGGACTTCATCCTTATCCAGGGGGGGAACCTCTATCTTCATCATATCACCGTGGATCCTGACAACAGGGGGCTCCCCTGAACTCACATGGAGGTCCGACCCTTTGTTCTCAACCATGAAAATCAATAATTCCGATATGTCCATATAACCCTCCTCTACCTTTCTATTAATTCCAATTCTCTTGCCGTTGGCAGATCATCGAGACTCCGAAGGCCATAGACCTCGAGGAATCTGTCCGTTGTTCTAAAGACCATCGGTCTTCCGTCATCCTCCTTTCTCCCCGCCACCTCTATCAGCTTTCTCTCGAGGAGATGTTTCAGTGCCCTCGATGAGTCAACCCCCCTTAACCTGTCCACCTCGGCCTTTGAGAGGGGTTGTTTATAGGCGATAATGGCGAGGGTCTCAAGGACGGCCTTTGTCAATTCCACATCCTTCTCCTTCACGAACCTCTTCACGTAGTCCCTGTATTCGGCCCTTGTCCTCATCAGGAATCCCTTTGATACCTCAACTATCTCAAGGGCTGAGCCCCTCTCTTGGTACTCTGTGATAAGACCTCTTAAGGCCTCCTCGATCTCTTTTACAGAGTACCGCTCGAGCCTCTTATGGAGTCTCTTTACCGTCACCGGTCTTCCCGATATGAAAAGTATAGCCTCTATGATGTTTTTAATTTCCATCCCTTAAAAACTCCGATACATGGGATATAATTTTATCCAAATCAGTAGAGAATTGATACCAGTTGATCCCCCTTTCCTTTGAAAACCAGGTAAACTGCCTTTTGGCATAGTGCCTCGTCTTTCTCTTTATCTCTTCTACCATAAATCCGTATTCCATTTCACCTCTAAGATAGGAGAGTATCTCCCTGTAACCGATCCCGGAGAAGGGTTTTATGTTTTCGTTATAACCCAGGGAGAGGATGTGTCTTACCTCATCCACCCATCCTGCCCTTAACATATCCTCCACCCTCTTGTTGATCTTTGTATAGAGGGTGGTCCTGTCGGCGGTTAGGCCTATCGCAAAGGCGTTATACTGTCTCTCTTTAAAGCCGTGGCTCCTCTCCCATACCGACATCCCGGACCCCGTTGTCATAAATACCTCGAGGGCCCTCACAACCCTTATCCTGTCGTTGGGGCTTATCTTTGTCGCATATTCGGGATCGACCCTCTTTAATTCTCTATAGAGGCCAAAAGGCTCCTCTCTATACCTTTCTTCGAGTTCTCTCCTTAAGTTTATATCCCCCGGGGCACTGAAGAGCCCATAAACGAGGGTTCTGAAATAGAGGCCTGTGCCACCAACCACGATGGGTATAAGGCCCCTCGAGTGGATCTCTTCTATGGTCGAATCCGCCATCCCTTTGAATATGGCGGCATTGAACTCTTGATCCGGTTCGACCACATCTATCAGATGGTGGGGGATCTCTTTCTTCGCATGGGTGTCGGGCTTTGCCGTCCCTATATCGAAATATTTATAGACCTGCATGGAATCGGCATTGACTATCTCTCCCCCTAACCTTTTTGCCAGGAGCATGGATAGCTCCGATTTTCCGCTACAGGTAGGCCCAACCACAGCCAGAATCTTCAGTAGCCCCTTACTCATCTTGTGCCTTCCCCTCCCTTTTTGAGCATATAGGTGATAAGGGAGACGGAATTCCTCTTCTTGTTCCAGAGGATTTCGTATTCGATGAGATACACGTTCTCTATCATCGTCTCGCTTATAGTTCTTCTGAAGGCATAACCGTTTGGGTCTTTCTCATCGATCAACCCCTCAACCACCCCTGGGTCGGGGAGTTCACCCCTTTCGATCTCTTTCAGTTTGTCATCGGCAATCATCGTCGCCTCTGTTAACCTCCTCGCATTCTCCTCAAGATCGAGGGAGCTCAAGACGAGGGTTAAAAATGAGACGAGTACGATAGAGGCTATTGCCGTTGCAACAAGGACTTCAAGTAGGGTTAACCCGCCCTGGGAGCGAAATCTGTATCTCTTCGACGTAGCCATTCTCCTCACTTGCCTTGGCCGTTAATGGGTTTATCTTTATGGAAAAAAATCCCTCTTTCTCCCCTTCAAAATGGAAAATCACCTTATCCACGAGTCCTGTAGGGTAAATACGGATATACGCCTTTCCTATGGTGAACTTCTCACCGTTTATCACCACATCTTTCAGCATATATTTCTCCGGCATGTTAAACGGTTTTGAAGGCATAAATCCGTAGATGCCGTCTATTTCACCGATCATTATCCTGTTCGTCGAGAAGTCTATCTCCATCGCCTTCTGTCTGTATTCGGAGATAGACAGCTCTTTTAAGAGGGCGATCTCAACGGATATCCTCTCGAGGAGGGTGTCCTTTGTCTCCTTAAAGGCGGTATTCCACCTTATACCGACAAAAGAGATGGCCAGAGACAGAAGAAAGGCAACGATAATAAATTCAAGGAGTGTCAGGCCATCAGTCTTTTTCAAGGTCTCTGCTTGAGATATCCGCATTCTTTCCTGTCCCACCCTGTTCGCCATCGGCACCGTAACTTATAATTTCATAATCCTTCGGGGCCTGTGTTCCGGTACCCCCCTGGGTCGCTGAGGCAGGGGCGGGCGAAAAATAGTAGTAGGGGTTTCCCCAGGGATCCTTTGGGACGGTGCTACTCTCGAGGTACCCCCCTTCTCCTGTCTCTTATACACATCT
>JAOAGQ010000053.1 GCA_026415675.1 Syntrophorhabdaceae bacterium
GGGGTATATAAAAATCTTTAACAATAAAAATAATCCCTTAAGGGTTGTGTCGAAGGTTGTAAGACACAACCCTTTTTTCTATGCTCTAATTTCGACTATGTATTGGAAGGGTGTATTCTTTTGGCCTGAACCGATTATGAAAGGAGACAGGGTGTATGGAGAAACCTAATAAAGCGTGGTCTTTTTCGGTCTTTTTACTGGTGTCGTTATCCCTGCTTGTTTTTAATTTTGCTGTTTACGGGCAGGAGAAACCCTCGGGATACGTAGGGAGTGATGCCTGCAAAGAGTGCCATCAGGAGTACTTCCTAAGTTACTCAAAGTCCATCCACGGGAAAAAGGCGATCCCAGGAAGTCCAGGGGCGACACAGGGATGTGAATCCTGTCATGGTGGTGGTGCAGTCCATATCGAAAAAGGGGGGAAGGGTGGCATCCTCGCCTTTGGAAAAAAAGGGGATGGTCGTATAAAATCTGCGCCCTGCCTGACCTGTCACGAAAATTCGAAGGAGATGCTCACATGGTCAATGGGCAGACATATGAGTATGGGCGTTTCGTGCGATAGCTGCCACATGGTCCATTCAACCACAAAAAATAATCTTAAAGCTTTAGAACCCGGCCTCTGTATCGGTTGCCACAAAAACATAAGGAACCAGATATCCCGGCAATCCCGCCATCCGATACAGGAAGGGAAGATGCGATGCACAAGCTGCCATACCCCCCACGGTGGACTCACAAACAAGATGTTAAAGACGGATTCCATAACAGAGCTCTGCTATAAATGTCATACAGAGAAGAGGGGTCCCTATGCCTTTGAACACCCCCCTGTTTCGGAGAATTGCATAAATTGCCACTCCCCTCACGGCAGTAACCATACAGGGCTTTTAACCCGCAGGTCACCCCAGCTATGCCAGGGATGCCATAATCTCGGTTTTGGGCACACATCAAACGCATACACCCTCCAGCATGGTTTCGGAGGGAAGGCAACGGCCAACAAGAACAGGTTCTTTGCCCAGGGTTGTCTGAACTGTCACGGCAACATTCACGGCAGTAACAGAAGTCCGATCTTTGAGAGATAGGAGGTGAAAATATGAGAGGAATAAGACCTGTTCTTTCGGTTCTATTTACCGTTGTACTATCTTTCATCCCCCTATCGGTGGTCATGGCCCAGGAAAATGGGGGTACCTTAACATCAAGTATAGATGTAGAGATGAGGTCTTACAATGTAAACGGTAGTGATGCAAAGGCCCATGAGTATACGGATAAGAGAAACACCGGTCTTTTTGGCGGTATAGGTCTCTCCTATGAATCGCAAAAATATAATGTAAATTTCTATTCAAGAGATATGGGCTATGATACACAGGAATACACCTTAAACGGTGGCCATTATGGAAAGTTCAAGTATTCTTTTGGTTATAACGAGATCATCCACAATATCACAACGGATGCCAAATCCGTATACGGTAACGTAAGATCCGATAACCTCAAGGCAACGCTACCCAACACCAATCCCGATACCTGGCCCAGCACCTTTGACTATTACACAAAGAGAAAAATAATAGATATGGGGTTTAAACTCGACCTTTTGAAACCCTTTTTCTTCAACGTCTATTATGGCCATGAGAAAAAAGATGGGATTAAACCCACAGGGGCATCTTCTTTTGGCAGTGCTGTCGGGCCATCCCTTGAGCTTCCGGAGCCTATAGATTATAGAACGAACAACATGTCCTTAGAGGGAGGTTACGCAAAAAAGCCCTTCTTTGTCTCCTTTGGATATATTTACAGCGACTTTAAAAACAGCTCAAACGACCTCAATTTTACCCTTCCCGGGGGGACAATGGATATATTCTCCCTTGCCCCTGACAGTAAACTCCAGAAGTTCTTCTTTAAAGGAAGCGCATTTCTCCCCATGAATAGCAGGTTTACTGTTAACTTAAGCGAATCGGACACAACGTCCGATGCGGCGAACTTCACAAGGTTTGACGGTAAGATCACAACAAAGAACTATAACCTCCAGTTGACAACCAATCCTTTGAGGTTTCTTGATGGAAAAATCTACTACAAATATTATGAAAGGGACAATAGATCAACAGGCCAGATACTCATTGGCGCTATATGGACCAACGCAACACCCCTGTATTACAAAAACGAGACGTTAGGGGCAGAGATGGGGATAAAACTCCCTTACAGCTTTTACATTGACGGTGGATACAGGTATATAAGAACCGAAAGGGAGATAAAAGATAATACGATTCCCCTCGCCTCCGTCCTGCCGTACAACTGGGATAATATCTATTTTGCAAACTTAAAATGGAACGGTATTGATTATATTTCGGCGAGGGCAGGGATCGAATTCTTGAGAAGGGGGGCCGATTACAGGACTGCCCAGAGCGAGGCCGCATACAACAGACAGTTTGCATATGCCGCCCAGAACAGAGATACCTTTAAGGCAGGGGTTGACATCTATCCTGTTGAAAACTTGAATATCGGCCTTGAATATAACTATAAGTGGACCAACTACAACGATACCCCCTTAGGCTATACCGATGACACAAGGGAAGCATTTAGCATAAATGCGGACTATTCCTTTAAAAAGTATGGAAAATTATACGGTTACTTTGATATCGAGAAATTGGTGATGAATCAGCGGGCCATAACAGGTACTTCATACTGGGATTCCAAACAGAAGGAAAAGACATACGGTTATGGTTTAAGGGCGGATATCTACGCCATACCGAAAAAACTTACATTTATTATCCAGCACGATTATCTCGACTCAAAGGGGACAAATGATCTGGGTCTATACGGTGCCAATATATGGACCACGATCGGGGTACCCCCTAACCTCCCTGTTAACATCCCTAATGTTGACAAATATAAGAAATATACCGTTGGTGTCTCCGCTCTCTATAACGCTTCCGATGCTTTGAGTCTAAAAGCGGGGTACACATATGCGAGGTTTGATTACAGCGATGCCCAGTACGATAATTACCAGTATGCCCCCACAACGGGTGGTTCTTCCTATCTGACAGGGGCATATAGCAGACCTTCATATAGCGCAAATATCGTTTTTCTCGGGCTTATGTACCGATTCAAATAAACCGGTATGGGAGAAATGGGAATTTTTAAAATAAAAGGAGGGCCTATGAGTCAAAAATATGTTCGAGCTCTATTCTTATTCGGTTTTATTATGGGAGTTCTTTACGGTTGCGGAGGAGGTGGGGGAGGAAGCGATGTAACGATCAATACAACGGCCGCTGCAAATCCTGCAGTCCCTGTAACACTCGTCAACCCTGAATCGCAGGCCTGTGTCGCATGCCACTCGGCGGCACCGGCAGGAGGAACAACGGCGCAGTCACCATCCGCCCTTTATGCCCTCTCTCTCCACAATACGGAGAATGCGGCAACCTGTGTGGACTGCCACCAGACAACCCCTGGGCATTCGGCAGCAAGTAGCCCTGGAACAAAGACAGCTCAGGCTATATACAACTTAAACAATCCCGACCTTCTTATGGTCAGTAACGGCAATGTCGTCGCAGGGAGTCAGTGTTTGAACTGCCATACAAAAGATAAACTCGGGCTACCCCATTTCAACAAAGATGTATCGAATACGATCACTGGCTTCAGTGGCACTCAACCGGCCCAGTATGTGGATGGTACGTACGACAGGGCAGGGGTACCTAAGTGTACCGGATGCCATACCTCCCACGATGCGAACAGGTACACGATGCCCATTTTTAAGGCTTACGCAGAGTCAGGACACGGAAATGTTAGGGGTCAGGGATGGGTGTACTACCGCTGGAAAAGTACAGGTCAGCCAGGGGCAGGGGGTGTTGCGGATCCTAACGGAAACAGGGCCGCATGCCAGAGGTGCCATACAACGAGTGGATTTCTATCGCAGATTCTCAATATAACTGCCACAGGGACGACAAGACTCGC
Organism: Syntrophorhabdaceae bacterium; assembly: GCA_026415675.1. Taxonomy (GTDB): domain Bacteria; phylum Desulfobacterota; class Syntrophorhabdia; order Syntrophorhabdales; family Syntrophorhabdaceae; genus JAOAGQ01. The sequence continues at coordinate 3,934 of JAOAGQ010000053.1, forward strand.
AAGGGGACAGCTCCAGTTCGATACAAGCGGGAACAGCACAAGGGACAACACAAAGCAGGTGCTAAGGTGTGATGGGTGCCATGAGTACAAGAATTTCAGATATACTGTAAGGGATGCTTCCGGTTCCCTCACGGCCCTATACACGGATGTAAGCACATACGTCTATAAAGACCAGTACGGAAATGCAGGTAACGCGGCAAGAGAGGCGGAGATCATAGATGCCTCAGGTACGATAAGATACCCCAACATCGGTAAGTCAAACCTCTGTATTAACTGCCATGCAGGGAGAGAAAACGGCTACTCCATAAAGAGGTCAACTGCAAACTTTGCAAACGTAAGCTTTATAAACTCCCATTACCTCGGGGCAGCAGAGATACTTTACCGGACGGGGGGATACAGATACGATGATGTGAGTACGAATCTGACCTACGATAACAGATACAGCTTCAGACACAGATTTGCAGGGCTTGATACCCCTAACCTTAAGTATGATGCCTCCGGTAACACGGAAAGTCGTAATTATACCGCTACAACAGGTGACGGAGGCCCCTGTGTATCATGCCATATGTACCCCATAAGGCATACATTTAAGCCTGTCAAAAAAGACGAATCGACGGGCAAAATAACGGCGGTAACAAGTGGTATCTGCGTTGCATGCCATACAACCGGTATGGGTAGTGCCGAGCTTGAAGAGGAGGCAGAAAACTTCAACACCACCCTCGATGTCTTCCAGGTACAACTCGCGGAAAAAGGTTTCCATTTCTATAACGCCCATCCATACTTCTATACATCCCCGTACGATCCGAATTACAAAGAAACAGGCTCATGCTCTAAGAATCTCGCGGTCAGGAACTGGAATACGGGAGGTACAACGAACTTTACCTGGAGTGGTACAAGTTGTACCCCTGCGATCGGAACTGCAGGTACCGCCGGGACCGGTAAACACAACATGGGGGCCGCATTCAACTTCAACCTCCTAAAACATGAACCAGGTGCCTACACCCACAACAGGAGATACACAAAACGCCTCATCTGGGATTCCATAGACTGGCTCGATGATAACGTGATGAACGGAAGTACGATTGCAGCGATAGACGCCCTTGCCGCGGCAGGCAAGATCACGGCAACCCAGCAGACAAAGGCCAAGACCTATCTGGGAAGCACAAGACCGTAGTATAGAAAAGAAAAAACCCCCACCTTTTAAGGTGGGGGTTTTTTTATGCCAAGTCGGGCATCGCCCTTTTTGCCCTCGCTATCCAGTACCCCCACATACGCATAAGGGGCAGTTCACCAAATAGGGCCTTTTCCATTGCCTGTTTTGCCTCTTCTTCGCTTAAACACTTGATGTCCTTACCCAACATCATCGCCTGGAACTGAATGGTCGCATTATCCCTAAGATATATCGCAGAGGCAACAACAGCAGGAATACTCTCCGCAACAATATTGCAACCGTGACCCCTAAGTAAATGGACCCTCCTATTTCCCAAATGGCGCGCTATCCTCTCTCCCTCTACCTTCGTCGATATGAGCATACCACAGCCAGGTTCATAGTCGTCGTATACAGGCACCCCCTGGTAGAGAAAACTTCCCACATGGGTAACAGGAAGGATGGGGACCCCTGTTATGGAAAAGGGGATGATCGCTGCTGGATGGCCGTGGAAAACTGCGTTCATCTCAGGCCTTGCCTTGAGTAATGCAGCGTGGATGATACGTTCTCCATATGGCTTCATATCCGTCTTTGTGATTACATTTCCCTCCATATCGATCTCGAGGATGTCCTGCTCTGTAATCTCATAAGGGGAAAGGGACCTTGACTGGAAAAACGTATCGGGGTTCTCGGGGTTCCTTATACTTACATGCCCCAGTGCGTCGAGAACACCTTCGTTGGCGAGTATTCTACTTGCCAGCATAACCTGCCGTATCGCATCTTTTTTTGTCTCGGGTACAAACTTTTCCATTGAAACCCCTCCTTAATCTGTGGAATGGCATATATTTTATACGATTTGTGTGGATTTGCAACTAAAGAAAATGGCAGAGATTATCCGTTTATCTTTGACTTCACCTACTTTTTGTTGTATTAATAATGGGATGAATCGGAGGCCAAATAGATATATAACATTTATAATTATTGCGATTTTTCTCTCCTCCCTCCTCTATGTTGTGTCCGCATTTTCAGACGCCGGGGAGGAGAAAAAAGAGGTTGTCGTTAAAAGCATCGTCTCTTTTTTGAAAGAGCAAAAGGTGAAGATGAGCGACAGAAAACTCAAGGAAATGGCAAATACCATCTATGAGGAGGCCCGAGCAAACGATGTGGACTACCGTTTAATCCTCGCCATAATCAAGGTGGAGAGCAACTTCAGTCCAAAGGCCACCTCAAGGGATGGTGCAAAGGGATTGATGCAGATAAAACCATCCCTTGCCCGATTGATATCAAAGGAGAAGGGTATAGATCTGAAACACCCGAGACATTTAAACGAACCCGAAAAAAATATAAAGATAGGCACCTACCATATATCCCGGTTACTCGATGCCTTTGACAACATACACTCCGCCCTCCATGCCTATAATGCCGGACCAAAAAAGGCCAAGAATAGAATCGAAAAGGATATTGATAGTGAGACGGCCTTTTCGAGGAAGGTATTAAGGGAGTACGGGGAATATATGGCGGTCCTTCCAGACCCTGCGGATTAGTCCCCTTTACTTACCCTTCGTAATAATGATCTCTATTCTTCTGTTTAGTGCCCTATTTTCTGGGGTGTCATTGGGCATGATAGGCCTATATTCAGCGTAGCCCGTTGCGGATACCCTCGTCGGGGGGACACCCCCCTTCTCTATTAAGTACCGCACTACCTCCGTTGCCCTTCTCACGGATAGTTCCCAGTTTGATTTGAATTCGTATGTGTTGATCGGTATGTTGTCTGTATGCCCCTCAATCCTGATATGGTTATTTATCCTTTTTAGCACAGGGAGAATCTTTTCAAGGGCCTCTATCGCCCTCTCCTTCAAAACGGCCTTCCCCTCGTCAAAGAAGGCCCTGTCCATTATGCGTATCACTATACCCCTTTCATCGGAGAGCACGGATATGTTGCCGTTTAAGCCGATCGTGGTGGTTATCTCCTTTACTTCCTCCTCAATCCTTCTCTTTATCTCCTCGTTATTCATGATACCCGGCATTATGGAGGCCCCTTCCGCTTTGCCGTCCTTATAGGCAAGGGCCGAACCTCCTGAAAAAATAGTCTTTAGGTATGAAGTAACCTCCTGGTACTTTTGGGCATCCTGTTTTGAAAAGGTATACATCATGATAAAGAAAGCGAGAAGGAGTGTTATCAAGTCCGAATACGTCAAAAGCCATCTTTCAGTGTTCTCGTGGTCCTCTTCCCTCTTCTTTCTTCTCATCTAATCATCACCTCGTCTTACCTTTGGGAGGAGAAAGGAAAGGAGTTTCATCCTGATTACCCTTGGATTATCCCCCATTGCAAGGGCTACCACACCTTCGCATATCATCTCAAGGTACAGGGCCTCATCCTGGTGTTTTGCCTTCAACTTGTCGGATATAGGAAGATATATGAGGTTTGCAAGGGATACCCCCCAGAGGGTGGCAATAAAGGCCCCGGCTATGGAAGAGGCCATGTTTGAGCTACTCTCCATATTGCTCAACGCATGGATTAGACCAAGAACAGTACCTATGATCCCGAGGGTCGGGGAAAAACCTCCCATCTTCTGAAAAAAGACAGAACCTACCTTGTGCCTCTCCTCTATGTATGACATCTCTATCTCGAGGATCTCCCTTATTTTGTTTGTTTCAAAACCATCTATGGCGAGCTGTATCGCCTTTCGGAGAAAGGAATCCTTTATATCATGGAGTTCCTTCTCAAGACTTAAAAGTCCGTTTTTTCTTGATTTCTGAGCCAGTTCATATATAAGGTCCACCAGTTTCTGGGGGTTTAAGTTTCTCTCAAAGAGTATCACCTTGAATAGTTTGGGTAACCCCTTCAGATGGTGTAGCGGGGTAGTAACGATTGAGGCCCCGAGGGTGCCGAAGACAACGAGGATTATGGCAGGCATCTGGAAAAGGGCCGAGATATGTCCCCCTTCCATGATAAACGAGACAAGGACAGCACCTATACCAATAATCAGGCCGACGATCGTTGTTAAATCCATTCCCCATCACCTATAGTCTTTTCTTGCCCTCAAAAGTTCCCTTTCCCTCGCAAAGATAAAGCTCACAAGAAGGTCCCTATCCTCTTCGTTTATAACGTTAAACTTGAGTCCCACCTCCCACAATGAGAGGGTATCCTCCTCTATCCTTTTCGCCCTAACAACCTCACACAGGGTTGTAATCTTCGAGAGGGGTAATCCAGGGATGGCAAGCCTCATTTCAATGAAATCCCCTTCACAAAACTCTATATCCGACAAAAATTTCATCCCCGAACCGCTTAAGTTTACATCGAAAAACCTCTTTATATAGGAATCATCCCTCTCTGTTTGTTTCAAAAGTTCTATTACCATGTCGAGCTTTCTATTTATCATCTCCAAATAAATAAAAAGACTATCCTTTTCATCTCTATCTATAAAACCCTTGGGGCTTTCTATCTCAGGCCTTTCCCTTTTCACGATTGAACTGTATTTAACTATATCCTCCATATCCTTATACTCTTCGAGGGTTAGCCTTCTAAATTCAACGGGGATCCTTACGTTGACCCGGAAGAACTCCCTTCCTTTGTTTTCCGCCTTACCCACCATTTCCTACACCTTTTTCCTGCATCATCTCTATAAAACAATCGGCAATAACAGGATCAAACTGCCTATTCTTACAACGTCTTATCTCTTCGAGGGCATAAGATTTATCAACGGCTTTTCTGTAAGGCCGTGTCGTTGTCATTGCATCGAACGTATCACAGATAGATATAATCCTCGAACTGACAGGTATCTCCTCCCCTTTCAACGCATTGGGGTATCCACTCCCATCGAACCTCTCGTGGTGATGCCTTATGATACTCGCTTCATTTGAGAGTATGTCAAACCTGTTCAATATCTCTTCCCCCATTGTAGGATGGGTTTTCATAATGTGGTACTCTTCGTCTGTCAGCCTATCGGGTTTCAGAAGGATTGAATCGGGGATACCGATTTTGCCAAGGTCATGAATGGGGCCTGCGACTTTTATAGCGCCTATCTCATTATCTTTGAGGCCCAACCTCTCTCCAAGCTCAACGGCCATCTCCGTTACCCTCCAGCAGTGATTTTCAGTATAGGCATCCCTTTTGTTTATGGCCTTCATAAGGGAGGTTAAGGTCTTAAAGACACTTTCGAAGAGGCTTTCGTAGAGTATCCTGTTCTCTATATGGGTGGATGCCTTCTCTGCGATGAGTTTTAGAAGAAAAATATCCTCTTCCTCATTGCTTACGGGGCTTCCTACCCCTTTCTTTTTTGTGTCTACCGCGATAAACCCTATACATTCTCCTTTTATAGTAATAGGCACAAACAAACGATTCTTTCTCAAGGCATATTTCTTACCTGACTCAAGGAGCTTTAAAAATCTTTTGTCTACTGTTATTGTTTTGTCCATTACCGATATATGCCCATTCGACTTCTCTGAATAGAGGATCATCTCACCCTTATTATTGTCAAAGATATAGTATCCGCAAGATGTTACCTCGAGGACATCCTTTACGATCTGTACCATCCTGTCATAGACATCCGTAAAAATATTTATCGAGTTGAACTGGTTTGATATGTGGTACATGGTCGTCAACTCTTTTATCTTCTTCTGCAGCTCCCTGTTTAAAAGCTCTATCTTCTTCTTGTCCTCGAGCCGCTGGAAATAATGCTCCTTTTCTATCAGGAGGGACCTCTCCTTTAAAGCCCTGATCAGGGTGAAGATCAGTTTTTCAAATTCAACAGGTTTTATTATGAAGTCGGAGGCCCCTTTTTTTATGGCCTCAACAATAGAGTCCGTACTCTGGTTGCCTGTCACTATAACAACAGAAACGGTGGGATTCTCCACCTTTATCATATCAAGGAGCGCTATGCCGTTTACATCAGGAAGGCCTACATCGAGGATGACGACCTCTATCTCTTTGTTTTTTCGTAGTAAATCTATACACGCTTTTCCTGTAAATGCCGAAAATACATTGCAACCATTCAACCTTAAAAAATCGGTCAATGATTCGATGATGTCCGGATTATCATCTACAACGAGTATGTTTGCGCCGCTGATCATGTCTGACCTTCCTTTTTTTATTCGATCATCAACCGGCCTTTAACGAGCCTCTCCAAGTTTTTGATCTCCGTCACTATCCTCTCTGTATCTATACCTCCTATGGTTTGTTCTTCTATATTTTTCTCCATAATATCCCTATCTTTCCTTGAGGGATTTCTCTCGTGTCTCCTATAACGTTCTATCTCATCGTAGAATGATCTTAACCTACTGTAGAGTTCAAGGTTTGCCTTTTTGAGTGTAATCTTGTCCTTAGCGTTTCTTACCGCTATCTTCAGTTCTTCCATTTTAAAAGGTTTTACAATATAGTCGTACGCACCGAGCTTGATCGCCTCCATCGCGCTATCAAGGGATGCGTAGGCTGTTATGATGATACACTCCGTCATCTCACTCTTCTTCCTTATGTGCCTCAAAAGGGCTATACCATCCATCTCCGGCATATTGAGGTCCGTGATGATAAGGTCAAAGGGATGCTTCTCGTACTTTTCAAAGGCCTCCTTTCCGTTTTGGGCACCATCGAGAAATACCCCCTCCTCTTCGAGATACTCTTTTATAATGGTTCTTATATCGGGGTTATCATCGACTATCAGTATACGGAAGTTTTCTTGCCTGTTATTCATGATTTTTTAGCTTCTCTGCCATTTGTTCGCCTATCCTGTTGTAGAGCATTTTTTTAATCGCCTCATCGGAGATGATAACCCTGTCTTCAGGAAATGGGATGCTCTTCTCTTCCCTGTTCTCTGAAGATTTGATCCTCACCTTCATATGTTTCATATATGTTTTTATTACACTGCTTACCTGGTAGTCTGAGATCGTCATACACTTTCCTCTTATCTCATTATCGGTCGATGAGCCAAAAACTTAAGAGATTTTTTTATGGAAAATTAGATCCGATAGAGTTAATAAAAAATATCTGTTGACGATAATATAAAAAAGAAACGGGTGAATTCATATCAAACATATGAGAAAATAAATGGAAATGGATATTAATGAGGAACACCTCCATTTTACAAAGTTTATGGTGGATTACGCCACAGACACCATCCTGCTGCTTGAAAAAAACGGTAAAATCCTATACGTAAACGAACAGGCATCGATAGATTCCGGTTATACAAAAGAGGAACTCCTCAATATGACGATCTTTGATCTGAACCCTACCCTTACCCCTGATGCATATATGGCAGATTGGGAGCAGAGGAGGAGGACGAAAAAGGCTGTCTTTGAGACGGTACATAAACATAAGTCGGGGCGGATCTATCCCGTTGAGGTGAGTTCAAATTATATCAATTATGGGGGTAGGGAGTTTAGATGTGCCATTATAAGGGATATAAGTGAAAAGAAAAGTATGTTCAAAATCCTTAAGGAGAGTAGTGAAATCCTCAATTCTCTTATAAACGCAACAAAGGAGTCCCTCCTCCTGATAGACAGGTCTGGAAAAGTCCTCATTGCGAATGACACTACGGCGGAGAGGCTGAATACCACAGTGGATCGTCTCATCGGAAGCACGTTATACGACCACTTGCCCCGAGAGGTGGCGGAGAAGAGAAAGGCCCATTTCGATTACGTCTTTTCAACAGGTCAGCATACGTCTTTTCAGGATGAAAGGGAGGGGAGATGGTATGTGACTTACGCCTATCCCGTGTTTGATGAGAAGAAAGAGGTGTCCAAACTCGCCATATTCGCAATCGACATTACGGAGAGAAAAAAGGCGAGGGAGTCCCTCAAGGCATCGGAGGAGAGATACAGGGCAATATTTGAAAATACCGCAATAGGTATCGCCCAGTTTACCTTTGAAGGGAAGTTCCTCGATGTAAACCCTGCCCTTGCAAGGATATACGGTTACTCTTCCCCTGAAGAGCTTATCCACTCCATACATGATATAGGGAAACAACTCTACGTAAGACCGGAGGAGAGAAAGACCGTTCTAGAATATATCAGAAAATATGGGAGGATCGACAATTTCGAGACGGAAAGGTACAGGAAGGATGGCAGCAGAATCTGGGTATCCGTAAGTGCCAGGGCCATATATGACGAGAAGGGGGATATCATGTACTGTCTTGGCACGGTAGAGGATATCTCCGAAAAGAAACGCCTTGAACAGCAGTTGAGACAGGCCCAGAAGATGGAGGCGATAGGTATATTCGCAGGGGGTGTGGCCCATGATTTTAACAATCTCCTCACCGTTATCACAGGTTATGCCGCGCTTCTCCAGATGAAAATGGAAGGGGAGGATCCCCTTAAATCCTATGTTGACCAGATTATCTCCGCGAGCCATAAGGCCTCTACACTGACGGCCAATCTCCTTGCCTTCAGCAGAAAACAGCCCGTCTCTCTAAAACCGATAAAATTAAACGAGACCGTACAAGCTGCTGAAAAGTTTCTAATCAGGCTTTTACCGGAAAATATTACCCTCTCGATGAAGCTCTCCTCAGATGACCCCTCTGTGATGGCGGATTCAACGCAGATAGACCAGATACTCTTGAACCTCGCCGCAAACGCCAGGGATGCGATGCCAAAGGGCGGGGTACTCTCCATAGAGACCGATATAGTGGAAGATAAGATGATCTACCATAAGGCAGGGGAGCCTGCCAAAAACGGAAGGTATGCGTTTATAAAGGTATCGGATACAGGTATAGGCATGGATGAAGAGATAAAGGAGCATATATTTGACCCATTTTTTACAACCAAAGATGTCGGTAAGGGTACAGGTCTCGGTCTATCAACGGTCTACGGGATTGTAAGACAGCATAACGGATACATCACCTTTGATAGCGAAAAAGGTAAAGGCACAACGTTTTATATCTATCTTCCCGTTATAGAATGGGGGGTAGAGGATAAAAAACCTGTCCTTGAAAAAACCGTCAAAGGGAAAGAGACGATCCTTATCGCAGAGGATAGTAACGAGGTAAGACTCCTCATACAAGAGATACTTAAGGCCCATGGATATTCGGTCATCGAGGCCATAGATGGAGAGGATGCGATTTCAAAATTCGTATCAAACGACAACATAGATCTCATTGTCCTCGACTCGGTAATGCCGAAGAAAAACGGTCGAGAGGTATACGATATAATAGTGAAGAAAAATCCCAATATAAAAGTGCTCTTTATGAGCGGTTACACAAAAGATATCGTACTCGATAAAGGTATAGCAGAAGGAGAGGTGAACTTCATCTCAAAACCCATCTCCCCCGATAGGTTTCTCGAGAAGGTAAGGGAGATCCTCGCCTCCTGATAGCCACATTTTTACCTATCTCGGGTATGCAGCATTGACTATGATCAGCATCTCTTCATCGCCGATATTTTTTAAGGCATGGGGTTTGCCTGCAGGAAGCCATATCGCATCCCATTCCTTGACCTCCCTCTCCTCATCCCCGACCTTAATAATACCTCTTCCCTTTAACACGAGGTATATCTCCTCGACCTCATCGGTATGTTCTTCAATCGTATTTCCCGGAGGAAGGATAGCATATGCGAGAAACTCCATGCTCTCAAGGAAATGGCTTGTCATGACCATTCTCGCTATCGCGCCCCTGTGGGCGATATACGTCGTTGCCAGTACTTCAGGGTCGTTAAAATTTCTTACTATCATCTCGTTTTGCCTCTCTTTTTGGCAAAGATTATGGGGCTATTTAAGAGGAAAAATCAACGATTTTCATAAAAATTAAAAAAGAATAAATAACAGTAATGCGTATAGTCTTAATATTTCAAGGGGTCTTTTTTCTTGACACCGATACCCCCCTGTGCTAAATCGTAAACGGTACGATATACTGGTACCGGTTTCTTTAAAACACCTTTTTCGTTTTAAAGAAAAACTTTTTAAAGGAGGGTATGATGAAGCGTTCAATTTTGTTTGTCTCTTTACTTATAATCGCTTTGGTTCTTTCCTGGTCCCATGAGGCGTCAGCCCAGTTCTACAAAGGGAAGACATTGAGGATTACCGTCGGTTTTTCTGCCGGTGGGGGATTCGACCTCTGGGCAAGGCTCGTTTCACGCCATCTCGGTAAACACATACCAGGAAACCCTACCATAGTGGTTGAAAATATTACCGGTGCAGGGGGCCTCATCCAGACAAATCAACTCTTCAAGGCAACCAAACCTGACGGTCTGACAATAGGACATATAAACGGGGGGCTCATCCTCGGACAGATGCTCGGTCAGCCAGGTTATGACTTCGACCCGCAGAAATTCATCTATATAGGTGCCGCAAACAAGGAGAATGCGGTCTTTGTCTTCAGTGCCAAAAGCGGCATTACCTCTGCGGAAAAATGGCGTACCTCTCCCACCCCGGTTAAGGTAGGAGGTCTCGTACCTGGCAATTTCGTCGATAATATGGGAAGGATAGCAAAATATGTCCTCGGTTTTCCCACGCAGATCGTTACAGGCTACAAAGGTACCGCGGATATTCTGATAGCCACCGATAGCGGTGAGCTCGCCGGTGGTCCTCCCTCATGGGACAATGTGAAGACGACAAGGAAAAAGGCCCTTGAGGCAGGAGATATGGTCGTTGTCCTCCAGGGTACGGCAAAACCCCTGAAGGAGCTCCCAAAAGTCCCGAGGATGATAGAGTACGCAAAGACAGAAGAGCAGAAAAAGCTCGTGGAAGTGGCCATACACTATCCAAACGATTATTCAAGACCCTTTGCCTGTCCTCCTGGAACACCTAAAGACAGGGTCGACATACTGAAGAAGGCATGGCAGGATATGATAGCGGATAAGGAATTTCTCGCGGAGATAGAGAAGATGAACCTCACCCTCGACCCCACAACCGGAGAGGAACTGACAACGGCCGTCGCAAATTCAGTTAAAATAGATCCTGCCCTTAAGGCAAAGCTGAAAGATATCATCTTCAAAAACTGATCACCCTACCATGTAACGATCAAAGGGTTCGGAGGGCTTGATGTTTGAAACGGTCCAGTGTTTTTTCGCAGGGTTAACCCAGATATTCACCTTTACCACCTTTAGCCTCATGCTCCTCGGGATCGCCATCGGCTTTGCCGTTGGCATCCTTCCAGGGCTTGGAGGTCCAACGGCCATGGCCCTTATGCTCCCCTTTGTGGTGAAGATGACACCTGTTGAGGCCTTTGCCTTTCTTCTCGGCATGGCCTGTGTGGTAAATACCACAGGGGATATCACCTCTGTCTTATTCGGTATCCCCGGAGAACCAACAACAGCAGCGGCTATCGTCGATGGCCACCCCATGGCAAAAAGGGGGGAGGCAGGGAGGGCCTTAGGGGCCATTCTGACTGCGGCCCTTTTTGGTTCTATATTCGGCGCATTCATGCTCGCCATTGCGGTTCCCATAGTAAGACCTCTGGTGCTTGCCTTCGGTTCCCCTGAATTTTTCATGCTTGCCTTGCTCGGCATTACCTTCGTGGCCTCTCTCTCGGGAAGCGATACGTTAAAAGGTCTCCTTGCAGGAGGGTTAGGGCTCTTTGTGGCCACCATCGGGCTCGATCCTGTCTCGGGCATCCAGAGGTTCACCTTCGGTCAGACCTTCCTATGGGACGGCATAGGTCTCGTCCCCATCACCATAGGTTTTTTTGCGATCCCTGAGATTATAGACCTCGCGGTCTCAGGGTCGAGCATATCGGGAGGCAAGACAGGTTCTTTAGGGGGTGTGAGGGAGGGCATCAAGGATGTTTTTAAACATATATGGCTTGTCGTGCGATGTGCTGCCATCGGTACGTTCTGCGCCATCATACCTGGCATGGGCGGTGCGACAACCCAATGGCTATCCTATGCCCATGCCGTTCAGAGTTCCCCCAATAAGGAACGCTTCGGAAAGGGTGCGATAGAAGGGGTTCTCGGACCCGGTGCTTCAAATAACTCCACCTTAGGGGGTAGCCTCATCACCACGATCTCCTTCGGTGTTCCTGCAAGCGTCTTCATGGCGATACTTATAGGAGCCTTTATCATGCACGGTATTGCCCCCGGACCGGATATGTTAAAACCGGAATCAAAAGGAGGCCATCTGAGTCTCACATACTCCTTTGTGTGGATCGTGGTCACATCGAATATCATAACCGTGGGGATGATCTTCACCTTCCTGAAACAGCTCGTAAAGGTGACACAGGTAAGGGGTTCCCTTATCATACCCTTTATCATGATCCTCATCTATCTCGGCGCCTTTGCGGAGAAGAACGCATTTCCGGATCTCATACTCGTTCTCGCCTTCGGTATCCTCGGATGGATTTTGGAGAAACTCAAATGGCCGAGACCACCCCTCATATTGGGCCTTGTTCTCGGGGGACTCGCGGAAAGCAGGCTCTTCCTTGCCATGGGTAACTACGGTATCAGCTGGCTTAAAAGGCCGATGGTCCTTGTACTTATGGCCCTCATCCTCTTCGGTGCCCTATACCCCGTGATAAAAAATAGACTCAAAAAGAAAAGAGAAGATGCCGTTGTGGAGGGGGGCCCATCCCAGGACTTTGTAATAGAGAAGAGGAAGCCCAATAAATGGGGGGCGATATTCGCAGGTTTCATCGTCTTCGTTATATCCCTCGCCCTTTGGGAGAGTAGAAACTTTAGCGTAAGGGCAGGCCTATTCCCCTGGGTAATAGGATTTCCCCTCCTCGCCCTCGCCACCACCCAGCTCATAAGAGAACTCGTTGGAACAACGAAGAAGAGATCCCTCATAAAAACCTCCGATGAAGAGGAACACGAGATACCGAGGGAAGTGGTAAACAAGAGAACGAGGGATATGTTTATATGGATTTTCGTCTACTTCCTGGCGATATGGCTTCTTGGTTTCGCTATAGGGGGGACATTATGCTGTTTTGTCCATCTTAAGTTCGGTTACAAGGAGAAGTGGCCGATAAGTATCATACTTACGGTATGCCTATGGGCATTCATATACCTTCTCTTCGAAAGAACCTTAAGCGTCCCCTTCCCCCCAGGACAGATCTTTGAATGGCTCGGTTGGGCCGAATAAAAAAGCCGCCTTCTGGCGGCTTTTTTATTCTACCTTTCCGTATACATCCTTTTCGTCGAATACCTTTTCCCCTGAGATCTTCCAGCCTCCATCCCAGACCCTGTAGAAACAACTCCAGAAACCTGTATGGCAGGCCGCAACCTTCTGGTCAACGGTAATGAGTATCGTATCGTTATCGCAGTCTATCCTTAAAGACTTCACCTCCTGGGTATGGCCTGATGTCTCCCCTTTTAGCCAGAGTTTGTTTCGGGATCTCGAAAAATAATGGGCCTTTTTTGTCTTTAAGGTCAATTCAAAGGCCTCTTTATTCATATAGGCAACCATAAGTACATCCTTTGTCCTCTCATCCTGGACGACTACAGGGACAAGACCCCTTTCATCCCATTTTATCTCATCCATCATACGCTCCTTATCATTATAGCCTAACCAGAACGTTCTTTCTCTTCAGGTATTCTTTTGCCTCGATTATCGTATGCTCTCTATAATGGAAGATGGATGCCGCGAGAACCGCATCGGCCTTCCCGTAGACAACCCCTTCGTAGAGATGCTCCAAGGTCCCGACCCCGCCGGAGGCGATAACAGGTATGTTTACCGCCTCAGAGACGGACCTCGTCAATTCAATATCATAGCCCAACTTCGTACCATCTCTATCCATGCTCGTCAAAAGTATCTCTCCGGCCCCTAAGGCTTCGGCCCTCTTTGCCCATTCAATCGCATCAATGCCGGTCGGTCTCCTCCCCCCGTATGTGTATACCTCGAAACCGTTCTCCCTCCTCTTCGCATCTATCGCCACGCATATACACTGGCTTCCGAATATCTCGCTCGATTCTCTTATAAATTCGGGATATTCCACGGCCTTCGTGTTAATGGTAACCTTGTCGGCCCCGGCAAGTAAAATCTCCCTTATATCCTCCACACTCCCTATACCTCCACCCACGGTTAGGGGCATGAATACCTCCCTTGCAACCCTTTCAACGACCTTTACAATGGTCTTTCTCTTCTCATGGGATGCGGTTATATCGAGGAAACAGAGTTCATCCGCCATCTCGTCTTCATACATCTTTGCGTTATCAACAGGATCCCCCGCATCTTTCAACTTAAGAAAATTTATACCCTTGACAACCCTGCCCTCCATCACATCAAGGCAGGGGATGATCCTTTTAGTCAGCATACTCCATCGCCTCTTCTATTCTTATTCTCCCCTCATATAATGCCTTACCCACCACCGTAGCCCAGACACCCATACTTTTCAACTGTTTTAAATCATTTAAGGACGTGACACCACCGCTTGCTATTACAGGCAGGGATGTCATCTCCATCACCCTTTTAAGACCATCAAAATCAGGTCCTGAGAGCATCCCATCTCTTGCTATACTCGTACAGAGAATAGCCATAACCCCTGCCCTCTCCGCTGCCTTTAAGATTGAAGGTATCTCCCTGTTAACAACAGACTTCCACCCCCTTGACATGGCCTTACCCTCTAAAAGGTCAAGACCGAGGATCGTTTTTTTGAAGGAAAGGGGTCTGTCAAAAAAATCCTCCTCTTCGAGGGCAACGGTACCGAGGATGATCCCGTCTACACCGACCTTCAAATAAAAATCCATATCCTCTTCGGTCCTTACCCCGCCCCCTACCTCCATGTAACCTTCCACCACCTGCCTGATCTCCGCTATGAGGTTATGGTGTATCCTTCTGCCCATCCTTGCCCCATCGAGATCTATAATATGGAAATCCCTTGCCCCGAGCCGTATCATATCCTTAACCGTCTCCAAAGGGTCATGGGAATATTCGGTCTTTCGTTCAAAATCCCCCCTCAAGAGTCTTACTGCCTTATTCTCCATGAGATCCATCGCGAAGAGTACCTTCATTTCATAAACTCCTTGAGGGTATCCACCCCTTTCTCTATGCCCTCCTCAGAAAGCACATCCGCCGTCACCCATTTCATACCCCTTTTAAAGAATTTTCCGATACCGAAAATATTCTCGAGTAAAGGCCTCTGCTCCTCGTCAAAGACAAAGACCTCCCTTACTTTGTCATGCTCCAAAAGGTGGAGATGGAAACCCACACTCGCCGGCCTCTCAATAGCCATGTTTCCCCCCTGTCTCTCTATAAACCGAAAAACATACAGATGGAGGTGGGATCCTCTCCTTTCGTTCTCGATGTAGGCTATCCCCCGGGAATCAAGGGCATCCTTCAACTGGTTTAAAAGGATCTGTTCCCCTTCCCTGTGGATGTGTCCGGGCTGTATCCTCTTCCCGCAGTAAGGGCATGGAAATACCTCGATACGGCCCTCCTTTGCCTTTGCCCTCTCGATAGAGATGGATATTCCCTGGGCCCCGGACACCCCCTCATCGTCCCTCCCATCTACCTCCTGGGCAAGAAGGAAAGAAGAAAACATTATGAGTAAGGGGATAGCGATTTTTAACATGGCCTTTTTCATGTTTTTTTGTGCACTATATGCCGAGGACATCCTTCATCGAATATATGCCGTTTTCCCTCCTGTAAAGCCATTTTGCAGCGAATAGGGCGCCTCTGGCAAAATTTTCCCTTGAGTATGCCCTGTGGGTTACCTCTACCCTTTCTCCAATCCCGGCAAAAATCACCGTATGTTCTCCAACCACATCACCACCCCTTAACGCCATAACCCCAACCTCTTCTCTTCTCCGCTCCCCTGTAATGCCTTTTCTTCCGTATACCTCAAGCCATTCTTTAGAACTATCGGAACTTATAACGGCGTCTTTCAATCTCAGGGCTGTTCCACTCGGGGCATCCTTTTTCATCCTGTGGTGCATTTCTACGATCTCAATATCATAATCGTCCTTCATGAGCCTCGATAGCCTCTCAACCACATCGAACATGATATTCATCCCTATGCTCATGTTTGGTGAAATCACCGCCTTTACGTCTTTTTCCCATTTCTTTATCCACTCCATCTCATCCTTTGAAAAGCCCGTAGTCCCTATTATAATCCCTTTTTTTGTATCCTTTGCAACGGTGAAATGGCTAAGTGAGGCCTTGGGCTCTGTAAAATCTATCACAACATCCCAGTCTTTTACCCCTTTAAGGAGGTCATCCTCGATCTTGATCTCTTCTTGACCTGAAACAATCCCCAACTGGGATAAAGGGGAGCCTATCAAGGGATGGCCCTTTCTCTCCGTTGCCCCGACAACTTCAATCTCTTTATCCTGAAGGGCAAGGTACAGGATTGTCCTGCCCATCTTGCCTGCCGCACCTGTTACAACGATTTTTGTCATGTTACAAAACCCCTTAATCTATTTGATAAGACCGTACTCTCTAAGCAAGTTCATCAGATATGCCTTGTTCGTTTCAGACATGGGGCATAGGGGGAGCCTGAATTCCTCCTCTATCACCCCCATGAAAAAGAGGGCCTCTTTCACCGGTATAGGGTTTGTCTCTATGAACATCGCCTGGAATAAGGGCATCAGTTCTCCATTTATAAGCATTGCCTTCTCTATATCCCTGTCTACGAGAAATGCCCTGTATAACTCCTTCATCCTTGCTGGGATGATGTTTGAGGCAACGGAGATAACCCCTTTTGCCCCTGTACTCATCATGGGGAGAAAGAGGTTGTCATCCCCGGATAATATCGTAAACTTACCCTTTGTGAGCCTGAATATCTCTGTCACCTGGACAAGGGAACCTGAGGCCTCCTTTATACCGACTATGTTTGGGATCTCGGAAAGTCTGTAAATGGTCTCGGGGTTCATGTTTACCCCTGTCCTTCCAGGTATGTTGTAAAGGATAAGGGGTATATCCACCTCTTCCGCTATCTTCTTATAGTGTCTGTATAGACCCTCCTGTGTGGGTTTGTTATAGTAAGGTGTCGTGAGAAGGCACATATCCGCCCCTATCTCCTTTGCCTTTGCGGTGAGTTCGATCGCCTCCTTTGTGCTGTTTGACCCGGTCCCGGCTATAACAGGCACCTTCTTTTTCGTGGCCTCTATGACCACCTCTATCACCCTCTCGTGCTCATCATAGTCGAGGGTCGATGCCTCCCCTGTTGTTCCACATGGCACTATACCGTCGACACCCCCTTCTATCTGTAACGCCACAAGGCGCCTCAACGCCTCTTCATCGAGACGGTAGTCCTTAAAAGGCGTCACCAGAGCTGTATATATACCTTTCAGTTCCATTTTGTCTCCTTTCTCACCATATATTTATCATTTTTCCCCTTTTCAAAGGAGGGCCTCCATATTCAGGTACCCCACAAAAATAATCCTCGCACTCCCCTCGAGGTACACCTCGTCATCCACATAGACCTTAAGGGCTTCACCCCCACGGGTTATAACGCTTACGGGACTATTTATAAAACCTTTCTCCTTTAACACCACACCTGTTGCCACCGCCCCGGTCCCGCAGGCATACGTCTCCGCCTCGACCCCCCTTTCGTAGGTTCTAATCTTTATATGATCCCTGTCGATCACCTCCACAAAATTTACATTCGTCCCTTTTTCACCAAAGACCTTGTGGTGTCTTATCACCCTTCCCAGTTCATGAACAGGCACATGCTCCACATTGTCCGATAAAAGTACCGCATGGGGAACCCCTGTATTTACACTGCTTAAGAAAATCTCCTTATCCTCGAGTTTTATGGGGTAATCGAGCTTCAGGTCTTCCGGCTTTGTGAGTTGTAGTTTAACCTTCTGGCCTTCTACCTTGGCCTTGATGAGTCCTGCCATAGTCTGAAATACCATCTTCTGACCTGTGATACCCTTTATATATGCATATCTTGCAGCACACCTCCCACCGTTGCCACACATCTCCGCCTCTGTTCCGTCGGAGTTGAAGAACCTCCATGAGAAATCGGCTTGTTTGGAGCTTTCGATCAATATCACCCCATCGGCCCCCACAGAATGGCATCTTCGGCATACACTTACAACAAAACCTTTTATGTCCTCAAAAAGTCTTTCGACCTTCCCGTCCCTGTTATCGATGAGTATAAAATCGTTGCCACTGGCACTCATCTTATAAAACTCAAGTTCTTCCATCTCAGTCTGCCTCCAAAAAGTATGGTATGCTCTCTCCCTTTATCAAATCCTTGAAGGTCTCCCTCTTTTTAATGACAAAGAACTCCTTACCCCTGACCAAGACCTCAGGGACCCTTCTTCTCGAGTTGTAATTGGAAGACATGGAAAACCCATAGGCCCCGGAACCTTTTATGGCGAGAAGGGCCCCTGCCTTTACAACGGGCATCTCTCTGTCTTTGGCAAAGAAATCCCCTGATTCGCATACAGGACCCACCACATCGACCTTTACAAAACCGTCTTTTCCGTTCTTTTTCTGGACGGGGATGATCTGATGATATGCACCATATAAGGAAGGTCTGATAAGGTCATTCATCGCCCCATCGACTATATAGAAGACCTTTCCTGGCGATGTCTTCACATAGAGGAGCCTCGTGACAAGGATACCACTATTCCCCACAAGAACCCGTCCAGGCTCAAGTATTATATGGAGACCTGTGTTCTTTAGCTCCTTCCCGATCACCTTTGCGTATTCATCAGGGTGGGGGGGCAACTCATCGTTATACGTAATGCCAAGCCCTCCCCCAAGATCAAGGTATTTCACATTTATCCCCATCTCGGAAAGACTCTCCGCCATTTTCTTTAGGGACCTGACCGCCTCTATAAATGGGGAAAGCTCAAGTATCTGGGAGCCTATGTGGGAGGAGATACCTATTGGGGATAGATACTCCATACCCTTTATCTCCCTGTACAGCTTTAAGGCATCTTCCCAAACGATACCGAACTTATTTTTCTTAAGCCCTGTGGTGATATAAGGATGGGTCTTTGGGTCTATCTGGGGGTTCACCCTGATGGATACAGGCACAGTCACCTTCATGGTGCTGCCGATATCGGCAATCATATGTAGTTCTGCCTCGGACTCTATATTGATCATAAGTATCTTTGCGGCAATCGCCGCCTTGATCTCGTCCTTTGTCTTACCTACCCCCGAGAATACTATTTTGTTGGGAGGGATCTTCGCCTTAAGGGCCCTGTAAAGTTCCCCCTGGGACACGATATCCGCCCCTCCCCCGAATCTCCCCATCACCTTTAATATGGCTATGTTGGAATTGGCCTTACAGGAATAACATACCGTATGGGGGATCTCCTTGAAGGCATCGTTGAATACCCGGTAGTGCCGTTCCAATGTCCTGTAACTATATATATAGACAGGTGTTTTTGTCTTCCTTACGATCTTTGAAACAGGCACATCCTCACAGTAAAGCTCATCATCTTTATACTCGAAATAGTCCATAAACCTCCTCTACTCATGCAGGATATAAACCACCTCTCGGGATGGTTCGCTCTCATTGCCCGATTTATCAACGGCTGTTACATAATATGAAAGATACCGCTCCTCTCCAATCTCCCGGTCCACGTATCTGTTCTCCCCAATAGGCACATCGTTTAGCCTCTTTTTCTTTGCCCCTTCAATCCTGTACACGTTGAATCCAAAAAAATCGGCCTCCCGGGCTTCTCTCCATGTGAGCAGGACTCCCCTTTCATCCTTCTGAACCTTAAGCTCTCTCGGCGGAAGCGGGGGC
Source organism: Syntrophorhabdaceae bacterium (assembly GCA_026415675.1). Classification (GTDB taxonomy): domain Bacteria; phylum Desulfobacterota; class Syntrophorhabdia; order Syntrophorhabdales; family Syntrophorhabdaceae; genus JAOAGQ01. Next base: position 23,650 of record JAOAGQ010000053.1, read on the forward strand.
GTGTTATCGATAGGGGTCACCTGAACCCGTACCCCTTCCCCTTCCCGGCTTATACCGTTTCTAATGGCAACCTTTCTGACCTCGTATACATATCGCTTTCCATTCTCTACATCCGTATCGGAAAAAATGTTGGATGTCAAAGGCTCGGGGTTTAAAGGAAAGAGGGGATAGGCCCCATCCTCTAACCTGTAAACGGTGTACCTAAAACCCTCCTCTTTTTCCCACGATATATGGACCTTTCTGTCCTCACCCTTTGCCGATACCCCTCGAGGTGGAGGTGGTGGTTTCTCCCAGGTAATCGAATACGTATTCGATTCGTCCCCTCTCGTACCCCTTTTCGAAAAGGGATAGACTTTATATGTATAGGTAACGCCCGGGGCAAGCTCATCATCGTAAATGTAGAGCCTGCCCTCATATAAGGCATAGCCTTTTTTCTCATCCAGTCTGATCTCTTTTAAGAGTTCAAAACCACCAGGACAGAAACCACAGGCCTTATACACCTTAAAACCCTCTAAGTCCTTTACTTCACCTCCATCTATATACTTTCCCGGAACAGAGAAGGACAAGAATAAAACGCCGTCTTTAACCTCCCCGGTCAGGTCTTTAATACCCTCGGGCATATTCACTTTAAGAGGTCTAGGATCCGCCTTCTTTCCACAGGATATAAAAAGGGAGGCGATGATCATGGAAAGGCTAACTATTACAATAGCTCTTCTCACGCTCTATCTCCCTCTCCACCTCTTCGAAGGATGCACCTCCGTACGTCCTTCTCCTCGCCAGTATCTTTGAAGGCTCCATATATTCAAAGACATCCTCCTCAAAAAGTCCTGAGTACTCTTTTAACCTCTTTAACTCGAGGTTTCTTAACCTGATCCCCTCCTCCTCGCATACCCTAACAATCTTCCCCGTGATTTCATGGGCCTCTCTGAAAGGCATTCCCTTTATCGTCAGATACTCCGCCATCTCAACTGCAGGCATGAAACTCTCCTCCACAGACTCCTCCATCCTCTTCCTGTTTACCTTCATCTTTTTTACACAGAGTTCCGCTATGGAGATCGAATCCCCAACGGTATCCAGGGCATGGAAAAGGGGTTCTTTATCCTCCTGGAGGTCCCTGTTGTAAGTCATAGGGAGACCCTTCATCATCACAAGAACACTTACGAGATCCCCTATGACCCTTGAGGCCTTACCCCTTATCAGCTCAAGGCCATCTGGGTTTTTCTTATGGGGCATAAGGCTACTCCCTGTACATAACTCATCGGGGAGGGAGATATAGGAGAACTCTTCTGTCGAGTATAGTATAAAATCTTCTGCAAGGCGGGATAGGTGCATCATGATCATGGCCATTGAGAAGACGGTCTCTATCAAGAAATCCCTGTCGGATATGGCATCCATGCTGTTCTCGGAGAGCCTTGAGAAGTTGAGTCTTCTCCTCACATACTCCCTGTCTAAGGGTATGGTGGACCCTGCGATGGCCCCACTCCCCAGAGGAAGGACATCGATGATATCGAGGGTCTTCTTCAGACGTTCCCTGTCCCTTTTAAACATCTGATAATAGGCCATAAGGTAGTGGGCGAAAGGTACCACCTGTGCCTTCTGGAGATGGGTATAACCTGCCATCATCGTCTTCTTCTCTTTCTCCGCCCTTATAAGGAGGGCCTTTAAGAGATTCAACAGTCTTTTGTCGATCGTGGCAAGTTCTGCCTTCAAATATAGCCTCACATCGAGGGAGACCTGGTCGTTCCTGCTCCTGCCAGTATGGAGTTTCCTTCCCCCATCTCCTATCTTTTCGATGAGTCTCCCCTCTATGTGCATGTGGATATCTTCCCTTGCATCGGAAAAAGGGAACTCCCCCCTTTCAATCTCCTCCCCTATCTCCTTTAACCCCTTTACAATCTCCTTTAGTTCCAAATCTGAGAGTATACCAATCCTCTTTAACATCTCTGCATGGGCAATACTCCCTTCTATATCGTATCTGTAGAGTCTCTTATCAAAATCGATGGATGCACTGAACCGCTCCATCAGCGGATGGGTCTTCTGTTTAAACCTTCCCGACCATGCCTTCATAACCTCTCCCCGAAAATGGCGGTTCCAATCCTCACCATTGTTGCCCCTTCCTCTACGGCAATCTCAAAATCGTTGGACATACCCATCGATAGCTCCCCCATGTTAAGGCCGAATTCAGAGTTCACCTCCTCAAGGATCGTCTTTAGGCGCCTGAATATTTTCCTCAGATATGCCGGGTCAGCATCAAAAGGGGGCATGGTCATAAGCCCGATAGGCTCTATGTATTTCAGTTCTCTTATCCTTTCGAGCATGCCTTTTAATCCCTTCTCATCCGTTCCGTGCTTTGTCTCCTCTCCGGCGAGATTAAGTTCAAAGAGTACCCGCATGGGCTTTCCAAAGCGTTCAAGGCCTTCGAGGACCTCGAAGCGGTCAACGGAATGGACGTAATCGAATAACCTGGGGATATATTTTATCTTATTCTGCTGTATATGACCTATCATATGCCACACCGCTTTGAAATCACAGGCCTCTATCTTTTTCCTTGCCTCCTGCACGTAGTTTTCGCCGAAATCTGTAATGCCACATTGAAAGGCATACCTGATCCTGTCCAGCTCCACCCCTTTTGAGGCCCCTACTATCTTCACCTCTTCCTGGGGCCTACCTGACCTCTCGCAGGCTTTATAGATCCTCTCCCTTACCTGTTTTATTGAATAATCTATAGATTTCACGAAAGCACACCGAGGGATATCAGGGCCTCAGCCACCTCACATATGGGCAAACCTATGACATTTTGATAGGAACCTTTTATCTCCTTTATCATATAACCGCCTTTTCCCTGAACCGCATAAGAACCGGCCTTGTCCAGGGGCTCCGATGTCTTTATGTATCGAATGATCTCCCGATCGGATAGGGCCCTCATGAAGACCTTTGTCTCTACCGCATCTCTGAAGAGGACGTTCTTCGTTATATTGAGCACACAATAACCGGTGATGACTTTGTGCCATTTACCTTTAAGGGCCTTCAGCATAGAAAAGGCTTCTCTCTCGCTTTCTGGTTTACCGAGAATCTTCCCTTTAAGGACAACCACCGTATCTGCCCCTATGATCCAGTTTTCAGGGAAAAGGTTGCCCACCTTTGCGGCCTTTTCAGAGGCTATACGGAGGACGTATTCTCTTGGTGTTTCCTCCTTCTTCCTGCTCTCATCTATATTTGGCGGTATTATGGCAAAGGGGATCCCCAGAGTCCTTAAAATATCGATCCTTCGAGGCGATTGGCTCGCCAAAATAATTGATGCACCATCCTTTACTTGAAACATATCTTCTCCTGTCGTAGAATAGAAAAATATATGATATTCTCTATAATTTCAAGTGAAAATTGAGAATGGTTATTTAAACAAAAAGGGGAGAGATATGCAAGACATAATTCAGGTGGTGACGACGGTAAGTACGGTGGAAGAGGCGGAAAAGATCGGGAGACACCTGGTCGACCAAAAACTCGCCTCCTGTGTCCAGATTGTAGGTCCTATAAAGAGTATATACCGGTGGAAGGGACAGATGGAGGAGGCCCAAGAATGGCAATGTATAATAAAGACAAAGAAATACCTGTACAAGGCTTGCGAGGAGATGATCCTATCCTTACACAGCTATGAACTCCCCGAGATCGTATCTTTCAGTATCCACACGGCCCTGGCAGGTTATGCCCTATGGATTCATGAAGAGACGCTTTGATACATGGGAACCTTTAGCCTTGTAAGGAGGGGATACTTTTTTGTATCATATACCTTTAGGTCTCAATAAAGACATCTATCATACAAGTTAAAGAGGAGGGATGATGATAGTAAAACTTACCCCTGACGAGATATATAAAAAATGTGACCCTTTTATATTCTCCCATGAGACGACGGATACAATGGAAGAGTTTACAGGTACCATAGGTCAGAAAAGGGCCCTTCAAGCCCTGGAGTTTGGTCTAAATATGAACACAACAGGTTTCAACATCTTCGCTATAGGAGAGACTGGAACGGGGAGGATGTCTACCATCATCTCTCTCCTTAAAGAGAAGGCCTCAAAAGAAAAAGTCCCCGATGACTGGTGCTACGTTTACAACTTCAAAGACCCCGATGCCCCTATTGCGATATCTTTACAGGCAGGGATGGGGGTTGTCCTCCAGAAGGAGATGGAAGAACTCGTAAATATTCTTAAAATCGAGATACCCAAGGCCTTTGAATCGAAAGAATACGAGATGCAAAAGAACAAGATTATAGAGGAGTTCCAGCAAAAACAGGCGGAATATTTTTCCCGTCTCGACGAAGAGGCAAAGACAAGGGGATTCGCTGTAAGGAGGGGGCCAACAGGGGTTCTGATCGTCCCTGTTAAAGAAAACGGGGAGCTCCTAACAAAAGAAGAGTTCGAAGCCCTCGATGAAAAGGCAAGAAGACAGCTTGAAGATACGGGAAGGATGTTCCAGGAAAGACTCAACGATGTGGTTAGGGTTTTAAAAGATGCGGAGAGGATAGTCAGGGATATGCTGATGAAACTGGAGAAGATGATCGCCCTTGAAATAGTTGGCCCCCTTATAGAGGGGCTTAAGACGAAATACAGGGGAAACGATAAACTCTTAGCCTATTTTGAAGATGTAAAGGAAGAGATCGTTGCCCATATCGAAGAATTTAAGGTCCGGGGGGATGAGCAGCCCTCGCCTTTTCCTTTTTTAAAAATGACCCCCTCCCCTTCATCCCTTTCAAAATACTCGGTGAACGTCTTTGTAAACAACGGTGAAACGAAAGGGGCGCCTGTAGTTATTGAGAATAACCCTTCCTACCTCAACCTCTTCGGAAGGATAGAGTTTAAGGTTTCATACGGTGTGGCCACAACGGATTTTACCCTGATCAAGCCCGGTTCTGTCCACAAGGCAAACGGGGGTTATCTGATCTTAAACGCAACAGACCTCCTAAAAAACCCTTTCTCCTACGATGCCCTTAAAAGAAGTCTAAAAAACAGGGAGATAAGGATCGAGGATATCCTCGAACAGTATAGACTGATCAGTATGTCAACCTTAAAACCTGAACCAATCCCCCTCGATATAAAGGTGATCCTCATAAGTAACCCCCAGCTCTACTACCTTTTATACTGGTACGACGAGGAATCGAGGGGGCTTTTTAAGGTAAAGGCAGATTTTGACAACATAATGGACAGGACAGAGGAGAATATGGAGAAGTATATGGCCTTTGTGGCAAGATGCCAGAAGGAAGAGAACCTATTACCCTTCGATAGAACGGCAGTGGCGAGGATAGTGGAGATAGGCTCACGGCTCGCGGACCATCAGAACAAATTGTCCATGAGATTCAGCGACATAGCGGATCTTATAAGAGAATCGAGCTACTGGGCATCAATGGAAGGGACAAAGACCGTAACATCGACCCATGTTACAAGGGCCGTGGAAGAGAAGATATACAGAACAGCGAGGATAAAAGAGAGACTCGACGAGATGGTGCTGGAAGGCACGATTATAGTGGAGACAGAGGGTAAAAAGACAGGGCAGGTAAATGGCCTCGCCGTTATCGACCTGGGGGATTTCAGGTTCGGAAAACCATCGAGAATCACCGCAAAGACATTCACAGGCAGGGCCGGTGTCGTCAACATAGAGCGGGAAACCAAGATGAGCGGTAAAATACATGAAAAGGCGATCATGATCATCTCCAGTTATCTCGGGAGCAAATATGCGATAAAATCGCCGATAAGCCTATCCGCATCGATCACCTTCGAGCAGCTATACGAGATGGTGGAAGGGGATAGTGCGACCTGTGCCGAGCTATACGCCCTTTTAAGTAGCATCTCCGGGGTTCCACTGAAACAGGGTATCGCCGTTACCGGTTCCATGGATCAAAACGGTGATGTCCAGCCCATAGGGGGGGTGAACGAAAAAATAGAAGGTTTCTTCGACATCTGCAAGGCAAGGGGACTTGATGGCAGCCACGGTGTGATCATCCCAAAGAAAAACATCGTTCACCTCATGTTGAAGGAAGAGGTACAGAATGCGGTCAGAGAGGGTCTTTTCACCATATATGGTATAGATAAAATGGAAGAAGGCCTTGAGATACTCACCGATATGAAGGCCGGCGAACCCGACGGGAACGGTGACTACCCTGAGGGTACCATAAATTATCTCGTCACAAAAAGGCTTACTGAAATTTCGGAAGCTATGGAAAAGCGGAAAGATAAAAAGTCAGAGGAAGAGAATCAAAAAGAAAAGAGAGAGGAAGATGAATCAGAGAAGGTATGCTGTTGAGCCCGATAGAACTACCATAACCTTAATTGAAAATAAGTTAAAAGGATATAAGGCCCGTTTCCTCGATTCCCCAAAGGATGTGTGTGCCGGGGTGCTCATACCGATATTCGAAAATGATGAAGGGGTTCACATCCTCTTAACGAAAAGGACCGATAAGGTCAAGGTACATAAAGGGGAGATATCCTTCCCCGGAGGCACATGTGAGGCTAAGGATAGGGATGTCATGGATACGGCCCTTAGGGAGACAAAGGAGGAGATAGGCATAGAGGAAGGGGATGTAAAAGTCATAGGAAGGCTCGACGACATGGTAACCCTCTCAGGTTTTGTCGTATCCCCCTATGTTGGGGTCATACCCTATCCATACCCTTTTAAAATAAATACCGATGAGGTCGCCTATATCGTACCCTTCCCCCTCCACTATCTTTTGAAGGAGGAACCTGCCTGTGAACCTGCCGAATATGAAGGAAAGTACGAGACGGTCCCTTCCTTCTATTTTAACGGTGAACGTATATGGGGGGCCACCTGCAGGATACTCCTTCGGTTAAAAAAGATCATAAAAGATGACAGAATTTAGCTTAAAAGTACTCATCATACTATCTATGGGCCATATGACGGTAGATATCTATCAGGGAGCCCTTCCAGCTATCCTCCCGTTTTTAAAGGAGAAACTCGGTTTATCGTACACCTTGACGGGAGTGATCATCATGATCTCCAACTTCACCTCATCCATACTCCAGCCCCTCTTCGGCTTCCTCTCCGATAGAAAAAAGAAACCCATACTTTTATATCTCGGTCTTCTATCGGCCGGGGCAGGCTTCTCCTTTCTCTTTATCCCCTCTGATTATACAGCGGTGCTTGTCCTTGTAATAATAAGTGGCCTTGGCGTTGCCGCATACCACCCTGAAGGCTATAAAACTGCCTATTTTTTCACCGGAGAGAAGAGGGCTACAGGCATGTCCATCTTTTCTGTGGGGGGAAACCTCGGCTTTTCCTTAGGCCCCATCCTTGCCATCTACACGATCCATTATGTAGGTTATACCCTTTTCCCTGTGATCATCATACCCTCTATACTCTGTACAATGCTTTTTTTGAACTACAAAGAGAAATTTTCCCTATCGAGTAAGGGGTATACGGAGTCAAAAAAAATAGAGGGGAGACCGACCCTTCAGGCATACTCCGCCCTTCTCCTGATCACCGCCTTTGTTGTTGTAAGGTCGTGGACACAGCTCGGCCTCTTAACGTACATACCCTTCTACTACATAAACCACCTGAAGGGGGACCCCCTCTATGCAGGAAGGCTCGTCTTTGTCTTCCTCCTCTGTGGAGCGGCAGGGACACTGATAGGGGCTCCCCTCGCGGATAGATGGGGCCACAGACGTTTTTTGAGGATAAGTATGTTTCTCGCCACGGTGACCCTCCCTTTATTTTTCCTGCCCTTTATCCAGCACACATACCTTATATTTTTCATCCTAGGTTTACAGGGCATGCTCCTCGTCTCTTCTTTTTCTGTCACCATAGTCATGGCGCAGAGGCTCATCCCTAACAGGCTCGGGGTGGTATCGGGGATATTGACCGGTCTCGCCATAGGTACAGGGGGTATCGGAGTTACCCTTCTGGGGGCCGTTGCAGACCGCTTTGGTGTCCTTGCGGCGATGGAATCGATCATGCTACTGCCCTTTCTTGGGTTTATTTTCAGTATACTCCTCAGGTACAGGGACAGATGAAACCTGTGATCACCATTGTGGGCAGACCGAATGTAGGTAAATCTACACTATTTAACAGGATTCTCGGATACAGAAAGGCTATCGTTGAGGATGCCCCCGGGGTTACAAGGGACAGAAATTACGGTGAATTCACATACAGAGGAAATTCCTTTACCTTAGTTGACACAGGGGGTTTTGTCCCCCTCTCCGATGATGTGATCTTCAATCTCGTAGAGGAGCAGATTTTTTTCTCTGTAAGGGAATCGTCCCTTGTTCTGTTTGTGGTGGATGGAAGGGAGGGTATCCATCCCCATGATATGGATACCGCCGAAAAACTGAGAAAGTTAGGGAAGAGGGTTTTCTGTGTCGTTAACAAGATGGATTCCCAAAAGACACATATAAAGGCCTATGAATTCCACGAACTCGGCTTTGAGGAGCTGTATATGGTTAGTGCCCTCCACGGTACGGGGATAGGGGAGCTCTTAGATGGGATCTACGATGTCCTTCAGGGTTCTGCCCTGACTGATGAGGTCGAGGAAGAAGGCGAGAAGAATTTTAAAGAGGGGTATTTACTAAAGATTGCGATTGTTGGGAGACCAAATACAGGAAAGTCCTCGATAGTAAATAAGATTCTCGGCGAAGAAAGGATGATAGTGAGTGATATATCCGGTACCACAAGGGACGCCATCGATTCCGAATTCGATTACGGAGACAGAAAAATAATCATTATAGACACCGCAGGGCTTAGGAAAAAGAACAGGATATCGGAGAAGATAGAGGGTCACTCTGTAGCACACGCTATAAAAAGTATAGAGAGGGCGGATGTGGTAAACCTGATCATCGACGGTACCGAGGGTCCAAGCCATCAGGATTCAGCCATCGCCCATACCGTTGTCAAAAGGGGTAAGGGCCTCTGTATCGTTATCAATAAGTGGGACTTGATGGATAAAAAGGGGGAGCCAAAGGCATATACCAAAATGGTCCGGGAGAGGATACCCCATGCCTCTTTCGCTCCTGTGCTATTTGTCTCTGCAAAAACAGGGCTTAACATCGAGAAGATTCTAAAGGAAAACCTGAAGATAAGATCCCAGATGGAGATGCGAATCTCCACCCCTGAGTTGAACAGGGCCCTCGAAGAAATAACCGATGCCGTCTCACCTCCTATGATATCCGGCAAAAAGATAAGGCTTCTCTACATAAACCAGCCAAAGACAACCCCCCCTACCTTTGTGGTATTTTCAAACCACCCCGAATCCATATCGGATCAATATAAGAGATACTTAGAAAGGGAGATAAGGAGGAGGTTCGGGTTTACAGGGGTCACAATACGACTCTATTTCAGGAAAAAGTGACCCTTTGATCCTTCTCGCACATTGACAGTGAAATAAAAAACGTATAGATTACAGGGTTATTAGTTGTTGAATAAAGGGAGGACGAAGATGGCTATACTCGATGATATCAAAAGGTTGGGCCTTGAACTTGCCCCTCAGATCAAGGAAGAGGTGGACAGGATCGTTGAGAGCATAAATACGGAGATTAAGGATGAGTACGTAAGAGGCGCCCTGATCGAGGGCGCGGTTGGGGAGTTTCTCATGGCCTTCTGCCCCGATGTGATGGATGCGATCATAAAGGACAAAGAGAGGGAAAATCAGGAGTGGTTGAGGAAATGCCAGAGAAAATACGATGAAAAAGGAAACAGGGTATGCGAGGAAGAGTTCTGCCCTAATTCAGAGGATGTTGCCCCTTGTGTGTACTGTGGCAGATACATCTGCAGGGCCCACAGCTTTCACGATGAAAAGAGATGCTGTTATGAATGCTGGGAGTTCCATTTTGGTGAAAAAAATTAAATTTTAATTTTTTTTAATTTTTAATGTGTTATTTGCTTTTATATTGTATAATTATATGTTATAATTATAGCATGTATAAAAATTTCCATTAGGGGGTATATATGAAAAAATATTCTTTTTATAGGGTTATATTATTTTTTGTCCTTTTACTTCTGGTAATTATAACAGATGGAAGGGCGGATAATATATTAAACCTCAGAACCCTCCCGAATACAACCTATTATGGATACTATGTAGGGGCTATCGGCGGTAACATAGACGGGGGCTATGCGATGAAATTTTACTGCAACGATTTCTCTACAACCACGTACATTCCCAGTTCCTTTGCCGTTGCTATAAGTACCCTCTCCGACTTATCCCAGACAAAGTTTGGGGGTAGCCCGGATGCCCTCCTTAAATATCAACAGGCAGGATGGCTTATAAGTCAGATGGAATCCAACCCTTCTCAGGTTGGCCCCATCCAGTTCGCTATCTGGAACCTTTTTTCAAATGATGTACCTACTGTACCGGGGGCCCAAGATTGGCTTGCCTCTGCCCGTTCTATAAATACTTCAAGCTTTAACTTTTCAGAGATAAGGGTATATACACCAACAAATACAAGGAACCAGGAGTTTATAGGCGGCACAGTCCATTCCCTCGATGAACCATCGGTGCTTATCCTGATCATAGCGGGGTTATTGGGTACAACCCTTTTTATAAAAGTTCGCTGCAAGAAGGCTTAAAAGCTTAAGGAGAAACCTTTTTCTACGAAATACAGGTTCTTAAAACTCAAATAAATACCCTGATATAAAAACATACCCCTATATTTAATAAACCCCTCTTTTTCTCTTGACACAGCCATGTTCAAATTGGTATAAAATAGCATGTGAAATTTTGAACAAAATGGAAACATGGTTTGGTAGTTAAATATGGCACCTCTTTCGTTATTCTTGACAAGGATATTAAACAATTGGTATAAAATCAGCAAGTGAAATTATGAACAACCTGAAAGTAAAAGGGGATAAACTATGAGGTACGCAGAAACAGGGTATAATTTGGAAGTCGATTTGTCAACAGGAAACATAGAGAGGGTCGAGAGTGATCCAAAGATGACGGAACTTTTTATCGGTGGTCTTGGTACAAACTCGAAGATCCTATGGGACAGGGTTCCTCCTGAGGTTGAGCCTTTTTCTCCTGACAATATACTGATCTTCAGCACAGGTCTTCTATGTGGCACCCCTGCCCCAGGCGCGAACAGGACTATCGTTTCAACCTTCTCCCCCCAGACGAACCTGATGGCTTACTCCATGATGGGGGGTTTCTGGGCCCCTGAACTGAAGTACGCAGGGTATGACAAGGTGATTATCCGGGGGAAATCCCCAAAGCTCGTCTATCTTCTCATCACCAACGATAAGGTGGAGTTAAGGGACGCCACTCATCTAAAAGGTAAGGGGACCCTTGAAACGGCTACCCTCATAAAAGAAGAGCTAAACGATCCTAAAGTACAGGTTGCCTCCATCGGCCTTGCCGGGGAAAACAGGGTCTTTTTTGCCTCCATAGAGCAGGGAAGGTCAAGTGCAAGCCGCCTCGGCATCGGCGGTGTCATGGGGGATAAAGGTCTTAAGGCCATTGCGGTGAGGGGAAAAAGGGATGTAAACATAGCGAGGCCTGCAGAATTTATAAAATACTGTAATGATATCCTCGAATATATAAAGTTCAGGGCAAATAACCCCATAAAGGGTGTTCCCCCGATACTTGCAACCCTCGGCTCCCCCCAGGAGATGGCCTTACACGATGAGGAATGGCATACGACGAGTTTTAGCTGGGGTCATGCCCGTTTCCGTAGAAAAGACTTCTGGACCCCCGAGATTGCAGAGAGATGGACGAAGATACAGGATAGCACCGTTGAACGTCTGATCAGCTGCTATAACTGTCCAATGAGGTGTGGTGGTATCATCATACATCCCATGCTGAATAGGTTTATGATGAAGTGCTACTCAAAGCTCACATACCTCATGGCAGCGGTCTCCGACGATTTAGGCTTTGCGTTTAAGATTACGGGTCTCGCCCAGGAATACGGTGTCGATGGCTTCACAACACCACAGGTGATGGCCTTTGCGATAGAGCTTTACGAGGCAGGCATCCTAACCGACAGTGATATGCCCGATTTTCCCAAATCAAACGAAGATAGGTTCTTCTATCTCCTCGATAAGATCGTAAGAAGGGAGGGCATCGGTGATGTCCTCGCGGATGGGGTCTACTGGGCTGCCCGCAAGATAGGTAGAGGAGCTGAACAGTATGACCATAATACCACAAGGAAACACGAACAGATGGTCATAAAACTGGGCATGTTAAACCCCTTATACTACCTCATGTACGGTACAGGGGAGAAGGGGAATATCACCCAGATAGAGGGCCAGATACCACAGGCCCCTCTCCCGGAGGATACAAAGGAAGAGTTCGTAAAAGACTGGATCCATCCACCGAAGGAGTGGGCTGAAGAATTCAAACAGTTCATCCTCGAATGGGGACGGGGAGAAAATGTATTCCCCTTTTATCCACCCATATCCACGATCTGCAAGCTCGTGGAATGGCAGGAGATGATGCATTACATAGATGACTCAACGGGGGTATGCGCAGGTCTATCCTCCTTCCCCATCAAACCACCTTACCATATCCACAACTATCCACTCATAATATCGGCAGGGACAGGTCTCGATATCGATGATGAAGGCTTATACAGGATGGCCAAGAGAAACCGTAACCTCTTAAGGGCAATAAATATCAGAAGGGGCTTAAAGAGACAGGATGAGAAGCCCCCTCAAGACCACTGGAAGAAGAGATTCCCCGAGTATGAGGAAAAACTCCAGGATGAGTACTATAAGTTTAAAGGATGGGATAAGAACGGTGTCCCCACAAAGGAGACGCTGAAGGATTTAGGTCTCGATTATATCGCTGAAGACTTAGAAAAAAGAGGGATCTATGACAATGGAACAGAAAGCAAGTAATAAAAAAAAGGTAAAGGTAATAAAGATAGACCTGGATAAATGCAATGGCTGCAGGGCATGTGAGGTGATATGTTCTGCCTTCCATGCAAATCCCAAATACAGCAGCAACAATCCAGCAAGGTCGAGAATTCGTGTCTATTTCGATCCGCTCAAAAACAAATACGTTCCTGTCTATGCAGGGGAATACACCCCTGCGGAGTGTATGGGCAGGGACAAATACATCATAAACGGAAAGGAATACGACGAATGCGGGTTCTGCAGGGCCTCTTGTCCATCAAGGGACCTCTTTAAAGAACCGGATTCAGGCCTTCCCCTTAAGTGCGATATGTGTGAGGATGATCCGCCCCAGGAAGAACCACTCTGCGTGAAGTGGTGCCTTGTCGATGCCCTAACATACGAGGAAAGGGAGGAAGAGGGAGAGGAAGAGGTCAAACCTGAAGATGTAGAGATCGGTTTGAATGCCCTCGTCGACAAGTACGGTCTGGATAAGGTCGTCGACACCGTCGCCCGTATGACCCAGAAAGATTAACATAACTATAAAGAGGTTTAAAAAGTGGAGACCATAGCGCCTTTTAAAGAAGTTATAGACGAGGTAAAGGCTTTAGGCGGTGAGGCCGTCTCATACTGCTATCAGTGCGGTAAGTGTGATACGGTATGCCCCTGGAACAAGGTAAAAACATTCAGCATGCGCCGACTGATCAGGGAAGCTACCTTTGGTTTAACGGAGATAGAAAAGGACGAGATATGGAGATGCACCACCTGCGGTAAATGCCCCCAGAGATGTCCAAGGGATGTAAAACAGATAGACGACATGGTGGCCTTAAGGAGAATGGCAACAGGCTATAATGTCTTCCCCTCATCGGTAAAACCTATCAGGACGGTGAGTACAGGTTTAACATCCCAGGGCAACCCCTTCAACGAGGATAGAAAGACAAGGGCAGACTGGGCAGAGGGACTTTCCGTAAAACAGTTCACCGAAGGTACAGAGTTTCTCTATTTTCCCGGATGTTATCTCTGTTATGACCCGAGACTGAAAAAGGTCGCCCAGGCAACGGTTAAGGTCCTGAAAAAGGCGGATGTAGACTTCGGTATCCTCGGAACAAAGGAGAACTGCTGTGGTGAGAGCATTAGAAAGACAGGGAACGAGCAACTCTTCAAACGCCTCGCCAGGGAGAATATAAAAACCTTTATAGACAACGGCGTTAAAAAGATCATCGTCTCCTCTCCCCACTGTTACCATACCTTTAAAAACGAATACCCTGAGTTTAACGTGAACTTTCAGGTGATCCATATGTCCCAGTTTCTCCTCGACCTAATAAAGGAGGGGAGGCTAAAAATAGAGCACGGGTTAGACAAGAGGGTTACCTACCACGATCCCTGTTATCTGGGAAGGCACAACGGGATATTCGATGAACCGAGGGCGGTTTTGAAAAATATTCCGGGTCTTGAACTCGTAGAGATGGAAGAATCTGAGCTTGACAGTCTCTGTTGTGGTATGGGGGGAGGAAGGGTATGGATGGAAACGGAGAAACATGAGAGGTTCTCCAACATAAGGCTTGAACAGGCAACAAAAATAGGTGCCCAGGTCCTTGCTACAGCCTGTCCATACTGTATTACAGCCCTTGAAGATAGTAGACTTGTGATGAATTACGGAGACTCAATAGAGGTAAAGGATATTACAGAGATTTTACAGGAAGTAATCTAAGCGGGGTTTCATAGCCGGTTGCTTATGGAAAGAAAAGAAGATTCACCGGAGATAAAAGGGGTAGCATCCCATATTGAATGTGATAGATATACCGATGATAGCCGGCAGAGGACAGAAGTCCATGTACCGATGGAGACAGAACTCACGATTTATGTGAACCTCAAAGAACTCGTTACGATCCTATGCACCCCGACAAAACTCAACTTCCTCGTCCTTGGTTTTCTTTATGGTGAAGGTATTATCTCAGGCCTTAAGGATGTCTTAAGTATGAGGGTATGTGAAGATGAGCTTATGGCAGATGTAAGGCTTACAAAACCTGATTATGAACCCCCTGGACTTAGGGTACTCACTTCAGGTTGTGGCGGTGGTTCTTCCTTCACCCAGAAGGGTAAAAAGGTCATCTCCGATGTAACCGTTACCCCGAAACAGATATACTCCCTTATGAGGGAACTTCAAGAGAAGATGGATATGTACAGGTTTTGTGGTGGGGTACATACATCGGCCCTGGGAGACAAAAACGGTCTTATTGTGGTGGCAGAGGATATCGGCAGGCATAATACCATCGATAAGATTCAGGGTGAATCCCTTATGATGTCGATCCCCACAAAAGACCGCCTGCTTCTAAGTACAGGCCGGGTCTCCTCTGAGATGCTCCTTAAAGCATCGAGAATGGAGGTGCCGATAGTCGTCTCCCGCCATTCTTCAACGGCAAGGGCTATAGAGTTTGCAAAAGAACTTGGAATAACCTTGATCGGGTATGCCCGGGGGAATCGCCTTATGGTCTATTCCCACCCCGAAAGAGTGAGCTTGTCCGGGGACGGTTAATCCCTCCCGGGACAAAAAATATATCAGGGCAGATTAAACTAAAAGAGGTGATGGAAAGTGGAAAAAGTACTGGTCCTTAAAGAGAATATCAAACAGATCATGAAAAACTTAAGAGACAGCAACTTTGCCGATGTTATGGTTGTAGGAGGGGGTATAAGCGGCATACAGGCCTCCCTTGACCTTGCCAATGCAGGGTTTAAGGTCTATCTCGTCGATCGGGCGCCATCCATAGGGGGACACATGGCCCAGCTCGACAAGACCTTTCCCACGAATGAGTGTTCCATCTGAATACTCTCCCCGAAACTGGTCGAGGTCGGCCGGCATCCAAACATCGAGGTTTTAACGTATACCGAGGTTGATAGGGTAGAAGGGGAATCGGGGGATTTCGAGGTAACCCTTGTGAGAAAACCGAGGTATATCATAGAGGATAAGTGTACGGGTTGTACCACCTGCGTCGAATACTGTCCTGTAAAATATCCGGATAAGTTCAATCAGGAGATCTCAAAGAATAAGGCGGTCCACATATATTTTGCCCAGGCCATCCCCCTTATAACGTATATAGATGAGAGTTGCCTCTACTTGAAGGAGAAGAAGTGCCGCATCTGTGAGGCGGTATGTGAAAATAAGGCGATAGACTTTACCCAGAAACCGGAAAAGGTCGCCGTTAAGGTAGGGGCCATCATCCTTGCCGGAGGCTTTGAGCCCTTTGACCCAAGGATAAGGGATGAATACTGTTACGGTAAGTTTGCAAATGTGGTAACAAGCATGGACTTTGAGAGACTTTTGAGTTCCACAGGCCCCTACGAAGGAGAAATCAGAAGGGGCTCCGACCTAAAACACCCCCACCGCATAGCGTGGATCCAGTGTGTAGGTTCAAGGCAGGTGATCCCCGGGGGGAATAGTTACTGTTCTGCCGTATGCTGTACCTATACCCAGAAGCAGGTGATCCTGACAAAGGACCACGATGCCGATGCGGAGTGTACCATATTCCATAACGACATCCGTTCCTACGGGAAGGACTTTGAGAGGTTCTACCAGAGGGCAGAGAACTTACCCGGAGTCCGTTTCATAAGAAGCTA
>JAOAGQ010000054.1 GCA_026415675.1 Syntrophorhabdaceae bacterium
TAGCTTCTTATGAAACGGACTCCGGGTAAGTTCTCTGCCCTCTGGTAGAACCTCTCAAAGTCCTTCCCGTAGGAACGGATGTCGTTATGGAATATGGTACACTCCGCATCGGCATCGTGGTCCTTTGTCAGGATCACCTGCGTCTGGGTATAGGTACAGCATACGGCAGAACAGTAACTATTCCCCCCGGGGATCACCTGCCTTGAACCTACACACTGGATCCACGCTATGCGGTGGGGGTGTCTTCTATCGGAACCCCTTAATATCTCTCCCTGGTATGGCCCTGTGGCACAGAGGAGCCGCTCGTAGTCCATGCTCGTCAAAACATTTATAAAATCTCCGTAACGGTACTCTTTTCTTATACCGGGGTCGAAAGGCTCAAAACCCGGGGCAAGGATTATGGCAGCAACATTCACCTCTACCCTTTTCTCCATCTGGTTAAAGTTTATCGCCTTATTTTTACAAACCCCCTCGCAGATCCGGCATTTTTTCTCCTTCAGGTATAGGCAACTTTTATCGATATAAGAGACAAGGGGGATGGCCTGGGCAAAGTATATGTGGATCGCCTTGTTCTTCGACAGATTCTGGTTAAACTGGTCAGGATATACAACAGGACAGTACTCCACACAGATGGTACAGCCCGTACACACATCCTCCATGACATATCGGGGCTTTCTAACAAGGGTGACCGTAAAATTTCCTGCCTCCCCCTCTATCTTTTCTATATCGGTATACGTCAACACCTCGATGTTTGGATGCCGGTCGACCTCGACCAGTTTAGGGGAGAGTATTCAGATGGAACATTCGTTTGTGGGAAAGGTCTTATCGAGCTGGGCCATATGGCCCCCAATCGCAGGCATCCTATCCACGAGAAACACCCTGAAACCGGCAGTGGCGAGGTCGAGGGAGGCCTGAATACCACTTATCCCACCCCCCACAACCATGACATCGCCATAATTTTCTTTACCCAGGGTCTTGTAGAGTTGTTCGTAACTCTCTTTTAAGAATACCACCTTGTTCATAGGGTCATCACCTCTCCTCTATATAACTTCCTCTAAGATCTCCGTTACGTCCTTTACCTCCAGCTTATCCCTTAAACCCATGACAAGCCTACTGTCCTCAAAGGCTGTTATGCAGTAAGGACAGAAGGTGGCCAGCACCTCGGCCTCAATCTCCATTACCTGTTTGATCCTTATATTGGAGAAACGTTCCTCTTTTTTCGTCTCCATCCAGATTCTACCTCCCCCCATTCCACAACAGAGACTCTCATCCCTCATTTCCGGAAGCTCGATTAGCTGAATACCTGCCTTTTTCAAAATACCCCGGGGCTCTTCATAAATGCCGTTATGGCGCCCCAGATAACAGGGGTCATGGTAGGCAACCCTTTTTTCAAACTCTCTATTAACCCTCAACCTGCCCTCCTTAATTAGCTCAAAGAGTAGTTCCGAGATATGAATCACATCGAAGTTCATCTTAAACTCAGGGTATTCATTTTTAAAGGTATGGTAACAGTGGGGAGAGGAGGTGATGATCTTTTTCACGCCACTGTCAATAAAAACTTTTATGTTCTCCCTTGCAATCCTTTTAAACAGTATCTCGTTCCCTGTCTTTCTTATACTCTCCCCGCAACAACTCTCCTTTGGGCCCAAAATACCAAAATCAACACCTGCCTTTTTTAGAATTTTCGCGGTAGCCTGGGCAACCTTCTTCAATCGCGGGTCATAGCTCAAATAGCATCCTGGAAAGTAAAGGAATTCCGTATTCTCATCGAATTCCTTTATCTCTAACCCAAAAGCCCACTGGGCCCTCTCTTCCTGACGTAACCCCCACGGATTTCCAACACTGGCGATATTTGTTGTGGCCGTCCTGAGACTCGGTATGCTTGCAGGAACAACGCCATCCGGTAGAAGAAGCCTTCGCATTGCAACCATGTTGCTGATCGTAAGCACCCCCCTCGGGCACCTCTCCATGCAACTCTCACAGGTGGTACAGAGCCATAAATCCTCCGATTCAAAGGGAACAAGACCAATCTGCGCCTGGTTGTTCATCCTTCTTACAAAAAAACTTCGGACCCTGTTCCAGGGGCATACGGTCTCACACCTACCGCACTGATAACAGAGTCTGTACGTCCCCCCTCCTACCTCCTTAAGCCCCTCTGTGACTATCTTGAAGGGTTCGATGGCTATGGTATCCATTTTCATGTACCCCTTTTTCTGAGTTTAAGTTAAATAGTCTGTGCTTGCACCTACGCCCTTTTTTCCTTTAATTTTATAGGCTTTTCGATTTCTAACACGAAAGGGAAACTGAGATTGAATGTGGATATTCTACATCCCTTAACTCTTTCGATGGTGAAAGATAGTACGATGAAACCCATTATTAATTAATAACCCCACCTTTTTTGCGATACGGCATGAGGCCGCATCTTTATGTTAATATTACTCGAGATGCTTCCCTAAATTAATAAAGTCGGAACGGTCAAATCCTATAGATTTGAAGAAAGAGAGCATATCTACAGAATCCCACCTTACCGATGTAAAGACATCCTGTATCCCCTTTTTTTTAAAATACTCAAAGATCTTTTTCGCCAGCCTCTGGCCTATACCTATACCCATACATCGAGGGCATACACCTATAACGACTATCCATCCACTCTTCTCGATACCAAAGCCTGGGCCTTTAATCTCTCCGATTATAAACCCCACCACCTCCCCTTCTTTTAAGGCCACAAACCCCACCACATCCTGTTTTTTAAGGTACACCTCAATACTCTGTAACCACGCCTTTGATACTTTTTTCTTTGTTATAGCTTCAAGGATCTCCGATACATGAGGAACATCCTCAACGGTAATCTTCCTCATCTTGATTTCGTTCAGCATGGTATATGGTCTCCTTAGTCTATGCGGACGATCTTTACGTGTTTACCGACCCATTCGGGGGGCAGGTAAACCCGTCCACTATTGCCACTCTGTTTAACTTCCTTTTCAATCATCTCTTCGCCGTACACCTCGAATTTTACTTTGTTCAGAACGGTGGTAGGAGCCTCTGTCTTTGTCTGTTTTCCGCTTTTCATATTCCCTCTTTCCTATAATTACAAAATAATTACAATAAAGTATATTATAGCTATTATGCAATTATATAGTAGCAGTATAATTTGTCAAGTAAAAATTTATAAACAGAGAAATTTTTGTGAAATTATTGAAATGATTGTTGGGTGGATTCTATTCTAACTCATAAGACCAGTAGTGCTTTATCCCTTTTTCAGATAGGTATTTCTCTGTAGCGGGATGGTAGTCATGGGCGACAAAAACAGTATATGCATCTTTTTTTTCGTTTTTTATTATGGTGTTTACGGTCCGCAAGAATCTGTCAATCTCCTTTTTCGAGGGCCTGACCTTTACTTCTCCAAGGATAAGTGTATCTTTTCCATCCTTCTTTCCTTCCCCCCAAATGTTAATCTGGTATTCCTCATAGTATCTTCTTATAAGTCTACCCTTTACATCTATCCCTTCCCTCTTCAGGAGCAAAGGGAGGCCCTTATATGCACTATTCTCAAGGGAGTAACCAACGGAATTGGAGATTCCATCGAGTCTTTCTTCGATTGCGTCCACCCTTTTTATCAGTCTGTTTAAACTTTCCTCTGTTCTCTTCTGGGCCTCTGCGAGTTCGTTGAGCCTCTCTTCTGATCTCTTCTGGGCCTCTGCGAGTTTTTCTACAGCAATCTCGAGTCGTTCTATTCTCTCTTCTGATCTCTTCTGGGCCTCTATAAGACTCTCTACTGCGATTTCGAGTTTTGTAATTCTCTCTTCTGATCTCTTCTGGGCCTCTGCGAGTTCATTAACGGTTCTGGTAAGTCCTGTTATCGCTTCTTTGAGCTCATCAAAGTCACTTTTTTTTACAGTCTCCCTTGTATTTTTCTCTATCTCTTCGAGCAGGTCAAGAATAACACCCCTTACTTTTGGGTCTAGCTCTTCTAAACCTCTCAATATTTTTATACTGTATGGCATATATGTTCCTTTAGCTTTTAAAATATTATAGCATCCGTATTAAATGTATGCAACATATGGGATGTTCTATCTCCATTTAAAGATGGGCCAAAACAAAAAAGGCAGAACCCTTTTATCTCAAAAGATAGATTCTGCCCTTTCTCATAAATCCTCAATCACCGATCGTCGGAGGTAAAAAGACTCGTTGTTCCCCAATCGTAAAACGTGTTTTCCCAGGATGAGCTTAATTCCCTCGAAGATACCGTTCCATCCCAATCCATTGAGTCATTCAATCGAGAAGGAAAAGAAGAGCAATGAGAGTCGCTATGCCAAAAGCAAGGGCCGCTCCTAAAACCAAAAGATTCGGAAAAATCCCATTCCATGTTCATCTCCCTCCTTTTTTAGTTTTAAAAGGCACTTTGCCCTTTTAGTTTACTCTAAAACGGCTTTTTTTAGAAAACGATTATAACCATCTATTTACATACAACTTCTCATAGGGCAAGATTATTTCAAGTAAGCCATATTTTTTAGTTTAGTATTCCGCTGTCGTCCTCTTCGATTTTACAAAACCTTCTAACTTGCCGCTTAAGCGTTCTTTATTTATCATTAGAGACGGGGTAAGGTACATCACACCATCCTCGATAAGACCGGTGTAATCCTTTCCTTTATGTACATCAAAAGGCACAGCCACAAAGGGCAGGGCAAACCTTCCGAAATGGTTTGCTGCCTGATTCTTTACTGTTAATTTGGTCGTCTCGCTTAAACCATTTTTTATACTCGTTTTACATGATACAACACAAATATATTGTTTCCATCTAAAGACTATATCTATCTCGGCAAAGAATATATCTTCCACAATTTGGTTCGGCCAACACCAGGTAGTACCCCACCTTATCTCCTCTGTAAGGTTCTCCTTCAACACATAGGCACAGACCGCCTCCCACCACACACCACTTTTTCTAGAGTCAAAAAAATCAGGAGGAAAGGTATATGTCTTTCCATCGAGGGTACAGAAAACAGTGAAAGATTCTACTGAATTTGAATCAGTCGTTTTGACAAAGATGTGTTTGTTCTTTTTATCGGTTATATTAAATATGCCATTTTTAAAGCTTATCTCTTTTTTGGCAAGACCTTTCATGATATTGAGAAAAATAGGATAATCAGGTATATCGCGGGAGCCTTTGTATTCAGGGAGATGACATTTTATTAAATCATCTATAGATGGCCCTATCACTTCAACAGATACAGATGGATCGGCAAGCCCTCTTATCACATTATTATCTATGCTGTAAATCACACCTGGTTTTCCAGTGGCCCTTGCCGCCTGAACGAGGGCAACGCTTTGAGATTTTGTCCCAGGGGTTATGTTTATGGCCACCCTTTTTCTTTTATATGAGTCTTTTAAGATATAGTCTATTATACCACTTCCCCTATTGTCCGTTGGCTCAATGTGGACGTTCCTATCTTTAAAAACCTCACTTATCCTTGTAGCGATTTGTCTTATACGCTTTGACTCACTATCATAGAAAATACATGCACTTTCGAGATTATGGCTAAGTATTGCTTTTAATGTGGGCTCAACATTGTCACCTAAGCAGAGGTAAAGACAGGATGTTGCCTCAAGCTTTTGACTCTTCTCTTCCACATTTTTTTCCAAATATTTGTTCATTATATTTTTTGGTTTAATCTTTGTCTCCCCTTTTATCCATCTTATCACCTGATTTTTCCAATTACCATCATCTCTCACAAAAATGTAGCCTATTCCGTCAGTCATTGCTCTTTTCGTTATTGCGGCAACGTTTGTTATAATGGTTATTGTATGGTTCATTATGTCAAATATACTTGTAATTGCTCTATACATATTGAGATATTCACCCCTTTTTTTTTGCTTGTCCTCCTCTTTCGTTCCATAGGGTAGCTCCATCTGTAAATCAAAAAGGAGATATATATAACCATATATTTCCCTTACCCAAACGAGATATTTTCTTATAAAATCCGCAACCTCACCTTCCTCGGGGATATCCTTTCCCTTAACTTCGAAGTGTTTATCAAAACCGTGTTCTTTAAGAAGATCCAGTATATTCTGTGTTAAACCTTCGTTTATACCGTCTTTAGGATAGAACTTCTTCTCTGAAAATAGATTATATTTGTCGAACCCTGTATCGAGAAGCTCAATAGCACTTGCCTTCATAACATCTTCAGTTAATGCCCACATGTATATCTTAGAAAAGTCAACGTATATGAAACGGGTATTAAAAGGAAGATATAATGCAATGGTTGCAACCATATAGTTTAGCCCTGGATTTGCATTGAAAAATATATTCTCTGCACCTTTTGTCAGACTCTCTAATGTAGTGGAAATATTGTTTTTATCAAACAAAATCATATCTACCTTTATCCCGGGGTATTCCCTCTCAAACCATTCTTTGCATTGTTCCCCTATCGATTCGGTCTTTACGGTATAGAAAAAAACAAGGGAAATATTCTTCCCTTTATAGTGAAATGCCTTAAACAATGTATCTATAGGATTTATAACGGCAAGCGGTCTCTGACCCAGGCATGATAAGAGGACTATCTTTCTTGTCCCTTCCTTTTCAATATCCATTTCTTAATCCCCCTTTAGTTGCTTGATATGTTAACACAATGAATATCCTATTAACAGAATTGAGAAGATAACACAAGGAAAATCATAGAACAATCCGGGGCATCTTGCTCCATATACGGGTATTCAAATCGAGGACATCCACAATACCTATCGTATAGGAAAGCCAGAAAAAATAGGTTTCATAGGTGGGGTAGCCGATAAGATTCTTGGAATAGTATGGCCTAAAATTAGTGGGGTTCGGAATACCTATGTATATATGGGGAGATACAAAAGAGATATAGATCTCCCTCTGAGCTCTCCTTATTAATTCCATAATCCTTCTCATCAGGCTCGTCGAGAGGATGTACCTTGCCTCTACTGGATCATCGGCATAGACATTGTAAAAACTCATGAACTCAGGGTCTTCAAGGGTAATCCTGTTTTTCCACCTATAAAATGCGTATCTTCCTTTTTTAGGCATAAGTAATACTTTGGAATTAAAATGCTTGTTAAAATCGGCAACATAAAATATGCCACTAAAAAGGGTGATCCAATATGTTATTGTATCTTCTTTGCCCTCATGGTTAGTATATTTATGTTCCTCTTTCCTTAACGCATGAATCTGAGAGAATGTAAAAGAAGTTTCCCCTATCTTTCCGCTAATAAGGTCAGAACCACTATATAAGTCTATATTATTACTGAAAAGCTGAGAAAGTTTAAAAGACTCTATAGGAATGTATCCTTCGGGTGCATACTGACAGGATGGTTCTACAAATTTAACGATCTTGTCGATTACGTTTATATTATAATAATTATTGAACTCATCGAAAATACCTCGAACCCAGTTTTTATATAGAAAAAGACAGATGACAAAGGAGGCTATATAAAAAGCTACATAAAGGGTGGTAGACAATTCTTTCATATAGGGTCTGGTGGCATATAGTGAAAAAAATATAAAAAGACAGAGAAGCACCGCCTTTATCCAGGCCCATAAATAGGCTGAGTACACCTCTTGTCTCATGTCCTCCGCTTGCTGTATCGCACGGATGAGTTTGGTCTCATAGAACGCCTTAAATTCAGCCAAGTCCTTCGCCATACCAAACCCCTATTCTCTAAATAGACCCCTTACATCGGGGAGCCTTCTCTCATCATCTGTCACCTTAAACCATTCGTATTCCTTATAACCCATGAGGGATGCCATGATATTAGTCGGGAAAGATTTTACCGCATTGTTATACTCTGTTATCGAAGCACTCAATGCCCTCCTCGCCGCGGATATCTGCTCCTCCACCTCGTTCATGGCAGCCTGAAGCTGGAGGAAATTCATGCTTGTTTTAAGCTCAGGATAGTTTTCCGCAGATAGAATGATGCTTCTCATGAATCTGGCGATTCTCGAATCGAGTTCTGCCCTCTCGGCAAGGGTAAAGTTGCTTGATAAGACCTTTGTCCTTAAGGCTGTAAGCTCCCAGATCAGGTTTTTTTCATATTCCATGTAATGCTTTACAGTTTCTATTAGGGTCGGTATCAGGTCGCATCTCTTCTTAAGATAGGCATCAATGGCAGAGAGGGCGTATTCGATCCCGTTTTTCCTTCTGATAAGGGTATTGTATAGTCTGGCGAAAACCATCAAGAATATCAAAAAACCTATGATCCCGATTATATGTTCATATGACATATCTCTACCCCCTTCTTTAACGTTATGCGTACCATAATCCTATATAACGGATTTGAAGACAAAATTCTTTCAGGGGGAGTATATAAAATGGCAGGGGCCTTTTTTAAACCCTCAGTTTACGTTTATTCGATATGGCATCCTCAAGGAATCTTGCCATCCGCTCCTTGTTCGAGAAGGTAGAGGGACCGAAGATATAGACACCCTCTTTTATGGCTGGATCCCCCATGTGCTCTATGCTTGCGAGGAGGGGTACGGCAAACCTCCCGAACAGACTTGCAACGGCGGTTATTTCGCTGGCGTCTTTCTGGATGTTCAGACCCCCTGCCTTACAGGATATTACAAAATAATCCGACTTGAAGCGGGCAACCACATCTACTTCCGTTAAGTGATTCACAGGATTTTCCCTTGCGGTACACATCCTTACCCGCACATCATCGGCACCCTGGAAGCACATCACATACCCAATGAGATTCTCGAACCATTCGTTATCTCTGGAAGACCATTCTAAACTTTTGTTTTCATCCCTTTTGTACACGATTCTCATCTTTTCTTCTTCACGAAAGACATATAAATTAGCCAGGGGAGTCGATATGCCTTTTGTAAGCATATCTTTTGTATCGTTACTTTTCTTGAGCAGACGAAAAAATTGGAGGATGCCTTCTTGGAGGTCTTTATCCTTCAGAATCTCGTCCTTTGTAATGCCATAGCCCTTTTCAGCCACGTTCTGACCGGTAAGTAAAAGTAACGAAAGCGGATCGGGGCCTGAAAGCTCGATCCTCGAATCTGAAGAGATCCCTTCCAGTTCCCCAGTGCGGGTATTTATGGAAAATAGAGGAAAACCGTTTTTCCTTGCCAGTAGACTGAGAAATGAGGCCTGGCCTTTTGTACCAGGGGTGATGTTGACCATAGGGGGTTCGTATTCTTTACCATCTCCAGGGTATCCGTAAATGGCTGAACCAAAAACAGAGCATCTGAAAAAGGATATCTCTTCGAGGGGCATCAGTTGTTTATAATTAATAATCGTTGACTTAATTTTTTCGATAGCTGGGTTGTTCGGTGTATAGAAGAACACCACCTTTTTTGGCTTATGGCTCCAGATGGCGATAAGTACGGGCAATAAGTCCTTTGCAAGGGCGAGATAGAGCGTACCCTTTCCCTCGACCTCTTTACCTGTGCGGTATGTCTCGAGGTTACCTATGACTTTCTCTTCTTCTAAAGGGGGGTGTTCTAAATATGTTCTTAGTTCATCAAAACTCGATATTGTTATAATCTTACCCTTTGACTCCCGTTGCAACCTTTCCTTTACTGAGGCAATATCCGTCAATACTATAATATTTCTGTGAAAAAGTTCTTTGAAATAGACCCTTGTTTCCGCTAATGCAAGGAGTCTTCTCGTTTGGTCGAGTATCTTGTCCTTCTTTTTCTTGCCATCAAAAGACTTATCAAGAATAGTCTTGAAAAATAAGAGGTTATTCCCTCTATTCCAAATACAATCGAAGGTGATACTATTTATGTTAACATCATAAGTGCCTTCAGGAATAGGGAGATTATATCTTTTTGCAAATGAGGCCCCTGTTAATACCCCCTCTCTTTTAACAAAAGTCTTTACATCCTGTAAGGATAATACATCAACAGGGCGTGGAAGGGGAAGTAACTTATAATCCGTCAGTTTCCCTTTATCGAAGGTGATTTTATGAATTCCTGTGTCTTCAGGGTAGACTATATCGAATAGGTCCCCGGGTAAAAAGTATAAAGATGCGGCGATCTGAAAATTCATACCCCCTGCGATGTTAAAGAGTATCCTCTCCTTCCCCCCGGCAATCTTCTCTATATGCTTATGGATCGGGTGAAGGTCACCATGACTTAAAAGGCCATCGGATATACGCACTATGTTTATACAATCTTTTCGGTAGTATCCTTTCTGTATAAGAAAACGGGTGATCTTTTCCCCGTTAGCCTGCGATTTTGCCTCAGATGTTACAAAAAGGGTGATGGAGAATGGTTTGAATTTGCCTTCTTCGCCTTCTATAAGGGAAAGTAGGGGATTAAGGATAGACATAATCTGGGTCCCTACTATGGAGACGAAGTTGTACCTCTCCATGAGGTATCTTATATCACAATGGGACATAAAAAATAAATAGAGTCGTAACCCTTCCGAATCGGAAGCCATTTTTAACGCAGTTAAGAGAAAACGTACATGAGGGGAAGGGTTGCCGTCGTAACCCTTCCGAATCGGAAGCCATTTTTAACAAAATACAAAAAAGAGACCGAGACACTGGAAAAAATGTCGTATCCCTTCCGAATCGGAAGCCATTTTTAACGGCCCTCTACGGGGCGGGGGCCTCGATTGTTGTACTTGTCGTAACCCTTCCGAATCGGAAGCCATTTTTAACGATTACGGAGC
>JAOAGQ010000029.1 GCA_026415675.1 Syntrophorhabdaceae bacterium
AAGTATCTCACCTATACCGTCAACTGTCAATGACAAACATCACATATTTTTGAAACAATGGGTATTATATTTACCTGTATGGGCTTTAAATTTTGTCAATATTGACAAACACGATTATTGCTTTATAATATAAGGCGATTAAGGAATCGATGAATTTAAAATCATTCACTATATTCGGTAAGTTATCAATCCCCAAGCCCTATGGAGTTCTTTTTTTAATCTCTACAGGGCTCGCTATAGTTTTTTCCGTCTTATTTCTCATCTTTTTAAACACCTCCCTCATGAAGATACCCATCCAGGGAGGAACCCACCAGGCAACCCTGGGTAAGTCTGTAACAAAAGACCCTTCCGAGAACATAAAGGTCGACTACAATGCGATTCTCGATAGGAATCTCTTCAGGGCAAAGCTTGAGGTGGAGATACCGAAACCTAAAAGCGAAAAAGAGCTTGAAGAAGAGCGACTTACAAACATTATGAGGAACCTTACCCTAAAGGGTATCTGGATGGGACAGAAAAAGGATGAGATATACGCCGTAATCGATAAAGGCCCGCAGAAAGGTGTATGGTCCTATGAAGTAGGGGAGATTGTCGAGGGAGGGCTCATGGTCTCTGAAATCAAGGCGACCTCTGTGACCCTTACAAAGGATGATTTTGTTGCCACTTTGAAACTATTTGCAAAGGGATACGAGAGGATACCTGTTGCCCCAAAGGCAGAGACCCAGGGAATAACCCAAAAGGCATCGATTCCGGGTAAAGATGGGGAAAAAACCACCACAAAAATAGAGAGACGTCCCTTAACCGCCAATGAACTCGCTAAAGAGGTGAGTAGCGATGGAAAGACGGTGGTAATAAGCAAATCTCTGGTCGACAGGATAAGGGCGGATAACAGCATCGTAATGTCTTCTGTAGCCCTTAAGGCAAATGTTGACCCATCGGGAAAGGCAAATGGTTTTAAAATAGTAAGTGTAGATAAGGGTAGTCTTCCGGATAAGATGGGTATCCTTCCAAACGATGTGATACAGGAGATAAACGGTATGAGAATTGCGACAGCAGAGGATGTGAAAAGGGCGCAGACCCAGTTCGCCAACGCAAACAAATTTGAGCTTAAGGTATTGAGAAATAACCAGATAAGGACCCTGTACTATGAGATCAGATAGGGGAAAAACGGTTTTTATCCTCCTCTTCGTCTATTTCCTTTTTATCACAATAGTTTTGCCCCTTTATGGAAAAGAGATTGATACTTTAAAGAAAAGAAATGTCGATTATGCAAAGGAGATTAAAAAAAGAGGAAATGTTACGATAGTGAGTAAGACCCTTGCTGAACAGGTGAAGGCGGATAATACGTTGATCACCGCTTATATGGCGGTCAAGGCGTCCCGAGACACAAAAGGCAGGCAGAACGGCTTCAGGATTGTGGAAGTCGACAAGGGTAGCCTCCCCGAGAGGCTAGGGGTAAAGGTAAACGATATATTTCAAGAGGTAAACGGCTATAAACTCTATTCGGAAGAGGATGTAAAAAGGGCGGAGGCTGCCTTAAGGGACGAAACTAATTTCAGATTGAAGATTCTAAGAGGGGGAAAGGCAAGGACCTTATATTTTGAGATCAGGTGAGAAGATAGGGTGTCAAAGATTATGAGAAAAAGGAGACAAATTTTGAATAACATAAGGTTTTTTCTCGGTATAGTTTCACGGGTAATATCTATATGTCTCTTTTTCGGGGCAATACAGTTTTTTATATGTGCAGATATTTCGGCCCAGGAACCGCCTCCAAAACCTGTAGCCCCTTTACCCCCTCCACCCCAGCAGGTACAACCCCCTCAGGTTCCACAGACTCCCCCGGCAAAGCCAGTTGCCCCCCAGGCCCAGCAGGTACCAACCGCCAAACCTCAAACATCACAGGTTATACCGCCCTCAGGGGGTAATGTGATCCAGATGAACTTCGACAACATAGAACTAAGGGACTTAATAAGGTTCGTCAGCAATATAATGGGTAAAAACTTCATATTCGACGAGACGGTAGTTAAGGGGAAGGTGACCATTCTTGCCCCTAAAAACCTCTCTAAGGACGATGTGATGAGGGTCTTTGAGAGTGTCATAAACTATTTCGGCTTTGCCGTTGTTGAAACCCCGGAGGCCTTAAAGATCGTAAAAGGCCCCGATGCAAAAGGTATGGCCGTTGAGGTTGTAAGAAGGGAGGATATAGAGGTTAGGCATCCTGACGACAGGATTGTCACGTATGTTGCGAATCTTGACTACCTCGACTCCAACATCATGGTAGGAGTATTAAGGCCCATCCTCTCAAGGGATGCGTACCTTGTGAGCATTGCATCGACAAACACGCTGATTATAGTGGATACAGCCTCAAACGTCCAGAGGATCAAAAGTATCCTAAAAGATACGGACATCCCCATGTCTAAGAATTTGAGTAGCATAAAGATCTATCCTGTCCAGCATACAGTGGCGACAGAACTGGCAAAGACACTCCAGCAGTTACTCGCAGAGGGGAAGAAGGCCCAGACACCGAAGGAGAAGATATTCGTAACCGCCTACCCTGCCTCAAATTCCCTCTTGATAAGTGCCCCCCCTGAGGATATGAAGGAGATCGAGAGGATTCTTGGCGAGATAGATACATTAAGACCCCAGGTGCTTGTAGAGGCCGCGATTATAGAAGTGAGTACGTCTAAGGGTCAGCAATTCGGTGTTGAATGGTTACTGGGTACAAGATGGAGCGACTCCGGTCAGGGTGCGGCAGGGGGAAATCTTGTGCAGGGAGGCCCCCTTGTAACCGTTGCAGGGGGTATTGCATCCGCTGTGGCAGGAGCTGACCCCACAAAGGCTGCATCGGCAATTGGAGGGCTCTCAGGATTCAATGTGGGTGTCCTCGGTCCTACAATCACATGGAACGGTCAGCAATACCCCGGTCTCGGTGCCTTTGTAAGGGCCGTTGCAACGGCAGACAACATAAACATCCTCTCCCATCCCCAGATACTGACCATGAACAATGAAGAGGCAGAAATACATGTAGGGGAAAACCGTCCATACACAACAAGTACAAGGGTCGATACGGCAGGAAACCCTATAAATACATACGATTACAGGGATACGGGTATAAAGCTCAAGGTAAAACCCTCCATAAACAGGGACGGCTTTGTGTACCTTAACATACAGCAGGAGGTGACAAAGGTCACAAAAGACCTCGTCCAGACAGGCTCCACAACCCAGATACCTGCCCCTACAACATTGAAGCGTTCCACAAAGACCACCGTTGGGGTAAGGGATGCCCAGACAATCGTGATCAGCGGACTGATGGAGGACAACTCTGAGGGCCATTCTACCGGTATCCCCATCTTAAGTTCCATACCCATCCTCGGTAACCTGTTTTTCAGTAGCAAATCAAAGCAGTACGATAAAAAGAATCTCCTTGTCTTTATCACCCCGAGGATCATCTATAACTCAGAGCAGATAGAAAATATAAGCAGAGAGAAGAAGGATGCCCAGGATGAGGTGATAAAAAAGGAGACGATCCTAAGAGAGAAGACAGGTGGGTAAGACCATTATGATTTCCGAAGCAATAGATCTACAGTCAGAGGAATTAACCCCCGTTCCAAACAATATAGCGAGGATACACTATACATTCTTTCAGAAGAACAACATGGTTCCCTTGGGTTGTAGAAAGAACCCCCCTTCCCTTGTGGTGGCCGTTCCTGAAGGGGAAAACGGGAACAAGGCGGATATCTTGAGTATCCAGGCGAATATGCCTGTCGAGAAGCGATACGTTTCAAAGGAAGAGTTCTATAATTACCTGAATATCTTCAGGGAAGAGCAAGGCAAAGAGGTTGTAATAGGGGTCGTTGAAGACTTAGGGGAGAAGGCATTAAGCGAGATCGCCCAGGAGATACCAAACGGCCATGACCTGATGGACTATGCCGCAAACGAACCCCCCATCATAAAACTCGTGAACCTCCTCTTTTCCATCGCCGCAAAGGACAGGGCAAGTGACATACACATACAGCCCTATGAAAAGGAACTCCGTGTTAGATTCAGGATAGATGGCCTTCTATACGATATGTACAAACCCCCGAAGAGGGCCCAGGAGGCGATCATCTCGAGGATAAAGGTCATGGCAGGCCTCGATGTGGCGGAGAAGAGGATGCCCCAGGACGGCAGGATAAAGATAAGGGTGAACGAGAAGGATATAGACGTCAGGGTCTCCATCATCCCTTCCGCATACGGGGAGCAAGTCGTGATGAGGCTTCTCGATAAAAACGCCGCCCTTGTGGGACTTGACAGTGTTGGGATGGATCCCCCCCTCAAAAAACAGTTTATCTCCCTTATCACAAGGCCCCAGGGGGTCTTCCTCGTAACGGGCCC
>JAOAGQ010000072.1 GCA_026415675.1 Syntrophorhabdaceae bacterium
GTAGTGATTGTCAACGGGAGAATCGTGAACGTATTCACAGATGAGATCCTCGAAGGGCACTTGATCTCAATAAAAAATGGCTTTATCGTCTCTGTTGAAGAGGCAAACAGGACCAAATATGACGAAAAAGTAGAGACAATAGATGCAGAGGGTATGTATCTCGTTCCTGGTTTCATAGATGCCCATACACACCTCGATAGCATGTACAGGTTCAGCGAACTACCCCCCTATGCGATAAAAGGAGGAACAACAACGGTGATTACCGAATGCGCCATGGCCGCCAATGCCTGCGGAATGGAAGGAGTCCTCTCTTTTATAGATAGCACTAAAGGCTACCCTGTGAGGTGTTACTTTCTCGCACCACCCCTTGTCCCCCCATTTCCCGACCTTGAGACCAGCAAGGGACTCAGTATGAGGGATTTTGTCTCTCTCCTCAAGAGAGAAGACTTTGTAGGGATCGGTGAGGCATACTGGACGAGAGTGGTAGATGGCGATGACAGGATTCTAAAACAAAGTACCGAGGCCATACGGGCAAGAAAGAGACTAGATGGCCACTCATCCGGGGCAAGGGGCAATAAGATAGTCCAGTATATTTTAACAGGTATCACCTCATGTCACGAATCTGTCACGGTAGAGGAGGCCCTGGAAAAATTAAGACACGGGTTGTATGTGATGATAAGGGAGGGTTTTGTGAGAAAAGAGTTGAAAGAATTATCGGGTTTAAAGGACTATAATATCGACAAAAGGAGGCTTATTTTCGTCTCCGATGTCTTTGACCCTGTCATGCTTGTAAACGAGGGTTATCTCGACTCAATCGTAAGAAAAGCAATCCAGTATGGCTTTGAACCCATAGATGCCATCAAGATGGTTACGATAAATCCTGCAGAGTACTATGGCCTTAGATTTCTCGGGGCCATTGCACCGTTTAGGTACGGGGATATACTTTTTATTGATAATCTCAACGATGTAAGAATAAAAAAGGCTATCTTCAACGGAAAACTCGTTTACTCTGATAATGAGTTCAAACTTCCCCTGCCAAAAAATACGTATCCCGAAGGGATGCTCAATTCCCTAAACCTTGAAAAAATGGAGGAGACAGAGTTTCTTGTAAAAAGAGAAGGCTCAAAAGGCAAAATAAGGGTAGAAGAACTTATAAATGATACGATCTCAAAGGAGTATATATGGGAACCCCCGATAAGGGATGGCATCGTACAAAACGATTTAGAAAAGGATGTCATATCCGCTGCGGTTATCTTCAGGGGCAATAAAAAGAGGATGGGAAAGGGGTTTATAAAAGGGACCGGAATAAAAGAGGGGGCCGTTGCGACGACGTTGATTTGGGATACATGTAATGTTCTTGTCGTGGGAAGTAATACAAAGGATATGGCTATATCCGTAAATAGGCTTATAGATATTAAGGGTGGGGTTGTGATCGTGAAAAATGGTCAGATCATATACGAACTACCGATGCCGGCCTATGGACTTATCCCCCTTGACACAATGGAAGAACTGAACAAAAAACTTCGGGATCTCGATGCTGCCATGAACGCCATAGGTTCATCCATAAAAAGACCTTTTCTCACAATACAGGTTATACCTTTTACAGGACTTCCCTTCCTGAGAATAACCGATAAAGGCATGGTGGATGTAAAGAAGAAGAGCCTTGTCAGCCTTTTTGTTGATTGATTGATTGATTGATTATCTTATAAAAAGATGGGCTGGCCTTTTACTGCCAGCCCATCTCTCCTTCTTTTCCTTTATGCGGTCTTTATGGGTATCTTCTTCGTTTCTTTCAAGGCCTTTTCCGTCTTGGGCAGTGTTACCGTAAGAACACCGTTTTTGAATGTCGCCTTGGCCTTGTCCATGTCCACCTCGTCGGGGAGAGGAATGGTTCTTAAAAATGAGCCGTAGGAGCGTTCTGCATAATAGTAACTCTCCTTCTTCTCCTCCCTCTCCTCCTTCTTTTCACCCTTAATAATTAGGGCATCCTTTTCGAGGGAGACCTCTACGTTTTTCTCATCTATACCTGGTAGTTCGGCGGTGACCTTTATCTCTTTTCCCGCATCAACCACATCAACACTCGGGGTGAATACCCCCATCTTCTTTTCCAGAGGCTCAATACCAAAGCTTCCGAAAAAGCTGTCCATGAGCCTTGTCATTTCTTCCTGAAATGCCTTAAACGGGTAGAGATCCTCAAACCTTGAGAGGAGTCCCCTTCCCCCTCTTTCATGGTGAGTAAGTTTTACTGCCATAACTGACACCTCCTTCCTCACAAAATTTATTTAACGGCTTCTACTTTAATCTTTTTTGTCTTTGCGGGCTCTGCCTTGGGAAGCAGAAGCGTCAATACCCCATTGTTTAAGGTCGCCTTTATCTTCTCCCTATCGACCTCACTGGATATGGTGAAACTCCTCTGATAATCACCAATGCCGTATTCAGCACTAATCAAACGTAAACCCTCGGGCATCTCCGTGTCCACCTTTCCGTAAATGGTAAGGACATCCTTTTCGAGGGTAATATCAACCCCTGATTCATCGACCCCTGGCATATCGGCGATTAAGAGTATATCATCCTTCCTCTCTATTATATCCACTTTTGGTGTGTAAACGATGGTAGAGCGGGTTCTTTCTATCTGTTCAGAACTTCTTTGTTCCTTTTTATCAACGTTCTTTACTGGGGCTACCATATCTCCCACCTCCTTTACTTTTACTTTACCTCTATGGCTATCTTTTTTGGTTTGTCAGCTTCCAGCCTCGGCAGCACTATCAAAAGGACCCCTTTACTGAACTTCGCCTCTACTTTTGAAGAATCAACAGGAAAAGGCAACTCCAGTTTTCTTGTAAAGTCCCCGTACCAGCGCTCCCTCCTGTGGTACGAATCGTTTTCACCTTCTTTCTCCGCCTCCTTTTTCCCCTTTATGTTCAATGTCTTACCTGCCACAGAGATCTCTATATCATCAGGGGTTATACCTGGCAGTTCGGCGTTTATTAGAATCTTATCCTCGTTTCCCCAGACATTAACAGGAGGAAATTCGGTCTCTGTGAATAGACCGTGCTGGGTAAGTAACCTGTTCATCTCGTTGTGGAGACGTTCAATTTCTGCCCATGGATTAAACCTTCCATGAATGGTTGAGAATCTGTCTCTAAACAACATGCTTATCCCTCCTTTCTTTTTTTTCTATTTATTTCGATGTGTTAGGTTACATCTCTACTTGATAATATTTTCATCGGGGGATATTTTGTCAAGGGGGTTAAATTCTATCTTTCTTCTTGTTTACAGATGCGGTAATCTCCCTTACCTTTTCAAGATAGGCCTTCAGTTTTTTCTCGTGTCCCCTCTCCGTTGGATGGTAGTATCTCTTCCCAATAAGCTCTTTAGGAAGATAATCCTGCTTTACAATAGCCCCCTCGAAGTCGTGGGGGTATAGATAACCCTTACCATAACCGAGTTCTGCCATGAGTTCTGTAGGCGCATTTCTGATATGCATAGGAACAGGATACTCAGGCAGTGTTTTAACGTCTCGTACCGCCCTGCCGTATGCGGTGTAGACAGCATTACTCTTTTCGCATAGTGACAGATATATACATGCCTGGGCAAGGGCAAGGTGGCCCTCCGGGGGACCCAAAAAATTAAATGCCTCCATAGCCGATATCGTCAGGGTAAGGGCATAGGGATCGGCATTTCCCACATCCTCAGAGGCAAACCTTACCATCCTTCTTGCGATATACATTGGATCCTCACCCCCCTCTATCATCCTTACAAGCCAGTAAAGGGCAGCATCGGGATCAGAACCTCTCATGCTTTTATGGAAGGCGCTTATCATATCGTAGTGCATCTCCCCTTTTTTATCGTATACAGCGATGTTTCTCTGATAAGCCTCCCTGACAACATCCCTGTCTACTATGCCACCATCTTTCTCCTTTTTCATTATATTTGAGCATATCTCCAGTAAATTTAAGGCCTTTCTTCCATCGCCGTTACATAGCATCGCGATTTCCGCTATCGTCTCTTCTTCTATCTTTATATTAAGTTTCCTTAATTCCTGGTCTTTATCAAGGGCCCTTTTGATAATGGTGATAATTTCGTCTACAGAGAGGGGGTTAAGGGTAAGGACCTTCATCCTCGATAAAAGGGGAGAAATGATCTCGAAGGAAGGGTTTTCCGTTGTTGCCCCAATTAGGATGATATCCCCGCTTTCCACGTAGGGGAGAAAAGTATCCTGCTGGAGCTTATTGAAACGGTGAAACTCATCGACAAAGAGGAGTACCTTCTTTGCTTTTGATTTCTGGATCACCTCCTTTACTTCCTTGATCCCTATATTCACCGCACTCATCTGAATAAAAGGTATTTTTAATTCCCTCCCTATTATAAGACCTATGGTTGTCTTACCAACCCCACTTGGCCCCCAGAGTATAAGGGACGGGACCTCTTTTTTCTCTATAAGCACCCTTAATAACTTCCCCTCTCCGAGAAGATGCCCCTGTCCCACAAATTCATCTATACCCTTTGGTCTCATCCTGTCTGCAAGGGGTTGTTTTTTTGTTCTTTTTTCAACAAATTTATCGTTAAAAAGCTCCATGATAATCAAAGCATATCAATATTTCTGTAACTTTTGCAAGGGTATATAATTCAGATAATTGTTTCCTTTTAAGGCCCTGCCAAGTATACAAAAATAGATTGACTAAAAGGGCAACGTATGTTAGAAAAAATCATGAGATAGAAATGGCTTTGATTGAAACCAAGAAGGAAATAATAAAGACTCTTCTGAGTTACAGTTCCCTTGGTTTAGAAATGGGTTTCTGTGTGGTCATAGGACTGGCAGTCGGCCATTATCTCGATAAATATTTTAAAACCGGACCATACTTAACTTTAATTTTTTTGATTTTTGGTATTATAGCAGCCTTTAAGGCGGTATATAATGCATACAAAAGATTGAAAAGAGACGATGAGAGAGATAACGGTTGTTGAAGTTGAACATACAAACATCGCCATACTGATCGTAGGTTCTCTGGTAATACTCATTGCGACCCGAGATTTCATGTCTTTTTTCAGTTTTGCCGTCGCAAGTGCAATTGTTACGATCAATTTCAGACTCCTCAAAAAGATCCTGGAAAACCTGATTATCAAAAGGATATTTGAGAAAAAGGATGTTTTTATTAGACTCCCCCTTAAATTCGGTCTTCTTATGGGGGCCATTGCCGTCTTTCTTTTGTACGGAAATGTGGCTTTAGTCTATTTTTTAATAGGTCTATCAACGGTATTCTTATCCATACTGATCTGCCAGTTAAGGCCGGATTTCAAAACAAAATCGAGAAAGGGAATTTGATATGGAACATGGACAGTTTACATGGGCTTCCCTAATACCTTTTTTAGATCATCTCCCCCCACATGTTTCTAACGCTATAATCGTCTCCATCATACTTCTCGTCATCGTCTTTATCTCCTTCAGGCAACTCAAAAAAGCGGAAGACGACGTTGTGCCCAGTCAAAAATTAACCTTTAGAAACCTAATGGAACTGATATTCGAATTTCTTTCAAAGATTATAAATGAAACGATGGGTCCAAGGGGGGCTCAGTTCATGATGATAATCGGCACCCTTGCCCTCTTTATACTCTTTAACAACCTCTCAGGGCTTGTCCCTGGGTTTCTTCCCGCAACAGATAATGTTAATACCACCTTTGCATGCTCTTTGACCGTTTTTGTGATGACCCATTATTACGGTTTCAGAGAACATGGGGTCAAATACCTGAAACACTTCGTATTCATAAATCCATCCTGGCCCTGGCCTGCCAATTTGATATTGAGCATAGTTATGTGTCCAATCGAGCTCATTGGCCATTTTGCAAGACCCCTATCCTTAGGTCTTAGGCTTTTCGGTAACATTACAGGGGACCACCTTGTAACAACCATTTTCTTCAGCCTTGTGCCGTTGATTGTGCCCGTTGCGGTTATGTTTCTCGGTCTTTTCGTCTGCTTCGTTCAGGCATTTGTATTTATTCTCCTCTCGATGGTCTACTTTTCGGGGGCTGTGGCACATGAGGAGCATTAAAAGAGGCATTGATATAAAAAATAAAAATACACAAAGAGAAAGGAGTATGGTTGCATGAAGAGATTATTAACGGTTCTTGTGCTTGTAGGGATTTTCTTTGGTTTTACGTATGGATTGGCCCTTGCTGCCGAAGAAAAGGCAGGGCTCGATCCACAGGTTAAACAGATGATAGCTCTCGCTGCCGGTTTTGGCATTGCCATTGCGGCCTTCGGCGGTGCCCTCGGTCAGAGCAAAGGTGTTGCATCGGCCCTCGACGGGATTGCCCGGAACCCAGGTGCATCCGGCAAGATATTTGCACCGATGATCATAGGTCTTGCCCTTATAGAATCTCTCGTAATATACGCTTTTGTGGTATCCCTTATACTGGTGGGCAAACTATAAGAAAAAAAGAGAAGCGTTTTAGCTTAAAAATGGGGCAGATCTCAAAGTCTGCCCCGCGTTCCAAGATTAAAAAAGAGGGGTTAAAATTGAGAAGTTATGGATAGGGAAAATCAACAGGGGACATTTACTACTCTTTATAGGCTTGTAAGGGCTTTCCTATCTGATTTCTACAGAGAATCAAAGGAAGGGACAAAAAGGCATATAAAGGGCGTAACCATTTTCCTTTCTTTTGTACTCTTCTGCTTTATTGTAATTGCCGTTTCAGCATACAAAATCTCTGAAATGCCCTTCTTTTGCGGCGTGTGCCATAACATGAAGGCATACGTAGATTCATGGAAGAATTCACACCATAAAAATGTTTCCTGTATCGCCTGCCACTATAAACCTGGTTTTATAAATCACCTTAAGGGCAAATGGAAAGATGGTCAGGTATCGTTGGTCTACTTTATAACAGGAAAGAAAATCACAAAACCCCACGCTGAGATCGATGATGCGAGTTGTCTCCAGAGCGGCTGCCACTCGAAGGATTCCCTTAAAGACCCTATTATCTTTAAAAATGTTGTCTTCAACCACCTGCCCCATCTTGAACAGATGAGAAGGGCAAAACAGTTACGGTGTACCACCTGCCATTCTCAGATCGTTCAGGGGGCCCATATAACCGTTACCGACGTGGAATGTTTTATTTGCCATTTTTATAAGACAAAAGACCAGAAAGAGTTTTTAACCGGTTGCACATCCTGTCATTATGAGGCAAAGGGAAATATAACCGTTTCAGGTTTTACATTCAACCATAAAAGATATATTAAGAGGGGTATAAAATGCGAGACATGCCACACAGCGGTAGTTTCGGGCGATGGGCATCTACCGGAGTTTGTATGTCTCCAGTGCCATAACAAGAGGGAGATCGTTGAGGCTAAATACACACCGGAACAGCTCCACAAGAACCATGTAACGGACCACAAAGTCGAGTGCTTCAACTGCCATTCTTCAATAAAGCATGAGATAAAAAGACTCAACGACAGAAACATAAGGGCAGGGGAATGTTCCACCTGCCACAAAGAGGGGACGCATAACGAAAAGTTGCTCATGTATCTGGGTAAAGGGGCAAAGTTTGTTAAGGATACGCCGAACCTCATGGCAAGGTTGAATATGGATTGCACTTCATGCCATAAACATGACAATGATAAAACGGCCCTTTCGAAAAGATGTAACAACTGCCATGGGGATCTAACGGAGGGTATGGTTGAACGATGGAAGAGAATGATTAACACAAAAATGGAAACCCTCTTAAAAGAAATAAACACCGCAAGGGAGTTGTCAAAAAATGTAAGCTTAAACGTTGAGGCAAAAAAGAGATTGGAAGACGCTATCTTCAATTATAACTATCTGAAAAATGGTAATCCTGTCCATAACATAATTTATAGCCTTGAAATTGCAGATAAGACAATAATGGCACTCGGTGATTTAAAATCAAAGGCTACAGGGACTACCTCGAAACCTAAAGAGAAGGAATCGAGTCTAAATTGTACCAATATATGCCACGGAAACATATTCGACAAGAAGGTACCTTTCGGAAAGGCAAACTTTTCCCATGAGATTCATGCGGAGGGAGAGGGTTCCTGTACTAAGTGCCATACACCTTATACAAACCACGGGAACACCATCAAGAAGGGGTGTGGAGAATGCCACCACGGAAAAGGCGAGGGAAACTTAAGCTGTAAGGATTGCCATGAAGTAGAGAACGCCATGTTGAAGGCCAAGGGTTCGTTCCATGTAAAACTATCGTGTGAGGAATGTCACAGTAATGTAAAGTTGGGGAAAAAGGAGACAGAAGGTTCTATAAAAAGAAACTGTGTCCGGTGCCATAAGAGGGAATACGCCTCAAAGGTAGATGATTGGATTAAAAAAGACCAAAAAGTGATAGAGGAGATAAAAAAGGAGGCGTTAAAAATAGAGAAGGAGATAGAGGAGATAGAGGCAAAGGAGGGGAGACATAGCGTACCTTTGAGAACGATCCTCGATGAGATAACCCAAGACACAAACTCTCTAACGAGGGGAAAATACTGGCATAACCCAACACTAA
Source organism: Syntrophorhabdaceae bacterium (assembly GCA_026415675.1). GTDB lineage: Bacteria > Desulfobacterota > Syntrophorhabdia > Syntrophorhabdales > Syntrophorhabdaceae > JAOAGQ01. Next base: position 8,515 of record JAOAGQ010000072.1, read on the forward strand.
ACGATTCTCTTATCGAAAAGACAAAAGGGAATATAGAAAAGCTAAGGGGGATGTTAAAAACAAAAAGGGAAGGCAAGGCCATAAGGCTCAAATAAAGGCATTGTAGCGCTTGACTTTTTACGGAAATTTTCATATCTTAATAGCCTTCATGGGCCGTTAACTCAGGCTGGTAGAGTATCTGCCTTTTAAGCAGAGAGCCGGAGGTTCAAGTCCTCCACGGCCCATATGTCCCCATCGTCTAGCCTGGCCTAGGACATCGGCCTTTCAAGCCGGCAACGGGGGTTCGAATCCCCCTGGGGACGCTCTTTAAATTATCTTTCAACCTGTTTTACGTATAAAAACTCCGATCCATCTCTGTTCTATAAACAATGTCAAATAGTTACAATATCCCTGCTAAGGGATAAGTTACAATCAGGGATGGTTTAATGCCTTTAAAGTCCTTTATGAGATTCAAAGAACAATCACATTGTTTTTTTCAAATTGATTTTATATCATAATAAAAAAACATAGGGGGCTCCGTATGAAGATCTTAATTACAGGGGGGACAGGGTTTGTGGGAAGAGAGTTGACTTCCCGTTTAATTCAAGAGGGTTACGAGGTAACAATCCTCACCCGTTCTCTTAAGTCAACGCAAAAAACAGAGGTGGGTCTGTCGTATCTTGAGGGCGACCCTACAGAAAAAGGTCCATGGCAGGAGGCAATAAAAAACCATGACGGTGTAATAAACCTTGCCGGGGCATCTATCTTCAGTAAATGGTCAGAGGAAAATAAAAAGGCAATAAGAGATAGCAGAGTATTTACAACGAGGAATATCGTCGAGGCTATACCGCAGTTTAAAGACAAACAGTTTCATTTATTTAGCGCATCTGCTGTAGGTTACTATGGTTTTCATGGTGATGAGGAACTCTCAGAAGAATCACCCCCTGGGGGTGATTTTTTGGCAAAGGTGGCGGCAGAATGGGAAGCTGAAGCCAAAAAAGCCCAGGACAGGGGAGCCCGTGTAGTAATTACAAGATTTGGTATAGTCCTCGGTGAAAAAGGTGGTGCCTTAAGTCAGATGGTACCTCTCTTTCAAAAATTCATAGGAGGCCCTATAGGGAGCGGCAGGCAGTGGTTTTCGTGGGTTCATATAAAAGACCTCTCAGAGGCCTTTATATTTCTCCTCAAGCATCCCGAGATTACCGGCCCTGTAAATGTATGCTCCCCTAACCCTGTAAGGAATAGGGACCTTGCTAAAGCCATAGGCAGGGCCCTTAACCGACCTTCATTTGTGCCAGCCCCAGGCTTTCTGGTAAAACTCATCCTTGGAGAATTTGGCTCAGTGATACTTGAAGGCCAGAAGGTTATTCCAAAGCGACTTCTTGAAAAAGGGTTTACATTCAAATACCCTGATATTAATTCAGCGCTTGAGAGTATCCTAAAATGAACATCCATATAACACAAAGACAAACAAGGAATAATACATTTTTCGGTAACAAGCCGTCAAGGGCTGGCCCTGGGGTTTTCTTATACACTCTTTTGCTTATGTGAGGCATACAAATCTATGAGTCGCCTTATCATCTTATGATATGATGTTCCCTGTTCTTTTGCTTTCTTTTTTTAACCTGTTTTCACTTCAAACCGAGCATCTTTCTTATTCTCCTTATGCGGTATATACCTACCTTTATACCATGGGAGAGTAATTCCCTCTGTAACCTATATGGCCCGAATGTGGCAACCTTAATCTCTGTCTCTTATACACATCT
>JAOAGQ010000049.1 GCA_026415675.1 Syntrophorhabdaceae bacterium
CCCTTGCAAAGATGGCAAGGGTTAAGTTTGATGCCCATCATAACTTGACTACTGTTGACCCACCTGAACTTGTATATCATGTAAGGAAACATAAGGAAGTGATAATTGATAAACCAGAAAAGACGATGTGGGAGTTGATAAGATACAACAAAGGTACTCCACCACAACGAATTTCACGTTATTGTTGCAAATTTATTAAAGAGCGTGGTGGGAAAGGTAGATGGATATTGACGGGCATCCGTAAAGAAGAAAGCCCAAGGAGAGCAAACAGAAATGAAGTAGAAGAATGCTATAGAAAAAACCAGGAGAAATATTTTGTTCATCCTATCTTTCACTGGAGCACTAAGGATGTATGGGATTTCATCAGGCAGAATAATATAGAATACTGTTCTTTATATGATAAAGGCTATCACAGGATAGGTTGTGTTTTATGTCCTTTTCACTCTCGTCAGCAAAGATTAAGGGAGATGAAAGAATACCCAAAGATAGCAGAAGCCTATAAAAGGGCGATAAGAAGAGGATATGAAGCCAGACGAAGACCATCAAAATACTTTTTAAACTCAGAAGAACAGTTTGATTGGTGGATAAGTGGGTTGTCTGTGGATGAATGGAAACAATTAAAAAGACAATCGATATTATTTTGAAAGATATAAAGTAGGAGGTGGGAAAGGTGACATTTAAAGAAGCCCTTGAGATTGAGCTTGAGGCCATCAGAGTTATGCTTGAACAAAAGAATATCCGATACGGAAATAGTGCGATGAATCCGTTGCGGATATTCTCTTCCGCCGATCCTGAGGAGGCGATAAACGTGAGGATAGATGACAAACTGAGCAGAATCAAAAATACAGGGGAAGCAGGCAACGATGAGGATACCCTTCTTGACTTAATAGGGTATCTGGTGCTCAAAAGGATTGTAAGAAGGTTGAGGGGAAAAGATGCGTAGAAAAGAGATAGTCCTCGATGCGATAAATAAATTCCCCGACTTGCCCATTATGAGTCTCGCAAAATATATTTTTTATACGCATGGGGATGCCTTTGACTATAACTTTGATAATATAAGAACCATAGTACGTTTTCATCTTGGCAAGCATGGAGTAAAATCACGGAGACACTATAAGCCGAGGCCTGTTGTAAAAGTCCCCACCGCATGGAATCTGAATGTCAAACCCCATAAGATTAATAGCGGTAAATGGCTTGTTGTCTCCGATATACATATACCATTCCACGATGAAAAGGCGATAGAGGCCTGTTTCAGATATGGAAAAGAACAGGGGGTAACAGGGGTAATCATAAACGGAGATCTCCAGGACTACTATTCCATCTCTTTCTGGGGAGGACTCTCTCTCAGGAATTTTGATAAAGAGTTTAGTATTGTCCTTGATTTTTTAGATTACATGAGGGGGCAATTCCCAGAACAGGAAATAATATGGAAACCAGGCAATCATGAGTTGAGGCTTCCAAGGTTATACGTCCAGAAGATGCCAGAGATGGTGGCAACACCACTACTGGCTATGGAAACATTACTAAACCTCAACGAGAAGAATATAATGCTTCTCGATGCGAAACAGCTCATCTATGCAGGGGAGCTTCCTATCCTGCATGGACACGAGATAAGATTCAAAAGCCACATCGTAAACCCTGCAAGGACATTGTTTTTGAAGATAAAACAGTGGGGACTTATGAGTCATGCCCATCAGACAAGCGAGCATACAGAAAAGAATCTCCAGGGCACTTATCTTACCACATGGTCTACAGGATGTTTATGCAATCTCCAGCCTGAGTGGAACCCGTATGGCAATAACTGGAACCACGGTTTTGCCATAGTGGATGTGAGCAAGAATGGTTTTTTTGTGGTTGGCAATAAAAGGATACTACCTTCGGGGGATATAGTATGAGATACCAGAGAATCTACAGCCAAATCTGGCATGATGAGAAGTTTAATTCTTTATCGGAGGATGCAAAATACCTTTTTTTGTATCTCTTAACATCACCTCATTCCAATGCATTAGGGTTATATGTACTACCTTTGCAGTATATATGTGCGGACCTAAATTGGGATATGAAACGGTTAGGCAAACCGTTTAAGGAACTGTTAGGCAAACGGTTAATCAATTATGACGAAAAAGTCAAATTAGTATGCATAATAAACCATCTAAAACATAATCCGATAGACAACGAAAATCAGGCAAAAAATGCCATAAAAATTGTTGTAAATTTACCTAAATCCCCAATATTTTCAGATATTTTAGAACAGTTACAGAAACCGTTTCATAAACCGTTACTTGAACGGTTACAGGAACGGATACCCAATCCAGAAACAGAAACAGAAACAGTATCAGAAACAGTAAGAGAGAGAGAAGAAGGGGGGTGTGGGGGGAAACAAAATGACCCTCAGCCAGATCCCCACGATGATGATTATGACGGCAGAGTAAACTCTGCCTCTCTCTCTCCCTTTTTTGAGGAAAAAGATTTTAAAAAGCCAAAAAAGCGATACCTGGACTCTGTCTTCTTGACGGATGATGAATACCAACGTCTCCAGGAGGTATTAGGCCAGAAGAGCCTGGAGGTCGGTATTGAAAAACTCGACTACAGCATCACCGTCAAGGGCGGAAAATATAAAGACCACTACAAGACCCTGCTAAATTGGCATAGACGGGGGTTTTTAGGTGGGAGCAGTGGCAACGGCAATAATGCTGAGCATTCAGGAGGCAGACGGCCAGAAGAGCCTGACATTATCGACCGGGCCTTAAGGGGTGAGCTATGAGCATAGTGAAAATCGTCCACTGGAAGGACATCGTCGGCAAGGAAAACCTCGAATCTTTCATGCGGATCGAGAAGGCGATTATCATGGCAGAGAGGAATAACCTCGACGTGCAAGAGGTCTTCAGGCGTCTGAAGGATCGAGAGGGAGAATTGGAGATGTGGAAGCAGAAGCGATTTCTCATGCGGTACTGCGGATACGATGAGGAGCATCGTCGGTACGGCTGGTATCTGTCCTATCTCGACAGGGGAGAGGTGAAGTTTAAGACAACCGCCCCCCCTGACAGGGAATATATCACTCTCACGGAGTTTCTCGACTACAGAGACCACATACTTGCGGAGGCTATGCTCTCTGGAGATAGCATCATGACCGAGATGAAGAATATGCTCGATAGCTTCAGGGATAATTTTGGGGCAAGATACGACGATGTTCCAATCGGTGCTGTCGATATCGATGACGAAGATGGCTATTTCATAGCGGAGGCGTGATGGGCGGGCAAGGGATGTTTTCCAAAGGGCATCACCTTCAAAATTCGCTTATAAGCGATTTTTTAGGTGGGGGGATATAGGGTAATATGGGTTGCCCCCAAAAAATCATTTGTAGGGCAAATGTGGCGATTTGAAGGGCAATTTTATGGACAGTTGGAGACGGTTTTTTAGGGGGAAAATGGATAGGACGATAATTTTTTGCTACAGAGGGGGGGAGATGATACAGCAATTTCTCATCTTTGGTGACCCAAGACCTCAGGGAAGGCCACGATTTTTCAAGCGTGGGAACTTTGTGGGTGTGTATGACCCAAAAAAGAGCCGGGAATACAAGCAGACCCTTGCGGCACAGATAGCGGCGCAGAAGCCAAGATACATCGCCGATGGGGCTATCTGCCTTGAGCTTGAGTTTATCTTTGCAAGGCCGAAGAGTCTGCCGAAAAGGATTTATGACCACACAAAAAAGCCCGACCTCGATAATCTCATCAAGGCTTTTCTTGACAGTGCCACTGGGGTTATTTGGAGGGATGACACGCAGATTGTATGCATTATGGCCAGAAAGGACTATGGCGACGTCCCATGTATAAAAGTGAAGGTGCGGGATGGGGTAAATAACGGAAATAACAAGGGAATATAGTGATGGATTCACACAAAAAACAAGGACGAAGGCGAAAGTATGAAAATCTGTACAACGAGTGGTTAGCGTCAAGGCCAGTTTGCCAATGTGGATGCGGGGAATTGTTGGATACGGGCTATCAGACTTTCATAAATTCCCTGAATAAGTATAACTCATACCCGAAATATAAAGCCTTTCATTATTTCGCAACGAAAACTACAAGTGATAGAGTCAAGAATAGATTCATACAAACCCATCCAAAGGTCAATCAAATGTACTTTAATGGGTGCAAAGTAAGACTTTTATACGGGAAGGAGAAACGCTGTAAAAACTTTATGAATTGTCCGTCCTATCTTGAGTGCCTTGAGATGGTGGTGATTACATACCGCGCTGTGGGCTGGGAGAGGATTGAATAGTGTTATTATAATTGACAAAATATCAGAAAGGTATTAAAACGATATTATTAAAAGCAAAGAAAGGAGGATGCGATGTATAAATTATTCTGTGATGGTGATCCCGTGGCTTTGGGGATAGAAGTACCAGGAGGGTGGAACATAGAGAAACTTGGGGAGCATCTCAAGACGTGCAAGGTCTGCCAGGCAGGGCTTCTCAATCTGCTGTTTCCAGGGGGTCTAACAAAAGAGGAGAAAGAGGCGTTTGAGGAGGGCAAATGATACTGGTAAACGTAAGATTCACACCAGAACAGTTTGAGGAAATCAAAAAATATGCA
>JAOAGQ010000057.1 GCA_026415675.1 Syntrophorhabdaceae bacterium
GATGCTTGCCCTGATCTTTGTATTTGGGATAATCGTCTTTATCTCCATGGAGATTGTGAAAAAGATATTAAGGAAGAAGATGTCCGCCGTCACATGGAGAGAGATATAGGGGTTTTTAAAGAAAAATGGTGTGTTAAAATGTTTTAACGAGGGTAAAATATGAGGGGGGAAGGTTTGTCTGAGATAACCTTTAGCCCCCTCATAAAAGCTTAAAAGAGTTTTTACCCTATATAAAATTGGATATCACTACTTTTTATTCGGTTCGTCTATGCTTGGCATCAATCATATGCCAGGACTTCGTGAGAGTATCGTTCTTTTTTCCTTTTATTGCCCTTTAGAGCATTGATTTACTCGGCTTTTCCTTTTAGATGGGTAGCTTTTGATAAAGTTTAACATTTTAGGAGAAAAGATTTTATGGTAGGCGCAAGGGGTATTGAACCCCTGACCTCTACCGCGTCAAGGTAGCGCTCTCCCACTGAGCTATGCGCCTATTGATTTATATGGTTTTTATATCAACAAACATGAACCATGTCAAGGCCATTTATGTACTTTTCTCTCTCAACAGGTATCCGTTATTGAGATAACCCTTTCTCGCTACTTATGTTCGGTACCGAAATGGCAGGTGGCAATTATCTAAGGAAATGTGGTATATTATAGGCCTACATAAGGGGATGGGGTTCCCCTCTAAAAGCCCTGGCCTGGCTGATAACTCCTGCCAGAAGGTAATAACCCTTCAAAAAAAGGCCATAGATAAACTCACGGAGGACTTACGTTATGGAACATATTTTCTTTACAGCCGCCCTCTGGCTCGGTCTTGCGGTTATAGCCTCTATTATCGCATATCATCTTAAGATTTCCATAGCCCTTGTGGAGATATGTGTGGGGGTGGCGGTTGCTGCAGTTATACATTACTACGGTTTCAACGATATACTCGGTGTAAACCAGGAATGGCTAAGGTTCCTTGCCTCAGCTGGTGCTGTTATGCTTACCTTTCTTGCAGGGGCCGAACTCGAGCCGGAGGTTATGAGAAAAAAGATAAAAGAGGCGAATGTAGTCGGTCTTATTGGCTTTTTTTCCCCTTTTATCGGATGTTCTCTCGTTGCAAGGTATATCCTGGGATGGGACATAAGGGCAAGCCTCCTTGCAGGGGTGGCCTTGTCTACCACATCTATGGCTGTTGTTTATGCTGTTCTTCTCGAGACCAGCCTCAACAGGACAGAATTCGGTAAAGGGATACTCGCCGCATGCTTTATAAACGATCTCGGTACGGTGATCGCTCTTGGGCTTATATTCGCCCCCTTTACAGTAAAGACAATAATTTTCGGAGCGCTTACCCTTGTCGTCCTCTTTATACTTCCATCCATCTCGAATCGGCTCAAAAAAATTTATGCAGGAAGGACTGCTGCTATCAGGACAAAATGGGTTGCCATGGTGCTATTTAGTTTAGGTGCCTTTGCCCTCTGGGCAGGGAGTGAAGCGGTGCTTCCTGCATACCTTGTTGGGATGGTACTCGCAGAATTTTCGAGCAGTGATACATTGTGGTTAAGGCGCATAAGAACCTTGACTACAGGTTTTTTAACCCCTTTCTATTTTATAAGGGCAGGAACACTGGTAAGTCTTATGTCCCTTATAGGAGCCCCTTTAGTCTTTTTAGTGCTGTTTGGGGGTAAAGTTGTCTCAAAGATTTTCGGTCTATATCCCTTTATATCCATTTTCAGACAAAGAAAAGACGAAAGATGGTATTATACACTTATGATGTCAACAGGTCTTACCTTCGGTACGATATCTGCATTATACGGTTTTACCCACGGTATCGTGAGCCAGGCCCAGTATTCCTTCCTCGTCGCCGCTGTTATCGGTAGTGCGGTGATCCCAACTATCATTGCAAATATCCTCTTTTTACCCCGACATCTGATCCCCGAGGCGATCCCTATTACAGATGCGGAGGTGTCTGAAGAGACCCCTGCCGATGAGTGAGATAAAAAAAGATACTCGATATATAAAAAAGGCTACCCTTCTCGTTGTCCTTTTAGGCCTCGTGAGTCTCTTTGCGGATCTCACCTATGAGGGGGCACGAAGCGTGATTGGGCCCTATCTCAACATACTCGGAGCATCGGCGCTTGTGGTGGGTATGGTTTCAGGTTTCGGTGAACTTATCGGTTATGGAGTGAGGGTCTTATCCGGGATTGTAAGCGATAAGACCAAGCGGTACTGGACAGTGACTATCGTGGGATATTTTTTAAATATGGTTGCCCCTCCAGCCCTTGCCCTTACATTAAACTGGGAGTCTGCCTCTCTTTTTATAATCCTTGAGAGGCTCGGTAAGGCCATTAGAACCCCGGCAAGGGATACGATATTGGCTTCAGGAACAGGATCCTTGAAAAAAGGCTGGGTATTCGGCATCCATGAGGCCATGGATCAGATAGGGGCGATAATGGGGCCCCTTATGATCTCCTTTGTTATCTCTCTTAAAGGGGATTACAGGTACGGTTTTGCGATATTGACGATTCCTGCCTTTCTTGCCCTCACCATTCTCTTTATAGTGAGGTTTATATATCCTGACCCGGAGGGGATTAAGGGGAGGGAAGAAGAAGTCCTCCTGGATAAGCCCTTTTCTAAATCGTTTTTTACCTATCTCGCCGTTACGTCCTTTATCGGTATGGGATTTGTAGATTTTGCCATCATTGGTTATCACGTAAAAACGAAAGGAATTTTCTCAGATGAGGTCATCCCTCTCCTCTATGCCTTTGCAATGGGCGTTGACGGTATAACTGCCCTTATTCTCGGGAGACTATACGATAAAAAAGGAGATTCCCTATTGGCCCCCCTGATATATATTGGCGCCCTCTCTTCTCTTTTCATCTTCTATCCCCACCCATACTCAATCGTCTTTGGTTTGGTGCTTTGGGGTATAAGTATGGGGGCTATAGAATCGGCATTCAGAGCATACATCTTTTCACTTGTCCCAACGGGAAGGATGGCAACCGGTTATGGGATCTTCCACGGGGTATTCGGTGTATCCTGGTTTATCGGTAGTGTAATCATAGGACTTTTATATACCCGTTCTATCCTTTTCGCCTCCCTTTTTTCCTGTGCCATCCAGCTCTTATCCATTCCTTTTATATTCTATATACACATCGAAAAGAAAAGGGTCTGAAATTTGTATTCTACCTTGCCGACGAAGACTATACCTTGAATCATCATTTATAAAAAACTGGAAATCTGAAAAGCATGGTGGCCTTGATTCGTCCCATTACGCCATTATTTATACATAGAATTTAGTTGACTTAACGGGGAATCTTCCTTATATATTCGTATAAAATTCTGCTTTATGCTTAATAAAATGGCGAAAAAAATTAATTGGGTTTTATTCTTCTTATCTTTTCTTTCTCTTCTGTTGTATACACCGACGTTATTCTCAAAAGAAGTTAAGAAGGTATTGATCATCCACTCATACCATCATGATTTTGAATGGACCGATGGTGTGCAATCGGGAATTAGAGATACATTAAAAAGCGAAAAGGGTATAGAGTTATATACCGAGTATATGGATTTGATAAGACACCCCTCTACCGATGAGTACCTGAATGCTTTGGAAAAATTATATCAGGTTAGATATGTAACAAAAGATAATAAACCAGATGTCATCGTTGTTGTTGATGACAATGCCTTTGAATTTGTTTTAAAGAGAAGAGAAAGGCTCTTTGATGGTATCCCTCTCGTATTCTGTGGCGTAAATGATTTTGATTTAAAAAGTATAAAAGGGATCAAAAAGATCACAGGGGTGAACGAGAAGAAATCCATAAGAGAGACGATAGAACTCGCCATGAACCTCTCCAAGAATCCAAAAAATCTTGCCGTTATCGCAGGAGAGAGGCGATCGGAGAGGATAAACCTTGAACAATTTAAAAAGGAGATAAAAAGCATAAAACACAACCTTAATATTGTTTATTTAAATGGCCTTGAATTGGATGAGATCAGAAGAAAGATAGGGGAGTTAAGTGAAGAAGATATCGTTATCTTCCTTTCCTACTTAAGAACGGCCAAGGGCAATGTATTTTCATTGGATGAGGCTTTAAGGGCTTTAACAAATAGCACTAAAGCGAAGATTTACGGTACGAATGATGTTCAAATAAAATATGGTGTTATCGGTGGGAAGGTCGTCTATGCCCATACACAGGGGGAAGAGGCGGCAAAAATGGTGAAAAAGATCCTAAGCGGGGTTGACGCTGATAATATACCGATCCTAATGGATAGCCCGAATAGATATTTGTTCGATGGTGTCGCTTTAAAGAAACATGGAATAAGTCTTACTCAGCTTCCAAAAGGCTCGATCATCATAAATAAGGCCCCGGAGCAACTCGTTGGAGAGTGGAAAGGCATCATAGAATCAAGTAGGCTCTTCTCATATGAGTTTTTTAGAAATCATGGCACGGTGATGCTTATTATAGACCCCACGACAGGTACCATTCTCGATGCCAATGAAACGGCAAGGCTATTTTACGGTTACCAGGAGTTGGTGGGTAAAAAAATACAGGAGATCAATACATTAACAGAAGAAGAGGTAAAGCAGGAGATGCAAAAGGCAAAGGCTACCAAAAAAAATTTTTTTAATTTCAGACATCGCCTGTCAAACGGTGATATAAGGGATGTGGAGGTTTATTCATATCCCGTTCGGATAAAAGATAAAACATTGCTCTTCTCAATAATTTTTGATGTCACAGAGAAATTAAGGGCCCTACGCCTAAGGGAAGAGAAGGATAGGATGTTCATGTATTTTATGATCATTCTGACGCTATTACTCGTCTCTTTTTCATCACTATTGATTTTTTATCTCTTTAAAAGAAGGGCATACGAAAGAGACCTTTTGGAAAAAAATAAAAAATTGGAGGAAGCAAAAGCCGAGATAAAGACCTTATCGGGTATTATCCCCATATGTATGCATTGCAAAAAGATAAGGGATGATAAAGGGTACTGGAATCACCTTGAAAAATTTATTTCGGAACATTCGGATGCGATGTTCAGCCACAGTCTATGCCCTGATTGTCAGGAAAAGTATTACAAGGATTTTGTAAAATAAAAAAGGGGCGTATCTATGTTCCATACACCCCTTTTTGTATCATTGAGAAAATTCTACTTTGCCTGAGCTTTCTTGATCCCTGCTTTATACTCTGCATCCAGAATCTTCTTTGCCTGGGCATCTAATACATCTGTTATAAAGGGTATATTTGTCTCTTTCTCTGTTTCACGATTTGCCGAGAATATATCGCTTCTTGCAATCTCCGATATCCTGAATTTACGGGCGCCAGCCATGAGCTGCTGTAATCCTGCGGCGAGTTTGTCCGCCAGGGTCCACATCGCAATTGCACCGAAGGGTATGTTCTTCATCTCGTCTTCGCCCACCTTCTTCTGGACATCAAAATAACCGGCAAATATCTCCTCCGGTGTTGAACCCAGCTCTTTAACTGCAGGGGCGAGATCATCCCAATTGCCATTTACAATCTTCCTTCTTTCAGGTTTTAAAACACCCTCTATGTTGGAGCCCACAAAGCCAGGAATCATAGCGGCCCTTCCCATACAGATGAGTTTTGTATAAGGTGCCCCGAGGGCAAGGGCTTTAAATATGTGATCCTCTCTTGCCAGACCGCCTGCAAAGGCAATGTCGACGACCTTTTCTCCTTTTGAGGCAAGTTGCGATGCATACTCGTATGTTTTTGCATGGAGGAGTATGGAAGGAACACCCCATGTCTCCATCATATTCCAGGGGCTCATCCCTGTTCCGCCGCCAGAACCATCTACGGTCAAGAGGTCAAGGCCTGCATCTGAGGCGAATTTAATGGCCATTGCGAGGGCCTCCATACCGTAAGAACCGGTCTTTAGGGAAATCCTCTTAAAGCCTATCTTTCGTAGATATTCAACAGATTCCATGAAGGATTCATAGACCTGCTCGGGGGTCGATAGCTCTGTATATCCCAAACGACTGTGTCTTGCAAAGGCCTTGATCGCACCCTTTTCAAATGCCTTCTGAACCTCGGGCTTTGTTGGATCGGGGTCTACTATATACCCCCTGTCTTTCAAAAAGAGGGCATACCCGAGATTATCGACCTGAATCTCACCGCCTATATCCTTTGCACCCTGACCCCATTTCAACTCGATTATCACCTTTTCACCGTATTTATTGATAACGTACTCGGCAACGCCGTTTCTCGTATCCTCAACGTTCATCTGAACGATTATAGCCCCGTATCCATCAAAATAACGGAGATAAGTCTCGATTCTCCTGTCGAGTTCCGGGGCCTTTATTATCTTGCCGTCCTTTATAACCGACTCTCTGTCAACGCCCACCACATTTTCACCCACAACTATAGGTATCCCGATTAAAGCTGCACCGATAGAAAAGGAATCCCAGTATTTTGCCGCAATAAAAGTCGAGCCCAGGGCCCCTGTCATGATGGGTAGTCTGCATCTCGTTTTAACCTCGCTCCCAAACTCTGTCTCTATGTTTACATTAGGGAAGATACAGTCATCGGATGAGTTCGAAAGGCCGTTGGGTAATCCGTAGGCGCCATAGTTATAACCCTGGATTCTCAATGAATTATAGGAGACACCGATATGACAGGTATTTGCACTGCCTGCTGTGACAAAACCGAAGTCTCTTGGGTATAATATCTTTCTTCCTTTCAAGCTTGAGAGCCATGTTTCACATCTCCCCTTACAATCTGCCCTGCATAGAGTACATAAGCCTGATTCAGCGGGGTTTCCCCGGTTTACCGTTCCTATTGCATCGTTTGATTTCGGCCATTCTATCATTATTACCTCCTTATATTTGGTAATTAAATGCCAGATAAATGGTAAGTAATTACCGTCAAAAAAGTGTTGAAAGTTGTCCATATTAACACTTAAGTACAATAATGTCAAGTGAAAATTGATATTAAAAAAGATAAAAATATTATTGATAATTTATCATGCAATAAATATAATAAAATAATTGGCAATATTGCCGACAAAAATAAAATCTTTGCCGTAAAGGGTGTGTGTTATGGAGAGAAAGATAAGAAAAAAAGAAGTCGTGATATTGAACGTACTTAAAGATTCGGAAAGGCCTTTGACAAGTACGAAGATCGCAGAAAAATTAGAATTAACAGGATACGACATAAGTGAAAGGACTATAAGGCTCTATCTTAAAAAACTCGAAGAGGAAGGCCTCGTAGAGAGTAACGGTAAAAAAGGTTGTACCATCACTGAAAAGGGGATGGATGAGCTAAATGCCTCCTGGATTATCGAAAAGGTGGGATTTCTTTCGGCAAAGATAGACAGGATGTCCTATCAGATGAGTTTCGATATAAATACAGGGGTGGGTACTGTAGTCATAAATGTAACCGTTGTAGAACCTGAGCACCTTATGAAGAATATTGAGTACATACAAAAGGTTTATGCAGACGGTTATGCTATGGGACAGTTTTTAACCATTTTACAACCAGGAGAGACACTGAATCACATAAACATACCCCCCGGGATGATCGGAATCGGTACGGTCTGTTCCATTACGTTAAACGGAGTCCTTTTAAAACACGGCATACCCACCATATCAAGATTCGGGGGTCTACTTGAACTAATAGAAAAAAGGCCTTCCAGATTTGTTGAAATCATCATGTACGATGGCACAAGCATAGATCCCCTTGAGATATTCATAAGAAGCGGTATGACCAATTATATGGGGGCAATAAAAACAGGAAACGGTAGGATTGGAGCGAGTTTCAGGGAATTCCCCGCTGAGAGTAAAGAGATGGTACAGAAAATCGATGAAAAGATGAAGAGAATAGGGCTCGGAGGGCTAGTGGGGATAGGCATGCCCGGTCAGAGTTTTCTCGATATACCTGTAAGCGAAGGTAGAGTCGGTGCCATTGTGATAGGCGGACTGAACCCTGTTTCTGTCCTGGAAGAAAACGGGGTGAGGGCCTATTCAAGGGCCATGGCAGGTTTGATCGATTTTAACAGACTCTTTCATTACAAGGAATTGGGTGAAAGGTTAAACGAGCTTGTTTGATTAATTGTGTTATACTTTATAAGGTAAAAAGATGGAATTAAAAATATCTACAGGGATAAAAGGTCTAGACGATATCCTCGACGGTTTACGTTTTGGTGATAATGTTGTTTGGCAAACCGATGATGTAGAGGACTACAGGCACTACGTATTACCCTACATAGAAAAGGCTAAAGAGGAAAAAAGAAAAATCGTATACATGAGGTTTGCCCTTCATGACCCTGTTGTTAGTGAATCAGAGGGCATTAAGGTTTATAATCTTAATGCAAAGGCGGGATTCGAATCCTTCACATCGGAGACGTATAATATAATTTCTCAAGAAGGCAAGCATGTATTTTATGTCTTTGATTGCCTCTCCTCCCTTCTTTCGGTCTGGGCGACGGATTTGATGATAGGTAATTTTTTTATAATCGTATGTCCTTATCTTTTCGAATTAGATACCCTGGCCTATTTTTCCATTTTGAGAGGACACCACTCTTTTAAAACAATTGCAAGGATAAGAGAAACCACCCAGCTATTGATTGAGGTATATAACCATAAAGGTAGTTATTATGTTCATCCCTTAAAAGTATGGAAGCGTTATTCGCCCACCATGTTCCTCCCCCATCTAGAGGAAAACAACGAATATATACCTGTTCTAAACAGTGTTGAGGCAACGCAGCTATTTTCATACATACCTATGAGGGAAGAAAAGAGCGCAAAAAGGAACCTTGATTACTGGGACAGACTATTTTTGATGGCGGAAGACCTTTTGAAAAGGTCATCTGGTCCTGATGAACATAAAGAGATGATAGAAGAGTTATGTCGCATCATGATTGCCAGAGAGGGTAGGATGTTCAAGCTCGCAAGGGAAATCTTTACTCTGGAAGACCTATTGAATATTAAATCCAGGTTGATAGGCACGGGTTTCATAGGGGGCAAGACGGTGGGTATGCTCCTTGCAAGAAAGATCTTAGAGGGTGATAAATGGCTAAATTGGGACCGTTATCTCGAACACCATGATTCGTTTTATATAGGGTCTGACATATTTTATACATATATCGTTCAGAACGGTCTCTGGAAATTAAGGATGCAACAGAAAACGAAAGAAGGGTATTTCGATATGGCAAAACCCTTAAAAGAGGGTATGCTTAAAGGCATCTTTCCAGAAGAAATAAAAGAACAATTTCAACAGGTTATAGAATATTTTGGCCAATCCCCCATAATAATAAGATCAAGCAGTCTTCTTGAAGATGCCTTTGGAAATGCCTTTGCGGGAAAATACGAAAGTATATTTTCCGTAAATCAGGGATCGCCTGAAGAGAGGTATAAAAACTTCGAGGAGTCGGTAAGAGAGATTTATGCGAGCACAATGAATGAAGACGCCCTGACATACAGGCTTCAGAGAGGTCTTGACCAGATGGATGAACAGATGGCCTTACTTGTTCAAAGGGTTTCAGGAACATATAGGAAATATTATTTTTTCCCTGACCTTGCCGGTGTTGGTATTTCATACAACACATTTGTATGGAAAGAAGGGATGGATCCAAAGGCAGGTATGATACGACTTGTCTTAGGTCTTGGCACAAGGGCTGTAAACAGGGTGGAAAACGATTATCCAAGACTCGTTGCCCTTGATAACCCAACTTCTACCTTACATGCAGGTCTTGAGGATAAAAGAAAATTTTCCCAGCATTATTTAGATGTATTAAACATAAAAGAAAACAAAATGGAAACCGTTTCTTTTGTGGACGTGGCCAATGAGGCACTGAACATAAGGCTCGACCTTTTTGCTACCTTTGACCATGAGGCAACGGAAAGCATGAGGGCACTTGGAAAAAATAGACAGATGTGGTTACTCACATTCGATAAACTCCTTACCAAGACATCGTTTACAGGTGTTTTTCACAGGATGTTGAAAAAACTGGAAGAGGTATATGAATATCCCGTAGAGATTGAATTTACAGCAAATTTTACACGTTATAGCGACTATAAAATCAACCTGTTACAATGCAGGCCTCTCGAGACAAAAGGTCTGGCAAAAAGAATAGAGATACCTGAAAACATAGAGAGGAGTTCTATCCTTTTTAAAACACAGGGACACTTTATGGGGGGCAATGTTGCAAAAACAATAAAAAGGTTAATCTATGTAAATCCGTTAACATATAGTAAACTACCCATTACGCAGAAATACGATGTGGCACGCTTTATAGGAAAGATAAACAGAACGATTAAGAAAAGGGATCAAATGCCTGTACTTTTGATTGGTCCTGGAAGATGGGGAACCACCACCCCTTCCCTCGGTGTGCCCGTTAGATTCTCCGAAATAAACAACATGACCGCCATAGGTGAGATTGCCTATCTCGATGGTAACCTTATGCCCGAGCTTTCATATGGTACACATTTTTTTCAGGATCTCGTCGAGGCAGACATATTCTATCTTGCCCTTTTCCCAGAGAATCCCGATACCTTTTTTAATGTAAATTTGATGGAGGGTTTTAAGGTGGTGGTCGATATGGTATCAGAAGGTGGCGGTAACTTAAAAGATGTTGTAAAGATATACGATGTAGAGGAGAGAGAATTGAAGTTATTGGCAGATGTCTTATCCCAAAGACTCATCTGTTTTATTGAAAGATAAAGGAACTCAACGCATCATTAAAGCTCTGGAGTTTTGAAAATTCGTATAAGGTCGACATGGCCATACTATCTGTATAGATACCTGATTCCTCAACGGCTGCAATGGGGTTTAGACCCCCGACCACTATCATTCCTACTTTGTCAACTCCGACAGGTATATCTAGCAACGGTTGATTTGGTTTACCAAAGATGAATATGCCATTGAAACCCTTTGTAGAGAGCCTTCTCGTTAGATGTTGCGCCTCATCGAGGCTTACGATGGGGATTTCTCTGAAGCTTGCGAGTATCTTGCCCGAGGAACCTCTAACTACACCGGATACATCCGTCATTTTGCTTTTTATAAATACCTCAAGGGGGTCCATCGATGAACCCTCATAGCTTATAAGAGAAGTAAATCTCATCGGTTTTCCCTCTAATATTTCAATGACACCACCGTATCTTGATGAGACAGGTATGCCGGCTTTTAAAAATATACCGTTTAGGGTAATGCTACATATGGATCCAATGCCTATACATCCCTTCGACACAGCGATATCGCCTATACGTTCTCCCCCTCGGGCTATCTTTATCCTGTTACTCATTACATACTTGGACGAAAAAACAGGAGCCATTATTCTTAAAGCATCCTTTGCCTTCTTTTCAGGGAAACAGGAGATATTTAGTATAACATTACCCTTCTGGGTATCCAGATTAAAATCGGTGAGGTATGAAAGGTTATCTATTTTGCTGATTATAAAATTCACCCTTTCAGATACAAAAGCGTGGTTTAATTCTTCCCTCCCCACCTCTGTGATGATCCTACCCTTTTTTCCCTGAACCTTTGTAAGCCCTTTCTCGTCCATCAATTTAAGGTAATACCTGACCGTTCTCTCTGAAAGGTCAATTCCATAGGTCAGAAGCTGTTTTGCGAGCTCTTTGGAACCGAGAAGGTCCTGGTGTTTATCCAGGACCCTCAATATTGTAAACATAATCTTATTCATCAGACGATCCCATAGGCAATCATTGCCTTTGCAACCTTTATAAAACCTGCTATGTTTGCGCCTGTAACATAGTCACCTCTTTTTCCATAAGCCTCCGATGCGTCAAGGCATGCCTTATGAATGTTCTTCATTATATTAAGGAGCATCCTGTCCACTTCTTCCCTCGACCATGACAATTTAAGGCTGTTCTGGCTCATCTCAAGCCCTGACACCGATACACCACCGGCATTGGCAGCCTTACCTGGTCCAAAGAGAACATTATTATTCTGAAAAACCTTTACCGCCTCAGGGGTTGAAGGCATATTTGCCCCCTCTGCCACGCATATGCACCCATTCTTTACCAACGCCTCGGCATTTTTGCCGTCAATCTCGTTCTGTGTAGCACAAGGTATGGCTATATCGACCTTTAAACCTTGTTCTCTGATTACATCCCATACATTTGTACCTATATAACAGGCCGTATTGTATTTATCCGCATATTCCTTTATCCTACCCCTTCTTATGTTTTTTAATTCCATGACAAAATCGCTTTTTTCTCCGAATATGCCCTCCTCATCCACTACGGTGGCATCGGAGTCGCATAAAGTAATAACCTTTCCCCCTAATTGGTTAACCTTCTCAACTGCAAATTGGGCAACATTACCCGAACCACTTACGGCGACAACTTTCCCTTTAAAATCAAGTCCCCTTGTTGCAAGCATCTCTGCTGCAAAGTATACCGCACCGTATCCCGTTGCCTCAGGCCTTATTAGGCTCCCGCCATATTCGAGCCCCTTACCGGTTAGCACCCCTGTGTGTTCGTTCATGATCTTTTTGTAATAACCGTACATATATCCTATTTCTCTTGCCCCAACACCTATGTCTCCTGCAGGAACGTCCACTTCGGGTCCGATATGCCTGAAGAGTTCCCTCATGAATGCATGACAGAACCTCATCACTTCGTTATCTGACTTACCCTTTGGGTCAAAATCTGAACCTCCTTTTGCACCGCCCATAGGCAGGGTGGTAAGAGAGTTTTTAAAAATCTGTTCAAAACCGAGAAATTTTAAGATGCTTAAATTAACCGAAGGGTGGAAGCGTATCCCCCCCTTATATGGGCCTATGGCATTGTTGAACTGTACGCGAAATCCCCTATTGACCTTAACCTCTCCCCTATCGTCAATCCAGGGAACCCTGAATATTATCGTTCTGTCCGGCTCTACAATCCTTTCATAAATTTTGGCCTTAACAAATTCAGGGTGTTTTCCCTCTGTTGGCTCGAGAGATTCCATAACCTCTTCTACTGCCTGATGGAATTCCGGTTCATTTGGATCCTGCTTTTTTACCTTTGCGATAGCATCTCTAACTGCCGACATAAATCCTCCCTAAATTTAAATAATTTTTTTCAAAATACATTAAAAAAATAGACTCTTCAGATAAAAGCGCAGCAGATGAAAATGGTCTCTTACTTCAAGATTGTTATGATCCATCTCCCACATGGTTTCAATCTTGTCCAGTGTTATCATTGCCTTATTTTTTAAACACTCAACATCTCTTTCATGAGTATAGGAAGATATCTCACCTTCGTGTTCTGTTCTATTTTTGGTGGACGAGATATCTTCCTTTGGCCATAAATAAAAAATTTTTGCAGGGGATCCCATATTTCACCTCAAAATAGTGGCGATTTTATTCAGTAAAACTTAAAAATCGGGATTTAACAATAAGGGATTAACTGATTAAGATATAGGTTTTTATCCTATGAAAGATATAGGTGATTCCATTAATACCTTTATAAACTGTTGATTATCGGCTTTCTACCCAATAAATGGCATGCTTTATCAGTTCAGTTGAGCTATTTAGATTAAGTTTTTCTTTTATTTTTGAACGGTAAGATTCAACCGTCTTTACACTTACATGTAGTGTATCCGCTATCTGTCTCGGTTTATACCCCTGGCCTATAAGGTTGAAGACCTCAAGCTCTCTGTCGCTTAAGATTTCAACTGGCGATTTCGTCGGATCTTTTTTACCATCTATAAACTTTTTAACAATATTTTCGCTTACTTTTTCACTTATATATAGTTCACCCTTTAATACCTTTCTAATTGCATCCATCACCTTTTCTATGGCTTCCTGTTTCATTATGTAGCCTTTCGCCCCTGCTCTTAATGCACGCTCAGCGAACAGCGTTTCATCGTGCATGGAAACCACAAGAATGAGTATATCGGGATAGCGTTCTTTTATCTTTTTTATCAATTCAATCCCGTCCAAACCTTTTAAAGAGATGTCTATAATTGCGAGATCCGGTCTATTTTTTTTTATAGATTCAAGAGCAGTATTTGCATCCTCTGCTTCCCCGGATGTGGTCAAGTCGGGTTCCTGATTTATAAGCTGGGAAAGGCCTTTTCTTACTATCGGGTGATCGTCTACTATAAAAATTTTGTACTTCCTTTTTTGTAATATTGTGATTCTCTTATCCATATCTCTCCCTATATTTTAAAGGTGCATTCTACGGTTGTACCCATTGATCTTCCCTTTTTTATATTAAGAGACGCCCCAATTATGCCTGCCCTGTATTTCATTATGCTAATCCCTATACCTTGTGAGTCCTTTGCAGCCTTGATGAAGGGTTTACCGTTGTTTTTTATCGTGATTGTTGCGAAATCGTTATTTTTGGTTAAAGTTATCAAAATATTCTTTGCTTCGCCGTGCTTTATCGCATTATGGATCGCCTCCTGGGTAATTCTATATAAATGGGTTGCCACAATGTTGTTGTGAATAATTATCGGTTCTTTATACTCAAATTTACAAGAGATCCCGAATAGTTTTTCTATATTTCGCGCAAGTTCATCAATTGCGGTTATAAATCCATAAGATTCGAGCTTTACGGGATAAAGTCCTCTTGAGAGTCCTTTTGTCTGGGTAATGGCATCGTTAATAAGATTAACTATCTCATCTATTTCAGCTAATATCTCGGGGTTTTTTGTTTCAAATTTTTTTTGAAGAACCTTACACATAAAAGCAATACCTGCAAGTTGTTGGGATAAACTGTCGTGAAGATCCTGACCGAGCCGTCTCTTTTCCCATTCGCTGATCTCTAAAACCTGTTTTTCAAGTACTTTCTTTTCTATAATGTCCCCGATACGTTTTGCTATAACATTTATAAGATATCTCTCTTCTTTTAGAAACGGTCCTTCGTATGTAGTAGGTCTTTCTTCAAGGTAGTAAACCTCTACAACGCCTGCTTTTTTAGTTTTTACTACTATAGGGGCAGATTGTTTCCAAGGCGTCTCTAAAAAATTTTTTGTTGCGTAAATATTTTCCTCAATACATATCCTCGCACAGGTTACATCAGGATACTGCCATGCCTGGGGTATAATCTCGACAATCCCCTGGAGGATTTTGTCCAGAGAAATACCATATTTTTCAACGAGATGGGATATTTTATAGAGACAATGGAGTTCTTTTATCCTTTCGCCTAAAGCATGGGTCTTTTTTTGTAGAAGAGATTTTATCTTTTTATTTTGTAACTCTGCTTTTTCTAGTTTAGCGATTCTGGATTCCAATCTTTTTATTTTCTTTATTAATGGTGTGGTTTGTTTTTCTGTTGTTGGCACAGATATAAATGTATAATAATTTTCCTCTGATTGCAAAAAATTAGACTGAAGTAGCAGTCTTTCTCAACTGACGCTATTTACAACCAGTTAATTTTGTGGAATAATCTTATATGATGGACGATAGGGACCACAAAGAAACCCAGATAGAAACACCGAAAAACCTCACCACCTTTGACCCGGATAAACCTCCTTATCAGAGATTGCATCTCTGTATATACTTACGGGAACTCCTCGAAGAAGCGGAAAAAGAATCCGAATCGAAGAAGGGTTAATAATAAACCGGTTACGAATGAATCTAAATCAATTTACAAGCCTTAGGTGCTCCTTTATCCTGTTATTTTCATCGGCATACACTTTTTTGGGTTTGAATGTTGCAAGCTCCTTTTCATCATAGGTAGCATAAGTGACGATTATGATGATATCCCCTTTTTTTGCCTTATGGGCTGCAGCACCGTTTATACATATGATCCCTGAATTTTTCTCACCTTTTATCGCATAAGTCGTGAAACGTTCGCCGTTTGTAACATTATATATCTGTACCTGTTCATAAGGAAGAATATCGGCAGCTTCCATAAGGGCCTCGTCTATGGTGATACTCCCCTCGTAGTCGAGGTTGCTCTCCGTAACCCTTGCCCTATGGATCTTTGATTTCATCATGGTTTTTAACATCTTACCCCTCCATCAAAATTGTGTTATCTATCAATCGTGTCTTGCCTATGCGACAGGCAATGGCAAGGACAGCCTCTTTTTCTATTCTTGAAAGCTCTTCAAGATTCTCGGTATCGGAAATGGATATATACTCGATTTCTAAACCTTTTTCAGAAGTTAAAATCTTCTCGGCCTCCCTTTTGAGAAAAAGGGCATCCCTTTCCCCCTCTTTAAAAAGCTTCTCAACCCTTTTTATGGCACGGTATATAGAGAGTGCCCTTTGTCTTTCCTCTGGACTCAAGTACGTGTTTCTCGAGCTCATGGCGAGTCCATCGGGTTCTCTAACGGTTGGGTAGGATATTATCTCAACATCCATGTTCAGATCCTTCACCATCCTCTCTATTATCTTCAATTGTTGGTAATCCTTCTGTCCGAAGACGGCAACATGGGGTTTGACGATATTGAATAGCTTTCCCACAACCGTTGCTACCCCTGTAAAGTGACCCTTTCTTGTCAAACCACAGAGGTGGTCTTCCAGTCCCCTGACCTGTATATATGTGGAATATCCTTTGGGGTACATCTCCTTGCCATCGGGAAAAAAAATGATATCCGTCCGTTCCTTCTCGAGGAGGGTAGAATCCCTCTCAAAATCCCTTGGATACCTATCTAAGTCTTCTGTTGGCCCAAACTGGATAGGATTTACAAATATACTCACAATAACTATGTCCGTTATCTCCCTTGCCTTCCTCACAAGGGCAAGATGGCCTTCATGGAGGTATCCCATTGTTGGGACAAAACCTATCCTCTTTCCCGTTTTCCTTATCTTTTCACTTATCTCCTGCATCTCCTTAATCTTTTCAACTATCTCCATGAGAACTTCCCTTTCTCTTTTTTGTCAATGGAAGGAGTGGGTATCGTCGGGAAAGATACCGTTTTTTACCTCATCGATATACCTTTTGATACCGCTCTCGATATCCGTTCTGAGATCCATATATCTTTTTACGAACTTCGGTCTGAATGCCCCCATTAAACCTAAAAGATCATATATAACAAGCACCTGTCCGTCACAGTCAGGTCCGGCCCCGATACCTATTGTCGGTATGGATAGTTCTTCCGTTATGATCTTCGATATATCCCTTGGTACACATTCGAGGACTATAGCAAAGGCCCCTGCTTCTTCCACCGCCTTCGCATCGTTTATCAGCCTATCCATCTCTTTCTGGACCTTATATCCCCCCAGGGCATGGACGGATTGGGGGGTAAGTCCAATATGTCCCATCACAGGTATGTCTATATCGACGATCGCCTTTATCACGTCCTTCATTTTTGCCCCGCCTTCGAGTTTTACCGTTTCTGCACCGCTCTCTTTTATCATCCTCCCTGCATTTCTCTTCGCCTGTTCAATACCTTCCTGATACGACATAAAGGGCATATCTATCACCACGAGCGCCTTTTTTGCCGCCCTCGAAACAGGTTTTGTATGGTGGATCATCTCTTCTACCGTAACCGGTATGGTATTTTTATAACCAAGCATCGTCGTTCCAACAGAATCACCGACGAGGATCATGTCGATGCCCGCATTATCTATAATCTCGGCAAATATATAGTCATAGGCCGTAAGCATCGTGAGTTTCTCTTTACCCTTCCTTGCCCTTATGTTCGGTACTGTTATCTTCTCCATGTACACCCCTTAATTAAAAAAGCCTCCTGAACACGGTTCAGAAGGCTATTATTCAAATCTCCTTCCGTCTCGGTCCAGTTCCTGGATCCAAGCGGTACTATTTGTATTATATTGAAACAGATTAAACCATATCCTGTCAATAGGATTTTTGCGTAAACGAATCTTGTTGACAAAGGGGTTGATCCCAATTTATTATTCAGCAATTAAACGGCAAACAGGGTTCTGTAAAAAGAACATTGTGAAAGGCCTGCATCCTTTTTTAAGGGGTAGAGGAGCGATATGAATGAAGAAAAATCTTATTCAAAAAGGGTAGAGGAGGAGTTTAAAAACTACGGAAAAAGGGTAAAAGAGCTAAAGGCCTCGGGGAAAAGGGTGATAGGGTATCTCTCCCCGATTGTCCCTGTAGAAATCATAACTGCCTCAGGGGCCATCCCGATAAGGCTCAAAGGTGATGTCTATGAGGCCGTTACAACGGCGAATGGATATATGGAGACGATAGTCTGTCCCTTTGTGAGGAATGTCTTTGATTCGGCCCTTAAGGGGAAGTACGGGTTTCTCGATGGTCTTGTTATGCCCCACCTGTGTGACAGCATGGATAGAACGGCCGATATATGGAATTATAATTTGGGCCTCAACTATTTCCATTTTTTGAATGTCCCCCATGTCACAGACGAACCATCCCTTGATTTCTTTAAGGAGATTCTCTCTATCTTCATATCCTCCCTTGAAAGGTTTCTGGAGAGAGAGATAAGGGAGGAAGACCTGAGGATGGCCATAGAGGTGCACAACAGAAACAGGGGGGCGATGAGAAAACTATATGAATTGAGAAAATCGGAACCCCCTTTGATAAACGGGGTGGAGATGATGAAGGTCCTTGTCGCCACAATGGGCCTCCCTGTAGGGGAATCTATAAGTATGGTAGAGGGCTTGATAGAAGAGGTATCGGAGAGAAAGCTCATCTCCGATGGGCACAAACCGAGGATTATGATAATCGGGGATCAGATAGACTACACTTCGTTATCTGAGACGATAGAAGATGGAGGGGGAATCCATGTGATGGATGATATCTCCATAGGAAGCAAAGCATACTGGGCCGATGTGGAAGTGGATAAAGACCCCCTTTACGCCATAGCGGAGCGTTATTTGAGAAAGCTCAAACTCCCCACCTTTGTAGAATCAAGCGATACGTACAGCGAAACGGTAGAGAAGAGGTTCGGTTATCTAAAGGATTTTATAGAGGAATTCAGAGTTGATGGGGTGATTCTTGTAACATTCAGATATTGCGACCCTTACGGTTTTGAGGTGCCATTGATAAAAGGCTATATAGAGGACCTCGGGATCCCTGTCCTTTATATGGAGGATGAATACTCGGCCTCAACGATTCCAAGGGCTAAGACGAGGATAGAGGCCTTCCTCGAGATGTTAATGGAGTAAAGGAGAACCCATGTCTGAGGAGAAAAAGACAAGACAACTCGCAACTGAAGCGGCCGGAAAGATTCCAAAGTTTGTACGGGGAAACCTCTCCGCCACACTTAGGGCAAAGGAAGAGGGGAAGAAGGTGGCTTACGCTTTCATAGCGGACGGTCAGGATGAGATATTGAGGGCAATGGATATAGTCCCTGCGTGGGGGGAGAGCTATTCAGGTATATGTGCCGCCAAAAGGGATGCGGAGAGGTTTCTACAGAAGGCAGAATCGAACGATTTTTCCCGTTCCCTCTGTACCTATGCAACCTGCAATCTCGGTTTTGATATATGGAGGGAGGAGTTAGACGGTCAGATGCCCCCGGATGCCCCCTGGGGCGGTATGGCAAGGCCTGATATGATAATAGGGAGTGCCCAGCAGCTCTGTGACCCGAGGTTTAAATGGCCCCAGGCAACCCAGTATTATCTTAAGGATGTCCCTGTTTTTATCGGCGGAATGTACTACCCCCCATGGGATCCAAATACTGACCATAAGCAGCAGGAGAAGCTCTATGTCAGATATGCGAAGGAAGAGCTCATGGCCCTTGTCCGATTCTGCGAAAAGCATACAGGGAAAAAGATGGACTGGGACAGGCTCTCTCAGATAGTGGAACTATCGGACAGAACCTGTGATATGTTCATAGACGCATACGAGTTGAGGAAGGCGATCCCCACCCCTATGGATACAGGGGATGCGATGAACACAATGGTTCCCATAACCTTTAACCTCGGAACCGAAGAGGCATACAATTTCTATAAAGACCTTTTCGACGAGTTGAAGGGAAAGGTGGATAGGGGAGAAGGCGTAGTAGAAAATGAGAGGTTTAGGCTTATATGGGCGGCAGGGTTGCCATCGTGGTTCGCCCTCAATGATTTTCAGTATTTTCACAATAAAGGGGCGGTCTTTCCTGTAGAGGTCACCTACAGGGTCTGTGAAAGGACCGACAGACTCGACCTTCCGAGGACAGATGACCCTTTAGAGCACATCGCCTGGAGATGGGTCAGGTACTGGACAAACTGGTATGAAAAGGCAAGGAAGAGGCCTGGATCCCTCCCTAAGGTGGAGCGTATCATCGAGTACATTGAGGACTATCGTTGCGATGGGGCGGTCTTCCACTCCGCCTTTTCCTGTCGGAGCTGGCATGCCGGCATTATCCAGCAGGCGCAGGTATTGACAAAGGTTTACGGTGATATACCCATCCTGATCCTCGAGGGTGATATTGTCGACATAAGTACTTACAACGAGGCAGACACCCACAACAGGATCAATGCATTCATAGAGCTACTCGAGAAGAGCAGAGAAAAGAGGGGTTGACCCTTCTTCTATCCTGTAACAGGTATGGAAAACACCCAGTTGAAAATATCCTCCCTTTCTCCGTACTGGATGCCTGTAATCTCGTCGTAGAATCTTTGGGAGATAGGGCCTATTTTCTTATCGTTTATGATGATAGATCTATCCCTGTGCATGATCTCTCCAACAGGGGATATAACCGCTGCCGTTCCAGTTCCGAATACCTCGTTGAGCTTCCCTTTTTGGGATGCAGAGAAAACCTCGTCGATGGATATCCTCCTTTCCTCCGCTTTGATCCCCCATTCCTTGGCGAGTCTCAATACAGAGTCCCTTGTAACACCACTTAAAATGGTACCTTCCAGGGCAGGGGTGATCAGAGTGTTATCTATCACAAAGAAGATGTTCATGGTGCCGACTTCTTCTATATATTTGTCTTCTACACCATCGAGCCACAATACCTGGGTGTATCCTTTTTTCTTTGCGATCTCTGCGGGAAAAAGGCTTGCAGCATAGTTTGCAGGGGTCTTTGCCTCTCCTAACCCCCCTCGGGCTGCCCTTGTGTACCCTTCTGAGGTAATGAGGCTCACAGGGTTTATCCCTTCTTTGTAGTAAGCCCCCACAGGGGACGTGATAATCATGAACAGGTATGTATCGGAGACTTTTACACCGAGGAAATTCTCCGTTGCAAATATAAAGGGCCTTATATAGAGGGATGTGCCTTTAGACCGGGGAATCCAGTTGATATCGAGCTTCACCAGTTCCTCTATACCCTCTATAAAGAGATTATAATCGACAGGGGGGATGCACAGCCTTTCGCAGGATTTACAGAAACGCTGGTGATACCTCTCGGGTCTGAAAATGTTTATTCTGTCTCCACCATGGAAAGCCTTCAAGCCTTCGAAGACTATCTGTCCGTAATGGAGGGAGCATGTGGCAGGGGATAGGCTGATATTTCCAAAGGGCACTATCTCAGGACTACCCCATCTACCATCTTTAAATTCACACATGTACATATGGTCTGAAAAGACCCTGCCAAAGACGAGATTCTCGAAATCTACATCTGAAACCCTACTCCTTTCAACCTTTTTAACCCTCATCTTACCGCAAATCCTCCTCTATTTTTATAAGCCTTTCCCCTGCCTCGAAGGCATTTTTTAATGCCTCGGGGTGTTCGAGGATGGCCCCTTTCCTGTCGATTCCTGTAAACCCAAGGGTTTCATGTTGGGGGACGCTTATGGTCCTGAAAAAAGCCTTTGCCGTTGCCTCTCCACACTGAATCCCTATCTCCTTTTTCATACCTCCCACAAGTAAGAGGAGTCCCTTTCTTCCGTATTTTCCAGCCTCTATGTTTCTCCCGAGGAGGTACCTCTCACACCAAATACACTGAAACCTGTCTATCATTGCCTTTATCTGGGCGGAGAGGGCAAAGAAGAAGATAGGGGAGGCCAAGATTATCCTGTCCGCCTCCCTTACCTCCCTATAAATCTCTCCCATGTCGTCATCCCTTAAGACACAAACACCTGTCTCATCACAGCCTCCACAGTTCTGGCAAGGCCTTATCTTCATGAGGTTCAGTCTGAAAACTTTTATATCATGGTTGTCCCTTACCGCAGGCTTTAACGACTCTTGAAGGAGCTTATCCGTATTACCTTCTACCCTGGGACTACCGTTAAAGGCTACAACCTTCATTCTACTTTATAAAAGGCGACCTTCTTTGCCCCGCACACAGGACAGACATCAGGGGGTTCCCCCTCTACTGTGCAACCGCAGACCTTGCATACATAGTAGTCCGTTTCCTCATTTTTACCTATGTTTTCGAGGGCCTTTTTATAAAGGGCAGCGTGGATCTTCTCCACTTCATTGGCGATGTGGAAGCTCCTCATCGCAGATGTCAACCCTTCTGCCTTTGCCTCCTCTATCATAGCGGGATACATCTTTTGGAACTCGTGGGTTTCCCCTGAGATCGCCTCCTCCAGATTCTCCCTCGTACTTTTTATCCCCTTTAATTCCCTCAAGTGGTTATGGGCATGTATCGTCTCTGCCTCAGCGGCAGCCCTGAAGAGCTTTGCGATCTGCTTATACCCTTCATCCTCCGCCTTCTTTGCAAAGGCGAGGTATTTCCTGTTTGCCTGGGATTCCCCTGCAAAGGCCTCTTTGAGATTATTTTCTGTTTTTGACATCTTCCCCTCCTTTTTATAAAGAATTGAATTTACTATGGTATTCTTTCACCTTCTTCGCAAACTCCCTGCCGAATTGGTAACAGCTTTTCTCATCCTCGAGAGATGGGGAGAACTGGACCTGAACACCCGGTTCGAAGACATCCATACCGAATCTCTTGAAATATTCATATGCCTCTTTAACTCCGCCTCCTCCCCAGCCGTAGCTACCGAAGGCGCCTACGATCCTGTTTTTTGGTCTAAGACCCCCGAGATGGTATATAAATTCTGCAACCGAAGGGAACATAAGGTTGTTCAAGGTTGGAACGCCTACAAGGCAACCCCTTGCTTTCCAGAATTCTTTTATCGCAACACTCATAGGGGAGGACCTGAGTTTTACAACCTTACAATCCACACCTTCTTCCTTTATGCCCCCCATTATGGGCATCACCATCTTTTCAGTGCTCTGCCACATGGTATCATATATTATGGCTACCTTCATATCGGCAAAGCCCGTTGCCATATCAAGATACATCTTTATAATCCTGTTAGGATCTTTCCTCCAGATAAGACCGTGGTCCGGGGCTATCATCTCTATCTTTAAGCCGAGTTTTATTATCTCCTCTATCTTCCCCTTTATCAACTGGCCAAATGGCATAAGGATATTTGCGTAGTAGTCTATGATCGCATCCTCAAGTTCATACCACGGGTTTGTTGCAAGGAATTCATCATCAAAACGGGATGCCGTTGCAATGTGCTGACCAAAGGCATCCTGGGATATGAGGAGACCCACCTCTTTTATGTATGTAACCATAGAATCGGGCCAGTGGAGCATCGGTGTTTCGAGAAAGGTGAGGGTGTATTTTCCTGTGTTTAAGGTCTCCCCTGTTTTAACCACTTTGAAATCCCATCCCGAGCCACTCCAGTACCTTTCAACCCCTTTTCTCCCCCTTTCCGTTATATATATCTTTGCATGGGGTATTATATCCATTATGGCATCTATGCTACTCGCATGGTCAGGTTCGATATGGTTGATCACCAGATTTTTGATCTTCTTCGGGTCCGTCAATTTTTTTATATTTTCTATCGTTACCGTCGAGAAATCGTGTTTCACCGTATCGACGAGGGTAATCTGGTCGTCCATTATCAGATAGTTGTTATACGTGGTTCCTCTCTCGGTGATGTATCCGTGAAAGTCCCTTACACCCCAATCAACGGCACCTACCCAATAGATATAAGGTTTTATCTCTATAGGCCCCATACACTTACCTCCTTGGTAAAGATTGTTAAAGAATATAAAAATATCCAGAGAGAATATCAAGACCAAAATAAGGCTTGACATCATGGAGATAACTTCTTAAAACTTAAAAGTCAGGTGATTCTTGATAAAAGAACGTATGGATATAAAAGGTATTTTGACCGTTGTGGTGTTAACCCTCCTCTGGGGCCTCAATTACCCCATCATGAAATTCACAAATACAGGCCTTTCCCCTATATTTACAACATTTTTAAGGTCTGTGATCGCCTCCATATGCGGGGTCATATATTGCATCATACTTAAAAAACCTCTATTCCACAGGGGGGTTTTACTCTTTCACGGTATTGTTGTGGGTATCCTTTTTGGTCTTGAGTTTGTGTGTCTCTATGCAGGATTACTCTATACGGACTCTGCAAGGGCCGCCATTTTCGTCTACCTCTCCCCTTTTGTTGTCGCCCTTGGGGCCCATTTCTTCCTTAAGGAGAGGTTGAGCGCCTTAAAGGTGATAGGCCTGATTTTGGCCTTTGCCGGCTCCTCTATGGTATTTAAGGGAAAGCCAAGAACAACAAATACGAACCTTATGCTTTTAGGGGATATCCTCGAGATACTGGCCGCTGTATTCTGGGGGGCAACGACCCTTTATATAAAAAAATACCTTGCCCAGAGGGTACATCCCATAAACACATTTCTATACCAGCTCGTCTTTTCCATACCTGTCATGCTCCTCGCAGCGATTATCGTAGAGGATAAATGGGTTTACCACTGGGATGTGTATATCGGAGCAGCGGTAGTGTACCAGTCCGTAATTATAGCCTTTGCCTCTTATCTCGTCTGGTTTATCCTCATCCATACCTATCCTGTCGCCATACTCTCTATCTTCACCTTTCTTACCCCTGTCTTCGGTGTCTTCTTTGGCGCGGTTCTCCTAAAGGAAAGGCTCACATTAGGACTTATTACCGGGCTTCTCCTGGTCTGCGCCGGTATATACTGTAACAACTACTCCAAGAAGTGATAAGAGAGAAGATCATCACCATATCAGGCATTTTGTTGAGCATCATCCTTCTCTTTTTCTCTATAAGGGGGGTAAAATTTGAAGAGATCATCGTTACCATAGAAAGGGCGGAGGGGAGGCTTATCTTCCTTCCCGTAGCATCGATATTGGCCTCTGTGTTATTGAGTGCGTTCAAATGGTCGAGGATTACCGGAAATAATGTGAGGGTCAGGGAGACCTTTGTGGCGCTTATCATCGGGCTCTTTGTGAATAACGTCCTTCCTGCAAGGATAGGGGAGGTGGTGAGGGCCTATGTACTCTCCGTTAAGTGTAAACTCTCGTTAACATATACCTTTTCAACGGTACTTATCGACAGATTTTTCGATTTAACGGGCCTTCTTTTTCTTACCTTCCTCTTTCTTCCAAAGCAGAACCTCCCCCCTCAGGTATCAAGGGCCATATATATCCTCGTGTGTCTCTTGATAGCCTCCCTATTATTCCTTCTGATTATGAGTAGAGAGAGGTTTATAAAGGTGATTACCGGGAAAATCGAAAAGATAGGTTGGACCGTACTTCTCAAGATCAGCAGGAGGCTTACCGAAGTACAGGAGAATTTGAGACGGGTCCGCTCACCGTTAACATCCCTTTTCTTTTTTTTGATAGCCTTTTTGCAGTGGCTATTTATGAGCCTCTCTCTATTTTTTGTGCTCTATATCCTTGATGTAAAGGTAAACCCTATGTATGTACCCTTCGTCTGTGCCCTACTAAATATGGGTCTTGTTGTACCATCATCCCCCGGCTATGTGGGTATTTATCAGTTTCTCCTTGTATACCTCCTATCCCTCTTCGGTGTACCAAAACATGAAGGCCTGACCGTTTCGATACTGTTTCACGCCTCCTGGTACATACCGTACAACATACTGGGATTTGCCTTTACCGTAAAAGAGCACCTGAATTTAAAAGACTTCAAAAACATGAAGAAGAACTGAAGAATATCTTAGGTGGATATATTAAACCATTTGATAAGATTAATCATTTTTGCATTGCAATAGGGGAAAAAGTAGGTTAATCTATTCTGGTAGCCTTTTAATTTAAGGCGTTACATCATTCTAATACCTTTCAAGGCTGCCTATTTCAAATAAAAGGAGTGATTGCATATATGGGTGATATCAAAAGGATGCTTAACCCCGAATCGATTGCCTTGATAGGGGCAACAGAAAAGGAAGGTTCGGTAGGGGGCACGATTTTAAAGAATCTAATATCAGGGAACAAGAGGAGGATTTTTCCGATAAATCCCAATCGAAAGACCGTTATGGGTCTTGAATGTTTCAAGAGTATATCCCACATAAAAGAACGTATAGACCTTGCCATCATATGTACCCCGGCAAAACTCGTTCCCGATGCCCTATCTGAGTGTGCAGAACTTGCCGTCGAAGGTGCGATCATCGTATCCGCAGGCTTTAAAGAGATAGGGGAAGAGGGTAAAAAACTGGAGGAACGTATTTCTGAGATCCAGAGGAATAAAGGGATAAGAATAATAGGCCCTAACTGTCTCGGTGTTATAAGACCCACCATAGGCCTAAACGCCACCTTTTTGAACAACAACCCCGAGGTCGGTAATATCGCATTCATATCCCAAAGCGGTGCCCTTGGAACCGCCATAGTTGATTGGGCTGTCAATGCCCGGATAGGCTTCAGTATGTTCGCCTCTTTAGGGTCCATGATAGATGTTGATTTTGGAGATATGATAGATTTCCTCGGGGACGACCCTTATACAAGGAGTATCCTTATCTATATGGAGGGGGTCGGTAACGCAAGGAAGTTTATGAGTGCTGCAAGGGGTTTTGCAAGGAACAAACCTATTATTGTTTTAAAGCCAGGAAGATTTTCGGAGAGTGCAAAGGCAGCCCTATCCCACACTGGCTCCCTCGCTGGGGATGATCAAGTCTATGATGCTGCCTTTAAAAGGGTCGGTGTTGTGAGGATAAGGGAGGCTGCGGACCTCTTCAATACAGCGGCGGTTCTCGATTCCAAACATCTACCCCACGGCAGGAGACTTGCTATAGTTACCAATGCAGGAGGGGTTGGGGTGATGGCAACGGATGCACTGATTGAAATGGGAGGGGAACTCGCAAGGCTATCTCCTGCGACCATTGAAACCCTTGACCGTTCTCTACCCACGTTCTGGAGCAGGGGGAATCCGGTAGATGTCTTGGGGGACGCAAGCACAGAACGTTATATCTCTGCAATAGAGGCATGCTTGAAGGATGAAAATGTAGATGCCCTCCTTATTATATATACCCCTCAGGGCCAGGCCCACCCTGTGGAGCTTGCAAAGTCGATTGTTTCTATTGCCGCAAGCTCGGAGAAACCTGTAATAACGACATTGATGGGGGGTAAGGCCATCGAAAAGGCGAAGACAACCCTCCTTCACAACAATGTACCCACCTATGATACCCCTGAAGAGGCGGTGAAGACATACCTTTACATGTATAAATATAGCCGCAACCTTCAACTCTTATACGAAACACCGGCGGATCTCCCCGTTGACCAGGCCCCTCCTAAGAATAATCTGAAGGCCCTGATAAAAAGGGTGTTGAAGGAAGGTCGCAGTATCCTCACTGAGGTGGAATCGAAGAGGTTTCTCTCGGCATACGGAATTCCTACGACCCCGACCTACGTGGCGACAAATGTTGATACTGCCGTAGCCGTTGCCAACAAGATAGGCTATCCTGTTGTGATAAAGATACTTTCCCCCGTAATCACCCATAAGAGCGATATAGGGGGCGTTGTGGTGAATATAAACTCCGACGATGCCTTAAAAAAGGCATACGGAAGGGTAATGGATGCGGTAAAGGAAAAGGTACCGGAGCTATTTTCTTCAGTACAGGGCGTGACCGTCCAGAAGCAGATAGAAAGGATCGACTATGAGTTGATCCTCGGATCAAAAAAAGATAGCGATTTTGGTTCGGTAATCGTTTTCGGTCTTGGCGGCATAGGCACAGAGATAATGAGAAAGGTATCAATCGGGTTACCTCCGATGAATCAGATTCTGGCGAGAAGACTGATTGAGGATTCAGGGATACTCCATATGTTAAAGGGGTATAGAGGTAAACCACCGGCGGATATGCGCCTTCTCGAGCAGGTTATTGTGAGTTTTTCCAATCTTATAGTCGATTTCCCAGAGATAGGGGAGATGGATATAAACCCCATAGGTATATCTGACGGCAGACCCTATGCCCTTGATGCGAGGATTGTCCTTGATCTCTCCAACATGGAGCGTACAACCCAGTACCCCCATCTTGTTATCACCCCTTATCCTACGAGGTATATTATGCCGTGG
The DNA here is from genome assembly GCA_026415675.1 of Syntrophorhabdaceae bacterium. Classification (GTDB taxonomy): domain Bacteria; phylum Desulfobacterota; class Syntrophorhabdia; order Syntrophorhabdales; family Syntrophorhabdaceae; genus JAOAGQ01. Next base: position 28,063 of record JAOAGQ010000057.1, read on the forward strand.
CGTCTTGCCGATGGAAGGGAGGTCACCTTAAGACCTATTAGGCCTGAAGACGAACCCCTTGAATATGAACTTCTTACGTCCCTTTCGGAACAGCACATGAAAGAGAGGTTCTTCAAGGTGATCACAGAGTTCACCCACGAAATGCTCGTCCGTTTCTGCAATATAGACTACGAAAGGGAGATAGCGATTGTTGCAGAGGCAAAAGAGGGGGAGAAGAGGAGGATTGCCGGGATAGGTAGGCTTGCCATGGAGGGGGATGGAAAAAACGGTGAATTCGCCCTTGTTGTCCATGAGGCTTACCAGAATAAAGGCTTGGGATATAAACTCCTCGATGTGATAATAGGGATAGCCCAGGATAAGAACTTAAACAGCATATACGGTATCGTTCTTCCAGGAAATCCGATGATAGAAGCGAGCAAGAGGCTTGGTTTTGTAGACCAGGAACTCCCTGAGGGCTTGGTAAGGCTTACCTTAAACCTAAACCCCTAAGACAGGGGAGAAAAAAATGACCGACGGGGGGTTGCCGTCGGTCTTTGTGTGGTTTATTGGAGGGGTTTATGGTGATGGATGGTTAGCGCAGTTTATACCTTTGGATCTTACCCGTTGCGGTCATGGGCATCTCTTTAATGAATTCTATTTTTCTCGGAAATTTATAGGGGGCGATACTCGATTTAACGTACATCTGGATCTCTCGGGCCAGTTCTTCTCCTGGTTTGTAGCCATTCTTTAGAACCACATATGCCTTCGGTTTTATAAGGTCGTTTTCGTCTTTATAAGGCACAACCGCGGCCTGAAATACGGCAGGATGGGAGAGGATCGCCTCCTCTACCTCGATTGGGGAGACCCATATGCCCCCTACTTTAAGCATATCGTCGTTCCGTCCGCAGTAATAATAATACCCTTCCTTATCCCTGTAGTATTTATCACCTGTGTTGAACCATTCCCCGAGCATCGATGTCTTTGTCTTTTCATGGTGGCGCCAGTAATATGCGGCGATAGAATCCCCTTTTACGAGAAGGGTCCCTACCTCTCCATCGGGGAGATCTTTCCCTTCATCGTCCACGATCCTTGCGGAATAACCAGGAACTATCTTCCCACAACTGCCGGGTTTCACATCTCCTGGTCTATTTGAGATAAAGATATGGAGAAGTTCGGTCGAGCCAACACCGTCGAGGATCTCGATATTGAATCTCTTTTTCCATTCATAGAAGATCTCCTTAGGCAGCGCCTCCCCTGCCGATACACAGATCCTCAAAGAGGAAAGGTCGTATTTTTTTTCTACATTGTTTATCTGGAGTATGCTCGCATACAAGGTAGGGATACCGAAGAAGACGGTGGGGCGATAGGTCTCAATGGTCTCCATCACCTTGTCAGGCATAGGTCTGTCGGGCATCAACACGACAGAACCTCCAACGCCGAAAGGGTAGAAAAGACTGTTGCCGAGACCATAGGCAAAGAAGAACTTGGACGCAGAGAATACGATATCGTCGGCATTTAGACCAAGGACACCCTTCGCATAGTTATCGAGACAGGTGAATACATCGTGTTGTAAATGCACCGCCGCCTTTGGTACCCCTGTACTTCCTGAGGTATAATTCCAGAATGCCATATCATCCACCGTTGTGTATGCCACATCGAGTTCATCGGAACAACCATTTACCAGATCCCAAAAGGAGATATGGCCGTTTTTTGATTCGGGGTATACAACTATGTTGTTTTTAAGATAGAGAAATTTATCCTTCCACCGGTATAGTTCATCTTTGTAGGCTTCATGAAGAATCACGGTATTTGCCCTGCTGTTGTTTAAGAGGTATCTGAAGTCGTCAGCGGTATACATATAGTTTATGGGAATGGGTATAGCCCCGATTTTAATCGCCCCGAAGAAACTCGCAACAGCTTCTGGGGAGTCGTTCATAACGAGCATCACCCTGTCCTCCATGTGGACCCCGAGCATATGGAGGGCGTTTCCTACCCTGTTTATCATGCCCTGTAGTTTTTTATAGGTATAAACCTTGTCTTTGTAATAGATAGCGATTTTTTCCCCATGTCCCTGCCTTACTTTCTCGTCTATCAATTTATCGGTAATGTTGTAATACTGGGGAATGTATTTTTTGTACTTGTAATCCCTTTCCATCTGAAACTCCTCCTGAGTCAAATTTTATGCCTAACCTGGATTAGTTAGATTCGACATTGTTATATGCATATACCTTGCCATAATAGAATAGACTTGTAATATCAAATTGTTCTGATAAATATGGGTTTACGGAAGGTATTTACTGTTAAATATTTCAGAATAAACTGTTATATTTGACGACTGTGTGATATACTATCTAATATTTCAGTTTACCAAGGTGTGCTGTGAATAGAGGGATAGAGAACGAGTTTTTTAAAGAAGTGACCTTGAGGATATGCAGTAGCCTCGATATCGATAAGGCGTTATGGAGATGCCTTCTCTATATAAAGGAGATAATTCCGGCCCAGGAATTGCTAATGACCGTATATGATGAATCTACAGGGGTTCTCGAGATCGTTGCTTCGGCGGATGAGGAGAAGGGTTATTTGAAATCGGAGAAGATTTCCATCCCCCTGGGATTAAGGGGACAACTGGAAGATGTGAGCAATTATCCCAGGGTGAGGGTAGCAAATAATATTTTTGCCGACCCAATAGTTGAGAGGATCGCAAAACATTCGGGATGGAAGGACTCTTCTGTAATCGTCGGGAGACTCATAATAGAAGGGAAGTTCGTCGGCTCATTCATCGTGAGGGCTGACAAAAACAACCAATACAATAAAGAGCACCTGAGGCTCTGGTCTCTCGTTAACGAACCCGCGGCAATGGCCCTCGCCAACAGCAGAAAGTACGGTGAGCTTTTGAGACTTAAAGAGCTCATAGCAGACGATAGCAGATATTTCCAGTACGAACTGAGGAAGGAGCTAACGGAAGAGATCATAGGGATGGAAAGTGGATTAAGAGGGGTGATGGAACATGTGAGAAAGGTTGCCCAGTTGTCGAGCCCTGTTCTTCTCCTCGGAGAGACCGGCACGGGGAAAGAGGTAATCGCAAATGCGATCCATAACCTATCATCGAGAAGTAATGGTCCTATGATCAAGGTGAACTGTGGCGCCATTCCCGATTCATTGATAGACAGCGAACTGTTCGGCCATGAAAAGGGGGCATTTACCGGGGCCATATCCCAGAAGAGGGGAAGGTTTGAACGGGCGGATGGGGGTACTATCTTTCTGGATGAGGTTTCAGAACTTCCTCCCCATGCCCAGGTGAGACTTCTAAGGGTACTTCAGGAAAAGGAGATCGAAAGGGTAGGGGGAACCCAGACGATAAAACTGGATATCAGGGTGATCTCAGCGACCCATAAAGACCTTTTTACCCTTGTAAAGGAAGGGCAGTTCAGAGAGGATCTTTACTATCGCTTAGGGGTCTACCCTATTAGGATACCCCCTTTAAGGGAGAGGAAGATGGATATCCCTGACCTTGTCCACTATTTTTTAAGAAAAAGGTGCAAAGATATGGGGTTAAGAAAGGTTCCGGAAGTTGGCGATGACACCATCAAAAGGCTCATGGAGTATGACTGGCCAGGAAATGTAAGGGAGGTGGGAAACGTGGTAGAGAGGGCTTTGATACAATCGGCCGGGGCAAGATACCTAAATTTCGACGGACTCATCACGATGGAAGAGAAGAAGCTCCCGATAAACGATACAAAAAATATAGAATACACAGATATCCTGTCCCTCGATGAAGTCCAGGCGAAGCATATAAGGCGTGTCCTTGAGATCACAGGGGGAAGGGTTGAAGGCAAAGACGGTGCTGCCCGGATCCTCAACATCAATCCTGGAACCCTAAGGCACAGGATGAGAAAGCTCGGCATTCCATACGGTAGAAAAAAAGGGGGATAATATGGGAGATCTAACAAGGGTTTTTAATCCAAGAACCATAGCGGTAATAGATGGGGATGGAAAAGATGGCTTGATAGGAAAAAGAATCATTGAAAATATCCGTCTAAAAAGCAGAATTAAGGTTTTTCCTGTCCGTATGGAGGGGGTTGGTGAGTCAGGATTGGAATCATTCAAAGACCTCTCGTCGATTAAAGACCATATAGACCTTGCCGTTCTCCTCGCCTCATCAGGTCGTCTCCCCGATGTTTTAGAAGAATGCGGAAGGGCCGGGGTTGACGGTGTGCTCATCCCTGTATGGGGTAGTTCATTTAGCGAAGAGGATAGGACAGAGATAGAAAGGGTTATCCTTGAGAAGAAGGGGAAATACGGTATAAGGATCATAGGGCCGTGTTCGGCAGGCCTCATAAGACCAAATACAGGTCTCGATATCTCCCTTTTCTCAAAAAGCCCCGAGAAGGGTAAGGTTGCTTTTGTTTCTCAGGGAAGCGCCGTTGCCTCCGGTATTGTCGATTGGGCGGTAAATGCCCATATAGGTTTCAGTATGTTTATATCTCTTGGGTGGATGGTGGATGTAGATTTTGGTGATGTAATAGACTTTCTCGGGGACGACCACTATACAAGAAGTATCATGCTGTACCTTGAAACCATAGGAAAGGCAAAAAAGTTTATGAGTGCAACAAGGGGTTTTGCGAGAAGTAAACCCATAGTGATCATAAAACCAAAATCCACAAAAAGAGAAGGGGAAGAGGGAGAAATACGTATTGTCGATGAAGAGAAAGTCTACGACACCGCTTTTATGAGGGTAGGGGCCATCAGGGTTAAGGCATTTGCTGACCTTTTCAATTGTTCCGAGGTCCTCGATTCGAGATACCTGCCTAAAGGGATAAGGCTTGCGATTATCACAAACGCAGATGGTTTCGGTAAAATGGCGGCGGATGTGATCTTCGAATCGGGATTTAATCTTGCGGAGTTTACCGAAAAGAGCAAAATGTCTTTAAAATCATTTCTCCCCTCAGGAGCAAATATAGAAAATCCCTTGAACATCTACGAGGATGCCGATGGGGAAAGATACACAAATTGTGTTAAAACCTGTCTAAGTGACGGAAATGTGGACGGTGTCCTTGTGATTTATGCCCCTCAGCCTATAGTTAAAACTTTCGGTTTAGCGGAGGCGTTGGTAGAAGTTGCAAGTAAGTCTCCAAAGCCCATAGTTACAGCGTGGATAGGGGGTGAGGAGGTGGAGAAGGAGCGGATGATTTTTAGAAAGAACAATATCCCCACTTACAATACCCCTGAGGAGGCGGCAAAGACCTATTTCTATATGTTCCGGTACCACAGGAACCTCACCCTTCTATACGAAACCCCATCAGAGCCTCCTATTCTCGAGGCCCCTTCTATAAACCACTTAAGGGTTATGCTGAAAAGGGCGATAAAATATGGCTTAAAAAGACTCCCCTTTGATACGACCCGAGAATTTTTAAGGGCTTACGGTATACCCGTTGTTTATCCGTATAAGGTAAAGGAGATGGAAGGGGCGTTGAGGGTGAGCAGGAGGATCGGGTTTCCTGTTCTCTTAAAGAGCCCATCTACCCATCTCTCAGAGGGGTCTATTGATTCTGATACCGTGATTGTAGAAAAAGAGGATGTATTAAAAGAAAAATACCATGCTTTTGAAAATAGGGAGAGGTTAAATATAAAAGGGCAGGGCAACGACCCTGCCGTATTTGTACAAAAACATATATCAAAGATAGAGCAGGAGATGTTCCTCCGTTCAGAAAGACACAGGGATTTCGGAGCGGTGATCTATCTCGGTATGAGAGAAGGTAACTCCGTAAAAATCTTATCAACGAGCCTGCCCCCTTTGAATCAGACGCTGGCGAGAAGGATGCTTGAGGAAGGGGAGATGGAAGGTGTTTTGAGGAGAATGATGCTCCCCCAAACCCTGATAAAGAGGTTTGAAAGTGTTTTGATCTGCTTTTCGAACCTCATAGTAGATTTTCCTGAGGCTCTATCCATCCACATAGACCCTCTTGTTATATGCGGGGAGGAGATATGGGCTACAGGGGGTGAGATCGAGATAGATCTCGTAAAGGTGGATGGTTATACCAACTACCCCCATCTTGTCATCGCCCCCTATCCGACGAGGTATGTATCCCAGTGGAAGATGCTAGATGGTCAGGAGGTACTCATAAGACCGATAAGACCGGAAGATGAACCCCTTGAGAGGGAGATGCTGTCGACCCTATCGGAGAGGAGCATGAGGACGAGGTTTTTTTCAATCATAAAAGAGATCACCCATGAGATGCTTGTGAGATTCTGTAACATAGATTATGAGCGGGAGATGGCCCTGGTGGCCGAAATAAGAGAGGGGGAGAGGAAGAGGATTATAGGGATCAGTAGACTCATCCTCGATTCTGACTTAAAAAGGGGGGAGTTTGCCGTTCTTGTCCACGATGATTTTCACAGGAGGGGACTGGGGTATAAACTCGTGGATCTTCTCATTGGTTTTGCCCAGGAAAAGGGTCTTGAAGAGATATACGGGACTGTCTTAAAGGAGAACGATAACATGCTGAACCTTGCGAAAAAACTGGGATTTACCCTCGGAAATTACGAAGATGGGCTTGTTAAGGTAAATCTTCCAATAGGATGAGGTTTAAAATACATGGATATCTCCCTACTTAAAAGTCTTTACGAACTATGGAAACCTGTCTTTCCCCATCTATCCCTTTATATAAAGGAGGTTTATGGGAGAGGCGGGGGTGATATCATCGAGGTTGGTCCTTTCTGCGGCACCATATTTTCCCTTAAGGCATCGGGCACAGGGGAGACCCATACATTAGCTACATTCCCGAAGGGTATGGGGAGGTTTTTCAAGGATGAGATAGAAACTTTTGGTTTTGACGGTCGAATAAGGATTCTGGAGTGTGATGACGCTTTCTCCTGTTTTAAAGAGCATAAGTTTGACCTTATCATATATAGGGGGGCCCTCTTTTTTCCCGATTTTTTCAAAGTCGATTATAACGGTATATTTAGAATGCTGAAAAAAGGAGGCGTTGCCCTTGTGGGAGGCGGCTTTGGGAAATATACCCCGGATGAAATATTGAAGGAGATTGGAAGGGCATCGAAAGAGTTAAACATTGCGGTGGGGAAGAAAGAGGTTGACCATAAGGAGCTTTTAAAACGGGTGATCCCCGAGGGGCTTCACAAACATATAGAGATATCTAACGAAGGGGGTCTTTGGACGATCCTTAGAAGGTAATGTATTCTACCTGAAATCAAGGATCACTTTCAGGGACTCTTTTGATAATGCCTTGTCGAAGGCCTCAAGGGCCTTCTCTGCCCTATAGACGGCCGTAATAAGAGGTTTAACATCGATATCTCCCATAGATAGGGCGGATATGGCAGGCAAAAACGGGCCGCATCGGGAACCAACTATCGTAACCTCATCTATCACTATGGGGGCAAGGTTCATCGATATATCAGGGGCCACCGTTGTCTTTAAGATAATTATACCCCTTGGTTTTACAAATTCCATAGCGAGTTCGAAACCATAAGGAGAACCTGTTGCTTCAACGACGATATCGTACTCCTTTCTAATATCTATGCTTTTAAGGGTAACCGCCCTTACCCCCTTTTCCTTAGGTATTTTGAGCTTCTCATCGTGTTTACCTAAGAGGGTCACATCAGCATGGATAAGCCTTAATGTTAAGGCGATCAAGATACCCAGTTTTCCATCGCCGAGGATCAGGGTTTTCTGGGCGGGCTTTATATGTATCTGCTCCAATATCTCGAATGTAGCGGCAAGGGGCTCGACAAAAACAGCCTCCTCATCCGTTAAATTGTCGGGGATGACATGGAGACTATCAACAGGAACGGTGACATATTCGGCAAAGGCACCGTCTTTTCCATTTATCCCCAGGGTCTTTCTGGAAGGGCAGTGCCTTTTGAGTTGAGAGGCGCAGTATTTGCACCTACCGCAACCAAAGTTTATCTCCCCCACCACCCTCTTTCCGATGAGGTCTTTCCTTTGGTTGCTTGTTGCTTCCACCGTACCTACAAATTCATGACCCAGTACACCTTGAAAACCGAGGTAGCCCTTTGTTATCTCGAGATCGGTGTTACAGATACCGGCGCATCTGACCCTTACCAAAGCCTCATCTTCCCCCATCTGGGGGACGGGGTAATCCTTTACGTATCTTAGTTTCCCATCGAAAATAATAGCCTTCATCTCCATCTCTCGATTCTACCAATTTTTCTTGACTTTATCCACGTTTTGGTAATAAATTGTGGTATAAATTTCATATTATGAAATTTAAAAGGACAAAGGGAAGGAGAAAGGCCATGGAATACTTTAGAAGATTGCCGGAGTTTGACTATCTCTCCCCCCGTACCGTTGAGGAAGTTCTGTCCCTTATTAAGACGCATAAGGGCAAGGCAAAACTCTATGGAGGGGGAACGATAGTTCTCCACAGGATGAAGGGAAGGGTCTATAACATACCTTACCTTATAGGGTTAAAGGCCATCGATGGTCTTGATAAAATTACAATCGATGGCACATCCCACATAAGGATAGGTGCCATGGTAAAGCATGGGGATATCGCTCAATCGATGGATGTAAAGAGGGTATGCCCATTATTCGCGGAAACCTGTAGTATGCTCGGTACCCCCCAGATAAGGAATATGGGTACCATAGGGGGTAACGTGGCGTCTATGTTTGCAACGGCGGAGACCATGCCGGTTTTGGTTGCCCTCGGGGCAGAGGCAAAACTTGTGTCCCAAGAGGGGGAAAGGATCATACCGATAGAGGATATCCACAGGAACTTAAAAGGAAAAGAGATCATCACCGAGATAGTGATACCTCTACCTCCATCCGATGCAAAGACAGGTTATAAGAAGTTCGCCTTGAGGGAGCGTTTCGATTATGCAACGGTATCGGCGGCAGTTCTCATACAGATGGATGGTGATAGGTGCGGGGAGATAAGGATAGGCTTAGGAGGGGTTACACTACCTACGAGGAGACCCTATGAGGCGGAGGAGGCCTTGAAGGGCAACCCATTAAACGATGAGGTAATAGAGAGGGTATCCACTTTGGCTGCCGAAAATAGCAGAACCGGGTCGGACATCATGTTTTCAGCGGATTACAAAAAGAAGTTATTGAAGGTAATGGTGAAAAGGGCGATCCTTCAGGCGGTAAAGGGGGTGGCGTGATGAAACACGATATAGTACTCAAGATAAATAACGAAACCCATAGAATAACGGTGGATAGTAGAAGAACCCTCCTCGAGGTGATAAGGGAGGAGATTGGTCTTACCGGCACAAAAGAGATGTGTAATAAAGGTGATTGTGGGAGCTGTACGGTCCTTTTAGACGGAAGACCGGTGCTTTCGTGTATGATGCTTGCAGTGGAGGCGGATGGGAAGGAGATCCTTACCATAGAGGGCCTTGCAGGGGAAAAGAACAGCCTTCATCCTATCCAGCAGGCATTTGTGGAGAGCGGGGCAATCCAGTGCGGTTACTGCACCCCGGGCTTTATCATGTCTGCCAAGGCACTACTCGATAAGAATAAAGACCCGAATGTGGATGAGATAAAGAATGCGATTTCAAACCACATATGCCGCTGTACCGGTTATGTGCAGATCATAGAGGCTATTGGAAGGGCGGCAAAGATATTGGGAGGTGTGGAATGAAGAGGGAGAGCTTGATAGGAAAAGATATCCCGAGGATCGATTCCCCGGAGAAGGCCCTGGGAAGGGCAAAGTTTGCAGCGGATATCGTACTGCCGGGTATGCTCTATGCAAAAGTGGTGAGGAGCCCCTACGCCCATGCAAGGATATTGAACATAGATACAAGCAAGGCGGCGAGCTTACCCGGGGTTAAGGCGGTTGTAACAGGTATTGAGGATACGCCGAGGGGTGGCCTCTTCGGTATTGTCTCGTACACGAAAGACCAGGTTCTCCTACCCTATGACAAGGTGAGGTATTACGGGGAAGAGGTTGCGGCGGTGGCAGCGATAGACGAAGATACGGCGGAAGAGGCGGCAGAGTTGATAAAGGTTGATTATGAACCTTTGCCTTTTGTGCTAAACGTGGAGGATGCACTGAAAGAGGGAGCCCCCCTCGTCCATGAGGATAAACCCGGCAATATCGCCGCCCGTTACCTCGTCAATGAAGGAAACGTGGAAGAGGCCTTTATAAACAGTGATTATGTATGGGAGAAGACCTTTACATGTGAGGTGGCAAGCCATGCCCTCCCCGAGCCCTATACCGCCATTGCGAGCTATGAGCCCTCGGGGAAGATGAACCTCTGGATGCAGACCCAGTGCCCCTTTCAGACGAGGCAGGCCTTAAGCAATACCTTGAAGCTGCCTTTAAGCGACATAAGGATACACTCCATACCCATGGGAGGGGGCCATGGTGGCAGGTCCGATACGTTTCCTGCCGCATTCATCGCCTGCCTTTTATCAAAAAAGACAGGCCGTCCCGTACAGGTAAAACTCTCAAGAGAAGAGATTGAAGACTGTATGAGGGACAAGGCATCGAAGATATGGCATATAAAGGTGGGATTTAAAAAAGACGGCACAATAACGGCAAGGGATATAAAGATGACCCTTGAATGCGGGGCATATGCGAGTAGTTCTATTGTAGAGCTTTGGGTACCCCTTCTCATAGACGAAGTTCTGTGGCGTACCGAGAGTTACAGATACTTTGGTGAACTCGTATATACGAATAAGACCATAAGCTCCATGATGAGGACCCGCGCCCACGTTGGCCCAATGTCCATGGAGGTCTGTTTTGAGCAGGCAGGCGAGGCCTTAGGTATTGACCCAGTGGAACTGAGATTAAAGAACGCTCTGCAGACCGGAGAGGTATCTCCGACAAAATCGACGATAACGAGTTCGGGTCTTAAGGATTCCATAAAAATTGCCGTTGAAAAATCAGGGTACAGGGAAAAGAAGGGGAGACTCGGAGCAAGAAGGGGCATAGGATTGGGTTCAGGAAATATGCAGTCGATGTTCTACATGGGGTTCAGGAGCGGTTCAACGGCATTTATAAAATTCAACGACGACGGGAGTTGTACCCTCTTTACGGGAAACTGTGATTTGGGCCAGGGAAACCAGACCTTATTCACCCAGATAGTCGCAGAAGAACTCGGCATCGATATGAAGGATGTGAAGCTCTGTTATGGGGATACAGAACTATGCTACCAGGATCCGGGGACATACTCCATGTCCGCCACAGTCGTCTCCGGCAGTGCCGTCAGGAAGGCGGCCCTCGATGCAAAAAGGCGTTTACTCGAGGTGGCAGGGGACCTCCTCGATGTATCGTGGGAGGAGGTGGAGATGGAGGGAAAGGAGTTTTCCGTCAGATACAGGAGGGGGAAGGGGAAGACCGTATCTCTGAAAGAGGTCTGTAGAACCGCCTTTAAAAGGGGTAAGCCGATCTTTGGATTCGGTGACCACAGGGCAAGGGTCGACTACTCCGATTTTAACATGGACCTGAACATACCTTACAGCGAGAGGACTTATGGTCAGAAGGTGGCGGCCTACTCTTACGGTACAACTGTTGTGGAGCTTGAGGTGGACTGTGAGACAGGGAAGATAAAAATAGACCGTATATGGGCTGTAAATGACTGCGGTACGGTGATAAACCCTTTGCTTGTAAAGGGCAATATGCACGGGCAGTTGAATTTCATGATAGGCCATGGTCTTTATGAGATGAACAGATGGGATATAAGGACAGGCCGTAAGCTCACAAGCGATTTCAGGAGTTACAAAGTACCTACCGCAAACGAGATACCGGATATAGAGACGTATTTTGTTGGCAAACCGGATCCGAACGGCCCTTACGGGGCAAAAGAAGGCTCCCTCGGTTTTGGTTGTGGGCTTCACGGTGCAATAGCAAACGCCATACACGATGCAACAGGGGTATGGCTTTACGATGTTCCGTTCACCCCGGAGAGGGTCCTTAAGGCACTGGAAGAGAGGGGTATAAAGTGAAATAAGACAAGTGATGACGGAGGGGTTGAATCGTATTTTTATCCATGTTATAAAAACGATTCACCCACTCGTCATATGGATATAAGGATAGATGAATTCATTCAAAGATTAAAAGAGATGCATGGTGAACCGAGGTGTGAGCTTGCATTTACAAACCCCCTTGAGCTCACCGTAGCTACCGTTTTGTCTGCCCAGTGTACAGATGAGAGGGTAAACAGGGTAACTGCCGGACTTTTCAAAAAATATACGACCCTCGATGACTACCTAAAAGTCCCTATAGAAGAACTGGAAGAGGATATAAGACCTACCGGTTTTTACAGGAACAAGGCTAAAGCGATCAAAAACATAGTACGGGAAATAAAGGACAGGTTTCACGGGGAGGTACCAAGGGATATAGATACTTTTGCAACGGTAAAAGGTATTGGAAGGAAGTCGGCGAATATGATCATAGGTCTCGCATACAAAGTGCCGGCGGTGATAGTTGATACCCATGTGATAAGGGTCTCAGAGAGGCTTGGACTCACCCGTGAAGAAGATCCAGAAAAGATTGAAAAGGATTTAAGGAGGATCGTACCTGTTGATATGTGGACGGATCTCTCCCTCCTTCTGATACTCCACGGAAGGTACATCTGCAAGGCAAAAAGGCCTGAGTGTAAGAGATGCCTACTCACCAAAAACTGTGAGTATTTCAAAAAGGGTCTTGGAACGGAATAAGAAGAGAAATCTACGGAGGTATAGATGTCATTCGACGAGATGGAAAACTTAAAAGAAGAAGACATAAAGAGGCTTGAAGAGTTATCCCGCCTTGCAAAAGGAGATATCCTCACCATGACGACTTTAGCAGGCAGTGGCCATCCCGGTGGTTCCATGTCCTCCCTCGACATGTATCTAACGGTATTTTCATACGCGAAACTAAACGGTGAGCTTAGAGACAGGGTTATCGTGAGTCATGGCCACACATCCCCCGGGGTATACGCTGCCCTTGCAAGGCTTAACTATCTGCCCTTAGACGATGTGGTTGCCTTTTTTCGTAAGGGAGGGAGTCCCTATGAGGGTCATGTGGTGAAGGGCATACCTTTTATCGACTGGTCAACGGGGAATCTCGGACAGGGTCTATCCGCTGCCTGCGGTTTTGCGATAGAGAGCAGAATAAAAAGAAAAGGGAATCATGTATATGTCTTCATGGGGGACGGCGAACAGCAGAAGGGGCAGATAGGGGAGGCAAGGAGGTTTGCCTTTAAGTACGGGTTAAACAACATCACCGTTCTCATAGATTATAACCGTCTCCAGATAAGTGGGGGAATAGACACCGTTATGCCCCAGAACATCATAGAGAACTATCTTTCCGATGGCTGGTATGTGATCGAGATTGATGGTCATAACTTCAGTGAGATATATAAAGCCATAAGAAGGGCGAGAGAAGAACCTAAACCGGTGTGTATCCTTGCCCATACCAGTATGGGTAAGGGGGTTCCTTTTATGGAGAACAGGGAGAAATATCACGGCAGTCCTTTGAACGAAAAGGAATACGAAGAGGCGATGAAAATCTTGGGCCTTGAAAATAGGCTTGATGTGTATAGGGAGATGAGAAAGGGGGTATGGAGATTCACGCCCACTTATAATACCGTTGAGATAGAGGTAGATACAGGTACCCCTTTTACGTATGAGAAAGAGGGTCTTGACAACAGGACTGCCTTTGGAAAGACGTTAAAGGATTTAGGGGACAAAAATATAGGGAAGGGATGGGATATATGCGTATTCGACTGTGACCTTGCAAGTTCTGTAAAGACAGGAGATTTTGCAAAGGCGTATCCTGATCATTTCTTTCAGGGGGGTATACAGGAGCACAATACCGCTACAGTCGCAGGGGCCCTATCTACAACGGGGATACTCACGTTTTTTGCCGATTTCGGTGTCTTCGGGATCGATGAGACATTTAACCAGGCAAGACTAAACGATATAAACAGGACAAACCTGAAACTCATCCTCACCCATGTGGGTCTTGATGTGGGACCCGACGGAAAGACACACCAGTGCATAGATTACATAGGCCTCTCAAGGGGTCTTTACAATTTCAAGACCATAGTTCCCTGTGACCCAAACCAGATGGACAGGGTAATAAGGTATGTTGCAAAGACCGAGGGGAATTTTATAGTTGCCATGGGGAGAAACCGTTGGCCGATCATCAGGGATAAAAACGAAAAGCCCTTCTTCGGCAACGGCTATGAGTTTGTTTACGGAAAGATGGACCTTGTCCGTGAAGGCAGGGATATCGCCATCATCACCTATGGGGGTATGGTATCACGGGCTATAAAAATAAGGGAGGAACTATCAAAAAAGGGTATATCCGTTGCAGTTATAAACATGCCCTGTGTTTTCGAGGTGGATGAGAGTGTGATGGAGACCGTCCTATTGATACCAAATATCGTAACCTATGAGGACCATAATATTTTTACCGGCATTGCCCCTGTCATTACCGGATATTTATTGAGGAAAGGCTACAGGGGCATCTTCACATCTTACGGCGTAAAGAGATACGGGGCATCGGGGGAGACAGAGGAGGTCATGTCGATTGAAGGCCTGGACGAGGCATCTATGGTGGACTCACTGTTGAATATTATTAAAAATAAATAGAAGGGGTGATTTATGGAAGATATAAAGGGTATGTACAAAAAGGTCGTGAAGGACAATTTTCCAGACGTAATAAAGATAGATATGGGAGGTCAGGTACTCGAATATAGAAAAAAGATCTGGAATATTTATGATCCCGACGAAGGATGTAATGTGGAGAGGGGATTGCGGTACGGTGAGAATCCTGACCAGCCTTCGGCCATGTATGAACTCATAAACGGTAATATCCTCCTCGGGGATGTGAGGTTTTTTGATTTTAAGGGTGGACTTACAAGTAAGGTGAAGGAAGAGGATATGCTCCAGGTGGGTAAACATCCAGGAAAGATAAACCTCACGGATGTGGATAATGCCTTGAATATATTGAAATTCCTCGATAGGGGGCCTGCTTGTGCGATCATGAAACATAATAACCCCTGCGGGGTCGCATACGGTTCGACTATGGCAGAGGCGTTCGAAAAGGCCTTCTGGTGTGATAGGATTGCGGCGTTCGGTGGGGCTGTGGTGATGACGAGGACCGTTGATATAGAGACGGCAGAGGCGATGGTGCCTTACTACTTTGAGGTAGTCTGTGCCCCGGACTTCGATGGGGGGGCTCTTAACATACTCAAGAAATGGAAGAACCTGAGGATATTACAGATAAAAGAGATAGAGAGACTGAAGGAGTATAAATTTAAAAGAATCATAGACATAAAGTCCCTCATGGATGGAGGTCTTGTGCTCCAGGAATCACAGCCCTTCAGGATAAAAGGTAGAGAGGACTTAAGGCCTGCGGAGGCCACATATAAGGGAAAGACATACAGGATAAAGAGACTCCCCACCGATAGGGAGTACGATGATATGCTCTTCGGGTGGTATGTGGAAAAAGGGGTGAGTTCCAATTCGGCCCTATTTGTGAAGGATGGGGCAACCGTTGCCATAGGCACAGGGGAGCAGGACAGGGTAGGTGTTGTTGAGATAGCGATCTTCAAGGCGTACACAAAGTTTATGGATAAAGAGGTCTTCAAGAAGTATGGGGTGCCCTATGCGGTATTCAAACTTGAGGCAGAAAAAGGGATGAGGAAGATGGAGGAACTATCCGACATAGAGGCGTATACACGGAAAATGAAGGCAGGACTTGCCGGCTCTGTTCTTGTTTCCGATGGTTTCTTCCCCTTCCGGGATGGGGTAGATGCAGGGATCAAGGAGGGTATAACAGGGGTCATACAACCAGGGGGGTCGGAGAGGGACTTCGAGGTCATAGAGGCCTGTAACGAGGCGGATGTTACAATGGTCTTTACAGGGCAGAGACTCTTCAAGCATTAAAACCGTACACAATCACCGAACATATCCATGGGGTAATTTTCTTAAAAATTACCCCATGTTTTTTATATTTTATATTGACAAGATACCCCTGTTAAAAATATAATTGTGAAATAAATAACAAATACTCATCAAACCCACTGGAGGTAATTATATGAGACCTTATTTTGAAAAAATGCAGGAATTTGGCAAGCCTCTATCGCCCTCATTTCTTAAACAGACAGAGACCAACGTTGAAAGCATAAAAGAGGTAGAGGATAGCATCGAAGAACTAAAGGAAAAGGCAAAGAAGGCAGGACTGCCCCAGGATGTATTGAATAAAAGGGGGGAGTGGACGGTCCACCAGAGACTTGAGTATCTTGTGGACCCCGGGACATGGTGTCCTCTCCATACCCTATTTGATCCTATGGATGAAGAGTCAGGTACCACAGGGGTTGTGGACGGGCTTGGAAGGATTAACGGGAAGTGGGCGGTTATAATAGGTTTTGACAATAAGGTTCTTGCAGGGGCATGGATACCAGGCCAGGCGGAGAATATCTTAAGGGTTACGGATATAGCAAAGAGGCTCCATGTACCCCTTGTCTGGCTTGTAAACTGCAGTGGGGTTAAACTTACAGAACAGGAAAAGGTTTATGCGAATAGAAGGGGCAACGGTACAACATTCTTCAGACATGCCGAACTGAATAAGCTCGGTATCCCCGTTCTTGCAGCGATATGGGGAACGAACCCTGCTGGTGGCGGGTACCAGGGTATAAGCCCAACCCTCCTTCTCGCCCATAAGGATTGCAATATTGCGGTAGGTGGGGCAGGTATCGTAAGTGGAATGAGCCCCAAAGGATATTTTGACGAAGCAGGGGCCGAAGCGATAATAGACGCAACAAGAAAATTTAAGGCAGTACCCCCCGGCAGGGTTGAAATTCACTATGACAGCACAGGCTTTTTCAAACAGGTCTTCCAGACAGAGGAGGCTTTACTCGATGCATTGAAGGAATGGTTTGGTTATCTCCCGTACTATAACCCTAAGTTTTTCAGGGTTGCCGAGCCTGCAGCTCCAAAATTCCCTTCGGAAGAACTGTATAACCTCGTTGCCTTCAACCAGAAGATGGCTTATAGCTTCGATGAAGTCCTCGCTAGACTTGTGGATAACAGTGAGCACATGGAATTCAGACCTGGCTATGGCCCCGAGGTATATACGGGTCTTGTAAAGATAGACGGCTATCTCATGGGTGTTATCGGCAACAGACAGGGTTTCCTCCCAAAGGGATATCCTGATTATGCCCCTTACCCTGGCATAGGAGGAAAGCTTTACCGTCAGGGCCTTATAAAGATGAACGAGTTTGTGACCTTATGCGGCAGGGACAGGGTTCCCATCATATGGTTCCAGGATACATCAGGTATAGATGTAGGCGACTACGCTGAGAAGGCCGAACTCTTAGGTCTCGGCCAGTCATTGATCTACTCCATCGAACAGAGCAACGATATCCCCATGATGTGTGTTGTGTTGAGAAAAGGTACCGCTGCGGCCCATTACATCATGGGTGGTCCCCAGGCCAATAACAACAACGCCTTCACCCTCGGTGTTGCTACGACGGAGATTTACGTTATGCACGGAGAGACAGCGGCGGTCGCCACATTTGCGAGGAGACTTGTCAAGGAGAAGGATGCAGGTAAGCCCCTTGCCCCTGTGATTGAGGCGATGAACAAGATCGTGAAAGAATACTACGATAAATCAAGGCCTGCTTACTGTGCCAAGACAGGTATGGTGGATGAAGTGGTCTCCTTTAATGCCTTAAGGAACTATATGGTCGCCTTTGCAAACTGCTGCTACCAGAATCCCAAGTCCATAACACCGCAGCACCAGATGATCATACCGAGGATCATCAAGGGATAAAGATAAACAGAATATCTTTAAAAAGGGGTGGATTTACATCCACCCTCTTTTTTTACACCATAGTCAACCATACAATTTATAGAGTTGACAGTATTTGGTACGTCCTGTTATATTTTAGACTTCGTAAGGGTAAGGATGAGAGAGAGATTAACGGAAAGACTCGAGGAGATTAAAGAAAGGGGGAATTACAGAACCATAAAGTATGTAAAACCCCTGTCGGCAACGAGGCTCATCTACGAATCGAGGGAGTATTTAAACCTATGCTCCAACAGCTACCTCTCCCTCCATTTCCATCCACAAATCATAGAAGAGGCTTTAAAGGCCATAAACGAGTATGGCGTTGGGGTATGCTCTTCAAGGAGCGTATCGGGAAGCGTAGACTTATACAAAATACTGGAAGAAGAGGTGGCGGGATACAAAGGATACGAGAGGGGGCTTATATTTTCTAACGGCTATCTCGCAAATATTGGTATCATATCGACCTTAACCGATGAGGACGATGTGATCTTCACCGATGAATTGAACCACTCGAGTCTTATACACAGCATGAGGCTCTCCAGGGCAAAGAAGGTGATATACAGACACAGGGACTTAAGGGATCTCGAGAAAAAGCTGGCAGTAGAGGCCTGCAAAGGGAAGAGGTTTGTTGTGACCGAATCCATATTCAGTATGGATGGGGATATAGCACCCTTAGATGGTATACTCGAACTTAAGAAAAAGTATGAATTCTATACCATAGTAGACGACGCCCACGGCACAGGCGTATTCGGGGATAAGGGGTCAGGGGTAGAAGAGATGTTCGGACTATCGGGCATGATGGATGTACATATGGGTACCTTCGGAAAGTCCCTGGGTTCGTACGGGGCCTTTGTCCTTGCCGATGGCGTAATCATCGATTTTTTGATAAACAGGGCCAAGACCTTTATGTACACCACATCGATTCCCGCATCTTCTTTAGCCTCATCCCTTGCGGCTTTAAGGATCATAAAAAATGACCTTTCCTTTAAAGATAAGCTCTGGGCAAACATAAAGCGGATGAGAGAGGGGTTGAAAGGGGCGGGCCTTGATTTAAAGGAGAGCTATGGCCCAATCATACCTATTGTGGTGGGGGAAGATTCAAAGGCCGTTAAAATGCAAGAGCTGCTCATGGAGAAGGGTTTGTTCCTTCAGGCAATAAGACCTCCAACGGTACCTGAAGGGACATCGCGGTTGAGATTGACCGTAGTTAGTGGCTTTACAGAAGAAGAGATCGACTATGCCGTTCACTCAATTATAGATATCGGTAAAAGGCTCGGTATCATCTGAGTTTCAGGAGGGATTATGTACGATAAAAAAAGACTCGCCGACTGGGATAAAAGGTATATATGGCACCCTTTTACCCAGATGAAGGAATATATGGAAGGGGAACCCCTCATTATTGAAAAGGGGGAGGGCCCTTATATCTTTGATGTGGATGGGAATAGATACATAGACGGGGTCTCCTCCCTATGGGTTCTTGTCCACGGCCATGGAAAGAAGGAGATGGTGGAGGCTATAAAAAGACAGGCTGAACATTTGTGCCACTCAACCCTTCTCGGTCTTGCCAACGTCCCCTCCATCCTCCTTGCCGAGATGCTTATCAGGATTGCCCCTTCCGGTCTTTCACGGGTTTTTTATTCTGATAACGGTTCCACCTCGGTAGAGATAGCCTTGAAGATGGCATACCAGTACTGGCAGCAGGTGGGGGAGAAGAAGAGAAAAAGGTTCATCTCCTTTATAAACGCCTATCACGGTGATACGATAGGCTCTGTAAGTGTTGGGGGTATAGATTTATTTCACAAGGTATATAGGCCCCTTTTATTCAAAACCTATAAATCCCCTGCCCCCTACTGTTACAGGTGCCCCTTAAAGCTGAATAGGGATACATGTGGCATGGCCTGTGTGGATAAGTTTTCCGAGATAGTCAAAAAACATAGGGAAGAGATCTGCGCGGTAGTGATAGAACCTGTTGTTCAGGGCGCTGCAGGCATGATCGTACAGCCTAAAGGTTTTTTATCAATGATCTGGAGAATAGCAAAGGAAAATAATATACCCCTGATTGCGGATGAGGTAGCCGTTGGGTTCGGAAGGACAGGTACCATGTTTGCATGTGAGAAGGAAGGGGTGTACCCCGATTTTCTATGCCTTGCCAAAGGGATAACAGGAGGTTACCTGCCCCTTGCGGCAACCCTGACAACAGAAGAGATTTTCAGAGGTTTTCTTGGAAGGTTTGAAGATTTTAAGACATTTTTCCATGGCCACACGTATACGGGAAATCCTCTGGCATGTAGTGTTGCCCTTGCCAATATCGAGCTTTTTGAAAAGGAAAAGACCCTTGAAGCCCTGCAGGGGAAAATTGCGTTTCTTAAAAAGAGGCTCGATGATTTCTATAATCTCTCCCATGTAGGGGAGGTAAGACAGGCCGGTTTTATGGTAGGCATAGAGCTTGTAAAAGACAGAAAGAGAAAGAGGTTGTACGAGACAAAGGAGAAGATCGGCCAAAGGGTGATCCTTGAGGCGAGAAAGATGGGGGTGGTGATAAGACCTTTAGGGGATGTGATTGTCCTTATGCCCCCCCTTGCAATAGAAACGGAGGTTCTGGAGAAACTATTGGATGTGACCTATAGAAGTATAGAGAAGGTGACAGAGGGAAAAAGCCATTAAGATTATAGAAATGGTGCCGTATCTTTTTCTTGACATGGAAGATGAGTTTCCATAATATCTATCATGTTTTTTGGGCAGAAAAAACCTTGGGCAAAGCAAAGTAAATTGTAAGGAGGTAAAGTATGAAATTTCGTCTATTATTTATCGGTGTGTCTATATGTCTATTAATTTTTTCTCTTGCTGTCAGGGAAACTGGGGCAGCCCCTCAGGAGATACATATGGGCACATCTACCGTGGGAGGCATCTATTATAGCATCGGTGTTCCCATAGCACAGGTGGTAAACAAATATCTTCCGGAGGTCCATATCACCCCTGAGATAACGAGCGGTTCTACAGAGAACATAAGGCTATTGGCCCAGGGAAAACTCCAGCTCGGACTGACCGTACCTTTCAAGACAGTGGAGGCGATGAACGGTCTTCCCCCCTTTAACCAGAAGATACCGCTGAGAGCGGTATTCAGAACCGTACCTGTCGTAAATCTCTTTGTGGTCCTTGCAAACAGTAACATAAAGACGATGGAGGACTTGAAGGGGAAAAGGGTGAACCTCGGTCAGCCTGGAGGTCTTGATGAGAATGCCCTCGGTATACTTGAGGCGTATGGCATCACAAAGAAGGACATCAAATGGTCGGTTCAGGGGGTAGCCCAGGGGGTTGAAGGACTGAAGGACGGGAAATTCGATGCGGTAATAACCACTGTTCCTTTGATCAACCAGTTGAAAGCAACCCATGATATCAGGATACTCTTTCCCGATGAGGCCCATATAGATAAGATGGCTGCCAAAGTCAAGGGATGGAGCAAATGGCTTATGCCTCCAGGAACGATAAAGGGTATCGACAAACCGATATATGTCCCCGACTTTGGTTCCCAGCTCTCCTGTATGGAGAATATGTCCGCGGACCTCGTTTACAAGATCACAAAGACATCGATCGAGCGTCTCGATGAATTAAGGGCGATGTTTGCCCCATACAGGGATGTGACGAAAGAACTGGCGGCCTCTCCTGTTGGCGTTCCTTTACATCCCGGTGCCCTTAAGTATTTTAAAGAGGCAGGCATAATAAAATAGTCTTCGCCTGTTGAGGTTACTTCTCTTATAATTGTTTAGGCAGGGAGCTTACATGGAATTAAAGCATATAAGGTCTACCGTATCGAAATTGCTCGGTCTCATCCTCACGCTTTACACGATTTTTGCCGTGTGGACCGTTTATCTTCAACCTATGGTCCAGGTCACGCTATTCTTTTCTTTGAGTTTTGCTGTGGTCTTTATAAGCCGTCCCATCCTCGGCAAAAAGGACAGTCTCTTTTCTTTCTCCCTGGACATACTCCTTGCCTTAATTGTTCTCGGTATTGGTGTTTATGTGATGGTCGATTATGACGAACTGGTATACAGGGCAGGGATGCCTACCACCCTCGACACCATTGTGAACATTCTCGGTGTACTCTTGACCTTTGAGGTGGCTAGAAGGACGATCGGCTCTGCGATGATCATCATAGCGATTATCTTTATCCTCTATGGTTTTTTCGGCCAATACCTCTTCCCGCCTTTATCCCATGGCGGTTACGATGTGATAAGGGTACTGAGCATGCTCTTTCTTTCAGAGAACGGTATCCTCGGCGTTCCCATGGGGGTGATGTTTAATTTCATCTATCTCTTTATCGTCTTCGGTGCCCTATACGGCTCAGCAGGGGGAACAAGATTTTTTATTGACCTCACGAGGAGTCTGTTCGCAGGTCTTGTCGGGGGGCCTGCTAAGGTTGCCGTTGTCTCAAGTGGTCTCATGGGGACGATATCGGGAAGTGCTGTCGCGAATGTGGTCACCACAGGGACGTTTACGATACCTATGATGAAAAAGGTCGGGTTTGAGCCCCATGTAGCCGGTGCAGTGGAGGCGGTGGCATCAACGGGGGGTCAACTTATGCCCCCGATCATGGGTGCCGCCGCATTTGTGATGGCCGATTATCTCAACGTACCCTATATTTCTATCGTAAAGGCAGCGATCGTACCGGCAATCATTTACTATGTAGCGATATTCGTCTTTGTCCATTTATACTCCATGAAACTCGGGATTAAGAGGGAGAAGCCCGAAGACTTAAGGCCTGCGAAAGAGGTACTGAAAGATTTCTGGATCTTTTTACCCCCCCTGGGGGTTCTTATATTCTTTCTCGTTGCGGGCTATACCCCATCAATGGTCGTGATATATACCCTCATCGCTGTTTTTATAATGAGTCTCTTTAAGAAAGAGTTTCGTTTAGGCCCCAAGAAACTGTTTGAAGGGATGTCGAGTGCGGCAACGGAGTCTGTTTCCGTAACAAGCGCCTGTGCCATGGCAGGGGTCATTATTGCGATCGTTTTACTTACAGGTCTTGGGGTGAAAATAGGCAATTTCGTACTATATTTTTCAAAGGGACATCTTTATCTTGCCCTACCTTTTATCATGATCGCCTCCCTTGTACTCGGGATGGGATTGCCCACGGTGGTCTGTTACATACTCCTCGCCGTCACCACGGCTCCCCCGATTATTAAGATGGGTGTCGACCCTATGGCCGCCCATCTCTTCATCTTTTATTTCGGGATGCTCTCCATGGTTACCCCCCCTGTAGGTATGGCCTTTTATGCAGGGGCAGCCCTTGCGGGGGCCCCCACGATGAAGACGGGGTGGACTGCATGGAAGATAGCCCTTGCAGGCTTTCTACTACCTTTTATGTTTGTGTATAGCCCCGCCCTGATCCTGAAAGGTAACCCATTGGAAGTGGCTCTTGCCTCCATATCCGCCTTGATAGGCGCAACCGCCCTTTCTGCTTCTGTGGTTGGGTATTTTAAGGGGGAACTCTCCTGGTTTAAAAGGGTAATGGCGTTTTGTGCGGCCCTGTTCTTGATAAAACCGGGATGGATTACCGATGTCATAGGCCTTGTGCTTATGATCCTTATATGGGTAGCCCAGAGGAAAAAAGAGGGCAGGTAATCTTTTAGAATCTCCTCCAAGACGCCACTCTAAAAATCTTGACAAATTCTATGGCATGGATAGAATTCTTCTATGGACCTTTTCAGCATACTGAAAAGATACAGGGAGGATGTGGTCAAAAGCTGGGTTTACCATCTCCACTCAAGAACGGGTGAAAGGTATGGGGCCCAGCCTTTAGAGGAACTGTTCATAACCGTTTCTGCCGCATATGACGCCACATGCGCGGTTCTCCTCCACAACGATTTTTCCAAAATAAACTGTCACATAGAATGGATAGCGAACGCAAGGCTTCTCGGGGGGTTTACCCTTTCTGAGGTACAAAACGCCTATGAGCTCGGGAGGACATACCTTGTGCCTATATTCATGAGGGAGTTGAAGGGTAAGGAGCAGATAAACGCCATGGAGAGGTTAAATAGCTGCCTCCTCTACACTATCACAAAGTTCAGCAATTATTTCCAGTCTCTCCATGAAAAGGCGATAAAGGATTATGCCCAGAACTTAGAAGAGGAGGTGAAGAAGAGGACAAAGGAGCTTGCAGAGTCCGAGGCGAAATATCGACTCCTCATAGAGGAGATAAACGACGGTTATTTTGTAAATCAGGATGGGATTATCGTCTTCGCCAATCAGACCTTTTGCGACCTCCACGGTTATGAGGCCCATGAGGTGATCGGCAAGCCCTATGTAAAATTCGTTGCCCCGGAATCCCTCTCCTATGTTAATAAACTTTACAATGAGAGAATAAAAAGGGGGGATACCCAGGATCTTTACGTTTATATGAGGCTCCATAAGGACGGTAGGGCCTTCCCCACGGAGAATAAGGTTAAACTGATGCTCTACCAGGGAAGGGAGGCTGTGGCAGGCATATGCAGGGATATCACAGAGAGGATTGAGATGGAGCAGAGGATGAGGGAGGCAGAGAGATTGGCACACATAGGACAGTTGTCTACATCCCTTGCCCATGAGATCAGAAACCCCCTCTCCTCCGTTAAGATGAATATCCAGATATTATTGAAGAACAACCCGTTTGACGGTAACAACAGACGGAGAATGGAGATCATGGCGAGTGAAATATCAAGGCTCGAGCGGATACTGGAAGAGATGCTCGACCTTGCGAGACCTCTCAAACTGAACCTCGGATTTGCATCGATAAACGACCTCATCGATGCCTGTATCGAGACCATGGAGGTAAGATTCAAAGAAAAGGAAATTTCCCTTCTCAAGAGATACTCAAAGGATATGCCTTACGTGTTTGTCGACCATGACAGGATGGAACAGGCGATCATCAACATATTTTTAAATGCTGTTGAGGCCGTTGAACATGGTGGGGAGATAAAGGTTGTGACAAAAAAAAGGCGTAATGAAAGGATAGAGGTTATCATAAGCGATAACGGTCCAGGTATTGAACCCGATGACCTTCCCTACATATTCGACCCTTTCTTCTCAAAGAAGAAAAGGGGTACGGGGCTTGGACTCTCAAATGTGAAAAAGATCATAGAGGCACACGGGGGCAAGGTCATGGTAAATGGCGGAAAGGATACAGGAACAAGGTGTGTCCTCCTAATCCCTTGTAATGGTTAACATGAAAAGGCACAGAATCCTCATCATAGATGATGAACAGAACATCCTCGAATCCCTTGAGATGTTCCTATGCGAGAGAGGATACGAGGTGGCCTGCGCCTCATCAGGATTAGAAGGCATAGAAAAGAATAAGGCGTTTATCCCGGACGTAATCATCCTCGATGTTAGGCTGCCCGATATAGATGGCCTCGAGCTCCTTAAGCAGTTGAGGGAGAACAACCATGACAAGAATATCATCATCATCACCGCCTTTCACGATATGGATACCACGATCAAGGCGATAAAACTCGGTGCCTGTGAGTATATACCAAAACCAATAGATATAGAGGAACTTGAAACTGCCATATGCAGGGTCTTAAAATCCTGTACTTATACCGAAAAAAGGACGTCTTCTCCTTCGGATATATCTGTTTCTTACGAGAAGGGGAAGATCATAGGCAAAAGCGGGGTAATGAAGGAGATCTTCAAATCCATAGGGATGCTCTCCGAGAACAGGATAACCGTACTCATAGAAGGGGAGACCGGAACAGGGAAGGAGCTAATAGCCAGGGCAATCCATTACCATAGCCCCTATAAGAATTACCCCTTCCTTGCCATTAATTGTTCTGCGATAGTCGGTACCCTCCTTGAGAGCGAACTCTTCGGCCACGAGAAGGGTGCCTTTACAAATGCGATTTTCACGAAAAAAGGGAAGTTCGAAATTGCCGGAGAAGGGACGATATTCCTCGATGAGGTAAGTGAAATACCCTTCGAACTCCAGGCGAAACTTCTCAGATTTTTACAGGAAAAGGAATTTGAGCGGGTAGGCGGTATTAAGACATTAAAATCAAACGCAAGGGTGATCGCCGCGACGAACAAGAACCTGTGGAAAATGGTAGAGCAGGGTATTTTTAGGGAAGATCTGTATTACAGGTTGAGCGTGGCCAATATAAAAGTCCCCGCTTTGAGGGAGAGGAAGTCGGATATACCCCTCCTGACAGAATATCTCCTTAAGAAGATAAACTGTGAACTCCATAAAAATATTGTCCGTGTTGAAGAGAGGGGGATGAAGAGGATTATGGAATACGACTGGCCGGGCAATATAAGGGAGCTGGAGAATATCCTTACCAGGGCTGCGATAAATACCCAGGGGGATGTGATCCTTGATGATACCATCTCCTCCATGTTGAATGCCAAGGAGGCGATAAGTAGAAGTATCGACGAGGGAGACGAGATTTTGAACCTCCATGAACTCGAAAGAAGGCATATCCTCCACATACTCAACAGGACCCACTGGCATCTTGGAAAGGCCTGTTCTCTACTCGGTCTATCAAGGCCCACATTGAGGAAAAAGTTGAAGATCTATAACCTATCTACAGGCATGGTAAAATGAATCGCCCTTCCAAAAAGTATTGAAAATTTTTTTCAAAAATAGAAATGCCACTTGATGAAGAATCACCCCCATATTGTTAACCTCCTGTAATATTTGATGGTTTAATTGGTATAGGGAATGGCACGGTAATTGCTCTTAAAACAGAAGGTGTGGTCTAATACCATACTAATAAAGGAGGGTTATCATGAGAAGTAGAACATTTTTTGTGTTACTATCCGTCTTTTTTCTCCTCTCCCTTTGTCAATCCGCTAAAGCCGCTGAGGCACCGATTGTAGTAGGGGCGCCCCTATCTACTGCCTTTTTATACGGGTGGGATGCAGAGAGGGGGATAAAGCTCGCGGTAGATGAGATCAACGCAAAGGGTGGGGTTACAGTTGGAGGAAAGAAGAGACCTTTTAAGGTAGAGGTGATCGATACGAGGGACCTCGAGCCAGGGGTACCTGTGAGTGAGGCATTGCTCGCCCTTGAAAAATTAATCCTTGAAAAGAAGGCGGATTTCATCGTCGGTGGCCCTGTGAGGTCTGAGGCGGCCCTTGCTGCTATGGACCTTCTGAGTAAACACAAAAGGGTGAGTATCTTAACGACAGGGGTATTGACTCCGGCATACACGAAAAAGGTAGAGGAAAACTACAACAAATATAAGTATTGCTTCAGAAATACAAGCCATGTGGGTGTCATGATGAACGAGTTTATCATCATGATAGAGGATATAAGAAAGGGGCATAACTTCAACAAGGCCTATATCATGGTCCAGGACGTTGCCCATGCAAGGGCAGGGGGAGAGGCGATGAAAAAGGCATTGACGGATAAGGGTTGGACCGTCCTCGACATGAAGATATACCCCACAGGAACCGTTGATTACTCTGTGGGCTTGACCGATGCCGGGAAACGGGGGGCAGAACTCCTCTTCCTCTGGATGGACATGCCCGAGAGTGCCGTCCTTCTAAAACAGTGGAGTGATATGCAACTTAAGTGCTTGCCCATCGGGTTTGTCAATGCGGCAGAACAGCCGGGTTTCTGGAAGGCAAGCGGTGGTAAAGGGGAGTACCTCATAGTAAACCTTGTCAATGGTGGAAATGCCCCCGCAAAGATCACGCCTTGGACCATGAAGTTCGTCGAGGCATATAAGGCAAAATGGGGGATTGAGCCCGAAGGTTACGGTACCTCATCGAGCTATATGGCCATATACCAGCTGAAAGAGGCGATAGAAAAGGCGAAAACCCTCGATCCCGATGCAGTGGTAAAGGCTCTGGAAGAGGTGGATATCATGGGTGTATACGGCAGGATGAGGTTCGATAAGAAGACGCACCAGATCATCCCCTCCCTTGATCCCAAAGAAGGGGCGGTAACAGGGATAATCCAGTGGCAGGCAGGAAAGAGGGTCCAGGTGTTTCCTCCAAAGGTGGCAGAAGGAAAGGTGCTTCTCCCACCGTGGATGAAATAGGATTCTTTATAACGGGGGGTTTCTCTTGGAGATACTCGTATACGGAATCATAAACAGTGTTATCCTATCTATGGTTGCCCTTGGTTTTACCCTTGTGTACAGCATAAGCAGACTCCCCAATTTTGCCCATGGTGCCCTCTATGTGACAGCAGGTTTTACGACTTGGCTTTTTCTAAACAGGATAGGCCATATGCCCTATCCTGTTGCCATTATCCTCTCCATATTCATCACAGGTGCCATGGGGGCCCTCATCTACCGTTTTATCCTTATAAGGATAAGGGGTATGGAGATATCGGAGATCATATCGACATATGCGATAGGCCTTGCCCTTCTCGAAGGTCTCAGGTGGGGGGGTCTAAGAGGTATGACCTTCACCCTTCCCCCTTTTATCGAGGGGTCTTTTCAGATTTTCGGGGTCAATGTGGATTATCAGAGGCTGATCATCGTCTGTTGCGGGGTTGTGGTCTTCCTATTTTTATACTTTTTCACCCATTTCACAAAGATAGGCCTTGCCTTAAGGGGTATTGCCCAGGATGAGAGGGCGGCTATGATGCTCGGGATAGACTCGGATATGACCGCCATCATCTCCCTTGCTATAGGTTCAGGCCTTGCCGGTTTTGCCGCTATTCTTCTCCTTCCCCTCGGTAACATCATCGTTGAGGCAGGGTATAATGTTTTGATATTTGCGATAGCGGTATGCGTGATCGGGGGGCTTGGGAGTTGGGGAGGTACGATTGCCGCCTCTTTTATAATAGGTTTTGCCCAGATCCTGACGGAAGCGTTTCTTTCAACGCACTACCAGATGGTCGTTGCCCTCCTCGCCATTATAGTTACCCTTTTAATAAAACCATCGGGGATATTCGGAAAACAGAAGGAACTGGAGGAAAGGGTTTAATAGAGAAGGAGAGATAGAGATGGAGCAGATGAGAAAGGAGAGGGTAGACAGGGGACTTAAGGTACGGACAGAGGGTATCTATGCGATCTCATCCTACAGGGAGATGGCCTATCTTCTGGGGCCACGGCTCTTCTTTATCCTTGCCGTTCTCTCCCTCCCCTTTATTTTAGACCTCGCACCCTACTGGAAGAGGGTGATAAATATCATGTGTACATACGCTATCCTTGCCATCTCCTTTGATTTTCTCGCAAATTACGTGGGCCTTGTCTGCTTAGGGGGTGCATTTTTTACAGGTATCGGAGGGTATCTCTCCGCGATATTCAACACCTACCTCGGAATGCCCGTGTATTTATCCATGCCTGCTGCAACGCTGGGAGGGGCGGTCCTCTGTACGCTCCTTCTTCTTCCCTGCCTGCCTTTGAGAGGGGTCTATTTCGCCATCGTGACCCTTATGTACCCCCTCTTGATCACCCGAGTGATTGAGGCATTGAACATCTTCGGGGGGACAAACGGCATGACAGGGGTAGACAGCCTTCCCAACGAATACGTGGAACATTACCTGGTGATCCTCCTCTCCCTACTTTTTCTGTTCGGGATGAGGAGATTTGTCAATCAAGACATAGGTCTCGTCTTGAGGGGGGTCAAGGACAACGACCAGTCTGTAAGGGCATCGGGGATCGATGTAACCTCCATGAAGGTTATGGCCGTCTTCATCGCATCTTTCATGGGATGTTTCAGCGGTGCCTATATGGCCCATCTCTATATGTGGGCCGGTCTCTCCCTTTTTGCCCTTGACTTTTCCATCATACCCATAGCTTCGGTAGTGATAGGAGGCGGGGGTACCTTGATCGGGGCGGTGATAGGGAGTTTTATCCTCGTTCCTCTTTCAGAGCTGTTGCGGGCCTTTGGTACATTCAGGATCGTGATCTATTCCGTTGCATTGACGGCCTTTATTGTTTTTAAGAGTGAAGGCATTATGGTCTATCTCCAGAGAAAATATCATCAGTTTGAGAGATGGGTAAAGATATGATAGAAGACGAAGTGATACTCTCTGTTAAAAACATTTCCAAGACTTTCGGGGGTCTTAAGGCCTTGATGGATGTGAGCTTTGATGTGAAAAGGGGGGAGGTGTTCGGCATCATAGGGCCTAATGGTTCGGGGAAGACGACCCTGATCAACTGCATTACAGGCTTTGTTAAACCCGGTTCAGGTCATGTGATATTCAAGGGGAGGGAGATAACAGGGTGGAAGCCCCACAGGATTGCCCATATCGGCATAGCGAGGACATTTCAGATCATGAGGCCCTATTACTCTTTGCCTGCCTATAAAAACCTGATCATCCCCCTTTGGTCCCCCAGGGCTAAAAAGATAGGGGGCTGGAGAGGAGGAGGAAGACACGGGGACAGAGATACGGTAGCCGTTGACATACTGGAAGAGATCGGGTTTGAGAGGGACTCGAGGGTACCCTATAAGATCGCATCTACCCTTCCCACTGGATACCAGAAAAGGCTCGAGCTTGCCCGCTGCATTGCCATTAGACCGGAGATCATCTTCTGCGACGAGGTCTTCTCCGGTCTCAGTATGAGCGAGATAGCAGGGATGCTCCCGTTAATCGAGAAGATGAAGATGGACGGAATGACGATCATCATGGTGGAGCACAGGTTAAGAGAGCTCTTTCGGGTTGCGGAAAGGGTAATGGTCCTCAATTTCGGTGAAAAGATAGCGGAAGGAAGGCCCGATACGGTCATCGAGGACAAAAGGGTAAAAGAGGCGTATCTTGGAAGCGAAGGAGTGTGAAAAGTGATGCTTGAGGCCTTTGATCTGATGGTATTCTATGAGAACATGATAGCCCTTAATAACGTGAGTCTCACATGTAAAGAAGGCTCCATCGTGGGGATTTTCGGGTCAAACAGCGCAGGGAAGAGCACCCTCATGTACACCCTATCCGGTATCATCCTCGATATAAAGAAGAAGGAGGAGATGAAGGGAGGGGAGCGGATAACGGTTTTTGGAAGGATAAATTTTGACGGCAAAGACGTAACACATCTAAAACCCCATGAACGGGCTAAAATAGGTATCGTCCTGTGTCCTGAGAGGAGGCGCATATTTCCCGAAAGCTCTGTGATGGAAAATTTAAAGATCGGCTCCTACCTAACCTCCGGTCATGAGACTAAGAAAAACCTTGAATACGTCTTGGATCTTTTCCCCAGGCTTAAAGACCATCTCCATAGGCAGGGTGGTTTTTTAAGTGGAGGGGAGCAGCAGATGCTCGCTATAGGGAGGGCATTGATGGCAAACCCGAAGATTTTGCTACTGGACGAACCTCTCCTCGGCCTCTCTCCTGCCTATCAGGAGATCGTGATCAGAGGTACCGAGGAGATAAGAAGGTCAAAAGGCATAAGCATTATCATAACGGAGCAATATGCAAGGCCCGTGATTCCCATCATAGATTTCGGCTATATCCTTGAGAATGGTTCGAGTGTGCTATCGGGGACGAGAGAGGAACTCATGGACAACCCCGATGTAAAATCAGCCTATTTTGGTGTTTAAAATGGCAGAATATACCTTTACCCGCTTTTATGAGATCTGTGAAAAATATCCCGATAAAACGGGGATCGTGTACCTTGGGGACAGATTCTCTTATAGAGAACTGAAGCTACTTGTAGACAGATTTGCCACAGGGTTACATAACCTCGGGGTGGGGAAACAGGATAAGGTTATGCTCTATATCTCGAATTGTCCCCAGTGGGTTATCGCAAACTACGGTATTAACAGGATAGGGGCCGTTGTTGTCCCGGTCTCTCCTATTTATACCGCATACGAGATCGAGTATATGGTAAAAGATGCAGGGATAGAGACCGTCATCTGCCTTGATACAAATTTCGTCTATATAAAGGATGTGATGGAGAGGGCAAATATAAAGAGGGTGATCGTGACGAATCTTGTCGATATGATAAACCCCGTAAAAAGGTTTGTCGGTCGAATTTTCGATAAAGTTCCCTGTGGAAAGGTGGAAAAGGGGGATAACATATACTTTTTCACGGACATCATAAAGCAGAACCCCCCTGCACCGCCGGAGGTTGAGATAGACCCCATGGATGACCTTGCCTATATCATGTACACAGGAGGTACCACAGGTTTTCCTAAGGGTGTACCGGGTAACCATACTGGAGAGGTCTCGTACATAAGGGATATCATGGAGGATGTGTTAAATGGATTCGTCGATGAGGGTAATGATACCGTATTGATGGTTAACCCCCTCTTCCATATAATGGCAAAGGGTTTTGCCATTGCCTTCGGGTTCAACTATGGGAATACCGTTGTATTGATGCCCATGCCTGAGATAGATGCCACCCTTTCTGCTATCGAGAGATACAGGATAAAATGGATGCTCGGGGTTCCAGCATTATACAGGATGATACTGGAGAACGACAGGATCGACCAGTATGATTTAAGCTCCCTGAAATACTGTTACTGCGGAGGCGATGTCCTTCCCGCAGAGGTTTTCAAATCATGGAAGGATAGATCTGTCTCTTATACACATCTCCGAGCCCAC
>JAOAGQ010000063.1 GCA_026415675.1 Syntrophorhabdaceae bacterium
GTGATTCTTACGCTTTCGGGTGTTGTTATAGAAAGCAAATAAAAAGTTATTGTCGTCTTTGATATGTTTTGATATGAGATAATAAAGAAACATTTAATTATTATAAACATCTTTCAACTAAAAAATCAATTCCTTAATTGTCTTATGGTAATGTCAAATATTTTGTGCCAGCACCCAAAAACATAGTGCACCCCATAGGGTATGTTCTCATATGGGAATAAAGCATAGAGTATCCGTTCAATACTTGCTCTGTTCCCAAAGACCCCATCGGCCTTGTTCTCCTTAATCAACTCAGAGAAATACCTCCCACTCGTCTGTATTATCTTTAGGATGGACACCTAAAGTCGGTGACCTCTTTCTTCCCGTCATGGCGTACAAGGACAGGTCTTTTAATTTACCCTCCCTGTGTCTTCCTGGTAAGTATCACTCCGTCAAGGATAAGGGCCTTGTAATTGTTTGATAGCTTCCTTCTGTGGAAGGCTAAAATTAAGCACCAAGGCTCTGGCTGCCCTACTTACAGTAGATGGGCTTATCTTCTCCCCCAGAACGCTAAGGAGTGCCGAGACCTAAAAGGAACGGGTAGAGTATAAAACGGTCAACATCCTGTGATCTCCATACATAGGATCTTATGACCATAATACCACATCTCCCAACTCTGTGAGCAGGTGGCGGAGATAGGGACCATATCTTCTGTCAGGGATACCTTTGGCTTCAGTCTGGGCAAGGTGACAACCCACCTTGTCATTCATTCGACTGGTAAGGAAAGAAGCTATAGCGTCTTTTGCAAACTGACGGTAATCCCCTGTCCATTCATTCTCTGAAAGGATATTCATCTCCTTGAACATTTCCATTGCTTCTGGTAGACTCGTTATCATCATCTTACATTTCATGTTTGGGGTACCTCCTCATTGTCATTGATGGAACCGTAGTGGGTTCTTTGGCTATGATGGTACCCCATTTATTATGTTGACACAAAAAAATATACATTACCGAGGGGTCTCCAAAATCTATCTATTCCAATCAGGGGTTATTGTAAAAACAAGGGTATTCGTGTCCGGCCCCCTTCTGAATTCAATGTTTTTGATGGCCTTTTTTATCAGTTTTGTTGATGGTACCCTCCCCGGCTCAAAAAAGTCCTCTGTCTCGGGAAAGGCCCCTGCAAGGAGCATATTAAAAGGGGCTCCATTATCAATGATGTTTATGATTAAGGCCCCGCTGTCGTGGGTGACACATGAGATCTTGATCTCCCCATCCCTTCCCGAACAGGCGAATTCAACGATGTTTTTAAGGGCCTCCTCTGTGGCGAGTTCTATCTCCTGAACCCTCTTTTCCCCGAATCCGCATTCCTTAACATGGGCACCCACAAATTTTACAAGGGCGGGAATGGATGACTCCCGGGCAGGCATGGTCATCTCATCGATTATAGGTTCAGGTATAACAAATTTGTCCATACTATCTTCCTCCCTGGATAACAATATTTATTAAAACATATAACGGCGCATACTTATATTGAGCAGAAGTCCTGTACATATCAAAACGGACAAAAGGGAAGAACCCCCGTAACTTATAAAAGGAAGGGGTATACCTACAACAGGGGAGAGGTGGATGGCCATCATGATATTTATTGTAAACTGGAAGTAAATGATCGCGCCCAGACCGAAGGCAATAATTGAACCGAGTTCATCACCGGCATTTTTTGCGATATTGATACACCTGTATATAAAGGACATGAAGAGCATGAAGAGAAAAATCGATCCAAGAAAGCCCCATTCCTCTCCAAAAACGGTGAAAATAAAATCCGTATGGTGCTCAGGGATGAACTGAAGCCTATACTGTGTCCCTTCCATGTAACCCTTCCCGAAGAATTTTCCCGACCCGATCGCTATCAATGCCTGTTTCGTGTGGTATCCAAAGCCTGAAGGATCAGAATCGATATTTATAAAGCTGTACAACCTCATCTTCTGGTAAGGTTTTAAAAGGTAATGCCACGCCACATAGGAGAGTATGGCCCCTGCGATTCCGAGGATTGCATAAGTCGATTTCTTTAATCCCACGAAACAGAGTATGGAGATGGCTGTGATGAGTACGATGATCCCTGTGCCGAGATCAGGCTGTTTCACGATGAGCACAAAGGGTATGGCTGTATATAACAAGGGTTTTAAAATGTCCTTTAAACCCATCAAGCGTCTTTCCTTTTTGTATTCGTAGACCATATTAGAAATAAAGAGGACAAGAACAGGCTTCATGAATTCAGAGGGCTGGATGCTTATACCGAAAATATTGAACCACCTCCTTGCTCCTCCTGCGATCATACCAATGGCAAGAACGAGGACTATGGAAAAAAGGGACACGATGTAAAACCATTTTGAATAATCTGCCAGCTCCCTGTAATCGTAATTTATTATGATAAGAATGGCGATAAGCCCAAAGGAGAAGGCGGCGAGCTGTTTTAAGATAAAGCTATAGGCACCGCTGTAGAAGGAACTGGTTGCACTGAATAGATTGAGCATACCGACGCCGAAAAGGGCAAGACCGTTTATTATAAGATACCAGTCGAGGTGGTATAACTTTCTCTTATCTACCTTCATTCAGTTTCGCCTCTTTTATCAATGTTTTCTCTTTAAAAACGCTCTCCACAATCTGTTTCGCAATGGGAGCCGCTGCAGTAGAACCATGGCCACCGTGTTCCGCGAGTATAGCCATAGCGACGGAGGGGTTATCCACCGGGGCATAAGCAACAAACCAGGCGTGATCCCCGAGGTTCCTGCCTTTTTCGCCAACAGACTGGGCAGTCCCTGTTTTTCCCGCCATCACTATGTGCTGTATTCTCGAAGAGTATGCTGTGCCGCTCGGTTCGTTTACAACACCCTTCATACCCTCCTTTATTATCTTGAGATGCTCCTTTTTTATCTTTATATCCGTGCTGGGGGAAGGTTCGAATATTTTTATAACCTTTCCGTCAAATCCTATTATCCTGTTCACAATCTGCGGTTTGTATGTAACCCCATCGTTGGCTATGAAGGCGGACATCTGGGCCAGCTGGATAGGGGTGAGCCAGACCGCACCCTGCCCGATGGATACCGATACGGTTTCCCCTTCATACCACGCCTCCCCCCTTACCTTTTTCTTCCATGCCGTGGAGGGGACAAGGCCCTCTTTTTCGTTTGGGAGATCAATTCCTGTTATCTTTCCAAGACCCATAGATTGTGCCATCTCGTGTATCCTGTCAACACCCAATTTCAACCCTACATTATAGAAGAATACATCGCACGATTCAACAATGGCCCTGTGTACCGAGACATGGCCATGACCCCCTTTTTTCCAGCATTTGAATACCCTGTTGCCGTAAGGGAAACCACCTCTGCACAGAAACCCTGTCCGTTCATTTATAAGGCCTTCCTCCAGGGCCTTTAAGGCAACGACCATTTTGAAAGTAGAGCCAGGGGGGTATCTACCCTGGATCACCCTGTTCTGTAGAGGATGGAATCTATCGGTGGCTATGGCCTTCCAGTCCTCTTTTGTGATACCCGATGCAAATTTGTTGGGGTCAAAGGCCGGTCTGCTGACCATTGCGAGGACCCCTCCTGTTTTCGTATCCAAGACAATACCACCCCCCCTTTTATTCTCAAAACCTTTTTCGAGGGTTAACTGCACATCGAGGTCTATATTGAGATAGATATTATTTCCCGCTACAGGTTCTATTGTTTCAAGGGTTCTTACCTCCCTCCCCAAGGCATCCACCTCTACCCTCTTTTCACCGTCTTTACCCCTTAAATATTGCTCATAGGCCCTTTCGATACCGTATCTCCCTATGTTATCCCCAGGAGAGTAACCTTTAAATGCGTTACTCTTCAGTTCTTCCTCGCTGATCTCAGATACATACCCTAAGAGATGGGCCATAAATTTTCCGTAAGGATAATTCCTTTTTGGTTCTATCTGGATACCTACACCGGGGAGATAGACCCTGTTTGCCTCAACCTTTGCCACCTCATCCATAGAGATATCCGATTTTATTTTTACAGGAAAAGAAGGGGGGAAACCGCTCGCCCCCTTTAGCTTTTCTATCACCTCTTCCCTGTCCATCTGGAGAAGATTGGCAAGCCCGTCCACCGTCTGGTTGAAATCCTTTATATCTTCAGGGGTGATGTAGAGGTTGAAAGAGGGTCTTGTATCAGCAAGGATCCTGCCGGCCCTATCGTATATAATTCCTCTCGGGGCAATAACCTTTTTTACCCTTACCCTGTTCTGCTCCGATTGCCTCCTCATCTCGTTTCCCTTCATGATCTGGAGATCCCATAACCTCACTGATAGTATGATTACGGTAAAAATGAGGATCCTTTTACACCATTTATACTTCGCATCCTCTTTTGTCCTGTCATCCTTTACAAAGTTTTCCAACCTGGTTACCTCACCTATCCCTTAAGTAATATTTTTGAATTCATGTATGTGAGTAGGGAAAAGATAAAGATGGAAAAGAAACCGGTGAAGACACCGTTTGGTATGGCATAGAAGAGGATGTTCAACGCATTTCCTGTCTCGCCTTTTGATAAGAAAAATAGGAAGAGATACAATGTTGATTCAAAGAGAGAAAAGCACCCACATATATACGAGAAATAGAATTTTGAATCTATGTAGACCTTTCCTTTAATAAACATCGCGAGAAGAAAGACGGATAGTTTTGTGAATATTATGGAGCCATGGGGTGAACCGGAGACACCTTCTTGAAAAAGGCCGAGAAAAAAGGCGCCCAGTAGTCCCTGTAAAGGCTCCATAAAAAGGCTCATGTATAGGATAAAAGGGATTGAAAAATCGGGCTTGAACAGCTCTATGGAGAACCATGAGAGAACAGAGGATTCGAGGAGAAGAAGACATATACCTGATATTATAAAGATCCCTATTTTCATTGCCTTTTAATGATGAGTACCTCATCGACCCTTTTGTAGTTGTTGAAGGGCATAACATCCACTTCTGCAAAGATCCCCGGTTTTTTTCTGTCTATCTCCACGACCATACCTACAGGTAACCCCTTGGGGAATATCCCGTCCTTTCCCGATGTGATGAGCTTATCCCCCAACGCCAGGTCGTCGTTTTTCAATATATATTTTAACTTTAATTTTGAACCCCCTGTGCCTTCTGCGATCCCCCTTGTGTTTTTCCCTTCCACATATACATCTATGGATGAGTTGGTGTCGTTCAAAACAAGTACCTTTGCATGTCCCCGGCCGATCTCTACCGCTTGGCCTACAACCCCCCTGGGGGTTATAACTGGCATCCTCTCTTTTAATCCCGAATCCCTTCCTTTGTCTATGATGATACACTTGAAGAGGTTTTTTAAATCCTCTCCTATGACGTTTGCAGCCACCATCTTTTGAGGGTTTTTGTTCATGATGTTCAAGATCGATTTAAGCCTCGTATTTTCCTTTTCCAGTTCCACGAGTTTTTGGTTTTCCAGTTCGAGTTGGTCGATTTTTTTCTTCAGTTCTTCGTTTTCCCGTTTCACGCCCACAAGGTTTATATATGAGTTGAAAAAGATTTTTATATAGCGAACAGGTAAATCGACGAGTTTTAATAAAGGGCCTGTAGTCTCCCCTACAGTTGCCTTAATTTTGGAATACCCCTTTACAAAAGGGGAAACCCCGGTAAAGACGAGAAAGGAAAAGAGAAGAAGGAGAACGGAAGTTATTATTATGATAGAGTTTTTCAATTTCCAATGTGCCTAAAAGGTTGTAGCTATCTCTTTTAAGAGGCTTACCTCATCGAGAGCCTTTCCCGTTCCCTCAACAACTGCTGTTAAGGGGTTATCCGCTATTATTACGGGTAGTCTCGTCACCTCTTTGATCAAGAGGTCAAGGTTCCGAAGAAGTGCCCCTCCTCCACTTATCACTATCCCCTTATCCACTATATCGGAGGCAAGCTCTGGGGGTGTCCTTTCAAGGGCTATCCTGACCGCCTCCACTATGGCATTAACAGGTTCGGCGATTGCCTCCCTTATCTCCTTTGATGATGTCTCAAGGGTTTTCGGAATACCCCCTACGAGATCCCTCCCCTTTACCTCCATTGTGAGCTCTTCTCCATCAGGGGATGGGTAGGCGGAGCCTATGTTTATCTTTATCATTTCAGCCGTTCTTTCTCCTATCAGGAGGTTATACTTTCTCTTGATGTACTGTATGATTGCCTCATCTATCTTATCCCCTGCAACCCTAACAGAATTACAGTAGACGATCCCTGCAAGGCTTATAACCGCTACCTCCGTTGTGCCTCCCCCTATATCGACGATCATATTGCCGTTAGGCTCTGTTATGGGGAGACCGACACCTATCGCCGCTGCCATAGGTTCTTCGATAAGATAGACCTCCCTCGCCCCTGCCGATTCGGCGGATTCTTTAACGGCCCTTCTCTCTACAGGGGTTATCCCAGAAGGTATGGAGATCACGATCCTTGGCCTCGCATAGGATTTTTTGTTGTGTATCTTCTGGATGAAATATTTTAACATCGCCTCCGTTATCTCGAAGTCCGCTATTACCCCATCCTTTAAAGGTCTGATCGCCATTATATTTCCCGGGGTTTTACCGAGCATCTTTTTTGCCTCTTCCCCAACGGCGATAACCTTCTTTACCCCTTTAGAGTCCTTATGTACGGCAACAACAGAAGGTTCGTTTGATACTATACCCTTTCCTTTGACATATACAAGTGTATTTGCGGTGCCAAGGTCTATGGCAAGGTCTTTCGATATAAAGCCAAATAAAGATTCGAACATTACTTGTGCCCCTCTTTTAGATTGATTAATATATTGAAAAAACTAATCTAATATACTATTTTTACAAAAACAAAATCAATAGGAGTCAAAATGCTTAGATTTATGAGAAAATACGCAACGGGCTGGTTGATAAAGGGTTTGTTTGGCATAATAATAATAGTTTTTGTCCTCTATTTCGGCTCAACAAACCTAAGGCAGACGGATAAGGTTGTGGCGGAGGGAGGTTCAAAACATATTACCCTCACCGAGTATATAGAAACATACAACAAGATTTTTAACTTTTACAGGTCCCTTTACAGGGATAAATTTGATGAGAAAGAGTTGAAGCTAAAAGAGAAGACGATGGATGAACTTGTAAACAGGCTACTTTTGATTAAAAAGGCGGAAGGTATGGGGGTTTATGTCTCCGATGAAGAGTTTAGCCGCTACCTCGAAGGGATAGATGCATTCAAAAGGGATGGTAAGTTCGACAAGGCCATGTATTTACAGGTCTTGCAGAAAAGCGGTATAGACCCAAAAAAGTTTGAAGAAACAGAGAGAACGAATATGCTCATCTCTAAGGTGACCTCCATCATCGGTGATAACGGGGTGAATGTGACAGAGAGGGATGTATGGGATGATTATGTGAAGGAAAAGGGGCGGGTAAATCTGTACTACGGTGAATTCGATCCTGCCTCGTTTAAGGATAAGGTTACCATAGATGATAAAGAAGTTGATGCCTTATACGAGAAAGAGAAGGGCAGCTTTAAGACTGAGGCGGTTTATCGTTTAAAATATCTGGTAATAGATGAGAAGAGCACTGTGAAGGATGATAAGGCATACATGGATTTACTGAAACTAAAGAACATTGATGAATACGGAAAGAAAAATGGACTCGAAGTCTTTGAGACAGGAAGGGTAAAGATTGGGGAACTCACAAAGAGATTTCAAAACATAAAGATAGAACAGCACCTGAAAGGGATGAAGAAGGGTGACATCTCCCTTCCCGTAAGAGATGGCTTGAAATCTTATATTTTTATGGTGGTAGATTTGGAAGGGGAGAGACCCCTTGAAAAGGCAGATATTATAAAGGAACTGAAGGAGCGGTTGGTCTACGAAAAGGCGAAGGTTTTAGCCAAAAATAAAGCAGAAGAGGCGATCAGGGAGAAGAGGTTAGAGTTCAGGAATGAGACAGGTTTTATCATGAGGAACTCCACCGAAATCCCGAGGCTTGGTCAAATAGATAAGGGGAATACAGATCTTTTCTCCCTTACGAAAGAGAGACCCATCTACGAAAAACCCGTTGAGATATCGGGAAAATATTATGTATTCTCCTATAAAGATGAAAAACAACCCGATCCCCAGGAATGGGAGAAGGAAAAGAAGGCGTACAGAAATTACGTAGTCGCTAAAAAGAAGGAGGAGTTTTTCAAAAAATTCCTCGATGATTTGAAAAATAAGGAGAAGGTGAAGATATATTGGAAGGAGATTTAAAGGGGATAGGAGTATATTTATAACCCCATAATTTTATGATTATCCTCGGTATTGATACGTCCTGCGATGACACCTCCATTGCGGTCCTCGATGGCTATAACAGGGTATTATCTGATATCGTTTCCAGTCAGGTTGAGGTCCATGCCCTGTTCGGGGGGGTGGTCCCTGAGATTGCCTCAAGGAAGCACCTCGAATTGATAGGGGGTATATATAGAGAAGCCCTTCAAAAGGCAGGGGTATCCGATAGGGATATAGACCTAATTACCGTAACAAACGGCCCTGGATTGATAGGCTCTCTCCTTATAGGTTTATCTTTTGCAAAAGGTCTCGCCCTTTCTCTCTCAAAACCTATTATAGGGGTAAACCACATAGAGGCCCATGCGATGAGTATTTTTGCAGAGAGATATGTGGATTTCCCGTATATTGCCCTTGTTGTATCGGGGGGGCATACGGTTATCATGGTGATGGAGGATTTCTGTAGATCCACCATACTGGGCACCACAAGGGATGATGCAGCTGGAGAGGCCTTTGACAAGATATCAAAGTACCTGAACATAGGCTATCCGGGCGGTAAGGTGATCGAGGATATGGCAAAAAAGGGGAAGAGAGATGCGATAGCCTTTCCCAGACCCATGATAACCGAGGATAACTACGATTTCAGCTTCAGCGGTTTGAAGACCTCTTTTTTGAACTATGACAGGAGATACGGGGTTAAGGAGGAGGAGATACCGGATCTCCTCGCCTCTTTTCAGGAATCCATATGCGATGTTCTTGTAAGTAAAACGATAAAGGCCGCAAAAAGATCGAATATAAAGAGAATAGTCGTTGGTGGAGGGGTGGCGGCAAACGGAAGGTTGAGGGAGATGTTTTTTGAAAAAGGGGGAGAGAACGGTCTTGAGGTGATCTTCCCATCTCATAGATTATGTGGGGATAACGGTATTATGGTGGCTGTTACTGGGTATTTTTATTTCCAGAAGGGTTTTGTCTCTCCTATTGATATGAAGGCCTACTCGAGGATTACCTTGACCGGATGAATCGGTCGGTACTCAATACATGCTAAAGAAGGGTCTCTCCCAGCATCTTATTAAAGATATAAACATACATAGAAAGATCGTCCGTTTTGCAGGGTTAAAGAAAGATGACGTGGTCGTTGAGATAGGGGCAGGTCAGGGAGATCTGACCTTATGTCTTGCTGAAAAGGCAGGTTCTGTGTATGCGATCGAATACGACACCTCTTTTGCCCCTTATCTCGAGGAGATTGAAAAAATACACCCAAACGTGAAAGTGATTTACGGTGATTTTCTCAAGATTACCCTAAAAGACTTCAAAGATGAGAAAAACATAAAACTCATAGGGAATATCCCCTATAAGATCACAGGCCCTATAATCATGAAGGGGATCAGGGAGAGGGATGTAATCGATTCCATGTTTCTCATGGTTCAGAAGGAGATCGCCCAGAGGGTTGTAAGTAAGCCCTGTAGAAGGACCTATAATGCCCTTTCTGTGAACTGTCAGATATTCGGAAAGGCCACCGTCCATTTTTATATCAAACCCCAAGCCTTTATCCCTCCCCCCAAGGTGGAGAGTGCATTTTTTTCTATTAAATTTTACGAAGAAGAGAGATACACAGAGGCCGGTATAATAGATTTTGTAAAGGCATGTTTTGAGAACAAGAGGAAGTTATTGAGGCATGCTTTAACAAGATATTTCGGGGAGGAGAGGGTGGAAGAGCTCTATAGATGGATGGGTTTTCCAAGGACAGTCCGGGCGGAGGAGTTGGAGCCTTATATTTTCAAAGAGATGTTTATGTTTTTAAGGGAAGAAGAGTAGGGCGATGGGGGTATCCCGTCTATTTTTCTTCTCCATATCTGCAGCAAGTATCTCGGGCTTTTTTATATCGTTTTGGTTATATAGTATGGGTATGGTATTCATACTCGTTATTACGTATCTGCATCTCCTTTCATTTATACATACCTTAAGGTCTTCCAGCGTATCGAAGGTCTTTATCCTGTGCCTTTTCAGATAAAAGATAAAGGCCGAATTGACGGCGTTATATATGGCGATATTATCGTCATTCACATTTTTTAATACGGCCGACACCCTATTTGCAAAAGGCACAAGGGTCCTTTTAGACTCAAAGACCGCCATGCCCGCCGTGTAAGTCCACAGCTCGAGGGAGAAGAAGATAAGGGCGAGCCAAATAAAGCCCTTAAAGCATTCTTTCTTCAAGAAAAGTAAGATGGTTAAGGACAAAGCAGAAGCGGTTGAGACCCCAAGTAAGATGAAGACAGGATTTTTTGGGAGGCTGTTCTTATAATAGGTGTAAACAAAAATTACCCCTGCCACAGATAACATGATCGATGTGAGGATGAACG
Source organism: Syntrophorhabdaceae bacterium (assembly GCA_026415675.1). Lineage (GTDB taxonomy): Bacteria > Desulfobacterota > Syntrophorhabdia > Syntrophorhabdales > Syntrophorhabdaceae > JAOAGQ01. Next base: position 10,606 of record JAOAGQ010000063.1, read on the forward strand.
CCCCGAAAAGGGGATCTTTTTTCGAATAAACCCTATCATCGAGCCATTTTTTAACCCCCGCCCCAGTTATGATTGAAAGGGCAGGGATGATGGGGAGTATGTAGTAGCTCCTCCTTGAGCCGGAAAAGGTGAAAAAGATAAATATCGATAGGGCTATAAGGAGGATCCACCGCTTCTGTTTGGTCCCTATCCACGATTTTACTTTGAATAGGGAAGCCAAGAAAATAAATACCCACGGCACAATATATAGGGGGATATATTTAAAGTATATATAGAACGGTTCTATATGGTCGAAGGGGCTGAAGAAACGGAGAACGTTTTCCCTCCACATGAGTCTTACCGATTCCCAGGAACCTGTAAATACTACGGGCATTAAAAGGAGCATAAAAAAAACCGCAATCCCTGCCGCTATACCTTTTAAAGCCCCGGGAGAGAATAGCCACTGCCCTTCCTTAAAGAAGGAGAGAAGGAAATTTTTAAGTGAAATCCCCTTTGTCCTTATACTCAAAAACGATTCGAATAAGTTTGTAAAAAGGAGAGAGAAGAGGACCAAAGAAGGGGCAACAGGGCCTTTGCAAAAGGCGGATATCGCAAGGATAATATAGAAAAGGACCGCATGGGTGGTTTTATTGGGTATATCAAGATGTAAGTAGAGGAAGAGGGCAAACCAGACCATAAAGAGGTTTAACATTTCAGCGGATGCGGTTTTTGACCAGAAGATGAACATAAAAGAGGTGGCGAGGATTACGGTAGAGATCAGGGACGCCTTTTTCCCAAACAGGTATTTACCTATCAAATATATGATAAAGATAGAGAGAATACCGAAGAGGGCACTCGGAAGCCTAAGGGAAAATTCCCCCACTTCATCCCATATAAAGGCAAAGGGGATGATTGCCCAGTAACTGAGAAGGGGTTTATCGAAATATACCTTTCCGTTTATAGTGGGAAGAAAGTAGTCTCCCGTTAATATCATCTCCCTTACGATTGCCGCCCATCTTCCTTCTGGCCCCCAGAGAGAACGAATGGATAACCCTGAGAAATATAAGATTGCCGTTGCAATAAAGATAACAAAAAAAAGGATCTTTTCCTCTCCCAATAAAAACTTTCTTTTGGTTTTCAAATCACTCATGTTTTGCAGATGTCTTTGAAATTGCAGTATGGACAATACTCATAATCAAACGGTTTAATATATCCTGTTTCGTCAAACATATCAACAAGTACTGTTTTCGCACACTTGATGTAGAAGTCCCGCTTCTCCTCCCTCTCTTTCGTGTCTTCAGTTTTGAAGAGTATCTCCCTGTCGTTTTTCTGTAGTAACACCAGTTCCCCGTTTATCTCCTCCGGAGGTACTTTGAAGGCATTTTGGAACATAAAGACGTATAACGGCAACTGTAATGATTCTATATGGTTATGGATCTCCTCGATGGAGGATGTGTTAAGCTCCCTCAATTTTGTCGTGGCGTACTCTCTTTTACCCCCTGTCTTGTAGTCGATTATCCTGTACATATTATCCTTCTGTATATAGTCGATCCTGTCTATTTTGCCTTTCATAGGGATTTTGTGACCATCCAAGGCAATATCGAAGTAAAAGGTCTCCTCGAGGAATTTCACAAAAAAGACTTGATCCGTCTCCTTTATATCCTTTTCCAGGTATCTTTCGAGTTTATACCTTATGATTTCCCTGAAGAGATAGGAGTCCCCTGTCTCCATCTGGTCTTTAAATTTCTTTTCAATCGCATCATAAAGGGATTTGATGAGTTCATCGTATACGTTTCGTCCTATTGGTCTGTCCTTAAATCTTAAGAAGGTGTCGTAGAGGATCTGATGTACAACTATCCCCCTGTCCAGTTCGTCTATATCATCGGTAAGCACCCTTTTTTCATTAAAATCGAGGATATGCTTATAGTAGAATAAAAGGGGACAGAGGATGTAATCATCGAGGGCAGTGGGGGTTAAAGTTTTTCTTTTTAAGGCCTCGAGCATCGCCCCTTTTTTCTTTATCTCAACGGGGGTTTCCCTGGAAGAGAGGTTTATCATGAATGTGCACTTCTCAACAGGTATCACATCGAGAAGGTTATTTCTTTTTTCCTCACGCCATATTAGCTGTTCAATGTACCTGCTCCTTAGGTTTTCTTCAGAATCGAGGTATAGCAGATGGATGTCCTCGGCGGAAGATACGAGTCTATAGAAGTGATAGCGGTATATCTCTTCGGTATCCTTGGTGGAGGGGATGCCGAGCTGGTCGTAGATCGCTATAGGTATCACCGGGTCTATCTTTTTCTGCTGGGGGAATACGCCTTCCTCCATGTCGAGAATAATCACCGTATCAAAAGAGATGCACCTCGTCTCAAGGACTCCAAGTACCTCTATGGGTTCAATCGGTTTTGTATCGAAGGGAATTATGATATTCTTTATATGATTCAGGAGAAAGTCCCATATATGTCTTATATTTTCATCATCCTCACCTACGAACCTCTCTTTTGAAATTTCGGTAGTTTTAAGAACCTCAAGGGATTCAAAGATATGTCTTAATATCTCCTCCGATAGGGCATAGGAACGGACAGGGGTGTGATCCATAATGTACGATAGGGTCTCCTCGAGCTTGACAATCAGGCGGTATAGATTCTCCGGCCCCTCGAGATTCTTAAAGAGATGTCTGTGTATATTTTTTAAATCGTAAAGGGCGTTTCTATCCCCTTCCATTGTAGTTTCCCCGTATTCCTCCACTTCGTCCAAGGTAATATAGGGTTTTGTTATCGATGAGCGGTCATGGTCTTTTGTAAGGTACCTCTTTATCCCCCCGATTAAGTTTCTTATCTCTGAAGATGTGTTTAAGTTCTTTATAAAGGGATTGAGCATTACGTTCAGATACGATGTTGTGAGATAGGTGTTGTTTTCCGCCTTTGTGAGCTGAGCTTCGAATAGTTTGCTTATGAGATCAAATATGGATGTCCTCGATAGGGGATAACCGAGGGAGATATTGTAAGGCTTTTTGAGTCTATCCGTAACAAAGGTGAGAACAGGAAAGAGGGCGTCCGATGAGGGAAGTACTATCGCTTTCTTTTTAGAATCCTGATCATTTAGGATCTCATATGCCTTAAATGCCTCTCCGTGGACATCTACGGCACTATAAATTTTTACTGAAACCCGTTTTGTCTCCTCTGATGGTAATAGTTCTACCCTTCCCCCCAGAAAATCTACGAGACCTTTCAAAAGGGGCCATTCCTTTGGGTTACCCTCAAGGAGAACCTCTCCCTTACCCATGATGGATATCTCCTTTATGATCTCCTTCTCTGTTGAGGATAAGGCAAAAAGACCTGCGAATAAGACCTTTTTGAAGTCATCAAGGGTTGAGCTTTTGATACTTTTTAGGGCTTTTATATGTTTATATCCCTTGGTCACCCTATTTTTCTCATCGAGCATCCTGTGGAATGCCTCTCTGATTGCACCAATCCTCTTTAGGAGTTTGTTTATCCTTTCAGGGGCATCATAGCCGATCTCCGCATTAAAGCCAAGGGACTGAAGTTTCTCCCCCGATATACCCTCCATGTCGAGTTTATCGATAAAATCGAGTAAATAGATGCCCCAGCCGTAGAATTCCCCTAATCCTTTCCCTTCAAAAAAGCCAGGAGAAAAAAGGTTAAGGGAATCTATCACCCTGTAGAGGAGTAAAACCGCATCGGCTCTTGGGAGATCCGATACGTAAGGATATTCTTTTCTGCACAGATGGTCTATGAAATCCTCAATGGAAAAAAATGTGGGGGAGAAGAAGGGTTTTTCTATTCGTTTTGCAAGGTTTTCCTTTAAATAGAGGGAGGGTCGTCTCCCAGGAAAGACTATGGCAATCTCCTCGAGGGGAAGACCAAGGTTCAGGACAAAATCTGTGATTGAAGAGATAAAATCGACACCGAAGGGGACTGCATAGATTTTCATACAGGGATAACCTCTCTTAAGTCTCTATCTAAATAGATAAGATAACCTTCCGATGGCCTGTCGGGATAAAGGGTTTCTATGACCTCCCTGTAACGGTTTATCTGCGTTATATGCTCCTCTGTCCTTGATTCCCCTGTTTTAAAATCTATAACGATAGTCTTTTTGTGATCCACAATTAGCCTGTCTATCTTAAAAGCCTTTCCCTTTGCATCTATCACCTCTTTCTCTGTGTATGTCTCCCCGTAAGGTCTTCCGGTAAAAAAGCGTTTTGTCCTTTCGTCTAAAAAAATATTTTTGATGGTTTCCTCTATTTCTTCCCTATCATGGATGGTATTGAATCGGGATAGCCCCTTTTTTATGCAAAAGTCAACAAAGTCCATCTCCCCTGCTTCGGGGAGCTCTTTTATGAGGGAGAGGATATGGTGTATCGCATCCCCCTTTGTCTTGGCGTAGATGGACTCTGCCGATGGTTTTATGGAATCTTCGCTTCTCTTCTTTATATAATCCATCCACCCTATGTCCTGGCCTATATCCGTGAGGGATGGATTTTTAAAAATGGTATGGGAAACACCTTGAATATAGGAACCATCACCGGATGAGGGCTTACCAATCTCGATGGTATTCTCTTTTGTAAAAGGTTTAAAAGCCTCTATATTGAAGATGTACTCGATCAGGTAATTCTTTTGTCTTTCCGAGTCCATAAGGAAGAGATACATCTCTTCCTTCGCCCTTGTTGAGGCTACATAGATATTGTTTATCTCCTCAAGAAGGAAGTCGATCTGTCTTTTTCGATATATGTCTGCAAGCCATTCGGAATGATGGAGGTAATCCTTTTTTATATAGAGGAGCCTTTTGCCTTCCCCATCGTCTACAAAAAACTTTGTCTTATCCCTTCCATCGGATGTCTCAAAAGAGGTGAGTTTCAAAAACGGCAGAATCACGACGGGGGATTGGAGGCCTTTGGCCTTGTGTATGGTCATCACCTTTACAGCGTTTAAACTTTCCGACCTCTTTAAGAGAAAGAGTTTCTCCTGTTCGTTGTTTGTAGAATCGGGGTCATCTTCATCGTTGCCCCAGAACTGGAGGAAACTGTTTATGCTATTTTCCCCTGAGGCCTCCCTGTTTTTTACGAGTTCACACAGGTGAAGTAGAAACGGGGCATGGTCAGGAAATAGCTGAAAGACCTCCCATTTTTTTAAAAAGAGGACGATAAACTCATATGTTGGCATGTATCCTGCACTTTTGAAAAGATGTTCGAAGAGTCCCTCCCATAACGCCTTGAAATCTTCCTGAAATTCCCTGTAGAGGGGGTCTTTTTTACCGTTGACCCTTTTATCGGCAATCCATTCTGCCATCGAATCCCTTCCGAACCCCGTTTTTTTCTCAAAGATCTCACCGAGTAAGAAGCCTGCAAAAGATATGTTGTCATCCACAGAATCTACAAACTTAAGAAAGGAGATCACCTCCTTTATCAGGGGATTGTTTTTTATATTCACCGTAAATTCAGAGTCCACATCTATAGATGATTCGAGGAGAATTCTTGAGATATACTGGGCCTCCTCTCTTTTTCTCACAAGGATAGTGATGTCCTTCAGGGGATAAACACCCCTTTGTTCAATCCTTTTAATTAGGGCGAGGAGTCGATCTTTTATAAGTTCTTTCCCCTCTTTTTTGTTAAAACGCTCCTTCCTGTCTCCATCCTCCCCTTCCATCACAATTTTTTCGATATATACATACCCCTTACCCATATTGGGTTCGTATACCCTCTGGGCGGGGCATGTGTAAGGGGCAAGGATCTTTTCCCTCTCCCCTTCTGTGACATGCCCGATCACCATGTCTATGAGCCTTTGGAGATATTGTCGGTTGAACAGGGTGTTATTAAATCTGACTATCTCCTCCCAACTCCGGAAATTGAGATCAAGGACATACTCCTCCCCGGCGTACTTGCTATATTTCTTTGCTATCTCATCGACGAGATCCGCCTTACCCCCTCTCCACTGGTATATCGCCTGTTTTTTATCTCCCACGAGGAAGAGGGTCCCTCCCCTTGCAATCGCCTCTTCGGCGAGAACCTCTATGTTTTTCCACTGGAGATGGTTTGTGTCCTGGAACTCGTCCACAAGAAAATGGGTATATCTGTCGGCAAGGGCGTAGTATATCTCGGGGATGAAATATTCGTCCTCGATGATACGCTGGAGGAGCATATTCAACTGTTCAATGAGAACCGTCCGTTTGAGATTTATCACCTCCCGGGAGAACCTCTTTTTAAATTCGAGGTAGAGTTCAAGGTAGGGGGAGAATTTAGATAAGGAGAACGCCTCAACGAGCCTTGATACGGATCCCTGTATCTCTCTCCACATGCCCTCAAGGGCTTGATCCGGGACGATACTCTTTTTTGTGGTCATCTTGGATAGAGAAGACCTTTTTAGATACGCACTCTTCAAGAAATCATAACCTTTTGACAGGGCGCATTCTTCTAAAGCATCGATAAACCTTTTCTCAAACTTTAACGATTCATTGGAGAGAATAGATTTAAGGAGCTCAAGGCTCTTTGTCCTTATCTCCTTTAAAAGGGAATCTATCTCCGGTATATCATTTTTTATGATGAAAGGCCTGTTATCCTTTGTCTCCTCCCTCCAGAGGGTGATTATAACATCCCTGATGATCTTTTTTGGAAACCAGCTTGCCCTCTCTCCTTCGGTGGTGAGATAATCTTCAAGAAACCTCTCAAACTTTTCCTTGAGACGCCCATCCGCAATCACCTCTTTGAGCATCCTCTGTATAACGGCATCTATGTATAAGGAAGACTCCATCGATATATCGAAGTCGGGCTTTAAGCCGAGCTTAAATGCCGATGCCTTAAGGGTGAGATTTACGAAACTGTCTATGGTACAGACCTTAAAATCATGGTAGTCTTTGATGAGGTCTTCAAAGATCTCCCCTACCTTGTCTCTTATATATGACCGAGGAATATGGTTTGCCTTCTCATCAGGTATCTCTTTTATGGCCTCCTCCACAGGGTCTATAGAGAAACCCCCTATGGTTTTATTGAGGATGATCCTCTTCATCCAGTCTATGATACGGCCCTGCATCTCCGATGCTGCCTTATTTGTAAATGTGATGGCTACAATGCTTGATACACGGGTCTTAACAGGGGTAAGGCCCATAATCTCGAGAAGAAGAAGTCCCATATACCTCTTTGCGAGGCTATAGGTCTTGCCGCTTCCGGCAGAGGATTTTACTGTGACAATCTGCGGAAAAATCTTACTATTTATCCCTTCTTGGTGTCACCTTTTTTAGATGTTGCCAGGCGGGGGTCTATGTTTCCAGGCCCGCCACATTCTGGAATATAACAGGTAACATTCTGAAAAGTACACGCCTCCTTACAGGAGGGGCATTTATCAGGCGGGGTTTCTGCCCCGAATATATAACCACAGTTTGAACATTGCCATTGGTTCATGTCTCACCTCCTGCCTTATAATATATACCACAGGGCCAGTGATAGGCAAGAAAAGCGGTGCTATATCATAAAAGAATTGAATTTTCCCTGTGATTACTGATATATTTGTCATGGGGTCAAGGTGCAAAAGGTGCTTGAGCCATATCCATATTAAAAGAAGGACGTTTTTTGGAAAAGGCAGGAAAAGAGTTTATAAAAAAACCGCCGTTCACTTTTTTTCAAAAAATCGGACAGGGGACGATCCGTTTCATAAACACCCTTGGGGGGATCACGATCTTTTTTTTCCTCTCCTTCATAAACATTTTCAGGCGCAAACAGATAAGGGAGATCATAAATCAGGTATACTATATCGGGGCCACCTCTTCCCTGATAGTGATGCTCGTTGCCCTTTTTACAGGTATGGTCTTAGGCCTCCAGCTCTTCTATACCCTCGTAAAATTTGGTTCTGTAGGTGCTCTGGGGTCTGCCATCTCCCTCTCCCTTATAAGGGAGTTGGGACCAGTGCTAACAGCCATAATGATTACAGCAAGGGCAGGTTCTGCCATGACCGCCGAGATAGGGATTTTACGTATCTCCGAACAGATAGATGCCCTCTATACGATGAGGATAAACCCTGTGAGATACCTTATAAGCCCGAGGATTGCGGCATCTATAGTGAGCTTTCCCCTCCTCACCTCATTTTTCGACATAGTTGGTATGATAGGGGGATATATTACAGGGGTGATACTTCTCGGGACAAACGGGGGAACCTATCTATACCGTATTCAAGCCTCCATAAACATGGTGGATGTGAGAGGGGGTTTCATTAAATCCATCGTCTTTGCGATAATCGTCTCAACCATCTGTTGCTATCAGGGCTACTACTGCCACACAAGGTCAGATGGTTACGGTGCGAAGGCCGTTGGTCTTGCCACCATATCTGCCGTTGTCTTATCCTGTGTTATGATACTCATCGCAGACTATGTGGTTACATCGTTTCTCATGTAGGTAATCAAATGGAGACGCCTCTTATAGAATTTGTAAAGGTTACTAAGAGATTCGGGGATAAGACGGTTCTAAATAACATTGACCTTAAGATATATGGGAATCAGATCACCACCATAATAGGCAAGAGTGGAACGGGAAAGAGTGTGCTCTTAAAGCATATAATTGGGCTTTTAGAGCCCGATGAGGGGGAGGTGCTTTTTCAGGGGAGGGCGATAAACAGGATGAACAGGAAGGAGAAGGATGCTTACAAGAGCAGGGTCTCCTATCTATTTCAGAATAATGCCCTCTTTGATTCCATGACGGTCTTTGAAAATGTGGCATTTCCCCTTATACAGACCACAGATTTGGGAAAAAGAGAGATAAAGGAAAGGGTCATGAAGAGGATGGAGGAACTCGAGTTGACCGATGCCCTCGATAAATACCCCTCAGAACTCTCAGGGGGCATGCAGAAGAGGGTAGCCCTTGCGAGGGCCCTTATTACAGACCCTGAAATCGTTCTCTTCGATGAGCCTACAACAGGTCAGGATCCCATAAGGAAGAACATGATTCTGAGCATGATCACCCATTACAAAAAGAAGTTCGGTTTTACCGCTGTTATGATAAGCCACGATATCCCCGATGTTTTTTTTATCTCCGACAGGATTATCATACTCTGGGATGGGAGAATAGGGTTTGAGGGTACATATGAAGAGGCAAAAAAGGTTAATATCCCGTTGATAGATGAGTTTTTAAGGAGTCTCGAAGGCTTCGAGGATGAACTCACAGGTTTGATATCGAGGGAGGTTTTCAGGGTGAGGTACTCCACAATCCTCGGAGGGCCTGTTGTGCCCCTGAAAGTCTCGGCGGTTCTCTTCAGCATAAGGATAAGCCTCCTTGAGGAGACGATTGGACCTCAAAAGACCATGGAAGTTTTAAGGATGCTCGGGGAGTACATAAATACAAGGTTTAGTCCCATAGGGGCATTCTCCGCGAGATATAGCCGTGATGAGATCTTGACGATCTTTCCCCATACGGATGTGGAGGAGGCAGAACAACTCGTATATGAGTTTGCCCAGGAGTTGAAGGATAAGGTGTTGGCCAATATAAAGTTGGTATCCGAGAAAAAGGTTGGAGAGGAGCCCTGTTTTGATATACATATCCATGGAGGGGTTGTAGATGTTTCTTCCTCTGATACGATAGACCAGATTGTAGAGAAGGCGAGGGCAAGACAGAGGATCATCGCAATACACAGATGTGAAAACGGGAGGTAGTTCCGATGAAGAGGTTTTATATAGAGACGGTCGTAGGTATTTTTGTTGTGATAGGCCTTATCTGTGTAGGCTATATGACGGTAAAACTCGGAAAATTATCGATTTTTGAAGAGGATACATACACCGTCTACGGCAGGTTCGCCTCTGTCTCCGGGTTGAGAGTCGGCAGTTCTGTGGAGATATTCGGGATAGAGGTGGGAAGGGTGGTGAGTCTCTCCATCGACGAGGAGAGGCAGATGGGGATGGTAGGGATGAAGATAAAAAAGGGGATAAAGATATACGATGATGCAACTGCCGTTATCAAGACCGCAGGCCTTATAGGGGATAAATACGTGAAGATAGACCCCGGAGGGTCTGGAGAATTGTTAAAGGATAAGGGTATAATCACGCAGACCTCGGTTCCGGCGGATATAGAAGACCTTATAGGGAGATACGCCTTCGGAGATGTGAAAAAGGGGGGAGAAGGTGCATCAAAATAGAGGGAGGAGAGATTGAAGGTAAAGGTTACAGTAATAGGGATGTTTTTAATAGCGGTCTTTTTCCCGTTTCATCTTTTCGGGGCTACTGCCCTTGAGATGGTAAAGGCAAATGTAATCGATGTTTTAAGTGTTCTCAAAGACCCAAAACTGCAGGGTGAAGAGGGTAAAAAGACGAAGATGCAGAGGATTGAAGTGGCTGCGGATAGGCTTTTTGATTATGTTGAGCTTTCAAGGAGGACCCTCGGTGTATCATGGAATAAATTCTCTCCCGAACAGCGAAAAGAGTTCGTAGCCTTATACAGGTTGCTTCTTAAGGATACCTACATTGAAAAGATCATGGCGTACAGAAACGAGGAGATAAATTTTCTCAAGGAGATACCCCTTTCAGAGTCAACGGTTGAGGTGCAGACAAGCGTTACCGCAAAGGGAGGTCCTGCTGCCATTTATTACAGGGCAATAAAGAAGGAGGAGGGATGGAAGGTTTACGATGTGGTGATAGAAGGCGTCAGTTTGATAAACAATTACCGCACCCAGTTCAGGGAGATCCTCGGGAACAATCCCCCAGAGACACTTCTCGAAACCCTGCGGAAAAAGGTGGGAAAAAAGTAAAATATATGCTTTTGTCTCTCATACCTGTTTTGATCCTCGCCATCCTGTTCGGGAACAATAGCTATCTATACGGAGATACCGTTCATGAGGCTTTAAAGGAGAACAGAACCGAACTCGAAGGGGAAGATAAGAATATATACGCCGAAGTTACAGAAGAGGAGACGGAAGGGGCTGACAGGGGTGCCACGATCCCCGACCCTTTTGAGGGATGGAACAGGGCGATCTTCCAGATAAATGACAGGTTTTATTTCTGGGTCTTAAAGCCTGTGGCAAGGGGGTATGGTTTTTTGTTAAACGAGGATATAAGGGGTCTTTTCAGTAACTTTTACAGTAACCTAAAAGGACCTTTAAGGATTGTGAATAACCTCCTCCAGGGGAGATTTTCTGCGGCAGGAATAGAATTTTCCCGCTTTTTAATAAATTCCACCGTCGGTGTGGCAGGGTTTAGGGACTGTGCGAAGGAGTGTTTCTCTATAAAGGAGAGATTTGCCGATTTTCGACAGACCCTCGGAAGATATGGTCTGGGATTTGGTTTCTATATTGTATGGCCCTTTATAGGACCCTCAAGCCCGAGGGATACCCTGGGGATGATAGGGGATGGTCTGTTAATGCCGCAGGGTTATCTCCTCGAAAAGAGTTTTTTGACACCGGAGATGATCTCCCTCTTTGCCCATGAATGGGTGAACAATTTATCCTTCCACATAGGGGACTATGAGACGTTGAAGAAAGCCGCCATTGATCCGTATATCGCTATGAGGGATGCCTATGTTCAATACAGAAAAGAGGTGATAGAAAGGGGTAGGGATTAGCCTTTCGGTATCCCCGATTCGCAGGGAACCCTTACCTGACATAGACCGCAGCCGTAGGTATCAAGATTGTACCTGTTTTTTACATATTCCCTCATTTTCGTATCGATATATAGCCTACATTTCTCCTTATCGTGCCCTTTCTCTGTGATTGCCCCCACGGGACAGCGTTTTATACATCTGCCACAGGTTCCCTTTTTAAAAAAGAGGCAGTATTCGTGGTGATCCGTATAAGGTCTTGGGGTAGGGGGAATAACAATTTTTGCAATTACAGAACCACATCTCATCGCCTTTCCTACCGGGGTAATGAGGCCGTCGCAGAGGCCGAAAGTCCCGAGCCCCGATGCATATGCTGCGTGCCTTTCGGACCAGTTCGAGGAGAAGCCATAGGTATCAGAACTTAAGGTCTTCCAGAAGGGGGATAACTGAGGGGCCAGGGCCTGATACCCTTTCTCCTCTAAGACTTCAACCACATGCCTCCTCAGCATCACATTGAAATCCTCTCCGAACTTTCTTGATCTAACCCAGCGTTCGGAAGGGTGGGTCTTTTCCTTACCGTGTTCTCTTTTGGTATTCTCTGTCTGGGGTAAAACCCATGAGATGACGGTCAGTTCATAAGGGGTTACGGATGTTTCGGGGTAAGTTTTCTTAAATAACTCGTACGGAGTAAAATAGAATTCTCCGATATGCCCTTTAAAGGTATCCCAGATAGGGTCAGACCCATTCGCAAAACCTGTAATCGGTGTACCCCATGCAGGTTCCATTTCCTCGTTCATAAGGGAATTATAAGGAGAATATATGAAATCCATGATGACCGATTCCACCCATTTCGTAAGGCCAAAGGTCTCTTTCTCTTCCTTCAATGTTTGGCACCTCCCTTTTATTCTTAACCTATTTTTTCCTTACCCTGCAAGGGCTTTGTTACCCCGGGCAGTATTGTCTATCGAGAATCAAAATGTTAAACTTCGTCTATGGAGGTTATATACCTTTTTTCCTCTCAAAAAGGCGATGTGATACTAAACGAAGAGATGCTTTCCATGCCTTTTATCGTAAGGCCCTTTGAGAACCATCCCTTTATGAATCTAAAGGACTTTTTCGATGCCACAAGGGATTTTGTGATCATGGGGGAGAGGGTTTTTGATTTATACAAAGGCCACGCCATACCTGTAGAAACAAAAGATGATATCAAAGAATTAAAGATTCGCTATGAGAAGTACGGGACACTCTACCATATAGCGAAGGTTGAAATTAATACAGAAAAAGGGAAAAAGAGTTTTGCCGTAAGTGCCGCTATCTGGCCCAATGCAAGGCAGGTGATGGCAAGGGAGTTTCCTCTACTTTTGATGTTGAACGAAAAGAAGACCCCCTCCTATCTCCCCGATGTTTATAATATGGGAAAGATAAAGGTTGAGAGGGATGGTAGATGGGAGATAATGACATTTATGCTCTCTACCTGGTTTGAAGGCTACGATGAATGGCATTTTCACACAGATGACAGATGGAAAGACTCCGCTATTATATGGGATATGGGGCAAGGGGAGAGGAGGCTATCGGAACATGAGACATACGAACTTATAAAAAAGGCAACGTATATCCTCACCTATTATTATGAGATGGAAGGTGGTTACCGTATAACATCATGGCATCATGGCGCCGGGGATTTTATTGTGAAAGCAGATGGAAAAGAGGTCGATGTGAGGCTTGTGGCAGCAAGGGAATTTAGACCTTTCTTTTTTATGCCCGGGGACAAAAAAAATCACCCCTTTAAGGCCCTATCCCTTTTTCTCATCGAGACAACGGTAAAGATGAGGCTTGACAGGGAAGGGGGGGTGGGTAAGAGGTATATGGCAGGGGTTTCTCTATTAGAGGCGGTGATGGAAGGGTTTTTAAAAGGTATGGCCGATAAAGAGAAAAGGGGGGAGATGGGGGGTATCACTTCGAAAGAAGTGGCATCGAAATTAAAGGCAATGGGGGAATCTGAGGCTATGGCCCTCCTCAACGATTTTCTCGGTACATACCGTATGGAAGATCCCGAAGAAGCCCTGTTTTTAGAACCCCATAAGGAGGAACATCTAATGGCCCTTATGACAATCTTTAAAGCATTGTAGAATTGTAGTCGCACGATAGGTCAGGAAACGGTTTCGGTATTCCTTACTATCAGGTTTCTACCTTTCTGTTTTGCCTCATAGAGGGCTTTATCCGCGGCCTCAATGATAGCTGATTCGGATTGTCCCTGTTTCGGTACCATCGTGGCAATGCCCATGCTCACCGTTACATAACTAGCTACCGATGACTGGGCATGGGGGATACTCAATGCCCTTATCCCATCCTTTAGCTTCTGGGCAAAGATATACGCCCCATCATTATCGGTATCGGGCAATACACATGCAAACTCTTCCCCACCGTATCGGGCCAGAAGATCCGATGCCCTTTTTACCATATTGGATAAAACCTGGGCGATTTGCCTCAAGCACTCATCCCCGGCGACATGTCCGTAATAATCGTTGAAGTTCTTGAAAAAATCTATGTCTATCATGATGAGGGATAGGGGATGTTGAATACGGATCGCCCTTAACCATTCGTTATGGATGAAACTGTCGAACCTCCTTCTGTTTGAAACCCCCGTAAGGTAGTCTGTGAGGGATATGCTCTCGAGGAAGAACTGATACTTTTTTATCTCCGTTATGTCCCTGAAGGTCCATATCCTCCCGTAGTATGTCCCTTTATCGTCGAATATGGGGGAGGAGTACCTCTCTAAAAAAGTCCCATCTTTCTGTTCTATCACATCGCAGCTTATCTCTTCGGGATGTTCGTAGAGGTAGTTTATCCTCTCCACAAATTTTTCCGGATATCTCAATTTTTCTGTAAGGTATTTTACCCTTATGTGGTCGTCCTTTTCGTTTACGATCTCCGGTGGCATCTTCCTCATATCTATATAACGTTGATTCTGGATGATCACCTGCCTATTTTCATCGACGACGAGGATCGCATCGGGGGATGATTTTACAAGGGCTTCGAGAAAGGCGGTCTTTCTTTTCAGTTCATCTTCCGCAATTTTTCTCTTCGTCACATCGGCTATGTACCCTTCAAGAACAACAGGGTCAGACCCGTTCTCAGAGACAACCTGGCCGTATTCCATCACCCATTTTAGAGAACCATTCTTTGCTATGATCCTGTATGTTACCTCAAAGTGTTTCTTCTCCTTGACGCTTTTTTGTATTTCCTCCCATACCATCTCTCTGTCATCGGGGTGGATGATCTCATTGTAAGTGATGATACCGTTATTTACGAGTTCTTCGGGGGTGTAACCTGTTACTTTTATGGACCCCATACTGACAAATTCCATGGTCCAGTTTTTGTCGTTTAAGCATCGATAGACCATGCCTGGCAGGTTGGAGAGCAAGGTCATGAGAAAACGTCTGCTTTCAAAAACCGTTTTTTCTTTTTCTTTCATAGGGGTTCTGGTATTATGCAGAATTAACCGTAAACTATTTTTGTTTATTTTTCTATACTATTCCCATAAGGCCTGGCATGTCAAGAAAATTATTGAAAAAAAGATTGATAAAATTTAAAATCAAACTGTTCTTCTTTACCTAAAAGGTTTATATCGGTTGCACGCGAATATTGCCCCAAATCTGAAAAAGGGTGGTGGTAGATGGAAGAAACGATTCCTTATGGTGTATCGGTAAGGGTGCTTTTCGTTGGGGATTCTGAGGAAGATACACATCTCATCGCAGGAGAGTTAAAGAAGTACGGTTTCAACCCGTATTTTGAAAGGGTTGAGACGGAGAAGGGTTTTGTCTCCGCGATAGATAGAGACACCTGGGATATAATCCTTATTGACTATAACCTCCCGAAATTACTTTTTAACAGCATACTCAAGTTATACGAAAAATTTAATGTAAATACACCCCTTATCCTTCTCACCGGAGGTATTGCGGTAGAAGATGTGATGGAGGCTATTGAACAGGGGGTGAAGGATTATATATACAAGGATGATCTAACGAGGCTTGGCCCTGTAATTACGAGGGAGTTAAGGAGTGTAAAGATAAAGAAAGAGAAAAAGGAATGGCAGAAAAGACTCACGGTAGAGTTGGAATGGAAGGATTTTTTCAATAAACTTTACAGAGATTATAAATCTTACCCTTGGGGTAAGTTTTTATCTTGGGCCCTTCAAGAGATGATTAGACTGACAGAGAGTGGTTTTGGGTTCTCAATGGTAATCTCTTTAGAGAAGAAGGAGGTAAAATTCCATGTATATGAGTCCGGGGAAGGCTGTGGATTCTCCTCTGCCCAAAAGTGCATAAACGATGGGGCAGGTCTATGGTTCGACCCGGTGAGGTTAAAAAGGCCCGTGGTAATAAATGAATTCGAAAAGTTCGAGGGAAGAAGGGAATTACCGGAAGGCCATGTCAGGATAAAAAGGTTTCTGGGGGTGGCGGCAGAAAAGACAGGGGATGATCTATGTATCGTGGGTGTGGCGAACAAAAAAGAGGATTATAATGAACAGGATGTTAAAATGCTCCAGATAGGGGCCGATACCGTGCAGAAAATAGTGGATTTAAAAAATGCGGAGGAGGCCTTAAGGGTAAGCGAGGAGAGATACCGTTCCATAATTGAAAATGCCTCGGAGGGCATATACCAGAGTAGCCCAAAGGGCCATTTTATCATGGTGAACCCTGCCCTTGCGAGGATATACGGTTATGAATCCCCGGAGGAGCTAATAGCCTCCATAAGAGATATAGGGCATGATCTATACGTAGATAGAGAGGAGCGAGAGCGGTTTAAAGAGGCGATTAGAAAGTACGGCTACGTGAAGGACTTTGAGCATAAATCATACAAAAAGAACGGGGAGGTGATCTGGGTCTCTCTAAACAGCCGTGCGGTAAAGGATGAGAAGGGTAACGTTATCTGCTATGAGGGTATCGTTGAAGATATAACGGCAAGAAAGATGGCGGAAGAGTCTATAAGGGAATATACGGAGAAGCTGAGAAAAAATCTGATAGGTACGATCCAGACCATATCGATGATAGTTGAGGTAAGGGACCCTTATACATCGGGACATCAGAAGAGGGTCTCCAAGCTCGCAAGGGTTATGGCCCAGGAGATAGGCCTATCCCATGATGCAACGGAGAACATAAGGATGGCAGCATTGATCCACGATATAGGAAAGATATCCATCCCTGCAGAGATATTGAGCAAACCCACAAGGTTATCAGAAATAGAGATGAGTCTTATAAAGATACACCCCCAGTCGGGGTATGATATAGTAAAAAATGTGGATCTCCCATATCCAATTGCGGAGACCATCCTCCAGCACCATGAAAGGCTTGATGGTTCGGGGTATCCAAAAGGGATTAAAAACGGAGAGATACTCCTTGAATCGCAGATCATAGCCATTGCAGATGTGGTGGAGGCGATCTCCTCCCACAGGCCTTATAGACCTGCCCTCGGAATAGACGCTGCCCTTGAAGAGATCGAAAGGCAGAAAGGTATCCTCTTCATTCCGGATCTTGTGGATGTGTGTATCAGGCTATTCAGAGAAAAGGGGTTTGTCTTCGATTAGAAGAACAGAAATATGCTGGAAGAGGACGAGATAAGAGACATAAAGGAACATGCCTATATCCCCGAGCATATCCCCGAATATGTAAACGCTATTTCAGAGGCGGAGCCTTTCCTTTCAGAGGGATTCATCTATTATAGAAAAGGCGGTTCTCTAATATTCATAGGGTACCCCCTGAAAGGAGATTTTGACGAAGAGAGGATGAGGCAAACCCTGAACAGGATAAGGGAAAAGAACGAATTTGAGGAGGTCTTCCTCATTGCCCCCCACCTTGGGGGTGAAATAGAGGATGAAACTACCGGGGCTTCATTGGATGTCTATTACAGATATGACCTTGCCCAGGAAAGAATGCCACAGAAGGTGGGGAATATGGTTAACAGGGCTCAGAGGGAGCTTGATGTGAATATCCATACCAAGATGGGGAGGGAACACATCGATCTGATAGAAGAGTTTCTCGATATCCACAGTTTCGATGATGATACAAGGTACATTTTTCATAAAATCCCTGAATATATCTCAAAATCGAAGAGTGCCCTCATCATAGAGGGAAGAGATAAAAAGGGGATGCTTTATGGTTTTGATATAGGAGAGTTTGATTCGAAAGACTACGCCTTCTATATGTTTAATATCACCTCAAAGAGACTTTATGTGCCCGGTCTTTCTGACCTTCTTCTCCACTTTTTAATAAAAATCGCAAGGGAAAAGAGGAAGAGATACGTGAATCTCGGTCTCGGTATAAATAGTGGTATCAGATTTTTCAAAGAAAAATGGGGGGGAACCCCTTTTCTCGATTACAGATACGTAAGGTACAGGCACAAAAGGGAGGGCAGGGGGATACTCGATAAACTGTTAAAAGGGATTCTTTACAGGAGATAAACTTTGTTTAAAACCATTATAGAAAGGTTTAAAAAAAGAAGGTTCAAGGCGTGGCAGATAGAGATCACCACCCGCTGTCCTCTGAGATGTGTGATGTGTGTGAGGCGGTCTGAGGAGGGGTTTGAAGAAAAAGATATGAAGATAGAGGATTTCAGAAAGATAGTCCCCTATCTGAAGGATGTGGAGAGTGTGGTCCTTGAAGGATGGGGGGAGTCCCTCCTCCATAGAGATCTCATAGAGATTATAGGTCTTGTGAAAGGTCAGGGGGCAGAGGCAGGTTTTGTAACGAGCGGTTTCGGCCTAAACAGAGGATATATAGAAGAATTGAGAAAGGTAGGTCTCGATTTCATAGGCTTTTCCCTCTCCGGGGCAACCTCCAGGACCCATAACAGCATAAGGATAAACTCCGATTTTGAAGGACTTCTGGAATCGATGAGGTATATGGGAAAGATGGGCGATCCAAAACCGAAGATCCATATCACATATCTCCTTTTGAAGGAGAACATAGAGGAGTTACCCCTCCTTTTAGATATTGCCTTCGAGATAGGGATCCGCCAGGTGGTCCTTATAAACCTCATTCAGGTATCCAATAAAAGGCAGGATGAGATAAGGGCCTTTACCCTTGAAGAGAAAAGCCCTTACGAAGAAATGATGGATGGTGTGAAAAAGAAAAGTAAGGACCTTGGTATAGAGATTTTTGTACCGAGGCTTACCCCCAGCTCTGTTTCTGTCTGTAGCGAAAACCCGTTGACCAATCTCTACATATCCGTAGAAGGGGAGGTCTCCCCTTGCGTCTATCTATATCCTCCAGTTTCATCGCCTTTTAAGCGGTACTTCTCGGGAGAGGAAAAGACTGTACAGAAGGTGAGTTTTGGAAATATCTTTAACACAACCTTCGATGAGATATGGAACGGTGAGGCCTATTCGGCATTCAGAGAGGTTTTTATGGAGAGGAGAAGGGCTTCAAAGAGGCTTTATGAGTCTATCCTCGAGATGAGAAGGGATATGCTGTTACCCTACCCGGATCCCCCTGAATCTTGCCGTACTTGCTATAAGATGCTTGGATTTTAAGAGATAGCGGGCATATATGCCCGCTATCTGACTTAATGTTTTAGAATTTTGGTACCGGGAAGAGCACGCCCCCAAAGATCAACCAAGAAAGAAGCAGTGTCCACAGTATATTGAATAACTGGGCTAAAAGAAATGCGGCAGCAGGTTTCCCTCCTCCCATGCCGACAAGCTCTTTGAACCTTGTATCGAGACCTATGCATAGGAATGCAAGGGTAAACCACCACCCCCTCAACCCTGCTGTAACACCTGTTACCGCCTTTGCAGATGCCTCTGACATGAAGAAGGAGAAGATAACCGAGGCAGCGATAAAACCTACAACGAATTTCGGGAACCTGAACCATATCTCCATGAGGCTCGGTTTCTCCCCTGTTTTTGCGCTCCCCTTAAAGGTGAACCAGATGGCAAGTAAAAAGGCGATTGCCCCTATCAGCACGTTCTGCGCCATTTTTACGACAACTGCCACAGCCATAGCCGCTTCCCCGGCTATTGCCCCTGCCGCAACCACAGCACCTGTTGTATCGATCGTGCCTCCTATCCATGCCCCTGCAACGGCCGGTGACATACCCACAGCCTTTGCGATAAGGGGTTGGAAGATCAGCATGGGGATTGCACAGAGGAGGACAAGGGATATGGTGTGGCTTACCTTTTTCTGGTCACCCTGGACGGCACCACCGGCGGCTATCGCAGCGGAGACCCCGCATACGGAGACCGCGGTTCCGAGGATCGAGGCAAATTCATCGTCGAGACCGATCTTCTTTGCCACCCAGAAACAGAAATAGAAGACCACCCCTATAACAAGGATGGACTGGATCATACCGTAAGCACCAACCTTTGCTATGGTGGTGAAAACCACCTCTGCCCCAAGGAGGACAAGGCCGATCTTTATGAAAAACTCTGTCTTGACCGCTGACTTTAGCCAATCGGGAACACCGAGGAAATTGCTCACGATGAGACCAAGAAGGAGGGACCAGAAGACGACCTCAAGGCCATAGTATGAGATGGTGGTATTTCCAGCGATGAGAAACGATAAAGTGGAGAGGATAAATACAATAGGGAAACCGAGGGTAAATTTCCCTACAGACATCCCCATAAAGGCCATACCGATTGATCCCAGTATCCATAGACCGATTAAAAGGTAGAAAGCCCTTATGAGGTTTTCCCCTGAGAGGACCCTTCCTATTGTAGTCCCTGCATTTCCTTTCAGGTCTTTAGCAATCTTATCCGCCTTTTTGCCGAGGTCTTTGTCCTTTACATCTTTAACTGCCTTTTCGAGTTTACCTGCCGTATCGCCTACCGCCTTTCTGTCTTTAGCGTCGATTGCGGCCTTTAAGGCGAGGGCCTCCTTCTGGAGCCCCGACTCCCCTTTTCCTTCCGCCTCCTTTGCAAGGGCTTCTAGTTTCGGTGCCGCCTCAATAGCCTTCTCAAAAAATGCGCCGTCCGTCATCCATCTCCATGAAGGGAGCTTGAACGTTGCACCGGCCATGAAGATGATGAGGATAATAAAACCGATCCATACGGACATCCAATCGTCTTTCTTCCATAAAGTAGTCCAATCGATACTCTTTTGTCCCATAAAAATCCCCTTTCCCGATATGATATTTTATCGTGAGGCTTATGCCTCAATATAACTATTTTCACCTTTAAAAGATTTTTGTCAAGATTATTTTTTGTTTTGTGGTATATTTCTAATTGGGACAGGTAAAGTAAGTTTTTAGGAGGTCTTTATGCATTACTCAGAAAAGGTCATGGAACACTTCCGTAATCCGAAAAATATGGGAAAGATGAGAAATCCCGATGGCATAGGGGTTGTGGGCAACCCTATCTGTGGAGATATGACAACCATGACGATTAAGGTAAAGAACAACAGGATCGAAAAGATAAAGTTTACCACTATGGGTTGCGGGGCAGCAATTGCGGTATCGAGTATAGTGACGGAGATGGCAAAGGGGAAGACCCTTGATGATGCGATGAAAATCTCCTATGAATCTGTGATAGAGGTAATAGGGGAACTACCTACAAACGAACTCCACTGTTCAAAACTCGGTACAGATGCCCTTCAAAAGGCGATTATGGATTACTATGCAAAAAAAGAAGGGAAAAAGCCTAAAGATAAACATGTTGAGTATATAGGAGGTAGGAGGGGAAGGTGCTACTGCCCCTATTGTAGTTCGGAGACGTCGAGGGCAAGCCCCTACTGTTCTAAGTGTGGGAAACCCATCTGATGTACTATAGAAAATGTAGATAGAATTTGCGCCTATAATGAAGGAGTAGAGAGAAGATGAACAGAATCTATTTTGACCACATATCCGCTAACCCCATCCATCCAAAGGTAAAAGAGGTGTTAGTCGATTTTATAAAGAGTGACTGTTTCGGTAACCCTTTAAGTCAGCACAGTGTTGGAGATGAGGCTACCGAAGCCCTTGAAAGGGCGAGAGAGAAGACCGCAAGGTTGATCGGGGCAAAACCCGATGAGATAGTCTTTACCTCCGGGGGTACGGAGTCGAACAATCTCGCCATAAAAGGTGTTGCCTTTGCAAAGGCAAAGAGGGGAAAGCACATCATATCCTCGAGTATAGAGCATCAGTCTGTTGCAAGAACACTAAGGGTCCTTATGAAGATGGGTTACCAGGTGACGGCCGTACCTGTGGATAAGGATGGGCTTGTAAACCCAAAGGATGTGGAAAAGGCGATAAGAGATGACACGATACTCATCACCATCATGCACGCAAATAATGAGATCGGAACCATAGAACCCATCGCTGACATAGGTAAGATCGCAAGAGAGAGAAAGATCCCGTTCCATACTGACGCCGTTGTCTCATGCGGCAATATCCCTGTTAATGTAGAAGAGCTCGGGGTTGACCTTTTAAGTATGGCGGCAAACCAGTTTTACGGCCCTTCAGGGGTAGGGGCGTTATATATAAAGGATGGGACTGAGATTGTACCCATCCTTGATGGTGGAACCCAGGAGAACGGTAAAAGGGCAGGGACACAGAATCTCATAGGTATCGTAGGCATGGGAGAGGCAGCGGAGCTTGCCCTTATAGAGATGGATGAGAGGATGAAATACTTGAATAGACTGAAAAAAGCCCTGATTGAGCGTATATCCACGATAGAGGATGTATATATTAACGGTAACCCCGAGCTTACGATTCCAGGACTCGTCTCCTTCTCCGTGGCGTATGTGGAGGGGGAATCGATGACCATCATGCTCGATGAGAAAGGGATAGCCGTGTCTGTCAGGTCTGCCTGTGCCTCCGGTTCATTGAGGGCATCCCACGTGCTGATCGCCATAGGGAGGGATTATGCCACTGCCCAGGGCACTCTAATATTCTCTTTTGGTATAGAAAATACCATAGAACAGATAGATGAGGCCTTTGAAACATTGAAAAAAACTATAGATTTTTTAAGGAGTATGTCCCCATTATACAAAAAAAAATAGATTTTTTATTTTGTTTGGTTTAGTTTTAGAATGTAACAAAAATTCTTTAGGAGGTGAAGGGATGGCAGATGGAGAAACCCCACTTCTTGACGAGCTTGAAAAGGGTCCCTGGCCAAGCTACGTTAAGGAAATCAAGAGGATGGCGAGCAAAAACGCCGCATCAAAAGACCTGCTAGGTATCCAGGAGTTATCTTACAAGGACAAGGTAACACACTGGAAACACGGGGGTATCGTAGGCGTAACAGGTTATGGTGCTGGTGTCATAGGTCGGTATACGGATATGCCCGATAAATTTCCGAATGCCGCCGCATTCCATACTTTAAGGATAAACCAGCCTGCCGGTTGGTTCTATAACACAAAATCCTTGAGAACCATATGCGATATCTGGGAGAAGTATGGAAGCGGTATGACAAATTTCCACGGCTCCACAGGGGACATCATACTGCTCGGCACCACAACGGAAAACCTACAGCCCTGTTTTGACGCTTTAACGGATGCCGGTTTTGATCTCGGTGGTTCTGGTTCTGCACTCCGTACAATTTCAGGCTGTGTGGGAAAGGCCCGTTGCGAGTGGTCGAGTATCGATACCCTTGACATCATATATAACCTCACGATGGAGTTCCAGGACGAGATACACAGGCCGAGGTGGCCTTACAAATTCAAGATCAAGACATCGGGATGCCCCAATGACTGCTCTGCAGCCATAGCGAGGGCCGATTTCACCATCATCGGGACCTGGAAGGATGGCCTGAGAATAGACCAGGAAAAGGTACGGGAATATGTGGATAAAGGTATGGATATCAATGGCCTGATTGTAAATAAATGTCCCACATACGCCCTTGAGTGGGATGGAAAGAGTAGAGAGTTGAAGTTCTATGAAGATGATTGTGTTAGGTGTATGCACTGTATCAACAAGATGCCGAAGGCGATAAGACCAGGGGTGGATACAGGGGCTACAATTCTTATAGGCGGAAAGGCCCCCATTATAAAAGGGGCTTACCTTTCCTGGGTCCTTATTCCCTTTATGAAGATGGAACCACCGTACGATGAGGTGAAAGACCTTTTAAGAAAGATATGGGACTGGTGGGATGAGAACGGAAGGACGAGAGAGAGACTTGCGGAATTGATAGAAAGGGTGGGCCTTAAGACATTTTTGAAAGAGATAGGTCTTAAGCCCGTACCACAGATGGTTTACAAGCCCAGGGCAAATCCTTATGTATTTTTGAAATGAATATTAAAGAAAAGTAAAGGAGGAATAACATGGGAAGAACGGATATAGGGCCACCTAATTACCAGGATATGCTCCCGGATGTGATAAAGAAGAATTACGGTAAATGGAAATACCATGAAATACAAAGACCCGGTGTTTTAAAGCACGTTTCAGAGTCAGGGGATGAGTTATATACGGTAAGGGTAGGATCCCCGAGGCTTGTAAGCATAGATTTTATAAGAGACCTCTGCGATGTTGCCGATAAATATTGTGATGGGTACTTAAGATTTACAAGTCGTTATAATGTTGAGTTTCTAACGGACAAAAAGGAGAATGTCCAGGGTATCATCGCTGAGATGGAGAGGCTCGGTCTCCCTGTGGGGGGTACGGGGAATAGCGTATCCAACATAGTCCACACCCAGGGGTGGATACACTGCCATAGCGCTGCAACGGATGCCTCGGGAATAGTTAAGGCGATCATGGATGAACTCTACGATTATTTTACCTCCATGAAGCTTCCCGCTTATGTGAGGATAGCGGTAGCATGTTGTATAAACATGTGCGGTGCCGTTCACTGCTCTGACCTTGCCATTGTGGGTGTCCATACAAAGCCCCCTAAAATAGACCACGAGAAGGTACTTGCCCAGTGTGAGATACCTACGACAATCCAGTCGTGTCCAACGGGGGCGATAAGGAGACACCCTGACACTAATATCAAAAGCGTTGTTGTAAGGGAAGACCTCTGTATGTACTGTGCGAACTGTTATACCGTATGTCCCGCAATGCCTCTGGCAGACCCGATCGGAGATGGGGTTGCCATATATGCAGGAGGTAAAGTCTCAAATGCAAGGAAACCTCCGATGTTCTCGAGGATGGTTGTTCCTTACCTGCCAAACAACCCCCCGAGATGGCCCGAGGTGGTGGACGTTATAAAAAAGATCGTTGAAGTATATGCGAACCATGCAAAGAGATATGAGAGGATGGGTGAATGGATCGAGAGGATAGGGTGGGAGAAGTTCTTTAAACTGACGGATATACCCTTTACAGAGCATCATATCGATGATTTTACCCATGCGGTAGAGACCTACAGGACGACCACGCAGTTTAAGTGGTAGGAGGCATAGATGGCAGAAGTAACAGAGGAACTAAAGCAGAAGGTGATAGATTACTTAAAAACGGTGACGAAGGCCAAAAACAAAGAGGTGGCGAGGGAGATAGGGGAGGACAAACACCTTGTGGATAAGGCGATTGCTGAGCTTGGGAAGGAAGGAAAGATAGAGTACCTCTATCTCGGCGCATCGTTTATAAAGCTAAAGGAGTGATGAAAAATAAAGGCCGTCTCCTGATTGCCGCTCCGTCAGGTCATTCGGGAAAGACCACGATAACCATAGGTATCTGTCGTCTTTTGGGAAAGATGGGGTATACTGTCCAGCCTTTTAAAAAAGGGCCCGACTATATAGACCCATCTTGGCTTACAGCAGCCTCGGGGAATGTATGTCGTAACCTCGACAGCTTTATGATGGGCGAGGAGGCTTTAATACGCTCTTTTCATAGAGGCTCAAACAAAGCGGATATCACGGTGATCGAAGGCAACATGGGGCTATACGACGGTATAGACGGGGACGGGAGGGATAGCTCTGCCTGTCTTGCCCGTCTTCTAAACATACCTGTTGTTTTGGTCATCAATTCTGCGAGGATGACGAGAAGCGTGGCGGCCCTGGTTAAGGGTTTTGTGGATTTTGAAAGGGGAACGCCTTTCGCAGGGGTGATTTTAAACAACGTATCAGGTTCAAGGCATGAGGCCAAACTCGTATGTGCCATCGAGAGGCACTGTGACATCCCTGTCCTTGGGGCCATACCGAGGGATAATGCCCTTCAGATTAAGGAGAGGCATCTGGGTTTGATCCCTTATAAGGAAATGGGCGAGGGAAACTTCTTTATAGAAAGGGCTGCGGATTTGGTTGCCTCCCATGTGGATATGGACAGGCTCATCGAGTCTATCAAGGTTAAAGACCCCTGTGGGATTGAGAATATAGAGCAAAGTACCGGTATGGCCGATGGGGTAAACGGAGATGAACATAGAGAAAACCTCTGCAGGATAGGGGTAATCTACGACAAGGCCTTTAACTTTTACTATCAGGAGAATCTTGAGGCGCTTGAAAGGTGCGGGGCAGAGCTCATATTTATAGATACCTTCAAAGAGAAGACCCTCCCAAAGGTAGAGGGACTTTATATTGGCGGTGGTTTCCCTGAACTATACCTTGAAGAGATCATAGAAAACAGAACGCTTATGATGGACATAAGAGAGGCCGTTGAAGAGGGGCTCCCTGTGTACGGAGAATGTGGAGGTCTTATGTATCTCTCGAAGGGGGTATGGTTCAACGGAAAATTAAACAGGATGATCGGGGCAATCCCGATTGAGGTGGAATTTTCAAAGCGTCCCCAAGGCCATGGCTATGTGGTGGCAGAGGTTGCATCGGAAAACGGATATTTCCCGAAAGGGACGGTGATAAGGGGACACGAATTCCACCACTCGAAGGTATCAAGGATGAACAATGTCCGAACGGTACTCGAACTAAAAAGAGGGTTTGGCATAGACGGGAAGACAGATGGTGTTGTTTACAAGAATCTGTTCGCCGCCTATGTCCATATCCATACTTTCTCGGTGCCAGGATGGGCCTATGCCTTCATATCCCAGGCAGCGGGAAACAGAGAGTATGGGCCTTCGAGGTTTTATATGATTTTATAGGGGAGGTGTTTATGGCAGAAGGAACAGAGATTATCAAATGTCCTGTGTGCGGTATGGAGATAGAGGTTGGCTCCCAGGTGGCAAAACTCTATGGAGCTGTAAGGGCGGCACCAAGGGCTACAAGCACATATGAGGGCAAGGAATACCATTTTTGTTGTAAGGCATGTAAGAAAAAATTTGATGAGAAACCTAAAGATTATATAAAATAAAACAATACCCAAATTTAGTACAGGAGGAGAGAAATGCCAAAGGCGACACTCGGTGGAATCGAAATTGAAATCGATGAGGATGGTTTTATCCAGGAACCAGAAAAATGGAGTAAGGAGGTAGCGGAGGACCTCGCAAAGATCGAAGAGGCGTACCCTATGGGAGAAGACCACTGGAAGGTGGTTAATTATCTCAGGGATTACTACCTTAAATACGAGATAGCCCCACCCATCAGGATGCTCGTGAAACAGACAGGGATGGATCTAAAAAAGATATACCAGCTTTTCCCGAGTGGTCCTGCGAAAGGGGCGTGCAAGGTGGCGGGGCTCCCAAAGCCGACGGGATGTGTGTGAGAAGGCCGTATATATGTTCTGGTATAGGAGTTAGGCGTTAGAACCTGTGTACGCGTTAAATGGTGTTTGAAAAAAATTAAAACCGAAGGAGAAACATGGGCAGCGCCGTTGTAATAATCTTTTATGGTAGTATTCTATTTTGTTTGGTGGGGGTAGTGGTACGCCTTATAAAATTTATCAAGATGCCCGTTCACTTAAAATGGGAATTTTATAAGGGAAGTTCCATATACGAACAGATGGAATGGTGGACAAAAGAACAGGTGAACCTCTGGGAGAAGGTAAAGTCTACAATCCTTGATGTCCTTCTCCTTAGGGAATACTACCATAGAAACAGGCCTTTTTGGTCGGTTTTATACCTTTTTCACCTGGGTATTTACCTACTTATCCTATGGCATGTCTGGCTTTTTATTGCTTCGGTAGCAGTAGAACCTGAAACCGCCTCCACTGCTGGCCTGATATGGGGACATACGGCGACTGCCCTTGCCTTTATTGGGGGTCTTGGGATTCTTATAAAAAGAATAACCGATAGTGAACTGAAGCTCTATTATCCCCCTTTACACTATATTAAATGGGTGGTGATGCTGTTTACGCTTCTCGAGGCCTTCTATGCGGTTCAGTACTATTTCGATGCCTCCATGCCTGCCCTGCTTAAGTATGTAAAAACACAGGTCACCTTTGGTGATATAGAGCACAAGCTCCACCCTCCTCCGGCAACGGCTATCCACGTATTGCTGGCCTCCATCTGGCTTATATATCTGCCATTCAGCCATATAATGCGTCTCTTCTTGAGATATTACCACTACCTGGTCTATGACGATGTCCCCAATGTGAAAGGAGGCCCAATGGAGCATAAGATTAGAAAACTCCTCGGTTTGTCTGTCAGTTGGTCTGCCCCCCATATCCAAAAAGGAAAAACATGGGGCGAAGTTGCAACGGAGATACCAAAAGAGTTATCAAAAGGGGCAGCGGGTAAATGAAAAGGATAAAGGTAAGCGATATAAGTAAGAATAACGAAGAACAGCTCCTCCATATCAAAGAAGAAGAACTGATGCAACTGCCATACATAGGGGAGGCAGAGAACAAAGGGGAACCTGTAAAACCCCTTACAGAAAAACAGCAGGCCGGTTTCGAACATTCCCTTGATGGTGTTTCCGCATGTACCATACCAAAGCCAAAAGATAAAGAGGAAGAGGAAAGGTTTGTTAGAAGCTTCCTTGAGGGTCTTAAAAAATTGATTTCAGAGAAGGACAACTGGACATTTCTCCAGCAACTGCTCCTATCCCTCGACTCCTGTGCAAAATGCCAGACCTGTAACGATGCCTGCTCTATATATTTAGGAAGCGGAAAACAGGATATTTACAGGCCCACGTACCGTTCGGAGGTATTAAGGAGGATTGTAAATAAGTATATAAAAAAGGGTGGAAAAATATTTGCGAAGCTAACAGGTAGCGATGTTGATCTAAACTGGGCGACAATCGCCCGTCTCGCAGAACTTGCTTACAGGTGTACGATGTGTAGAAGGTGCGCCGCATCATGCCCTTTGGGGTGTGATAACGGTTTAATAACCCATGAACTGAGGAAGCTGTTCAGCGAGGAGATGGGTATAGCCGCCAAAGAACTCCATGACTTAGGTACCGTGCAACAACTGAAGGTCGGCGCCAGTACAGGGATTACCCCCCCGGCATTTAAAGATATCGTTCAATTTATGGAAGAGGAGATAGAGGAAAAGACAGGGAAAAAAATTAAAATACCTGTTGATAAGAAAGGGGCTGACATCCTGCTTATTCACAATAGCGGTGAATATCTCTCTTGGCTTGAAAACCCCGAGGCCTTTGCGATCATATTCGAAGAAGCAGGTATAAGCTGGACGCTATCGAGCGAACTATACGGATACGAGGGAACCAATTACGGGGTTTGGTATGACGATATCCAGTTCAGCAGAGTTGCCCTGAAACACATAGAAATTGCCCGAAAACTGAATGTAAAAAAGATTGTTGTCGGTGAATGTGGCCATGCCACAAAGGCCCTTGTTGTGATAGCGGACAGGATACTCGTTGATGATATGAATTTTCCGAGGGAGAGTGCCCTGCCTTTACTCTATGACCTTGTGTGTAATGGTAAATTAAAACTCGACCCCACCCGCAACAACTTTCCTGTGACCCTCCATGACCCCTGTAACATGGTGAGACTAATGGGTATTGTTGAGCCCCAGAGGGAGGTGTTAAGGAAAATCTGTCCCGATTTCAGGGAAATGGAGCCCCATGGTGTAGATAACTACTGCTGCGGAGGGGGAAGTGGTTTTGCGATTATGCAGTCGATGAATTTCCCTGACTGGAGAAGTGCCGTCTCGGGGAGGATGAAAATGAAACAGATCCTCGAGGCATTCTCCGATGTGATATCCCCGGAACACAAAAAGTACGTATGTGCCCCCTGCTCGAACTGCAAAGGGCAGATAAGGGAACTCTTCAATTATTACAACGTGAATGAGAAATATGGCATTTACTACGGTGGTCTTGTAGAGTTGATCGTCAATGCGATGGTAGATATCGAAAAACCCTTTATAGAATGGGATTGGCATTGAAATGGATGATAAAAGAAAGGTAATTATCCTCGGCTCAGAACATATAGGAAAAGGGGATGAAACCCTTGGCTATGCCATTATGATGACCTTCCTTGAGACCCTGATAAAAAGGGAGGATAGGCCAAAGGCCATCATATTCTGGAATACCGCGGTAAAACTCCTTGTTGAGGGTTCCCCTGCTGTCCCGAGGCTTAAAGCCCTTGAGGAAAAGGGGGTAGAGCTTCTCGCGGGGAGGCTATGTCTAACCGATTTATGTATCGCCGATACCGTTGTGGTGGGTAAGGCTGTCTCAATGGATGAGATCCTCGATGTGATCCTCCATAATGAAACCATAAGCCTTTAGTTGCACCCGATTGTTATAATTCTATCCTTGTTACAACACCGTGGAGCTTATTAGCCGGCAGGTCGTAAAACTGGATAAAGGGGGGGGCAAGTCTCTTCATGAAGGAGAAGATCTTCCAGATGGCATTATCCGTTACGATCTCTTCCAAGCCATAGAAAATCCCTTTCTCCACAATCCCTGCCTTCTGGATCTCCTTTTCTATATCCAGGACCTCCATATAGCCCATCTGGATCTCAAAGGACCTTAATCCCTCCGCGAGGGTCTCCTTGAAGAAACTTTTAACCCCGAAGGGTTTGTCTGTAGTGACTATGGAGATTATGATGTTGTCTTCGTATATGATGTTGTTCATAAACATGGTATGGACGATATAACCGGGTATTTTTTTCGTATCCCTCGCGAAAAAGAGGGCCGTTCCTTTTATCTTGTTCAACTCCTTATACAGCTGGTTGTAACTAACGAGGAAGGTTTCAACGGCAAGGGGTCTTAGAGATTTGTAGAGTTTTATCTGGCCTGCCGTATATATCATGATGAGGGACAGGGGTATGGCGGCTATGATCAGGGACCAGTACCCACCGTGGGGAATCTTATATGTGTTCGAAAGGAGGAAGATAAAGTCGACGATGGTCACGAAGAAGGCGATCCCCGTTTTGACCTTTTCCTTTCGGAGATAGAATATGGTTGTCATCATGATCCCCGTTAGGGTCATTGTTCCGGTGACGGCGAGCCCGTATGCTGCGGCCAGTTTGTTCGACTCTTTGAAGAGGTAGATGATGAAGATAACAGAAACGAGGAGGAACCAGTTTACAAAACCTATGTATATCTGGGAACGGAGTTTTGTGGAGGTGTACTCGATCTTGAGCATGGGCATCAACCTTGTGTTGATACCCTGGTATACAACGGAGAACATACCGCTTATCATCGCCTGAGAGGCGATGATCGTTGCGATTATGCTCAATACGAGAAAGGGGATGTATAAGAACACGGAATGCTGGAATACCATACTGAAGAGTACGTTCCACGAACTCCCCTGATTCTTTATGAGAAAGGCCCCCTGGCCGAAGTAGTTGAGGAGTAAGGCGACAAAGACAAAGACCCAACCCCTGATGATGGGTTTTCTACCGAGATGTCCCATATCCGCATATAGGGCCTCCCCTCCCGTTGCGCAGAGAATTACCTCGGAGAGGACAAAAAAACCGGATATCCCGTTTTCATACATGAATTTGAAGGCATAGTAGGGATTAAGGGCCTTAAAGACATAAGGCACATGGAAAATGGAGAGGATACCGTAGGTGGCGAGGGAAATAAACCATAAGAGCATAAGGGGACCAAAGGCAAAGGCGACTTTTTCCGTCCCCTTTTTCTGAAAGGCAAAGAGACCTATGGCAATGGCGCTTGCAATGAGGATCAAGGTCATCTGACTTGTATGTTTTAGACCGGGGATGAGAAGCATACCTTCAACGGCACTCAAGATACTTATGGCAGGGGTGATAACCCCATCTCCTACGAGAAGGGAAATACCTATAAAGGTGAGGATGGTGAAGAAAAGGGCGGCCCTACCTTTTTTGATGAGACGGAGAAGGAGGCTCCGGAGCACGATCGTACCCCCTTCACCTTTTTCTCCAAGGCTCATGGCAAGCCAGGCATATTCGATGGACACAAGGATTGTCAAAGTCCAGACAACAAGGGAAAGAACACCTATCACATTTGCCTCGGTCGGCTTGGTAAGGAGGAAGACAACCGTTAAGGTGTATATTGGGCTTGTTCCGATATCGCCAAAGACAAGACCCAAAGATTTTATCGTATCCCGCGTCGATTCTTTGAGTCTATTATAATCTGCCATATAAAGTATTCGATGGGGTTTCCATATCCGTATTTTTCGTCTATTCTACCATACTTTTCAATAAATTCAACGCCAAGATTTACTGTAAAAAGTATCTTGACAATCAATTCAATACGTTGACAAATAATGGTATCGTCAATTCTAATTACAGGAAGGGATAAGCGATGAAGATATACACGATAGGATTTACAAAGAGCACGGCCGAGTCTTTTTTCACCCGATTAAAGGAGGCATCTGTGAAGAAGGTGATCGATGTGAGATTAAACAACGTCTCCCAGCTTGCGGGCTTTACAAAAAAGGATGACCTTAAGTATTTTTTGAAGGCCATCTGCGGGATCGATTATAAACACATGCCGGAGTTGGCCCCTACCCAGGATATTCTGGATGCCTATAAAAAGCATAAAGGGGACTGGTCAATGTATGAGAAACTTTTTTTAGAGCTTTTAAGGACCCGCAGGGTAGAGGAGGTTCTCCCCCGTATCGAATTCGATCACGCCTGCCTTCTGTGTAGTGAGGATAAACCCCAGCATTGCCATCGCCGCCTAATAGCAGAATATCTGAGGGATAAATGGGGGGATATTGAGATCATCCACCTGTAGATGATAATAACCAGCTATATGTATCTATGGGACAGGGCACACGGAAACCGTAGAGGAAAAGACGGAAAAATATAAGGGAGAACGCTAAAACTCGGGGTCTTTTAATGCTTGATTTTTAAGGAAAAGCCATGTAAAATTCACAGAATTTTATTCAATTTCCCATTTGATCGAAAGGAGTTTTTACATGAAAAAGTATGAGCCTGATTCAATAAGAAATGTAGGTATTTTTTCGCATGGAGGGGAAGGAAAGACTTCAATCGTTGAGGCCATGCTTTTTCTTTCCGGTGAAAATACAAGGCTCGGAAAGGTTGACGATGGAACATCCCTTATGGACTATGAACCTGAGGAGATAGAGAGGAAGATCACCATATCTTCTTCCCTTGCCTGTTTTGAATGGAACAAGCACAAGTTTAATTTTATAGATACCCCTGGTGATGACAATTTTGTAGCGGATGCCTATTCGTCCATGAGGGTGGTTGATGGTGCCGTCATAGTTGTAGGGGCGGTTTCAGGGGTTCAGGTTCAGACGGAGAAGGTATGGGGGTACGCAAACGAGTTTTCAATTCCCAGGGCGATTTTTATTAATAAGCTCGACAGGGAAAGGTCTGACTTTGAGAGGACCCTTGATGACATAAAAAAGAGCTTCCCCGATAAGTCGATACTTGCCATACAGATACCGATCGGTAAGGAGGAGAACTTTACCGGTGTTGTTGACCTCCTAAACATGAAGGCCTATATCTTTAAAAAAGATGGCTCCGGTGCCTTCGATACCGGAGACATACCAGGAGATTTAAAAGGGGAGGCGGAAAGTTACAGGGAAAAACTCATAGAGACCTCCGTAGAGATGGACGATGAGGTGATGGAGCGTTATCTCAACGGTGATGAAATAAAGGAAGAAGAAATCGCAAGGTGTCTGAAGGAGGGGATAAAATCGGGAAAAATCGTACCTGTCCTTTGCGGTTCAGGGACGAAGAACATAGGTATTCCGATGCTCCTAAATGCCATCATTACATTCTTCCCCCACCCCACTTATAAACCTGTGGTGGAAGGTGTTGACCCCAAGACAGGGGAAGTGATAAAGAGGGAGGCTACTGTCAATGCGCCTTTCAGCGCCTATGTTTTCAAAACCATAACAGACCCCTTTGCGGGCAAATTAACCCTCTTCAGGGTATATTCCGGAGAGCTACACCCCGATACAACCGTATTGAATACGGTAAAGGAGACAAAGGAGAGGATAGGACAGATATTCTACCTCGTTGGAAAAAAACAGAAACCTGCCGCATCCGCTACAGTTGGAGATATAGCGGTTGTGGCCAAATTAAAGGATGTGGCAACAGGAGATACGTTATGCGATGAGAAGGCCCCGATAAGGTATAGCGGGGTAAAGATTACACCTCCCATCATCTCCTTCTCCTTACAGCCTAAATCCAAAGGCGATGAGGACAAGCTCAATAACTCCCTTGCAAGACTCATGGAAGAAGACTTGACCGTAAAATACTCGAGAGACGAACAGACAAAGGAGTTTATCCTCTCAGGCATGGGCCAGGTACATATTGAGGTGATCGTTGAGAAGTTGAAGAGAAAATTCGGGGTCGATGTGGAGTTGAAGGAGCCAAAGGTACCGTATAAAGAGACGATAAAGGGTACCGCTAAGGTACAGGGTAAATACAAAAGACAATCCGGTGGAAGGGGGCAGTACGGGGATACATGGCTTGAACTTCAACCCCTTCCGAGAGGTGCAGGTTTTGAGTTTGTCGACAAGATAGTAGGGGGGGTAATACCGAGACAGTACATCCCTGCAGTGGAGAAAGGTATCGTTGAGGCGATGGCCCAGGGCATCCTCGCGGGATACCCCGTTACAGACTTCAGGGTCATTCTATACGATGGTTCTTACCATGAAGTAGACTCATCAGAGATGGCCTTCAAAATAGCCGCATCGATGGGATTCAAAAAGGGCCTTGAGCAGGCTCAACCTACCCTTCTTGAACCGATCATGAAGATGGAAGTGATAGTCCCCGACGAGTACATGGGTGATATCATGGGAGATTTGAATTCGAGGAGGGGGAAGATCTTAGGTGTTGAATCGAAAGGCCACAACCAGGTGGTGAAGGCCGCAGTCCCCATGGCCGAGGTATTGAAATATGCCCCTGACCTTAAATCCATGACAGGGGGAAGGGGTACGTTCACCATGGAATTTTCCCACTATGAAGAGGTGCCCCCACACCTTGCCCAGAAGATCATAGAACAGGCAAAAAAGGAAAGGGAAGCGGAAAAATAGACTTTAACCATGAGGGCCGTTGTACAGAGGGTCAAAAAGGCATCCGTTGAGGTGGACGGAAAGGTTGTAGGGGAGATAGGGCAGGGTTTTCTCGTCCTTCTCGGTGTTGCGCATAAGGATACGAAAGAAGATGTCGATTGGATGGTTGAAAAGGTATTGAACTTGAGGATATTCGAGAACGAGGAAGGGAAATTTGACAGATCCCTCTTGGATATAGACGGGGATCTCCTCGTTGTATCCCAGTTTACCTTATACGGCGATTGTTCTAAAGGGAGAAGGCCTTCCTTTTCCAGTGCGATGGAGCCTCATAAGGCAAAGGAACTATACGACCTTTTCATTGCAAAGGCAAAAGAACGGGTAAAACGGGTGGAAAGTGGCATTTTTCAGGCAATGATGGACGTCCATCTCGTAAATCAAGGCCCGGTAACATTGATCATCGAGTCTCCTTAACGCACAAAAAGGGACAAGAGCCTTATGGACTATGAGAGAATGCGGTATTTAAAAGTGGCGGCCCTTATCGTGGCTGTACTGTCCATATCCCTATCAGGCCTTAACAACCATGACTTATGGACACCGGATGAGCCGAGGGTAGCAGAGATAGGAAGGGAGATGGCACTGACCGGTAACTGGTTTGTGCCCATGCTAAACGGAAGGTATTTCCTCGAGGAACCTCCCCTTTATTACGCAAGTATTGCCTTTATTTTTAAACTTACAGGGTATGTATCCGATGGATTGGCGAGGGTGCCTTCCGCCTTATACGGAATGGCAGGGGTATTCGCGACATTCCTCATCGCTTATACCCTATTCGGTACGAAAATAGGCCTCATCTCTGCCTTTATTCTTGCCACGTCCTTTGAATATCTGAGGGTCTCCCACTGGGTGGTCGTCGATAGTGCCCTTTCATGTTTTATTTATTTTGCTATGTGGGCCTTTCTTAAGGGCTATCTAAGTAATGATAAAGGGGATAAATGGCGCTACTATATGCTTTTATATCTATTTTCAACCCTCGCCTTTTTTGTGAAGGGTTTTATAGGTATAGGGGTGCCTGCTGTTGCCATACTCGTATTTTTGATCTTTGATAGAAACCTAAAAGAGGTATTGGGGATGCACCTCTTTGCAGGTATTCTTCTATTTACCATCTCCCTTGGATTCTGGGTATGGGGTCTCTACAGTCAGGGGGGCCTCGACTACCTCAAGGTTTTCTTTATAGATAACAACCTCATGCGTTTTCTTCCAGGGGGAAAATCGGGCCACCAGCGGCCGTTCTATTATTATCTCACCGAATTCCCCGCAGGATTCCTCCCCTGGTCAATCTTTCTCCTTCCTGCCTTCTATTATATCTTTTCAAAAGGCCCAACCCATAACAGAAGGGCCTTACTCTTTTTGAAGTGTTATTTTATATCGGGCTTTATACTCTTTAGTATTGCCTCAACGAAAAGGATACTATATCTGTTGCCCCTATTTGCCCCCATCTCCATAATCATTGGATACTATGTGGACTATCTGATTAAATCACAGAAAGTAAAAGGTCTCGATAGGTTTTTTATGGGTGTCTATGGCATAATCTACCCCTTGTTAGGCCTATTTCTCCTTATAGCCTATTTTTATCTCCCCAAAAATTATGGTCTCTCCGTCTCAAAAGGAACTGCTATAGCCCTTTTTGTCATATGCCCAATTATCATCGTGGTATCTACCATATCTTTGATAAGACTTAAGAAAGGAGAGAGAGAGGGGTTTTTTATCTTAAGCGGGGTAGCCCTTGTGGCAGTTCTTCTTTTTTCCTTAAACTATATAGCCCCCGAACTGGATAGATATAAGAGTTTAAAGCCCTTTGCGATGAAGGTCGGGGCTTATGTACCTAAGGATTTGCCCCTATACGGTTATAGACCTGATGAGACTTTAAGGGGTTTTATCCCCTTCTATACAGGCAGGTTTATCAGAGAGATAAAAAACCCGGATGAGGTCTTACCCCTTCTCAAAAAAGGTGGAAGGATATACATAGTAATCAGAGATAAAGAAGATGAAATTAGAAAAGAACTGGAAAATATGGGCTTCTCCTTGGTCATAGAGCAACCTATGGGTCAGGAAAGGTCTTTAAGCCTCTACAGGGGTGGGGTTGATCCTTAAAACTTTTGTCTTCAGTCTCCCCTTAGAGGATATGGGGGAGATAAAAAACCTATTATCTATCCCTACCGCACTTTTATCCAGTATGCCTTCCCTTTGTTAAAATAGATTAAAGGCTCTATATTTAACGGGAAATCGGGGTCTTCATGTCTTGCCCTCCAGGTACCATTCTCCCATCCCCATATAATATCCCATTTACCCTTGTGGGGCTCCATGAAAGATGAGACGGCTGTGTTATCTTTCCCTGCCCATCCTATGAGGTTCCATCCTTTATGTTCAGGGAATCTCCATTCCCCTTGAGGGGTCCCCGAGACCGTGAATACGGCATCCTTGTTCATGTATACCCAGTACCCGAGACCTCCATCTATCCTGCCAAGGGTGGATGTGGTTAATTTATCTGTTTTATAAAACTTCCATACCTTAAACTCGTTGTCGTATCCCCACACTACCCTGAGATTGTTGCTTATATCTTTTAGTATTACATTGCACGAACTATCCTCAGGTTGAACAGGAAGGGAGATAAAATTCCATCCACTATTTAGGGTGAGTCTGTACATACCAGGGGGGATCTTTATGAATGTAACCTCTATTTCCTTGTTTCCATCCATCGTGAGGGTGCATGTATCCTGTTGGGTACATTCCGTATTTCCCCATCCAAAAAGATACGAATCGCTGGAAGAGATTGCCGAAACGGTTATGGATTGGCCGTGGCTGAATATGAGAGTGCAGTTGCCTGTACAATCCCCTCTCGATGTACTTACTCTACCGGACCCTGTCCCTGCAAATTTTATTGTCAGGGTCTTAGGTCCTATCACCCATACTGCCGCTGCGTTCCACTCCTTGCCCTTTGTATCCGTATAGGAGACCCTGAGGGCCGTTCCATCCGCTACTTTCAGTGTATCGGACCCTCCTGTTGTGGTGGTGAGCGTTACATCTTTCTGAAATACACCGTCCACCCCCGTTAAGGTAATGGTCTTTACCCCTGCCTCCGCGGAAGTATAGAGTTTGGCGACAATTGTCTGACCCGAAACATTTTCATCCTCGATCCTTATTTTCATGCTGCTCTGTGTATCCGTATACACAGTACGGTCAAGGATTATCCTCTGGGGTCTGAAGATAGCCCCCTGATAAGCCTCTGTCTTGATCGTAGAATCCATCCTTGCCGCCTCAACGATGGACCCTGTATTTTCCAGTATAACGATATTTTTTACCGTATAAGGTCCGTTTATCCCTGAGGCACTAATCTCTCTCCCTGGAAATATCAAAGACAGGTTCTGTTCCTGGTCTTGTTCGGCCTCTATCTGTTGACCCAAAGACCTTGAGATAAAAGCGTTTCCCGTTTCGTCGTAGAGGTCGGCCCTGAGACTAAACTTCCCCCTCTTTAAGGCTTTTACAGGGATAGTTACCATAATCCCGTCTACGGCATCGTTTCTGATATCATAAAGGTGTACTGTATTGTTTCCGGTGAATGAAATCATCCCGTCTACGGCCTCGGCCATACCTATCGATGGAGGTGTAAGATTTTCGATAGATGTCCAGGTAAAAACAAGGGAGCCGTCAGATGCGGTGGCACCGGAAAATGCATGTTTTAAAGTTCCCGAATCCGTTACCTTCTTTATAACAGGCGACTGGCCTTGATTTAAGTCCTTCTCCACCTTATAAATCTCATCTTCCGTGCCCGAATGTTTGCGGTAGGCGATGATCGCCTTATTCTGATAGATGCTTATCTTCGGGTCTTCTATCAAGTACCCCCCGGAATCGAGGGTCTCATGTATCTGAAAATTAGAAGACCTCGTAAGGTATAGCTTATCTTCCTGACCCTGCCTTTTTATATAAGCGATTATTGCCTCCGAACCAAAAAGGGCAACGCTCGGCATAAGCTCTGCTGCATTATCCGTTGGGGTGATTTTTAACGGGGAACCCCACTGACCTGTCCCCACATTATAGACCACATAATAGATATCGCTGTCTGAATTTATATTCCCCGTTGCAGACCAGTTGTCTTTGGTGTTATCCGCTAAATCAAAGATTTTTCCGTCTCCGTCTTTCACCCAGACTATATGGAACCTTCCTTCTCCATCGGAGGCCAAGGCGGGCATATAGTCCGCCGCCGTATCGTCTGTCGTCGGGATAACGGCAGGGGTGCTCCAATACGGTGTCGATGCGCCGGCATCGAAGATAGAGTAGTATAACTGCCTCCCCTTTGGGTCCATCGTATCCTCACGATTTGTGTTATGTACCCATACTGCCATTGCCTTGTTTGAATTTGCATCATAGGCTACCCTTGCATTTCCGTCTGAGAAATCATCGTTTATTATACTTCCTGCACCGCTCCATGAGGTGCCGTTGTAATATGCATAAGCGATGTCCTGGTTCTTAAGTATCGTATGGAGATTATTCCCTGTTATGTTTTTATCGAGCTTGTTACTTGTCCACACCGCGAGGGCCTTGCCATCTTTTAGGAACGTGACATCCGTATCCATCTCCCAGAGTGTATTATCTGTGAGCCTCATCTCACTTCCCCAACTCCCCCCTGAATAGATCTTCCCGTACACTTCTGGGTTTATTGAAGTGGAAGATGGGGATATATCTTTCGTATAGACCATGATTTTTCTGCCGGATGTATCCGTTGCCACGGCGGTGGAGGGATAATATCTTTTCCCCGCCTCCATCGGCGTTTTCCTCGATTCCAGGGTGACGGTTATGGTCCCTGCCGCATCTCCCATGCTGCCGAATCTGTATGGACCTATGACGAAAGGTTCGCAGAGATCCCCGCTTATGCTATCCCAGAAGAGGGAGCCAAATACCGTGATGGGGATGGTGATTTCACCGCCAAAGGCCTCCTGTTTTAACCCCCCTGCCGTTGTGTAGCCTAGTTTTATCTGTAGTGTTGCCGTAGGGCTGCCTTTTACACCGAGCTTTGCCACCCCGAAGGCTGCCGAGGCAGAGGCGGTCAGGTCAAGTTGAATCGTTGTTCCAGGGGCGAATGTAAGTTTACTGAACTTCAGCTTTTCATCGAGGACAAGGGCGGCATTTACAAAGACCTTTATGTTACCCCCGACATCCATTGCTACTGTTATAGGAACTCCGTATACGACAATGGTCTTGCTTGCCAGGGTCTTCTCCGGTAAAGGAAAGTTCAGTTCCCCATATACACTTCCCGTCGTTCCTGGAAGTAGATTGAATGATCTATCGAATTGACCCTCTATCTCCCCCTTTATGGTGAACCCCTTGCCCAGTATCTCTCCCTTAAATTCTGCCTGGCCGAGAAAACCCGTATTCTCGTTCAGATAAAAATCCGCACCGATTGTTGATGTAAAATTTACCTCCTCCTCTTCTGCGCCGAGAACAGGCACCCATGAAGGTATAGGGTTTGACCAGATGAAATCGGTAGGGTAGGTGAAGGTGATACGGTATCTGTCTTTATCATCCTCAAACTTTGATTCTATGGACTTGACTATTGTCTTCACCCCATCGAACCATCCGGGGAGGGTGATCGCCTTTATGGGGTACTCCTGTTCCACGACAGAGTTATCACTCATAATGGCGCTTACGGTTATATATTCCCCATTTTTCGCCTCCGCCATATTGAATTCTGCCTCATACGGTTCTGCGGTATCCTCCTTTATCGTGTTACCCATCTTAAAGGTTACCTTCTTTACCGTCCTTGTATCCCCCGGGGGTAGTTTCGGGATGGCGGTAAATTTGTTCTTCGCCTCAATCCCCGTGATGTAAGTGCCAAAGGTATCTCCTTCCATACCGTCATTCTGGGCGGAGACCTCAATACCTGCTGCAAAGACCTCATATATCTTTTCTTGAGGGGTGGTATCGGGACATTGATAATTACCCCCTGACAGTTCAGGGGTTACGGATACATTATAAAGGCCGATTTTATCCCCTAACGTGAGGCCTGATGTAGCTATTAACTGGGCATTGAATGGGGTAAGCTTTTCTATATCTTCATTGTCGAACGTATATCCCGTTGCACCGCCAGGGACCTGGGAGAAAACATATTTTGCCTTCCAGAAGGGGGTATCCTCGCCGTCAACATCCTTGATCATGACAGGAAGGGGGGTGTCAAGGGGTTTTTTCACAACCCCTGAGCGCTTTAAGGGCTCATAAAGGGCAATCTCAGGGTATCCCATGTTCAACGTACCTGAGGCCATGCCCCCTATCTGGACATCGGAACCATCGGCAGGGATTTTTGCCTTTGCCCCGGAGCCTGCTGTTAGGGCACCGTATTCTGCGCAGGGGGTAGGTGTCTGAAGGTTGTATCGGATAAAGTAGCATACAGGTATTCCCTTAGAGACTATTTCATTCATACCGTCGAATAGGACCGTATTGCCCGAAAAGCCCCCGCTTTTAAGGAGAGAACCCTGCAAATCGTTACAGGATGACCCTTTATATAGATAAACGTTTGTTACATCCGTTATCTTCCCGTTCCCCATAAAGGCAAAAGTCATTTTCTCAAGGGCAATATCACGGTTGTTCCGGTCGTTGTTTTCGACCTTGATATGTAGCACATCGGCAGGTTCACCTTTGAGATAAGGCTTATTTTTCGGGTTCATATCCCCTGGAATTATACGTAATTGGGGCAGAAGGAGGGGATATCTGTCTGTAATGCCGCTACTACTGAAAGAAGTGTCCCCTATGCCATCTTTGTTTGCATCTGTACCTGTGTATGTACTCCAGTAATTGCCCCCTGTATAAGGGCCTCCTACGACGTTCATCTCTTCTTTGAGCTCCGGCAGGTTGAATTCATTGGGACAGACTGTGGAACCACATTTGTTTTCCGTGTTAATAGAATTTGTTAAATAAGAGTAACCGGCGGCCTTCTTCTTGAAGACATTATTATAGAATTTATTGTTTCTTGCACCGTTATACATATAGAGGGCATAATAGTTTTCCTCGGATGTATTACCCATGAGGATATTTCCGGAAACATCCGCTGTTGTCCTTAACGGATGGTACTGCCCCCCGTGCATATATATCCCGGAGTTATACCCCGATACGTAATTACTCTCAATGATATTTTCCACCGCATCCCATCCTAAATAAATGCC
The DNA here is from genome assembly GCA_026415675.1 of Syntrophorhabdaceae bacterium. Classification (GTDB taxonomy): domain Bacteria; phylum Desulfobacterota; class Syntrophorhabdia; order Syntrophorhabdales; family Syntrophorhabdaceae; genus JAOAGQ01. Next base: position 52,429 of record JAOAGQ010000063.1, read on the forward strand.
TTCACGACCACTCCCGTTATTTTTGATGGCATTGTCTTTCACCACGTTCTTTTTTACGGTACTTTCATATCCGTTAAGATCAATACCCCAGAGGCATCCGTTCATCCCATTTTCTGTTATAAGGTTGCCCGAAGAGCCGTATTTTAAACTTATACCCCATGTATAATCATAGTCTCCCTGTGTACAGTTTATCGTATTACCCGAAATGAAGATGTCATCTCCTGGATAATTATGGAGGGCGTCCTCTCCTTGTCCTCCTAGCTTTATGCCGTACATGGAATCATTTTTTGTAGAGACAGGGGTTAAGGTGTTTTTACTGATTATCCTGTTGTAAGATGGGGGAGATTCTTTTAGTGTAATCGACCTTGTATCATTCTCACTTATATATAGTGGTCCACTTACGATCACCGAGGAAGCTCTATTTTTTGTAACAACGAAAGGCTGATTTTTTGCATACTGGATCTCAATTGGGCCATTTATAATGTTATTTTTTATGGACAGGGGGCTGTTTATAGATAAAGGATTAAAGATGCGCAATGTTTCGAAAGTATTGTTCTGAATAGTAATAGATGTATTCGTTGTTGCTGGAAATAGACTTACCTTCGCCCCCTGAAGGCTATTGTTCTGTAAAACAAAATCCGAGGAGGCGAGTAAGTTTATCGTACCTGCGCTTCCCTTATTATTTGTAAAATTATTTATTTTTAGCGTGGGTAGATAGTATTTATCGGATTCAAAAGAGAACCCGTTTAATATGTTATTCGAGAAAGAGCGTACATATGAATCTTTTGTAGAGGTATAGTAATTTTTTAACGATACTTTCACAATGGTAGAGCTATCGGCACTGAAGACCCCTTTGTTGTCAAGAACAACTGAAATATTATCAAGGGTACCTCCCCGTATTTCAAGGTCTCCCCCTTCGTGGATATAGATTGTTGACGACAATTCAGATGTACCCTTTAAAGTTCCTCCTTCCACGATAAGTTTCTCCATTAAATAAAGGGAGCCAACCTCCCAGTTGTCGCTTAGGGTCATGGGACGCACAAACAAACCGTTTACAGTCCCTGTGTTGACTGTAATTGATCTTTCAGCCGTATAACTCCATTTCGTGTCATTACAACTTGAATATCCTACAACCCTGTATGTATAATCCTTACCCTTTGTGACCCCTCTATCTATAAATTTAATGACTCCGTATCCAGTTGAAGCAATGAGTCTATCTCCCCTGTAAAGCTCTGACTTTACACAATTCCGGACAACGCTTTCTTCTTCCTTTGTTGACGCCTCGGTGCCAAATACGAGATCAACCTCGGTATGGCTGTTGAAATTGGAAACTAGAAATAGTTGTGTTGCCGTTGTAATGGAGGGGGTGGCGGCAAGGAGAAAAAGAAAAAGGGTGGGTGTTAAAAGATGGAGGGAAAATAGTTTTTTTAAGGCTTGATATATGACCATTGAAGCCTCCTTTGATGGTTAATGTGTGAGGCCTTATAGCTAAAATTCCAGGTTAGTTTAAAAAGAGATTATAGTTGTAATATGGCCTATTTTTTTATAAAAATAAATGATTTTTATCACTTTATCGTAGATTGCCGACTTAACGCCCGGGCAATAAAGAGAAACTATGTTATAATGGATTGATAGCTATTTTTTAATTTGCATAGCATAACAAAGCAATCTGGTGTATAAATAACGATGGTCGAAAAGAGCCGATATCCCATAGAGGGGGAGGATCAGATCTTTCCGAAGGCCCGTCACGAGATACACAGGGTGCTTGTTGAATTTTTTTCAAAACAACCCCCGGGTAAGGTCTTTGATGCCCCTGGGGGTTACGGTCATCTATCGAAAAGATTAAAAGAGATGGGCTATACCGTAATATGTGGGGAGATTGAACCGGAGATCGTAAAGGCCCATGGTATAGAATGTATATACACGGATCTTAATGAGAAGATAGATGCGCCGGATGCCTCTTTTGATTATATATGCTGTGTTGATGGACTTGAACATATGTGCAATCCATATAGGGCCGTTCAAGAATTCGGGAGGGTTCTAAAGCCCGGAGGCATAGGGGTATTCACCCTTCCCAATTACTCGAACATCGAAAAAAGGCTCCGGTACTTTCTAAAGGGGTATCTTACCAAACCAAAAACCCTGAAAGACTATAAACAAGAGGGATGTAAACTGTTCAATTTCCACAATTCCCCTTTAACGATCACAATCCTGAATTTTATGTTTGAGATAAATGGGCTTAAGATAGAGGCAATCTTAAGGGATAAGAGAAAAAAGAGGCAGTATTTTTTTCTCCCTGTTGTATTTATTCTAAAGTTATGCGCTTGGCTTTCGTCGAAGAAGAGGAAAGAAAAGGATGGATACCATCTAACCTTAAAGAATGAGGTAGTTCTCGGTGGTAACACCTTGATATGTATAACAAGAAAAGATGGGGGATTACAGGGTTAGATGTGATATAGACATCTATTCCAAAGCATCTGAGGTCAAAACCAGCACGGAAGATAAGACATCGAACAGGGTTTAGCATAGATATGGAAATTATGTTATATTATGCCCTTAAGAAAAGGAACGGAAAATCATGGAGATAGGGATACTGACAATCTTTCCCGGTATATTCGATTCCCCTCTCGGTGAAAGCATAATAAAGAGGGCAAGGCAGAAAGGGCTTGTCGATTTTACCATAATAAACATAAGGGATTTCGCGAAAGATATACATAAAACATGCGATGATGCCCCTTACGGTGGCGGGCCTGGAATGGTGATGAAGATCGAACCGATATATAACGCCATGGAGTATTTAGAAAAAGAGAAGGGAAGAAGACCGAAATATATACTTCTTACACCGCAGGGGAGGATATTAAATGATGAGATGGCCGCAAGACTTGCCAGGCAGAGCTTTATATGCCTTATCTGCGGTAGATATGAAGGGATAGACGAGAGGATACTCCATTTTGTGGATGAAGAGGTGTCGATCGGTGACTATGTTCTATCAGGGGGGGAGTTCCCGGCCCTTGTCCTTATCGATGCGATCCTTCGCCATATCCCCGGGGTTCTTGGAAATAGTGAATCGATAAAAGAGGAGAGTTTAAACGAGAATCTCCTTGAATACCCCCAGTATACAAGACCACAGGTATTTATGGGTATGGAGGTGCCTGCCCCTCTTCTCTCGGGAAATCATGAGGAGATAAGGAAGTGGAGGCGGAAGGAGGCGATAAGAAAAACGATTCTAAAAAGACCGGATCTCATGGGTCAGTTTAAACCCACAGAAGAGGACCTAATATTAATAAGGGAAATAATGGAGGAGATTCTTGAGTAAGGTATATGTGGCAGTTATTCACTACCCCGCCTATGATAAAAACAGAAAGATCATTGCGACAAGCGTTACAAATATAGAACTCCACGATATCGCAAGAAGTTGCATGACATTTGATATCGATTTATGCTATATTGTTACGCCTCTCTCCAAACAGAGAGAGATAATGGAAAGGCTTATAGAACACTGGAACAGGGGTTACGGCTCTGTTTATAACCCGTTAAGGGGTATTGCGTTAGATAAGATAAAAATCATAGGGTCATTTGACGAGGTCATCTCAGAGGTTAAAAGGAACGGTGAACCTGTAATTATCGGGACATCATCGATAGAAAGAAGGGAAAAGGCCATAGGTTATAAGACCTTAAGGAATTGGATAGAGAGAGAGGAGAGACCCTTTCTTATACTTTTCGGTACAGGATGGGGTTTAACGGATGAGACGGTAAAGATGTGTGATAAGGTACTGATACCAATAAAAGGGAGAGGCAGCTATAACCACCTATCTTTAAGGGTTGCCTTTGGTATCGTTCTTGATAGAATATTTGGTGAAAGAGGAGGCAAAGATGAATGAAATGATCGATTTACTGGAAAAAGAGCACATGCGGCTTGATCTACCGGAGATAAATGTTGGAGACAACGTTAAAGTATACACGAAAATTTTCGAGGGTGATAAGGAGAGAATCCAGGTATTTGAAGGCGTTGTCATAAGGAGAAGGGGGGGCAATACAAGGGCCTCTTTTACGGTAAGGAAGGTCTCTTTTGGTGTAGGGGTGGAGAAGACCTTTCCCATACACTCCCCTCTCATAGATACGATAGAGGTCACCGGTAAAAACAGGGTGAGAAGGTCGAAGCTCTATTTCTTGAGAAATTTAAAGGGTAAGGCGGCTAAACTTAAAGAGAAAAGGGATAGATGACCTGTACCTTCAAAGGGTTTGTCGGGGGGATAGATGAGGCAGGAAGGGGGCCCATTGCAGGCCCCGTAGTTGCCTCCTGTGTTATCTGGCAGGAGATACCTGGAGAGAAAAACGGTATAAACGATTCAAAGCTTCTCACAGAGAGAAAAAGGGTCGAGCTCTTCGAATGGATCCATGAAAATGCGTATAGAGTTGGAATAGGTATATCAACCCAGGGGGAGATAGAGAGGTTGAACATCCTTCATGCGAGTCTTTTGTCCATGGAGAGGGCCCTCATGGATACCGGGATAGAACCGGATCTCCTCCTGATCGATGGAAATTATCGTATCCTTTCTCATCCAGAGAGTAAACCTGTAGTAAAGGGGGATAGGCGCTGTTTTTTCATAGCCTGCGCATCGATCATTGCAAAGGTTACAAGGGACAGGATCATGGATGAACTCCACGACCTTTATCCCCAGTATAACTTTAAAAAGAATAAAGGTTACCCGACTTCAGAGCATCTAAAGGCGATTAAGAGATACGGACCTTCTCCGGTCCATAGAAGGACATTTAAGGGGGTTAAAGAATATTTTGTCTAACAAAAGGCTGGAAGGCTCAAAAGGTGAGGAATCTGCCCTTTGGGCACTAAAAGAGAATGGGTACAGAATCATAGAAAAGAACTATCGGAGTCCCTTCGGGGAACTCGACATCATAGCCGAAGAAGACGGATACCTTGTCTTTGTTGAGGTGAAGAAGAGAAACTCCTCTTTTTACGGAAGTCCCTTTGAGGCGGTCAACAGAATCAAACAGAGGAGGATCATAAAGACCGCCATGTTTTATATGAAACATAACAACTGCTTTGACAGAAAAATAAGATTCGATGTTGTGGGCATTGAAAAGGAAAAGGTAAGTATCGTTAAACATGCCTTTACGCTGGAATGAACGATGATTGAAGAGAGATTGATAAGGCTACTGAAGGGTGTAAGGAATGGGGAGATAGAGGTAGAGGGGGCCATAGAGGCGCTAAAAGACCTCCCCTATCAGGATTTGGAGCATACAAAGGTTGACCATCACCGTATTGTCCGAAGAGGTATGGAGGAGGTGGTCTTCGGTGAGGGGAAGAGTGCTCGGGAGATTCTCGATATTATAGGGGCAATGAGAGAGAAGGGGCAGAATGTGCTTGTAACGAGGATTGGAAAACTCAAAAGTAGAACGATCCAGAGAGAATACCCCGAAGGGGTATACAACGAACGGGGACGATGTTTCTATATAAAGAACGATGATACGATAAGGGGCAAGGGCGTTGTTCTTATTGTATCCGCAGGCACAAGTGACGCAAGGGTAGCGGAAGAGGCCTATGTAACGTCTCTCTTCTTCGGTAACAAAACGGAGAGGCTATACGATGTTGGCGTTGCAGGTATACACAGGCTCTTTCAGAACATGGAAACCTTAAAAAAAGCAAGGGTAATCATAGTCACAGCAGGTATGGAGGGGGCTTTACCGTCGGTTGTGGCAGGTATAGTAAATGTCCCTGTGATAGGGGTACCTACAAGTGTTGGCTATGGTGCAAACTTCGGTGGTCTCTCCGCCCTTCTTGCCATGCTAAACTCATGCTCCACCATATCTGTATTCAATATCGACAACGGCTTTGGTGCAGCCTACTTTGCTACATTGATAAACCGTTTATGAGGATAGTTTACATAGACCCCATATTTGGTATAAGCGGTGATATGACGATAAGTGCCTTCCTGGATGCCGGTTTACCCTTTGATGGACTCATGGAATTATTGAAGAAGTTTCCCCTTCAGATTCCGGATGTCATACCTGAGCGTTTGGAGTCCGGGGTAGTAAAGGGTATCCATTTAAAAATCGGCCATTCCCATACCCATCTCACGATAAACGAGATGTTCAAATTGATCGAAGAGGTCCAATGCAGGGATTCTATAAAGGAACATGTGCGACAGATGCTCGAGTCGATAATCGGTGCCGAAGGGAAGGTTCACAATCTCTCGAAAGACGAACTCCATCTCCATGAACTATCGAATATAGATACCCTGATCGACCTTTTTGGTGTTGCCTACGGGATGGACTATTTCGAAGTGGAAAGGGTTTATGCAGGGCCAATACCTCACGGGAGAGGTACGATAAAGACATCCCATGGGATGATCCCTAACCCACCCCCTGTTACCCTTGAAATGCTATCGGGGTTTAATACTTATTTTTTAGATGTCCCCCTTGAACTTACAACCCCAACGGGTGCTGCCATCGTGTCCCATTATGTTAAAGATAAGAACACCATGCCCCCTCCCTTCAAAATCGAAAAGATTGGATATGGAGTGGGAACATATAAAACAGAGAGGCCCGATGTATTGAGACTTTTTTTTGGCCGTATCGATAGGGTCTCTTCCGATGAAGAGGTGTATATCCTCGAGGCGGATATGGACGATATGGAGACAGAGTATCTCGGGGCGGTCGCAGACAGGATCAGAGGTCAAGGGGCCCTCGATGTGCTATATTTCCCCGTTTATATGAAAAAGGGTAGACCTGGGATACGTCTATCCGTCATCGTAAAGGAAGAAAAAATGGAGGAGATAAAAAACCTTATGCTCCATGAAACAACGACTTTCGGCATAAGGATAAGAAGGGAACATAGGACTGCCTTACAGAGGGAAGTAAGAACGATAAGTACGAGCTTAGGTGATATAAGGGTTAAAGTCGGTTTTGATAATGAGGGCAAGCCGATCAAGACCCATATTGAATACGAGGATGTAAAAAGTATATCGGAAAAGAAGGGCCTTCCATACCGTAATGTACTTGAGGCCCTTTATTTAGAGATTGGCAAAAGGGATATTAACCTGGGAACTTAAGGGCTTCTTTGGGGCATGTAGCAACACATAACCCGCATTTGAGACAATCCCCTTTGAACTTCATCTCTTTTTCATGCTTCATCTCAAAGGGAGTAAGTTGCATAGGGCATGTTTTGTAGCAGAGTTTACACTCTATACATTTTTCAGGCTCAATCGTCAGTTTATATCTGTTTTTCCCCACCCAGTTAGAGAGGGTACCTATGGGACATATATAACACCACGAGCGTTGATGGAGCAAAATCCCGAGAATAATCCCTACCGTTGTGGTTATGGTCAAAAGTATAACAAAAAATCTCCCTATACCGTAGAAGTCAGGCCATAGCCTTATGATCTGATAGGTGAGCATGCCTATGAGGAATAGGAGGACCCCTACCCTTACAGGGGTCTTTTTAAGAAAATCGGGTATCCTCTTTTCCGGACTTATAATCTTCATGTAAGAGTCGGCAAATGAACCTCTCGGACAATACCAGTTACACCATTTCCTCCCCTTTATGCTTGCCATCCCAATGCCAGCAACCATGCACAGGGGAATGAAATAGCCGATCAGGGAAAAATACCAGCCTCCTATCAAAAGGACTATAAACACTGTACCCATGATAAACTGCTTTATTCTTCTCTCCCTTTTTTTCCTTTTCAACTCCTCTTTTCTCTCCATTGAAAACCTCCTATGCTATTATTAAAATATTTCGATATTTAGAAACAAAGGTGTAAAAAAATTATATTTCAAGGTCCTCTTCCTTTTCACCTCTTATCATTTTTGATAGGGTCTCCTTTGTCTTTAAGGATTCAACGAGTACCTCCCGCATTATCGCGCATGCCTCTGATATCTTTGGATTTGCTATCCTGTAAAAAACGGAAGTCCCCTCTCTCCGGTATGATACGATTCCGTGCTGCTTCAAGATCGATAGGTGCTGGGATACATTTGCCTTCGGTAATTCTGTGATCCTTATAATCTCACTTACCGACATCTCCCCATCTTTTAGCAGGTTCAATATCTGAAGCCTTTTCGGGTTTGCCATAGCAAGACAGACATTTGCCTGAAGCTCATATAGGTTTTTATCTTTTTCGTTGTTCATATTTCAATCTTTCTTAGTTTCTAAATACATAAACATTATAACAATAAAATAATCGTTCGTCAATATTTTTGTCTTTGGATGTTGTTCGTTTATAGGTGATTGAAAATCCTTGTTGGTCTTTCTTATATTCCTTTATTAGTTTGAAAAGTTGTGTCTTTTTGATTCCAAGAAGTGTCTGTGCGGCAAGTCTGTCTATTTCCTTATCAATGTACCGCTTCAGAATTTTTTTACCTCTTCAACAGTTAACCTTTTGTGTATTTGCTCGGCCATAGTGAACATCCTCCTTTTTTAGTCATGGTGAAGGTAATAATAACCATCTTTATGGTCACAAGAGTTCGGTTTTAACTTTTAAATGTATCAAAATCGGTTCGGTTTTAACTTTAAGATGACAAGGTTTATTTTTTTCTTGACATGATATGAGATTGTGAATTATTTGATAGTTAAATTATTGTACCATTTAATATTTAGACAGAAAGGGGGTGGAACAAAAAATTGATTACGAATTGATGATTAAAAGACTTATTGCCAAGGAGGTAGCATTATGCGAAAGAATATCTTTTTGTTGTTGGCATTATTTTTTCTTGTTGCTGCCTGCGGAGGAGGGAACAGTGATTCACCTATAAATAATTATACTCCTACTGTAGCAGTAGGGGGTACACCAACACTGGCTGCAACAGCACAGGCCGCAGCCGCTGCTCTTCCAGCTGCATTTTCCTATCCAAATACAACAATAACATCAACCACATTTGTTGCAGATTCATCAGTAAATGTAACAGGTATTGGCCCTATGCCTGAGCACGTGGTTGTTAAAGGTTTCATGAATCCACGCGTAAGCCCGGTAGATGGAAAAAATTATGCAATAGGTTTTGAGATGCGCTTACCAACTAACTGGAATGGTAGATTTTTTTACCAAGCAAATGGAGGTTTAGATGGTAGTGTTGTTACTGCCTATGGTGGTATAGGTGGAGGCGGACCTACATCAAATGCCTTAAAAAAAGGGTTTGCAGTAATAAGCTCTGATGCAGGACATACAGCGGAGGCAACTACTATTGGTGGTGGTGTATTTGGGTTAGACCCGCAAGCACGCATTGATTATGGATATAATGCTGTAGCCCAGCTAACACCAATGGCGAAAAATCTAATAAAAACCTATTATGGAAAATTTCCTGATAAATCTTATCTTGGCGGTTGTTCCAACGGTGGTAGACATGCTATGGTAGCTGCTTCAAGGTATGCTGACATGTATGATGGAATATTGGCGGGGGATCCAGGTATCAATCTGCCTCAGGCTGCTATAGCTCAACTTTGGGGGGCTCAACAGTTTGCAACAATATCAGATGTTAGTGCAAACACAGGAAGGCCCGATATTAATACAAGTTTTACAGCCACGGAACTTGCTCTTGTCTCAGATGCAATTATAGCAAAATGTGATACCCTTGATGGGGTAAAAGATGGTATGGTTACTGACTGGGTTAAATGTCAGGATACTTTTGATCTCTATTCAGATGTGCCTACCTGTGCAGGCGCAAGAAATGGCACCTGTTTGACCATAGGACAAAAAGCTGTGCTTACCTCGGTTCATGCTGGTATAAGAAATAGTAAAGGTACCCCCTTATACATTAATTTTCCATGGGACCCCGGCATCAGATCTTCTGGTTGGCGATCATGGAAATTCTCTGCCTCCATAACAAACCGCGACCCCCTAGCCGTAGCATTTGTTTTTACTGTGCCACCTCAGGACCCTACGATTCTTAATGGTACGGGTAACACTTTACTTGATTATGCTCTTAATTGGTCAGGAACAGGCTTTGATGTTGATAGAGATGCTCCTAAAATATATGCTACAAATGCTACTTATACAGAATCAGCAATGTCATTTATGACCCCACCTGATCCTTTGATGAAAAAATTACCACATACTCACACAAAACTCATTGTGTATCACGGCACTGGAGACCCTGTTTTTTCTGTTGCAGATACTGTTAAATGGTATGATACATTCCTTGCATA
>JAOAGQ010000065.1 GCA_026415675.1 Syntrophorhabdaceae bacterium
AGATGTGTATAAGAGACAGTATCATGGCCGCCCCTATTCGACATTTAACAGAATAGGCAGGGTTTCTCCCCTCTATCTTTGCAAGAACCGTTGCATAGGCCCCATCGACCACCTTGTTTAACCTCACAAGGGGTGACCTCCCTATTGAATATGAGTTGTCCTGATATATATTCGCCATTTATTCCCTCCGTTCTATCTCCTTTTTTATACTAAACCCCACAACCATCACCATTCTCATCCCCCTTTAATGCCTTGATGATCGGCCTTTCCCCGCACAGGGGGCAATCGGGATTCCTTGCCACGGTCATCACATCAAAACCTGTGGTCAATGCGCTATATATGAGGAACCTTCCTATCAGAGGCTTACCTATCTTTAAGATGAGCTTTATCACCTCCATGGCCTGAACCAGGCCTATCTGTCCCGGGACTACCCCGAGGACTCCCACCTCAGTTCAGGTAGGGACAAGCCTCTCTTGGGGCTCCTTCGGGAACAGACACCTCAAACAGGGGCCACCCCCTCGGGGGAAAAACACCCCGGCCTGCCCCTCGAATCTTACGGCTCCCCCAAAGACATAGGGTTTTCCTGCAAAAAAGGCCACATCGTTTAAGAGAAACTTTGTCCTTATGTTATCTGTTGCATCCATGATCACATCGTATTTTTTAGCTATCTCAAGGGCGTTTTTTGCCGTTAATCTCTCGTTGTATGTTATGACATTTATATCAGGATTGAGCCTTTTTATACCATCCTTTGCCGAATCTGTCTTTAGTCTCCCCACATCCTCTGTTGTGTGTATGATTTGCCTGTTTAGATTCGATACCTCAAGGATATCGAAATCGGCGATACCCAGGGTGCCAATACCGGCGGCTGCGAGGTACAAGGCCGCGGGGCTTCCAAGACCTCCTGCACCCACGATCAATACCTTTGCGGCAAGAAGCTTCAGTTGCCCCTCAACCCCTATCTCTTCCAGCAGTATGTTTCTACTGTACCTATTCAACTCTTCTACAGTTAACCTTCCGTCCGAGGCTATCTCAAAACCCTGAACCTGCCAGGCATTAAAACCCCCTGTTATGGAATGGACATCGGTATAACCCAGTTTTCTAAGTATCGTAACAGCCCCGGCCGAAATAATACCTGAACCGCAATAGATCAGAATAGGGGTGTCCTTCTTAGCAGGAAGCATATCCACCCTCTCCTCCAGGGCTTCAAAGGGTATGAATAATGCACCAGGGATGTGACCCAATGAGGCCCCCCTTTCCCTCACATCTATCACCGTTACCCGGGGATCCTCTTTTATCAGTCTTCGGGCATCAAAAACGGAGATCTCAATTTTTCTGTTACTATCTGAATTTGGAATATTTACCGTTGTCTTCATTATCAACCTTACTCCTGTCGCTTTTCACCCTTTAACCTCCCCTGCAAGGAGAAAAACCCCTGTCAGGGCAAATAGATTGGGAAGTATGTGCACTTCCCTCTTTTTTCCAATATAGCGGCTTTTTTCTATCACAAATCCTTTTTTATGACAATACTCGATGAAGTCGAGGAGGCTTAAAAAATGGAGATTCGGCGTATCATACCACTGGTAAGGGAGTGATGGGGTAACAGGCACCCTTCCTAAAAAACCTATCTGTAATCTCGCCTTTATATATGCAAAATTGGGGATACCCACAATCACCTTTCTCCCCACCCTTATGGCCTCTCTCAACACATGGTCGGGTTTTTTTACCTGCTGTAGGCTCTGGTTCAAGACCACATAGTCGAAAGATTTATCCCCGTATTCGGGAAGCCCTGTGTCTATATCATCATGGAATACATTTAGCCCCTTTGCCACACACTCGAAAATCGCCTTATCGTCTATCTCTATTCCCTGACCCTTTACGTCCTTTTCTTCTGCAAGGAGACAGAGGAGCTCCCCTGTGCCGCAGCCAAGGTCAAGGACCGTTGAGCCATCATCGATGAATTCCATGATAATCCTGTGATCAAGCCCTGTCTTCATCTCTTTATACTTTCAGCCACCTTATTTAAAAAATGGGTTATCAGATGTGCCTGTTCATCCACCTCCACAAGGAAGGCATCGTGACCGTAGTTTGAATTCAATTCACAGTAGATCGCCTCAACCCCTGCCCTTTTGCAGGCCCTTGCTATCTCCTGGGATTGATACGGAGGATAGAGCCAGTCTGATTTGAACGCTATTATGAGAAACTTAGTCTTTATCCCTTTTAGTAGATTATGGAGTCCCACCCCGTTGGAAAGGTCAAAGTAGTCTATGGCCTTTGTTATATATAGGTAAGAGTTAGGGTCGAATCTTTTGATAAAATTGTCTCCCCTGTACTGGAGATAGCCTTCAACCTCGAATTCGGGACTGAATTTAAACGGCTTTTTTTCGTTTTTCACTCGCCTGCCAAACTTCTCGTTCATCGACTCATCACTCATATATGTGATATGCCCCACCATCCGGGCCACGCTTAATCCCTTAACAGGCAGCGGTCCTCCGTAGTAGTCACCGTTATTCCAGTTGGGGTCTGCCATAATCGCCTGCCTTCCCACTTCATTGAATGCGATCTGCTGGGGAGAATGGGTGGCCGTTGTTGCAATGGGTATGGCTGAAGCCACCCTTTCGGGATACGACACGACCCACTGGAGTACCTGCATACCCCCCATAGAACCCCCTGCAACACAGAGGAGTCTTTCGATACCGAGGTAATCTATAAGCCTCGCCTGGGCATTAACCATATCCTTGATCGTGATAATGGGAAAGTTAAGGCCATAGGGCCTTCCTGTTTCGGGGTTTATCGATGAAGGCCCCGTTGAACCCTTGCACCCACCGATCACATTTGAACATATGACAAAGTATCTGTTCGTATCAAAGGCCTTTCCCGGACCTATCATACTGTCCCACCACCCCGGGTCTTTATCCCCTTCGTGGTATCCTGCTGCATGGGCATCTCCTGTCAAGGCATGGAGGATGAGGATCCCATTCGATTTATCCCTGTTTAACGTGCCGTACGTCTCATACGCAATAGTTACAGGCCCCAATCTTCCACCCCCCTCAAGTTCGAATACATAAGGAGGATGGGCGAAGGTAAAATACTCTGTCTCAACAAACCTCAGTGAACCCTGTCTTAAAGATCCTTTTTTCATCTTTGCCCTTCCCGTTAGCCTTTTACCGCCTTCTGCAATGCCTGGTCTATGTCTTCTTTGATGTCCTCCACGTCCTCTATACCGATAGAGAGCCTGATGTAATCTTCTGTAACCCCCGTTGATTCCTGCTCTTCCTTCGTTAGCTGTTGATGGGTTGTTGATGCGGGGTGTATGACAAGGGATTTTGCATCCCCAATGTTCGCGAGATGGGATAACAGTTTTACCGAATTGATAAAACGTTTCCCCGCCTCAAGACCCCCTTTAATACCAAAGCCTACAATGGCACCGAACCCATCTTTCAGATATTTTGATGCTACCCAATAGGCCGGATTCTCCTTTAATCCCGGATAATTTACCCATGAAACAAGGGGATGTCCTTTTAAAAACTCGGCGATTTTCAATGCATTCTCCGAATGCTTCCTCTGTCTCAAGGGGAGGGTCTCAAGGCCCTGGAGAAATAGAAAAGAATTAAAAGGGCTTAAGGCAGGGCCTAAATCCCTTAAGAGCTCAACCCTGACGAGTATTATGAAGGCGATATTTCCCACCCCCGGTAGATTCCCAAAGGTATCCCAGAATTTAAGTCCGTGGTAACTCGGGTCGGGCTCTGTAAACATGGGGAATCTTCCGTTGTTCCAGTTAAACTTACCGGAATCTACAATCACACCGCCGATTGAGGTACCATGCCCCCCGATAAACTTTGTTGCGGAAAGTACGGTGATGTCCGCCCCGTACTCAATG
>JAOAGQ010000010.1 GCA_026415675.1 Syntrophorhabdaceae bacterium
AGCAAGGGGTATGTGGCCATGAGGTTAGAAGGGATGCTCCTCATAGCTCCCGGAAGGGAGCGAGAGGGGGAGGCTCAACGGGCTTTTGCCCGTGGAGGGGGCGACGCAAGCCCCAGAAATAGTAAGCCCGTAACCCCCGAGAAGATCGTGAAGGCATTAAAAGCAAGGGGTATGTGGCCATGAGGTTAGAAGGGATGCTCCTCATAGCTCCCGGAAGGGAGCGAGAGGGGGAGGCTCAATAAAATTAAACTTGTATTTATATCCATATACATTATAGAATTGCAACACACAGGAGGAGATTATTTGAAGGTATCCCCTTCCTATGTTGAAAGGGAATTTCTCGCAATTTAAAGATGAACCTTAAGATAATAACGATACTCAGTTTGAGCCATCTCTGCATAGACCTTACAGGCTCTGCCATACCTGCCCTGATGCCTATATTAAGAGAATTACTGGGCTTAAGCTATACCCAGGTGGGATTAACCATCATGGTATCGAATCTCACATCCTCAATCATCCAGCCTGGTTTTGGATATTTTTCAGATAGGGTGGAGGTGAGATGGCTTTTGCCGTTTTCTGTATTCCTCACATATCTTGGCTTTTCCCTCATGGGCATTGCCCCTTCATATCCGATCCTTCTTATGTTCGTCTTTATAAATGGACTGGGTGTAGCCCTTTACCATCCCGAAGGGTTTAAAACGATGCACTTTTTTACAGGAGAAAAAAAGGCAACGGGTATGTCCTTTTTTCAGGTTGGGGGTAATCTGGGGCTTGCCTTGGGACCTCTTTTCGTCACAACGGCGGTGGAGGTGGCAGGTATTAGAGGAACCCTTCTTTTTCTCATAATCGGTATTTTGATCCTGTCGATGCTCATAATCTTTCATCCCATCTTAAAAGCCCCCCTAAGAGAAGAGCTAATAAATAGAAAGGATCCCCATCAAACAGAAAAGGGTGGTGAAGGTGGGATTATGTATCCCATGATCCTCCTTGTTCTCGCTGTCTCCATGCGGTCATGGGCCCATATGGGTGTTATGGCCTTTGCCCCATTCTATTTTATAAAATATCTAAACGGTGACCCCATAACCGCAGGTAGGCTTGTCTTTGCCTTTCTCATAGGGGGTGCCGTAGGGACCCTCGCCGGAGGTATTGTCTCTGACAGGATGGGACATAAGAGGTTTTCCTGTCTATCCATGGCCTTATCGACCCCTTTGATGTTTCTTTTTCTCAATGTCTCTGGTATTTGGGCCTTTATAGTTGTCTTTGTGGTAGGCTTTGTGTTGATCTCTTCCTTCTCCGTCACCGTTGTTATGGGCCAGAATCTCCTCAAGAAATGGCTTGGTGTGGCCTCGGGGTTGATGCTTGGCTTTACGATTGGTATAGGCGGGGTTGGAGCAGGGGTCTTTGGTCTAATGGCAGACAGATGGGGGATTATGACCGTGATGTATCTTATTACAGTTATGCCTGTGCTGGGGCTTATCCCCCTTATGATGCTCCCTTATGGAGACAAAAGACGATAGGTAAACTCCCGATGGTATTACCAATATCAGATTCAATCTTTTGGCTGGTGGTTTATTGAGAGTCGTGATAGAATGTTTGACTGGGACAGATGTAATATATACTGACCCTATGCGGTTCTCCCTATGACCCCGGTATAGGCACTTCAGATTTAAAGGGTATTCCATGCAGGGTGACCGCAATTTGAGAGAAAAAAAGAGGAGGTTTGATTTTGGAAAGATTCATACTGAAGGAGTTGAGCCGCTACCCGATTGGCACCTACGGTGATATCATATACAGAAATGCCCTTCTATACCCGGACAACCTCGCTTTCGTATATAAAGAGGACAGGGTAAGCTTCCTCAAATTCAACGAAAGGGTGAACGGGATCATCCATGCCTTAAAATCTATAGGGATTAAAAAAGGGGACGGGATTGGTGTCATCGCCTGGAACTGCCTTGCCGCATGCGATGTGGTAGGGGCTGCCATGAAGGGTGGTTTTATCGCATCCCCTTTTAACCCGAGACTTCAAGAGGCAGAACTTGAATATATCATAAACTATTCTGAGGCCCGTGTCCTCTTTGTGGGGCCTGAGTTTCTCGAGGTGATAGAAAAGTTAAGACCGAAATTAAAGTATATCTCCCATTGTTTCTCCATAGAAGGAGAGAGGGATGGTTTTTATGAATATGACAGTATCTTCAAGGACTTCCCTTCTTATGAGCCTGAAGTCGAGATTACAGAGGACGACCCCTTCATCATATTCTATACAAGCGGAACAACAGGACTACCGAGAGGGGCCGTATATACCCATTACAGAAAACTGGAAGAATCGAGGACAAAGGCCCTTACCGTAGGGATAAATAGATTTAACAAACACGTGATGATACTCCCACTTTTTCATATAGGGGGATGGTCCCATTTCTGGACGTTCTTCTGTGTAGGGGGGAGTAACATAATAATGGCCCAGCGTTCCTTTGACCCTGCCGCAACGCTCAAGACGATACAGGAGGAAAGGGCAACGGACATACATATAGTGCCCACACAGCTTGTAGGTATGCTCGCCTTACCTGATATAGACAGATACGACTTAACGAGTTTAAAAAGGATATGGTATGCCGCATCCCCCATGCCTTTTGAGCTTCTAAGAAGGGGTATCGAGAGATTCGGACCCATATTTGCCCAGGGTTACGGCCAGTCGGAATCGGGGCCGGATATCTCTATTTTAAAGGAGGAATACCACAACGTCCTTGATAAATCTCCCGAAGAACAGAAGATCCTGACCTCATGTGGACAGCCCTGTCTCTGGGTACATGCGAGGATTGTCGATGAAAAAAACGATGATCTCCCCCCCTTTGAAGTGGGAGAGATCGTTGTTCAGAGCAAATCCATCATGAAAGAGTACTGGAAGAGACCTGAGGATACGGAGATGGTCATGTCCGGAGGGTGGCTCCATACGGGGGATATGGGTTATTACGACGAGAGGGGTTTTATATATATCGTGGATAGAAAAAAGGATATGATTATCACCGGAGGAGAGAATGTCTATCCGAGAGAGGTGGAGGAGGTGCTCTACGGTCATCCTGCCGTTTCTGAGGCGGCGGTGATAGGGGTGCCCGATGAGAAATGGGTGGAAAGGGTCCATGCTGTAGTTGTGCTGAAGGAAGGGTTTAAAGTCTCAGGAGATGAGATCATCGATTTCTGTAAGAGCCGTCTTGCCAGGTACAAGGCCCCGAGAAGTATAGAGTTTGTCGAGGCCTTGCCAAAAAATCCCCAGGGGAAGATTTTAAAACGGGAGATCAGGGATAAATACTGGAAGGGAAAGGAGAGGAAGATATAGGGTCTTAAGGAGTTGTCCGATGGTCATAAATATAAGCACAACCGTTGAAATCCCTGAGATACCGAAGAGGATCACAATCGAAAATGGTAGTTTAAAGGATGCGCTTTTAAAGGTATTTTCCGGACTACATTTCTCAGACCAGGTCATAGACCCGACAACAGGGGAAATAAAACAGGAGGGTATTTTTGATATTCTCTTAAACGGTGTCCCCTTCTATAGCCTTCCCCTTGGCTTAAATACAGAACTGAAAGATGGAGACACCATAACCTTATCCCTTATCATGTTGGGTGGCGGGTAATAAAAGGGCAAATTAAGGAGGTTTCATTAAAATTTTGCGTCCATAAAAATGTAATTACATCCCTATTGGTATAATAATTAGCATATTAAAAAGATTAATATATAAATTTCTTGACAAGGAATAATGTAAAATATATAAAATTTTGTCATGGTACAGAGGAAGGGGATTTCAAATCTTTTGAAAGGGGGTTCAAAATGAAGAGGTGTTTCGTTTTTATTTCCTTTTTTTGTCTTTTATTTCTACTCTCTTCTTATGCTCTTGGTGCTACCTGCAGTTTAGAGTCGATAAATGCGTTAGGCCTAAAAGATGAGGCATTATCTCAAGGGATTACTTTCACAAAAGCGGAGATTGCCACCAAAATCGGAACGGCCGATGTGGCTGAACACTGTGCGATAGCTGGGAAAATATGGCCTGAAATAGGTTTCTCCATAAGGATACCCACTACATGGAACGGAAAATTTGTCATGCTCGGTTGTGGTGGTGCCTGCGGTTCGATCGTTATGCAGGAAGGACAGATGGGGGCATATTTAAACCAGGGGTATGCGGTGGCCGCGGATGATTCGGGTCATTCGAGCCCATCGACCATGGACTGGTCGTTCGCATACAACCCTCCCTCAAACACAAATCCCAATGCAGAGCAGAAACTGAAAGATCACGGTTACAGGTCTATCCATGAGACAACGGTACTTGCAAAAAGCCTTATAAATGCCATAAAAGGGAGTAACCCTACCTACTCCTATTATGTAGGAGGCTCAACCGGAGGCAGACAGGGATTGATGAATGCCCAGAGATATCCAAAGGATTTCAACGGATGGCTTGTTAGTATGCCTGTAAGGGATATCACAGGCAATGCAATGATGGATGTGTGGAAGGCCGTCCAGTTTTATACGACATTTCCATCGGATGCCTCATCCCAGGCTGCAAAACTCGCAATCCTCGCAAATAAGATTTATGACAAGTGTGATGCTTTGGATGGGGTTAAGGATGGTTTAATAGACGATCCGAGAAAATGTACCTTTAATCCATTGACGGATCTTCCCCCATGCACAAACGATGTTGATGCAAATAATTGTTTTACCTCTGCCCAGAGGGCAGCGATAAAAAAGATATACGAAGGTCCAAAGAATGCGGCAGGGGATCTACTCTTTCCGGGCCTTGCCCCCGGGGGAGAGCCTGTTATGCCGAGCTTCTTCGGTGCCCCTTCGAGCGGGTTATCTACAGGGATCGCTGCGGGCTTAGGGCTTGGCGGTGGTTTCCAGCAGTATGTTGTAATGAAAGACCCGAGTTTTAATGTTATGGCCTATAACTGGGAGACAGACCCACCAAAATCAAGGGCCCAGTCCTTAAGGGATATACTCGATGCAACAAAGACAGATCTGTCAGAAGTGAAGAACAGGGGAGGTAAAATCATCCTCTGGCATGGATGGGCAGATACCCTTGTTACCCCATTCCAGTCCATATACTACTATGAAGACGTGTTAAAAACGATGGGGGATGCCGCAACAAAATCCTTCTTCAAGCTATATATGTTACCCGGACATGGTCACGGGTTCGGGATAGGCCCTGTTGCTGATTTCTTCCCGAATATAGTAAACTGGGTTGAAAAAGGGGAGGAGCCGGGTAAGGTGATTGCCACAAGGACGGCGAACGCCAACCTCGGTTTAACCGCCATGACGAGACCGTTATGCCCCTATCCTCAGGTGGCAAGGTATAAAGGGACAGGGGATATAAACGATGCCTCCAACTTTACCTGCACAGACCCCCTTTATATCACAACGGATTCCTCAGGGGTTACGGTAACATCCTTCGGGATCAAGGAAGGGGCAGACCTCACCCTACCATCATCTCCCCATCCGGCGTTTACTCCATTTAAGGCCATTGAATTTACCGCGGAGGGTGTAACAGGTAACATGAATGCGAGTGTTGATTTCGGTACCCTCCCTTCAAACCCTGTTATTTATAAGTCAATCGGTACTTCCTGGAAGCAGATTTACCCGACCAACCAGTGTAACGGTGTTTCAAATGTTAAATTGACAGGTACAAAACTGGAATTCACAATCCAGGATAACTCTGAATGCGATCTCGATGCAACGGTCGGCAAGATTAAAGACCCCATTGTCCTCGGTAACCTTATATCGGATGATGGTGGCGGCTCAAAGTGTTTCATCGCAACCGCTGCCTTTGGTTCTTATCTACATCCCTATGTATACATTTTGAGGGCCTTTAGAGACAGATACCTTCTTACAAACGGTATGGGAAAGAGTTTTGTAAACTGGTACTATGAGCATTCTCCCCGGTTAGCCCGTTTCATTGAAAAACACCCGATATTGAGATATATTACCGTTGTGTCTTTAATGCCTGCAGTCTCCTTTGCGTATATCTCTTTAAAGATCGGGATCCCATGGTCTTTACTGGCCTTATCGTTCTTGATAGGTATTACGGTATTTCTCCTATTCCATAAAAGAGAGGGGAGAGCCATTGTAGATTGATTTTTTGTTTGGTTTAAAATATATTTAAGTAGGCTTCAATGCGGTTTTTAGAAAATATATTTTAGGAGGAAAGACGATGAAAAGAGGTTATGTTTTAATCGGGATCGTTATGGTAGTTGCCCTTACCCTTTCCCTCGCCTCAACTTTGGCCTTTGCCCAAGAAAAGACCATGAAGTTGAGACTCTCTGTGATGTGGCCGCCTCAGCACCCGCACACAAAACTATTCGACCAGTGGGGCAAAGATGTGGAGAAGGCAACCGGAGGCAGGGTGAGTGTAACAGTCTTTGCCAGCAACACCCTTTCACCCCCTATGCAGGTATATGACAATACGGTAAAAGGTGTTGTCGATGTGGGTACCGCCCTTCTCGCCTATGCACCAGGGAGACTCCCTCTTTCAGAGGTGTTACAGTTACCCCTCGGATACAAAAACGGCTACCAAGGTAGTAAACTCGCGAACGAATATTACAAAAAGTTTAGACCCAAAGAATTCGATGATGTAAAGGTATTGTTTCTCCACGGAGCCGCCCCTGGCTTTATCTTTACAAAGAAGGTGGCAAAATCAACGGAAGATGTTAAGGGTCTGAGGATCAGGGCAAATGCTGAAAATGCGGATATCGTTAAGGCCCTCGGTGCATCCCCTGTGACCATGCCCGTTACAGAGGCCTATGACGCCCTTTCAAGGGGTGTTGTGGATGGTACCCTCTTCCCCCTTGAGGCATTACAGGGCTTCAAGATCGGCGAGGTTGTGAAGACCGTTATAGAAAACTACGGGGTATCGTATCTGACATCCCAGTTTGTTGTGATGAACAAAGCAAAGTGGAACCAGTTGTCCCCTGCTGACCAGGCTGCAATTGAGAAGATAAACGAGGAATATAACGACAAAATAGGTAAACAGTGGGCTGATCTTGACAATAAGGCGAAAGAGTTTGCGAAGAGCAAAGGGGTGACCTTTGTGACCGTGTCAAAAGAGGAAGAAGCTGCCACAGTTCAGAAGATGAGACCCATCCTCGATGCGTATGTGAAGATGGCTAAATCTAAGGGTCTCCCTGGAGATGAGGCGCTGAAATTCTGTCAGGACTATCTAAAGACACACCAGTAATAAAAATCTTTCATGGGGGAGGTGCTTTTAAAACCTCCCCCATGTTTTAAAACCTGGAGGCATATAATGAAAAGTTTCATAGCGGGCATCGCAAAAATCGATAGGGTTTTGTATGTGATTGCCGGCTCTGTTCTATCCTGTATGGTGATACTCACCCTTTTCGATGTTGTCTTGAGAAACTTCGGCCGTCCCATCACAGGGTCCATGGAAATCATACAGTATGGGGGATGTATCGTCTTCGGCTTTTCCATCCCATACGGAACCATGCTCGGGGCGCAGGTGATAGTCGATATAATCACAGAAAAGATGAATCCGAAAAACAAAAGAATAATAAATATTATCACAAGGATCATCGGCATAATGATATTCCTATTTATTTCCTATAATTTTATTATTTACGGGATGGACATAAAACGTTCCGGAGAGAGAACTGCAAGCTTCAAGATACCTTATTACCCCTTTGCCTATGCCCTTTCCTTTAGTTTTTTTATGCAGAGCATAACCATATTCTGCGATCTGTTAAAGACAATAAAAGGAGCGAAAAATGAGTGATGTCTCCGTTGGAATATATGCGATACTACTGCTCCTGGCCCTTTTCCTAACAGGACTTGAGATGGCATACTGTATGATTCTCATCGGTTTTTTCGGCTTTACCTTCTTGATGAGCTTCTCTGCGGCCTCAAACCTTGTGGTAAAAGATTTTTTCGACAATTTCACCACATATAGTTATACCGTCATACCCCTTTTTATACTTATGGGGGAATTTGCATCCAATTCGAATATAGCAAAAAGGTTGTATATTGGGGCCCATAGATGGTTTGGTCATATCCCTGGCGGCCTTGCCATGACAACGATAGCAGGGGCAACGGCATTCAAAGCGATGTGTGGTTCAACCCTTGCCACCGTTGGTACCTTTTCAAATCTTGCGATGCCTGAAATGGACCGTTATAACTACAGAAAAGAACTTTCCGCAGGCACTATAGCCTCGGTGAGTACCCTCGGTATGATACTCCCTCCAAGCACGGTACTTATTATCTATGGGCTCCAGGTGGAGCAATCCATAGGGAGGCTGTTTATCGCAGGCATAGTACCGTCTATCATGATAGCGATACTTTTCATGGCCGTTGTGGCAGGCTGGGTCGTCGTAAGACCTGATATTGCCCCCAAGGCAGGAAGGGCATCATGGAAGGAAAAACTGGCGGCTATACCTGAAGCATTGGTGATATTGATTGTTTTTGGTATAGTGATAGGGGGTATGATCACAGGTTTTTTTAGCCCCACAGAGGCAGGAACCATAGGTACGGTGGCGATCTTTATCCTTGCCCTTGTAAGGGCAGAGGTAAATAAGGATATGATCATAAGGTCCTTCAAGGGTGCGTTAAAAACCTCTATCATGGTTCTCATGCTTATAACGGGTTCGGCGATTTTCGGCCACTTCCTCGCGATAACGGAGATACCCATGATAGCCGCAAAATGGGCTTCAAGCCTTCCCATCCCTGGAACATTGATTATGATTGTTATTATCTTGATCTACTTAATTGGCGGGTCCATCATGGATGATCTTGCCTTTATGGTGCTTGCAACGCCGATCTTTTTCCCAACGGCTGTTGAACTCGGTTATGACCCTATATGGTTTGGTATATTGATATGTGTGACCCTTATGATCGGTGGTTTAATCCCTCCTATTGCGATATATGTCTTCATCCTTGGCAACATCACAGGTCTACCCTTTAAAACTATATACAAAGGGGTGATACCTTTTCTCTCGGCACTTATCGTTGCGTTGATACTACTCTTTCTTTTTCCTCAGATTGCCCTCTGGTTACCGAACCTTTTGATGGGCAAATAAAGGATGTGTTGAGGTAATCTCGGGGTAGGTTATAAGGAAACGTATAAATGTCGGATGTGTATATAGCCAAATGCCATTGGGCTATACTTTTAGGCCCCATGATGGTTTTTTTCATAGGTTTGATAACAGTGGGCTCTGCAGGATTCCATAGCATATCGATAATGGCCTTTGGTGTCATATGGGGTATATTTTCATATAAAAACCTCACAAAATCGGAGATCAGGTTATGTGAAGATAGGCTATTGATAAACAAAGGTTATCCTTTGGAAAAATCCTATGAC
Source organism: Syntrophorhabdaceae bacterium (assembly GCA_026415675.1). Lineage (GTDB taxonomy): Bacteria > Desulfobacterota > Syntrophorhabdia > Syntrophorhabdales > Syntrophorhabdaceae > JAOAGQ01. Next base: position 9,348 of record JAOAGQ010000010.1, read on the forward strand.
ATCCCCTTAGAAGATGTCGTATTTATAGATTTTTACCAGCCTTCCCTGGGGTCAATACTTAATTTTGGTAAGGTGACAATCGTATACGACAGGGAAAAGAAGCAATGCACGATGAGGTTCATTAAGAAACCGGAGGAGTTCGTTGGGATGGTTAAGAGGCAGGTGAATTCCTTCCGTACACCGGAGATACGGTAGGGTTTTTGATTGCTACTATAAAATGGCAATTTTGCCTTTAGGTTCAGAGATAAATCGACCGATTACCCAAAAGTCGACCCCCTTTGCCTTTGAACACCCTTCGAGTTTTGAAATATCCTCGGGGTGTACCGCAAAGACGAGTCCCCCCGATGTCTGGGGGTCAAAGATAATGTCATAGATGAAGTCCTGTCTGTTACATAGCACATCTGCCTTATAAAATTCCCTGTTTCTATATAGACCGGCCGGGACAAATCCTGACGCTGCAAGGTCTTTCGCTTCCTCAAAGAAGGGGATCCTGTCCCCGTATATCTCTACCCCGATCACGTCCTTTATCATCTCTTTTATATGTCCTGCGAGACCGAATCCTGTCACATCCGTTGCCGCATGGGTTCTGACGGATAACATGACATCCGCTGCCTCTTTATTAAGCCTTGCCATTGTGTTGATAAGCAGATCCACCGAGGTATCACCGAGCATGCCTGCCTTGATCCCTGTATTCATAATACCTGTACCAAGAGGTTTGGTAAGAACAAGGATATCCCCTGGCCTTGCCCCCTCGTTCCTTATAATTTTTTCGGGATGGACGATCCCGGTTACGGAAAGGCCGTATTTTATCTCATCATCGTCCACGCTGTGGCCCCCAAGAAGGCTCGCCCCTGCCTCTTTTATCTTATCTATGCCCCCTTTGAGGATCTCTTTTAAAACCCCGATATCGAACTTTTTAGGGGGGAAACATACTATATTGAGGGCGGTTTTTGGGATTGCCCCCATGGCATAGATGTCGCTCATCGCATTTGCCGCTGCGATCTGGCCGAACCTGTATGGGTCGTTAACTACAGGGGTAAAAAAATCGATTGTCTGTACAAGGGCGATCTCGTCGGTGATCTTATAGACCCCGGCGTCCTCAAATCCTTCAATGCCCACAAGGACATTCTGGTCTTTTGGAATGTCGATGCCGCAGAGTACGTTTGAGAGGTCCCCCGGACCTATCTTTGATGCTCAGCCCGCACCGCGAACATACTTTGTCAACTCTATATCCATTTTTTATTCCTTATTGCTTCCCACGATCTCTTTTTGCCAGAATTCTGTATCTACATCGAGTTTTAATCCCGTTAACTCTTCTATTTCCTCGGTGTGGATCTTTTTTATGCCCGCATAGTAACAGCAGTTTGAGCTCTTGTAGTTATTGTCGAAGACCCTCATCTTGCCGTCTTCGAAATTGATCCTCACATAACAGAATCCCCCGGGGACCTCAGAATGGCGTTCTTCAACGACGACACCCACGCCCCAGCGGGCGTACTTTTTGTGGTACACATAGTCCCCAACCCTTAAGTATATAGCATAATCTCCCATGCTTTCTTATAGCATATTTCAAAAGAGGTTAAAAGAGGGATTTGCTCTGAAAAGGAAAATTTGATTTTAACAGGAATTGAAGGTATATTTAACTGATGTCCGAAGAGCATTTTATGAATATTTGTATCGAGGAGGCAAACACGGCCTTTGAAGAAGGGGAGGTACCTGTAGGGGCTGTCATTGTCGATAGTGAGAACAGGATACTGGCTAGGTCCCATAACAGGACTTTACATAGAAAATCTCCTGTCTCCCATGCAGAGGTGATCGTCATTGAGGAGGCTTCTAAAAAGCTCGGGAATTACAGACTTCTCAATTGTACCCTTTTTGTATCTAAAGAGCCGTGTATCATGTGTGCAGGGGCGATCATAGAGGCGAGAATTGGGAGGGTTGTTTTCGGATGTTATGATCCAAAAAGAGGGGCCCTCGTGTCGTTGTTCGACATAAATCACCTCCCATTAAACCACAAAGTTGATATTAAAGGGGGTATCTTAGAAGATAAGAGCAGAGAGATACTCCAGAGGTTTTTTGCAGTAAGGAGAGGTACCGAAGCGGTCATAACGGGGCCGACTCGAAATCGGCTGTACGTCTCGTAAACGTACCGTGGGTTCGAATCCCACCCTCTCCGAATATAACCTATTGAAATAATTAGAAAATAAAAAATAAAACTCGTTTCTATTTCGTTTCTATTCCCGATTTTAATTGTTCTAAAACAAATACATTACCCCTCATATTTACTATATCTCTTAGTTTAACTACAGAACCATGAAAGTATCTTTCTGTGCTTCTTATATCGGCATGGCGCATAAGCAATTTTGCTTGGAGGGTATTGCATAAACCGCTTTGGGCAATCTGAGTACAGAAGGAATGTCTTGAAGCCTCGTACAGGGTAACATCCAATCCTGAATGGCGTCTCCATATACGCCTTATAAATTCCTGCCTGTAACCCCTTTTGGTGACAGGATTTATAAAGATGAAATCATCATCAAATCTCTGTTTAATATTATTCAAAACTATTTGGAAAGCCCTATCACTCAATGGAATCCATTTCTTGTTTTTCCCTTTCGTTGTTTCTTTTAATATATCTCCACTGTATGTTCTCTGAACGAGTAGCTGTCTGTTTTTTAAATCAATGTCTTTAATCTTTACAGCACATGCTTCCCCTGGCCTCAATCCTGTCTCGAACATAAATTCTATAATGTCTCTGTGGCCTATCGGTATGTTATTCAGAGCTGCCAGTTGGTCTTCAATATCTAACGCTATTCTTATAGAACTATCATCACCTTTGACCTCAGGAAAAACAGGAAGTTCCCTTATTACTCCTCTTTTTTTCATCCACATAAAAAAAGATTTAAGGGCGTTCAAAATATTTTTTCTTGTTTTCACCTTAACTTGCTTAAGCGTATCCTTGAAGTTTTCAAGATCGGCAAACTCTATATCTCTTACGTCTCTTCCATTAAAAAACTTGAAATAATTTCTTTCATAACTCCTATAACACCTAAAGGTCTCTGGGGCAAGCTCGTTTGATGAAACTTCCTCTCTTTTGGCGTCGAGCCATTTTTCGATCTGTAACTCAAACTTTCGTTCTTGGATCGCATTGTCTGAGTAATCAAAAGGGTTAAATGTGTTCGTCTTCATAGCATGGGATATATCAATAAGTCTTTTCAGTGCCTTTTCGTATGTAAGGATGTCACCATCATTATCTCTCCGATACTCGTAGTGTTTTCCCTTCCTGTAGATACTTATAAGGCATTTGTGATTACCGCACTCACATACACCCTTTTTCATCTTCTTTCTGCACCTTGTACACAGAATAATCCCTTTCATGATTAACCCTCCATGCCTTAGTATATCCTGAGATATGGTAAGGTTATCAATCAGGGGGTTCAATGTCAATACTCCTTAAGATTGCCTATAATGTATGGGAGAACACACATTGCTAACAGCTATTAAATTCTCAAATACGTATTTGTAATATTTTCACGATTATGACCTAAGTCTTTTGATACCATCTGCTTTGCGTTTTCAGGATCCTGAAGTGCGTAATGAAGATATTTTTCCTGTCCGTAGTTATGGCGTAAACCATGCGATCCATGCCATCTCTGTCCTGTTTCATAACAGGCTTTTTTAAGGGCACTAGAGTATTTATTGCGATCTATTTGAAAAAGTCCGTCTTCCATTAGAAGCAAAATCGCTTCGCCGAGTGCTTTTGAGATCTTAACCTCCCTCAGCTTACCACCCTTGCCTTTTATCTCAAGAGAAAATCCGTCTTTTATTTTTTTAAGCTGGCCTTCTCTAATATGGATTGCCTCGGATATACGTAATCCTGCTTCATACTGAAGGATAGCCGCAACCTGGAACTTAACATCAGGAATTTGGTTTAGTATATTTTTGGGATCATCATAAGACCTGACTTTGAGATCTTTCTCCATTTTCTGCATCTGTTCTCGTATACTAGTTAGGTCGAAATGATAAATAGTTCCGAGGTGGTTTAGCTCTGAATATCTGTTCAGAGCTACTTCGAGCTTTTCTATGGCTGAACAATAGAGATGCATTGTGGTCTTACTACAACCTGAGTCAATCTTGTATTGGAGAAAGGAAATGACATGGGGATTGTCTAATTTTTCAATGTCTTTTATTCTGAAATTCTCTTTTACATATTTCAACAGGTCTTTTGCTATATCTCTATACCTATCAGCGGTCTTGTACGAGTAAATATTTAATCCTTTACCTATCTCATGCATTTTAGATGCCCCGGATTTTTTGGCTTGGGTTTTGGATTGGTGTTTGGAGCAACCAAAGGTAATGATGGCATTGTAAATTTCATGGACTTGATAACTTACACTACCTCTCATAATGTTCCTCCTTTTTGCCTTTTTCAATATCTCGAAAAACCCTATAGATACTACTTTTTGAAATTTGAACCCTGTGAGCCTTTCGCAGATATTTAGAGATTTCTCCAAAACCAGATCCTTTTTGTCTGAGAAATATTATCTCTGATGCAAATCTTAGCAATTTATTACGGATGCGACTTTGTCTTACCGCCTTTATTTTTGTGAGAATTAAAAGATGTTTTTCTGTCGATATCTCTTTTTTTTGAAAGATTGCAAGTACTTGTTCTTTGTTCAGTTGATGCACAAGCTTCTCAAGTATTTCTTCTGCGGTATTCTCAGGTATGGATAACGCTATTGAAAGTGTCTTTATCTGGAAAAGTTTATCGAATGTTGCAAACGTTTTAAGAAGTTTTTTTCTTTCATCATTAGCAATGGACATATTGCACCTCCTATAAAGCTTTTTAAACCCCGCGCCTTTTTTTACACACACAGGAGGCATAACCTGTGCATACCGGGTTTTCCTGCAACCGTGCAATTGCAGGTTTCTTATCAGGACTGGAAAGACCCGGTGGAACTCCCCAACCTGTTGGCCATCTTTTATCATCTAAAAAATGGAAAACCTATGTTCTCCATATCAGATGGCCTGTTAGCTTACTTTCTTAAGTCGTTTCAAATTTTCTTCTTTACCCGTTTTATATTAGTTATACGAAACCTATTTTTGGTATTTTTTGGGATTTTTATTACCTTTTTTGTGAAACGTTTTCTGAAACAAAATGTGAATTGTTTGCAAGACCAAAGGCGTTAATTAAAGACTGTCACGGCACTGCACGATGCCATTTAGCGATATTTTAATTAACCCCTTTTTTAGAGCCAATACGACTATTAGCTTGTAGCTTTTTTGACAGTATTTCGATGGGTATACTGTTACCCTCAGCCTCCCTGGGCGGGCTGAACACCCACTTTTTTTAGATCCCACGGAAATCACATTGGAATCTTTTTTTGACCTATAGGATCTTCTCTATTTTGTCCTAAGGATCAACTTTTTCGAAACCTACTTTAATCTATCTACCATTATTATCGGAACGAATTGAGAAAACTTAAGTTATTCTAAAATATTTTTTTATGCTATAGCAATATATCTCATAATATCTAATAAAAAATAAAACCTATATTTATGTATATAGGGTGGAATACAAGTAGATTTTCGCTCCTAGATATTTTCACCCCGTGTTTCTTGAGATACCCAGTGTCTTTGCTATCTTCTTTATCCCAACTATCTTTAGCCTTCATTGCCTTGACCTTTTGCCACTTATACATTGTTATCATCCTCCTTTTCGTCCTCCCCTCATGGATTATTATATGAGGAGATTAATATACCCTTTAGGGGGTCAGTTTTAAATGACGAAAAGGGGTAAAATGTATTTTACTACTCATATATTTTAGCCAATCTTTCTTTTTATATAAATTTCCAATTCGATTACATAAAAATAACCCCACTAATTTTTGTCACATTTTAATATTTTAAACTCATTGAAATCAATATAAAATCTCATTATCATTTTAAAGTTATGCCCA
>JAOAGQ010000064.1 GCA_026415675.1 Syntrophorhabdaceae bacterium
CCCCAGGATAGATACGAGACGTTTAAGAAAAAGCTCGGCAGCTACCCCTTCATCGAGATCATAAGAAGGGCCGAAGGAGGAGAATAAATTTCCCATCCCTCAAATCAATAAGGGGAGAAGTTACTTTCAAATGTTGAAAGAGAACCCCATGATAAAGTGTTATATTATTATATGAAGGTAATCATAGAGAAGGTTGATCTCGATACATGTTTGACCGGTCTTATCCTTGGGGTATCGGAGACAGATGATTTTATATCCGTTACAGGAGGGGCAAGCGAAAAGGATATAAATGATCCGGGAACCCTCTGTATAGAAGCCGGCGGAAGTGGTCTTACAGAGCTTAATAACTTCGACCACCATGACCCCGAACGGCATCTACCCCCTGCCTGCAGGCAGGCCTACGACAAGGCAGGGCTATCGGATAGAAAACTCGATAGACTCGTTGAATATGTCTGTATGGTGGATGATAGGTCTCAAACCTATCCAGTTATACCCTTTCCCTCCCTCTCTAACCTTTTCTCCGGTATGCTCCTTACGGAAAAGGAGACAAAGATTCAATTCATTAAGGGGATTGGCATACTAAAAAAGGTACTGGATGAAAATTTAGACCCCTTTTCTCCAATGCCAGACCTGCCTGAATGGAGGGCGTATCTTAAGGCAAAGGAGGATAATAAGTCAGCCTTTGAGACAGATTTAAAAAACGCAAGTTTCTATATATCGAAAAGGGGGCTTAAAGTGGGCTTCATTAGGTCCTCATCCATTGGAGGGACAGGAACCCTCTACAGAGCAGGCTGCGATGTGGTGGTACTCTTCAATCCTTCCTTCGGGGAGCCGCCAAGGCCAAAATATACAATAGCTGGAAACATGAAAAAAGTGGTGCATCTTCTCCCTGTTTTTGATAATATGGAAAAAGGATGGGGTGGAAGGGATACGATAATAGGTTCACCAAAACAAGGGAGCAACCTTACGGAAGAGGAGGTGTTAGGGATAGTACTGGAAAACCTTTAGGCAAGAAGCGCATAAAAATAGATATGGACTTCATCGAGGCAGCAAAGAGAAGGGATGAAAAGGTGTGGGGCCAGATTTTAGAAATTACAAAAGATGCACTAAAAAGGTTCAAAAAGGAAAAAGATGATATAGAGCAGGATGATGTGGTCTCCATAACCATAGCAAAATTGATGGAGCAGATAGACGCCTATGAACCGGAGAGGGGTAAAGGAAACATAGAGGCAAATTTTATAAGCTGGATAAATAAAACCACTGAATTCGAGGTGATGCATGCACGAGAAAGGAGGATAAGGGAAGTTAGAAATATCTCCCTTCAGAACCTTGTCTCTGCGATTATGCCTGATGAAAATGATGAAAAGGATAAAGACCCTCACACGATGGGAGAAAATATATTGAGTTTTATCCAATACGCTCAAGATGAGATAAGTATAAACGACCCTGAATCTCGTTTTATGATGACAGAGTTAATAGACGCCATCATGGAATTTGGTGACAGCCGTATTAAAATGGTGAATATACTCCATTATCTGTATGGAATGACGACAAAAGAGGTAGCGAAGATAATGAACGTGAAGGAATCTGCAGTCAATAACTGGATACAGAGGTATAAAAAGGATTTGATTAGATACCTCAAAGGAAAAGGGATCGATGAAACCTATTTCGACTGATAAAAAACATCATCTTTACGAAAAAGGCAGAGGAAATGGAAGGGCACATAGATAAGAGAGATATGATGCTCTATGTTTTTGATCTTTTACCAGAGGCAAAAAAGAGGGAGATAGACCTTCATATTGACTCATGTAAATCCTGCCTCCTCGCCATCACCTCCCTTGAGGTCAAAAAGCATGACGCCTGCAAAAAGATGGAGTCCCTTTTTGAAAAGGCATATAAAGACAGACTTCCTGATAAGTATGTCCGATTCTGGGATAACCACATAGAGTTCTGCAACACATGCTTCAATCGATACAGAGAATTTTTGGAGAAGAAAGATAAGGGGTATATCGATATTTTCATGGGTTATATCTCTGGTCTTGTAGAGAAGGTTGCGGAATCCGTCACGATTCCTCAGTATGTCCTTCAGGCGGAGGAGAAAAAGGGCATATCTTTGGATATAGAAGATATGAAGACCATTTCAAGAAAGGGGATGGATATAACCCTTATAAAGGACAGGAAAGGTCGAACAAAGGCCTACCTCGATTCTGAAAGATATATTGTCTCAGGGGTTACCGTATCCCTTCTCCGCCGTACAGGTAGGGGATATGAGCTTGTGGGGAAGGCAAAGACGAACAAAAAAGGGGTCGCAAATCTTGGCATGCTAAAGGGCCTCCGGGACGGAACTAAAGACACAAGATACGCCATAAAGATTCAGGACGTTATAAAAAAATGAATCTATGGAGAACAGGGCATACGATATACCATCCTCAATAACCCTCGCCTTAAAACTCGAAAATCCCGTGGCAGCCTTGGAAAGGCTTTTGAGTAAGAAAATCCCAAAAGAGGTAAAGAAAAGGTTGGTTCGGGAATTATTGAAATCGATCCTTTCCATGGACATAACTGCTATAGAAAAGGATGAGTTATCCCGCATACTCTATACCTCAACTGATATACTCGGTACGAGAAATCAGGCTCTCTCGAGCCTTGAACAAAAGAGGGCGGTTCCTGTCGTTGAAAGGGCGGAGATAGGCAAGACTAAATGCCTCTTTGCGGTTGATCCTTACAATGGTCCCTTTGGTGTTATACATCCAGTGGCAGCGGTATCCATCGAGGATGGTAAGGGGGAGCACAAGGTGATAGTGAATGAACTCACCGGCGATATATCCCTTGCGGTACATACTGTTCATGAGGCTTTGAGATTCACCCTTGAAAGGTACGGTCTTCTCCAAGAGGGTTTTATCGCCCTTGACAACTACGGCATCACGGTACAGATAGGCAGGTTTGATAGTGTATACGACGGCTCTTCTTTAGGTCTTGCCGTATCAGCCGCTGTTATGTCCTCCCTCCTCGGGGTGCCCATCTCCTCCTGTGTGGCCTTTACAGGGACGGTGAACATAAGGGCTGAGGTGGGAGAGATAGACGGTCTTAAAGAAAAGCTGAAGATTGCCGCCTTAAAAGGCATAAAAAGGGTGTATGTGCCTTATGGTAACGGGGGAGAGAGGGGGGTCTTTACAAAACATATGGAGATATTCCCCGTTTCAACCTTGGAAGAGGTCTTCGATGGTCTCTTTACGAGAGAAAAACTCACCTCCTTTGTGGAACTGCTGAATAAAAGGAAAAAAGGGTCAAACATAGTTAAGATACCCCGGCTATCTGAAAAAAAGCGTTTACTCATATCCACCGTAGGTATGAGGGATCCCTACGGCCGCTCCTACCAGGATGGCGGTGGTGGGGAATTCTCCGAAGGGCCGATATTAACCGCATATAGAAGGCTTGTACCAGACCAGGTACTCCTGCTCCCCACAAGGGAATCCCTCAAGAATGCGGAAAATACGAAAAAAGAGATTGAGAGGTTTGCAGGGGCCGATATATGCCACGCAAAGCTCCTCGATATCCCTGACCCTACCGACTATGATGCCATATTTATAGGGGTTCTCGCCGCATTAAAAAGTATGGACGGGATGATCGAGGATAGGGAGGTCTTTCTATCCATCTCGTCCGGTACACCCCAGATGCATGCCGTCTTCATAGAACTCGTAAGATCCAAGAGGCTCAATGCCTGCCTAATACAGGTAAAGGAACCGCGATTCGCCTCCTCCTGGGAGGATAGGGTAAAGCCCATAAGAAGCGAATATTTAGGGATAGTTTAAAGGGTTATCATAGTTCCAGGGATTAAAATCCGACCATTCAAGGATTCTCATCGGTCTATGAAAGTATTGCCTTAAGACCCTTAGAAATTAATATACCCCTTCCTCTTTGAACTGCCCAGACAGGTGGTGTATATACCCCGTTTACCCTTGAGGGACTTAAAAAAGGGTAAGACCCCGAGGTCCCCCTTAAACCACAGGGAACAGAAGGTCTCGATGGATTTATCCTCGATGGATTTATCAAAGGAAATGGGGCCTTCTCTCTTTGCCCTTTTTTTCGGTTGTTCTCTATAACCTATAATTTTTGATTATTGGCCTTTGGGGTAGGTGGGTGAAAGAATTTTCATTTTTCGACGTTATATATACGGTATGGACACATCAAACCCAAAATCGAGGCAAAGATCAAGACCCTTAAAGGGGTCAAATATTCTATACAGGAGGTATACTATGAATACATTCAAGAAGTTATTGGTCTTTGTTTTTGTCCTTTTCGCCATCTATGGTTGTGCGTCCACCGCGAAGATAGTAGACCATGCATCCTTAAAGACGAAGGTAACCCTCTCTGAACCTGTATTTCTGAACCTCGCTACCCCTCAACGGACGGTATACGTGAAGGTGACGAACACCTCCGATGTCCAGAACATACCCCTTGACCAGGCATTGAAGGAGAGGCTTCTAAAGAAAGGTGTCACTATTACTGAAGACCCCTCGAGGGCGAACTGGATCATACAGGCAAATATCACATCCCTCGTTTACAACAAACTCTCCTCTATGGGTGAGGATGCAGGTAGGGTGGGGGCTGCGATAGGCGGTGTGGCAGGAGCCCTTGTTCCAAGGGTATCTAGGGATGCCTGGCTCGGGGCTGCGGCAGGCTCGATTGTAGGCAATGTGGCCGGTGCCATAACGGGGGCCCTTGTGAAGGTGGAGTCCTATACCGGTTCTGTGGATCTGCAGATACAGGAACGTGTTGCAGGAGGGGTTAAAGGCAAGGTTAAGACCGAGGCAAAACAGGGGACATCTACAACCATGACGACAGAACGCGAGGTGGAAAGCGATTTCCAGACCTACAGGACGAGGATATACGTAGAGGCTACCCGCACCAACATAAACCTCGACGAGGCAATAGCGGAGGTGACGGCGAAACTCGCGGACCAGATAGCGGGCTTATTCTGAGATGGGTATGGGAAAGGGGGTGATAGGTATGCGAAGGAGGCAAGGCCCTCCTTCGCGATAATCCATCGACTGCTGTTACTATAACCCTTTGTATTTCCATTGGTTTATATTTAAAACTTGACAGAAAAAAAGCCAAAATTGTAAAAGAAAAAGAAAACTCGGGGGTGTCGATGTGTATCACTATCTTTCGGTTCAGTATTCGGCTATTCAAAAAACAATTCTAAGACACGATAGACTCTGGTCTATATCGGGCATGAGCCATACCCTCTCGGAGATAAATGAGATAGAGATGAGGAATATAGCGACAAACCATGGAGGGCTTATCATCGTTGCAGGAGGTGGCAAGTTCACTGTCCGTTTCGACAGTAAGGATGAGGCTGAGAGGACAAGGTCAGATATAGAGAGACACATATCCACAAAGCTACCTATGCTGGAATACCAGGTCTCCTCCATAGTGCCTGCTATGTCCCTGAAGGAAGCAAGGGAAAAGGAAAACCTCGAAGGATTGACCTACCCAGGCATTGTCCAAGAGTTGAGCGAAAAGAAGAGGGTATTCAGGGGGTATGGGATAACCTACAACCCCCACCTCATGGTCTGTGGGGAGTGCGAGGAATACCCTGTGGAAAAAGGTCTCTATGCCCCTGATAACAAACGCCTCTGCCGTATATGTAACGGGGCAAGGCAGATGGCAAGGATAGTTAAAAGATTAAGAGAAGATGAGGAGTCTAACCTCACGAGCATAAACCGAATTTACAGAAGTTACATAGAGGGGATAAACACAGAGGGGCAACCGGAGATCCCCTTGAACATGGAAGACCTTTTCCCAGGTAATGGGGAAGGGGAGGGGGGAGAGAAAGGGAGAAGGATTGCCGTATGGATGTCCGATGTGAATAGCATGGGGGAAATGGTCCCTTTATGGCTTATGCAGGAGGAAGAAAGGGTCCTTGAAACCTTCGATAGCCTCAAGAAACTCTTTATAGATGCCATATCCTCAACCCTTATAAAAGTTTTTCCCCGATCAGAGTTGTTTGAAAAGGTGGAGAAAGAGAGGAGAAAGGTCACCTACATCCCCTTCAGACTTATCGTGGCCGGAGGGGATGACCTCTGTATAGTCATGCCCGATAGATACATCCTCTCCTTTGCAAAAACCCTTTCCTCGGAGATGAATAAAAAGATTAGAGATGCAGACAAATACAACGAGGCCCTCTCAGAGAACTGGTTAAAAGAAAAGGCAGAAAAGGTGTATGGAGAGAAAAAAGGAGGGAAGGAGATAAAGGGTATCTCCTTTGGGGGCGCCTTTGTCGTAACCCATATCCACACCCCTTTTACGAGAATTCATGAAGTAGGGGAAGAGTTGATGGGCGAGGCAAAAAAAGATACGGAAAGAAGAGGAAACAGCATAAACTGGCGTATCCTTGCCGCAGATAAAGAACCCCAATCGGATAAGATACTCGAGGCAGAAAGACCCTTACTGATCGAAGAAGGGTACAATGGCCGCCTCTCTTTTAATGACTACCTTAACTTATGCAAAGATTTTAAGAACATATCAGGTTCCCATCTATACCAGATCGTGGGCAGGATCATAGAATTCAATAAAGATGAGGATATGCTCGAGAGGTGGTTACTTAAGATGCCTGAGGCAGGGAAAAAGGATAGCGCAATCTCAAGACTGATAAACTGTGAAAAACTAAGGAACAATGGCGATAGATTGAGTATAAAAAGGCTTGTTACACTCTTTGAACTACTAACATTATCCGAGGGTTAAATATGGACGGAACAAGGAAGACCTATCTACAAAAGGCAAGGCTTACGGTTTATGCCCATGGTTATTGGTTCACATCAGGAGGTGAGAAAGGCCCCTTCGGGTTCTATCCCCATCTAAAAGACTCCGATGGCTATCCTATCTATCCCGATACACAGCTTCACGGTGACTTAAGGATGGCAGCGGGCTGGTCGATAGATATAGGGGACGGCCCCAATAATGACATGATAATAAAGCTTTTCGGTGATAACCCAACAGGAGAAACCCGTCAGGTCCCCTCGAAACTATACATAACAGACCTAACTCTCGATGAGTCCTCAAAGAAAAAATGGAGCCCTTCAAGATTCGAGGTAAAACCGAGGATCGCCATAGATGATAAAACCAGGATAGTGGAAGAGCATATGCTACTGTTTCAGGAGATGGCCTATCTCGAAGACCTCACATTGCAGGCAGATGTTTATATTGGCTATTTCGAAGATATAAAAAGCCTCGATACGGCAAGGAAACTTATCGATTCTTCCTTAACTTTATTGGGAGGTTTAGGCCAGTCCCGTTCCAGGGGGTATGGAAGGGGAGAAATAAAGATTAATTGGGAAGAGCCTGAGGTATTCACATTACAGTCCATGGAGAACGGAGACATCCCCTTCACTATATCATATGCCCTTACAAACCTCGTCCATTTCAGGAACAAACCTGTAGAACCTGGGAGCACCCAGTTTTTACCTTCGAGAAGGGTAATAACAGGGAAGCAATGTAAGGCATGGTTATCTAAGACCTATTACCAGCTCTCAGGTACATGGCCCAGCCTCGAGGAGATGGAATTAATCCACTTTTCAGACCTCTGTCCCTCGATAATCGAGAATGGCACCATCACCCCTGGTTGTCCCCCTCCGATGACAACGTTGAGAAATGAAAAGAACAGGGTTTTGGATACCTTAAGAAGAGAGATGTCTCTGAGCGAAAAGGATTTAGAGGACAGGGAGAACTTCTTTAAAACGAAGACAAAACCCCTGTCGACAGATTTTTTCGTAACATCTATGAAGCCTCTTAAGGCCTTCAAGATAAAAACAGATAGAAGGATCAGAAACCAGACCCTATCGAGCTTTGCCACAAACGAAGGGGGCCTCTTCGTCCAGGAGTTTATAAGACAAGGCACATGTTTTAGCGGCAAGATAAAAATAGATAAAAGACCTGGCTTTGAGGATTTCCTCTCAAGGGTAGTCTACATCCTGAAAAACGTAAAACCTATTATAAACGGTGCCATATTCCAAGGCAAATATGAGGAGAGAGAAGATGGGGTAGGGCAGAAAGAGGGCGCCCTACTTGTCATAAGTCCCCTCACCTTTTCTCCAGGGCTTATGAACTTCAGAAGTTGTCGATACGAAAGAGAAGGGGAGAGGATCGTCCGTAAGGGTGCCAACATGATAACAGTCGAGACTGTAAGGGCGTATAACACAACCTTGAAAAGACCGAAAAGACCTATGGTAACGGTGAAACCCGGTTCCATAATCTTAGATAGAATAGATGTTCTGGAAGAAGATAGACTCTTTTTTTGGCCAGGGTTCGCTTTAGACCTCGAATACAAAGAAGAAAAAAGGCCCGAAAGGAAGGATGATTTAAAACCGAAGAAAACCGTCTTTAAACTTTCTGAGGAAATCTTAAAAGAACTCAAAGATATGACTCCTTCCCAGGCAGGGTTTTTAAAGGAGTTCTTAAACAGACACAGAAGTATAGGGGGCATAAAGAGGTTGGCCAAGGAGAGAAAGGAAAAATATGACCAAAAAGGCAAGAAAGGCCTCTCTGAACTGTATGAAGAAATCGTAAAAAGGTGTGAGGAAGACCCCTTAGGTAATACCTTGAGGGCATACATAAACCACCTCCTCGACACGATATTCATCAATCAGAGAAAAAGGAATATCATCCCCAAAAAGGAGCAGAAAAACAATGGCTGATATAACGAAGTCGAAAAGGGTAATAAAGGGTTCGGCGAGACTCTATCTTAAAACACCTCTTCTACTTAAATCCGGCTATAGCGATATATTCTCCGATTCAACAATCGAGAAGACTTATGACGGTGAAAATATCCACATAAACGGTTATGTCTGGTCAAGCCTCATCCAAAGATGTATAGGTAGGTTAAAAGGGGGTCTCTCCATTGCCAAAAAGATAGGGAAGTATAAGGTTCAAAAGAGAGATTCCGGAGCATACGACCCTTCTCAAGGGGTATCCCCCCTCTGGTGCGAACCTGCCTTTATCCCCGTAAATGGCCTCTACATAAGGTCGGGAAATGCCATAGACAGAAGGTATGGGGCGGCAAAAGAGGGCGCCCTCTTCAACGATGAGATAGCCCCTGCGGGGCTTAGTATGAGACTCAACTGGAACTACTTTCTAACAGACGAAGACGGGGATGAGATAAAAAAGTGCTTCATTGGTGCCCTCTGGGTCTTGAATGCGGGAATAGAGAATATAGGGGGTGGCTGGTCATACGGCATGGGGAGGCTTGGGGTAAAGGATGTGCGGATAAAAACCTTAATTCTTTCAAACCCTAAAGACAGGGCTTGCCTATGGCGATTCGACGATGAGGCCCTATCAAATGAAAAATCTATAAGAATAGAAGAGATAGATACCCC
>JAOAGQ010000042.1 GCA_026415675.1 Syntrophorhabdaceae bacterium
TGAGAAGTACAAGAAGAACCCCTGTGACAATTAGGGTCAGGATAAGGGATCTATCGTTTTTTATTCCCCTTTGTCCTTCATCCCCTTCTTTTTTGTGTATATTGAATAATACTTTCATCCTCTATTTAGGGGTAAGGGTGAGCATACGTACATTGCCTGTATATTATAAAGGTAATGAAAAAATCCCCACTTGGTACTTTAAAACGGCCACCCATCAAAATTGTGCCTTTCAAAACACTTTTTGATTTTAGAAATATTAAATTGTTTTTGTCAAGTATCAACTATAATTTTATAGACCCATGGCTCGGACACTACCATAATCTTAATGGTTTGTCTCTTCTGTCCTTGGCAGATACAACCTGAAAATAGTACCTTTTTTAAGTTCGCTTTCCACTTCGATATCGCCATTTAACTGCCTTACAATCCCGTAAACCGTAAAAAGACCGAGGCCCGATCCGTTCTTTTTTGTTGTAAAGAATGGATCGAATATCCTTTCTTTTACCTCCGGGGTCATGCCCTCCCCTGTATCTGAGATGGATATTAAGGCTAAGGCCCCTTTGTCTTTAATTACCATGTCTTTAGTGTGTATGATTATTTTGCCCCCGGATGGCATCGCTTCCTTTGCGTTCATGACAAGGTTTAGGATGACCTTTTCAAAATCAGAGGGGACCGATTTTACAAAGATCGATTCTTTACACAGATTAAGCTCCACAGCTATACCGTCTTTGGACAAGGGTTTAAATAGCACATCCTCCAGTTCCATTATGAATCTGTTTACTTCAAAGGTTTTCCATTCGCAGTCGCTTTTTCTCTTGAAGGAAAGAAGACTCCTTGTCTGTTGCACGGCCTTTTCTAAGACTTTCAAAGATTTTTCAAGGTAAGTGAGCGCAGGAGGGCCATCGTGCATTGTCCTTAGTGCGAGCTGTATATAGTTTCCTATAACGTTGAGATAATTATTGAACTCATGAGCCACGGAGGAGGAAAACCTACCTATGGCTTCGAACTTCTGAGCCTGATGGAGCTTCTCCTCCATCATCTTTACTTCTGTGACATCTCTCCCTGTGGATATAAAATGGGTAATATTTCCTTTTTCGTCTTTAACTGGTGTTATAGTCTGGTCATAATAGAATATTTCGCCGTTCTTTTTTCTGTTTATAACCATTGCCTTAAAGACTTTGCCTGAAAATACAGTCTCGTATACATTTTTGTAATAATCATTGCTCATGAGGCCCGATTTTAAAATTCTCGGATTTTTTCCGAGCACATCCTTATACCCTGTTTTCTTCTCGAACGACTCGTTTGCATAAATGATTTTGCCATCCCTATCCGTCACAAAAATTATATCATCTGTCTTGTTTACTATATCCCAGAGGAGGACAGGGTTTAATTCCTTTACCATATCTATGCCTCCTTTTAACAAACTATACGTTTCTTTCTATTAGTTCTTTAAAACTCACGTTTTTAAGGGTATCTTCCACGGAAAACCTCAATTCCACCCATACGGGATGGACAGGGCACCTATCGCTTAAACTACAGGCCTTTTTGTCTATTGCGCACCTGTTCATCCCCGGAGGTCCATCTATCGCCTCGATCACATCAAAAAGGCTTATATCTTTCGGGTCTTTTGCAAGCTGAAAGCCTCCTTTTATGCCTCTTAATGATTTTAATATCCCTGCCTTAACCAGCTTCTGGACAATCTTGGCAAGAAATGGTTTCGGTATATCCATCTTCTCCGCAATCTCTGTCACATTTGCCCCTTTGTCTCCATCCATAGATAGGAGAAGGACACACCTCACCCCATAATCTGCCTTTCTTGTGATATACATGGCCTATTTGAAATACCTATCGAGGAGTCCCCTTAACATCCTTGCATGTCTTGCCTCATCCCTTGATGACTCATCGAAAAAGTCATGGGCGGGGTCACAATTACAATCTTTGGCCTTTTTCGCAGCCTCTTTTTTACCCCTGTTTGCCCCCTGCTCGCCGGATAACATCTTTTCGAGGTTCTCCTTTGTGCTTTTTGATATAAGTCCATTCATCTCCGCGAATTGGCCTGCATGGTTTGCCTCCTCCCATGCGATGGTCTTCAATACCTCCGCAATCTCGGGGTAGCCTTCCCTCTGGGCCTGTCTTGCCATTGCAAGATATAAGCCCACCTCAGTACATTCCCCTGTAAAATTTGCCATTACGGCCCCTTCCACCTCTGTTCCTTTTGACACGCCTATCTCATTTTCGTTGATAAGTTCCATAGTTACCTCTCTGTTAATTAGGTTTAATTTAGTCCTATTTTAGTATAAATTCGTTCAACCTGTCAAGGGCTTTTTTGATTCTTTTAACGTTTAAAAGAGTAAAAATAGTCGATAATAGAAGGGATAGAGGGGTAACAGATAAGGCACTCAAAATAATTTAATTTTTATTAAAAATAGTCGATAAAATTCATACCGGTAAAAATAGAAAAGAGAGGATTCGCGATGAAAATCATCACAATTTTGAAATCTATTGTTTTTGTATTGTTTTTGTTCTCCCTGATAAGTGTGTTTACCGTATTTTATGAACTAAATAAAATGGAACTTGATGGAAGGGTAATAAATTACGCCGGTATAATAAGAGGGGGAACACAGAGGTTGATAAAGCTTGAAATTTCAGGCAAACCTTCGGATGAACTTATATCAAAACTGGATGGCATTATAAAGGGTCTGTTAAGGGGCAGCAGAGAACTTAATCTCCCTGAGCCCAGGGACATAAAATTTATAGATACGATGAAGGAGGTGGAGGGCGCGTGGAACTCCCTTAAAACATCTATAGTTGCGGTGAGACAGGATAAATCTAAAATAGAGGATATAATCAAAGAGAGCGAGGCCTATTTTGAACTTACAAACAAAGCTGTGTCCGCAGCAGAAAATTATTCGAAGAGAAACGTAGAGATATTAAAATTGATGCAGGGCTTGATATTCTTATTAAATGCCGGACTACTTGCCTTTATATGGATAATAAGCAAGCGGAGGATCTCAAACCCGATAAAAAAACTGATTTCGGACCTCGATGAGATCGGAAAGGGCAACCTCAAGATCAAGGCCACATCAGGGTCAAAGGGCGACGAGATAGATACGCTATCCCAGGGCATAAACAGTATGACCCTCTCTTTAAGCGATATTGTTGATAACCTATATACATCTTCAACAAAAGTTGTGTCCGTTATCGATGCGCTAAAGGGAGAAGCGGAGAAAGCCGTTGAAGGATCAAGGGAGCAGTCTTCCCAGGCCCATCAAATTGCGACCGCAGCGGAGGAGATGAACCAGACGATCCTGGATATAGCGAGAAACGCTTCGACCGCATCGGAGTCTGCTTCCCAGACCGTAAAGATCGCCGAGGAAGGAGATAAAATAACGGATGTTGCCGTACAAACGATAGACAGGGTGTTTATTTCCACATCGGAACTCGCTAAATTGATAGAAAGTCTAAAGAGTAAGGCATTGGAGATAGGGGAAATCCTTACTATAATCGATGACATAGCGGACCAGACTAACCTCCTCGCACTAAACGCCGCCATAGAGGCAGCAAGGGCTGGGGATCAGGGCAGAGGTTTTGCCGTTGTGGCCGATGAGGTAAGACACCTTGCAGAGAGGACATCAAAGGCGACATCGGAGATATCGGAGAAGATTATTGCGATTCAAACGGAAGCAGAAAATACCTCATCATCCATGATAGGGGCCTCCGACAATGTAAAAAAGGCGACTGAAAGGGTAAACGAGATCAAAAGCTCCTTAAAAAATATCGTAAATTCCATCCAGACCGTAAAAGATGAGATAGTACAGATCGCTACGGCAGTAAACGAGCAATCCGCCACATCAGAGGAGATAGCGAGGAATACGGAGAAGACCTCTTCTATAGCAAAGGAGATGGAAGGGGTGGGCGGAAATGTCCTTCACCATGTAAATGCCCTCGTTGGCATTACAAACGAGTTGAGGGACGCCATATCAGGATTTAAAACGAGCGCCTATGATAAGATGATTCTGGATCTCTCAAAGGCAGACCACAGGATGTTTGTGAACAAAGTAAAGGCACACATAGACAGGGACGAGCATCTCGATTCCGATCAACTCTCCGACCACACCCAGTGCAGGCTCGGGGTATGGTACTATAGCGAGGGGATTAAATCTTACGGAAATTTAAAATCCTTTAAAGAGATAGAGCCATACCACAAAAAGCTCCATTCATTGGGGAAAGAGATAGTCTCCGTATTCAATAGCGGTGACCAGAGAAAAGCGGAAATACTATTCAAAAACATGGAGGAAGAATCAAAACGAATAGTCCACCTTCTCGATGAGATAAAAAAGGAGTCATCGGACATGAAAATAGGTGTGTAGTCTTTCCTTTATTGAAGATAGGTAATGGTTTTATTTTCTTATCTTCTCTACCCTGAGAAGGGTATGTCGGGCGGTAAAATAGCCTTCTAATAAACATATGCCCCGCTCATAAAAAATATTTTTTGTTCCCCGATAAAATTTCCTTGACAGTGGTTTGCCTTTATGATAATTATTCTCATTATCATGATGTCTACAAAAGAAAAGGGATGTTTTAACGAATTTTTAACGAAAAAAGGCCTTCGAATGACCCGGCAGAGGGAAATGATTCTGGACGAATTCTTAAGGATTGAAGGACACTTAACCGCAGAGGAGCTCACTTTAGCGGTTAAAAAGAGAGACAGCACCATCGGCCAGGCTACCGTGTACAGGATTTTAAAGATACTCGTTGACTCGGGCATTGCCCGGGAGGTACGTCTTGGTTCAAATGTGGTGAAATACGAACATAATATCGACCATGAACACCATGACCATTTAATATGCGAACGATGCGGGAAGACAATTGAGATTGTGGATCAAAGAATAGAAGAGCTCCAGAAAGGGTTGGCCGAGGATCATAAATTTATAATAACCGGCCACATCATGAATATTTTTGGCATCTGTGAAGAATGCAGGGGGAGATAAATTTTTTTGGCGTTTACATGATAATGCTTATCATTATCATAAAATATTTTTAGGAAAGTACCCCGGGCGAAAAGAGGGCATAAAAAATAAGACAGGGAGGGATGAACTTGGAAATAAAGTCTGACACCTATAAAAAGATCGGGGGAGAAGTTGTCCCCGGGCAAGACTTTTCTGATTCAAGAGCAGAGGCCAGTGCAAAAATCGCTATAGTTGGGAACCCCAATGTAGGCAAAAGCGTCCTTTTCCAGAGATTAACCGGGGCCTATGTGACGGTATCAAATTACCCTGGAACGACGGTCGAGGTCTTCCGGGGGAAGGGGACGATCGGAAAAGAGAGGTTTGAGGTTATCGATACCCCGGGGATGTACTCCCTTTTACCCGTTACAGAAGAGGAGAGGGTAACATCTGCCATTATACTCGACGGTAGACCCGACCTACTTCTCCATGTGGTGGACGCCAAAAATCTCGAAAGGATGCTTACCTTAACCCTCCAGATTATAGAGACCGGCCTCCCCGTAATATTGGTTCTCAATATGGTCGATGAAGCGGAAAAGATCGGTATCCGTTATGATATAGCCCTTCTGAGTAAGAGCCTCGGGATTCCCGTTGTTGCCACGGTCTCCACCACCGGAGAGGGGATCGAAAGGTTAAAGGAGATGATTTTGCAATATCACAGAAAAGTTTCCATTAACACTTTCCGTTACGAAGAGCCCCTTGAAGGATACATAAGGGGGATCGAGTCTTTGCTTCATGGCGACTATCCTATATCGAAAAGAACCCTTGCCATCCTCCTGCTTCAAAAAGAACACGGTGCGTTTAAGATCGTGAAAGAAAGGGAGAAAGATTTTGATTTAATCCATGATCTCATAGAACAATCGGAAAAGATCTTTCATAACCCTGTCTCTTACGAGCTTGCCCTGCAAAGACAGAGGCTTGCTTCAAAGATTGCCCACAAGGCGATAAGTCTTTCAGAAAAGAATCGCTCAAAATACGCAAATTGGCTTAGCCTTAGAATGATATCGCCATGGACAGGGGTTCCCATACTCTTTTTTATCCTGTATTTTGGGATTTATAAGTTTGTCGGAGAGTTCGGAGCAGGTGTTCTTGTCGATTTTCTCGAAGGTACAATCTTTGAGGAGCGTATAAATCCATGGATTACGGAATTGGCGGTACAACTCTTGCCCTGGAAAGTCTTGCAGGAACTTTTTGTCGGTGAGTACGGCGTTATAACCCTGGGGGTGCGCTATTCCATAGCCCTCATTCTCCCTATTGTCACCACCTTCTTCCTCGCCTTTTCCGTTATTGAGGATACCGGTTATCTGCCGAGACTGTCGCTTCTTATCGATAGACTGTTCAAGGTCATCGGCCTTACAGGAAGGGCGGTTATACCGATGGTTCTTGGGCTTGGCTGCGACACTATGGCTACTATGGTGACCCGGACCCTCCCTACGAAGAGGGAGCGCATCATCGCCACACTCCTTCTCGCCCTTGCCGTCCCTTGCTCTGCCCAGCTGGGCGTGCTCCTTGCCTTGTTTGATGGAAACGTTCCTGTGTTCTCTATATGGCTCGGGATTGTGATATTAGTCTTTCTCCTTGTGGGGTTTCTCTCAAAAATGGTGATGCCAGGAGAAAGGCCTTCTTTTTATATGGAAATCCCCCCTCTGCGTCTCCCTAAGATTTCAAACGTCTTAACCAAAACATGGGCAAGGGTATACTGGTACTTTAAAGAAATATTTCCTATGTTTATTTTTACCAGTGTTTTCATCTGGTTAGGACAGTTGGTCGGGCTTTTTGATGCACTAGTCCGTTGCCTTGAATATCCGATTTCTCTTCTCGGTCTTCCCGATAAGAGTGCCGTAAGTTTTCTCTTCGGATTCTTAAGGCGGGATTATGGGGCAGCAGGTTTTTATGATCTGAAAAAAGCAGGACTTCTAACAGGTAATCAACTTTTGGTCGCCTCGGTAACCCTTACGCTATTTCTCCCCTGTGTTGCCCAGTTTCTCGTAAATGTTAAAGAAAGGGGTGTGAAGGTGGGGGTTGGGCTTTCCCTTTTCGTTCTTCTTCTTTCCTTTTCCGTCGGTTACACAATCAATCTTTTGCTTAATGTCTCAGGGATAAAGTTATGAGATGTCTTTTCTGCAATAGGGAGTTCCCTGAGGATGAAGCCGTTAAAAGTTGCGGAGGGTGCGGGGCAAAGAAAGGATGCCGCATGATCTGCTGTCCCCGTTGTGGATATAAAATGCCTGTTGAACCTAAGTGGTTAAAAGAATTGAAAATATGGATTAAAAAGGAGAAAAATAAGATGAAGGATCACAAGGAAGTACAGAAAAAACCGGAAGACCTGGGGATCCCTACCGGAGAAGAAAAAAGGGGCTCCACTCCCTTAAGACCTTTAGAAAAAGAGGTCTCGATGGTAGAGTTTTTCAACAGTGGTTATGGGGAAAATGCGTGTTTGCCTGTTGACTATCTTGAGCCACGCCCTCATGAGAAAACCGTTTCAACAGGGCATTGTTGTGGGAAATGCAAAAGGGAGAAAAAAGGTGTCGTCTCTTTGCTGAGCGATATGAATGTTAACGAACAGGGGATGATAGTATATGTAGAGCCAAAGGACCGTTCAAGGCTTAATAAATTGATGGCCCTGGGGGTTTTCCCGGGCCTTACGGTTACAATGATACAGACATTTCCCTCTTATGTCTTTCAGATAGGCCAAAGTCAGTTTGCGATAGATAGAGAAATGGCGGAGGCGATTTATGTGAGAACAGAAAAGGCTCATAACGGGCAATGCGAGAGAAGGTGGCAAAAACTATTAAGGGATGCCAAAGACGGGGCAAAAACATTATTAAAGAAAAAAGTAGGGATGATAAATGTTATTGCTCTATTACCTGTAATGTTAACCCTTTCCACCACATCGACAGCTTTTCCTTCAGATATAGAAACAAGGTTGAATCTCCTGGAAGAGGCCCTTAAGAAACAGCAAAAAAAGACAGAGGAGCAACAGAATATAATCGATAGATTAAAAGACGAGCTTGCAACGGGAAGACAGCTCCCTGAAAATCAAGGGGAAGTAAAGTCCTCTGACCCCCTAAGATCAGATCCCGAACCCCCTAAAACCAGCGGTAGAGACGTCTTAATCTCCGGGGCCGTCAATGATTTTTTTAAGAATCTGAAAAACCCTGCTATGACATTAGTACTCAACGGCTTCTATTACTCTTCCAGTGTCAACGGCAGGGACCTGAAAAAAAGGGGCATCCCCGGTTTTTCCGCCGAGGGGTTGGACCAGAATAAGGGCTTCAATATTGACGAATTCTCGATGGCGGCCTTTGCCCCTGTGGATCAACTCTTTGACCTTTTTGGGGTCGTCTCTTTTAAAGAGGAGGAGGTAAGCATAGAAGAGGCTTACTTCTATACAAAGAACATCCCCGGAGGTTTCAGGTTAAAGGCAGGAAAGTTAAAAAGTGGTTTCAGTGTTCATAATGAAAAACACCCCCACGAGTGGGACTTTGCCGACACAGCCTTAGTCTATAAAGGTTTGCTCGGCAGGGATGGTATTATGGAAAAAGGCGTCCAGTTGACTTATCAACCCTCGTTGCCCTTTAAACCGCTACTTGGTATAGAACTTTTGCAGGGAGAAAATAAGGTTATCTTTAACCAGAACTCCCAAGGGGGTCCCCATGCATTCACGGCCTTTCTAAAAATCGCCAAGGAGTTCAATAAAGACTCGAGTCTCTACTTTGGGCCCTATATGATAAAGGGTCAGACCCGGACTGAAACGGCCTCGGGTAACTCTTTTTTCCGGGGCAACTCAAACCTTTATGGTTTTGAAGCAAACTATGAATGGAAGCCCTCCGATAACAGGAGTTTTATAGTCCAGGGGGAATACATGAGGCGGGATCAAATAGGAACGGTGGAGAACGTTTTATCAGGCGATATCAACCGTCTCTTTCGTTCGCAGGACGGCATATATATCCAGTCCCTCTATCAGATAGGCAGATGGAGGATGGGGGTACGATACGATCTCCTTAACCTTCTCAGAGATACATATAGTGTTGGGGGGACACAAAAGAATTACCACAGGCCCTTACGTCTTACAGGCGCTATAGAATTTAATCCAACGGAATACTCCCGTTTAAGACTCCAGTATAATCATGACCGTTCAGGGGGAGGTTTCCCTGAATTTGGAGGGGGTTCCAGGGTGAACAACGAGATATACCTACAGATGATTTTCGCTATCGGTGCCCATGTGGAACCATCGGGACAACATAAGTGATGGGCAATTGCCTTTTTTACACGGACGATTACCCTCTGCCTATTTTTTACCCCTCTCCGATACGGCACAGGCAACGGCAGAGCCAATACCAGAGCCGTCTTTAAAAAGGGCCATTTTTATGGGGCCCTTCTTTTTACCACACAACTCATAGAAGGTACGTTCCATTTCAGCCCTATAAAAAGGGTTGTTCTCGAAAAGGGCCCCATCGACTGCAATTGTGTGGTTTATTTGAAGGGGAGGGTCTATCCATGTTAAAACGGAATAGACCGAAATTGCAGCGATACGGGCGGAGCGTTTAATAACCATCTCGCATATAGACGATAGGGCCCGACGTTCAGGGTCTTTGACGGATAATAGCCCTTCTACTCCTGAAAAAAGACCCTCTGCGATTTGAACGACCTGTTTAGCGTCAAGACTAAAGGGGTGTTCAAGAACTTTCATGATCGATCGGGATAAAAGTCCCTTATCAATCATATCTATGATCACAAGACGGGCGATTTCCCCTAAATACATGGCCGAAACCATCTTTTCCATTTGCTGTTCCCCAGGATTCAACGATATCTGATCCAGCATGAGGTCAAAGCGGTTTCTTTCAAACCCATCGAAATTGCCCCATTCCATATTTATGATCATTTCACCGGTTGCCCCAAGGTTCTTTAACTTTTTGATTCTATTATGACGTTCGGGATAACATGCGTTTGTGCCTGTACCTATGATAACACCCATGTCGCAGGAAGGGTCAGCGTAGGCTCCTGCCATCAGGGTTGCGACCGTATCGTTTAAAAGGGCAGCCACCCTGACCCTTTCTAAAGAACGTCGCCTCAAGGCGTCATTCATCATAACCACTACGTCCCTTCCAACGACATTATAAGCGGTAAAACCTTTAGTCCATTTTAAGAGAATGCCCGAGGCGATAGAATGCTGTTCCACCGGAAAGGAAAAGGTAAAGGCAAGGGGATAATCCTGAGCTTTATCCCTTTTATGCTCCATAAAAAACATATCAACACACTCTGCAATAAAATCAAAGAGTTCTTCCCCAGGTCCATTCATAACCCTTCCGGGGATCACAAAACGGCTCGCGGCAATAAGCGAGACCTCTCCACCTCCCCGGAGTACCACCTCTAACACCCTTATATTTGTCCCCCCGAGGTCGAGGACCAGATAACGCCCTTTCTCCGTACCTTCCGGACGACTCAAAAAGGAGGGGAGCATCTTAAATACTCCCTTCTGCTCCGACAGACCCTGCTCCATGCTGTTGTGGAAGTGTTCTACAATGATAGGGATTTTTTTTGATGAAATTTCAAAATCATCCCTTAATTCCTTAAAAAACCTCGATTCAGGGCGATGGAAGATGGGGTCCATACGTTTGACTTAACTATGCTCCTGGAATACTTTAGTTATCCTATTTGGGGATCACCCGTCTTTTAAGCCATTTTTTGTCCATGCCGATGAAGGCATCGAGAATCAGAGTAAAACCTTTATAAAAGTCCGTTGAGGCATACCTTTGGACAGCACTACAGAACTCGCCAACCCAGCTTCCCAGATGGGTGTTGAGGAACTCCTCCTGTAAATCGCGGTTCGTACCAAGGGCTTTAGCCATCTCACCACCTCCTATAGCTTCTCCACGCCATAAAGCCTCTTCCTGAAGGCAGAGTTGCCCCATAAAATCAAGCTCTATCAGTAGATAGTCAACAGAGTCCCTGACCGCCTCATCAGGTATCAAACCTGCCCTCCTATAAAATTGTTTTACCCCAAGGGCAGAATCTCCGAATCTCGCCCCTTTTTTATATAGACCCTCATAAGGGGGCTTCATTTCGGGATGACCTGTCCCCCTTATGATCCTCGTTCTATCCACAGAGAGTTCCCTGAGCACATCATCATCGGCTATGCCCTGAATAGAAGTCCGATAAGAGGAGAGCATATCAAGGCCTTTTTTGAAACCCCTGTCTTTAATACTTAGCCAGCTTGCCAGGGATGTTTCGAACGTGCCTTCCCTGATTTTTTGTAAAAGTCCTTTATTTGGCAAACATTCAAAGAGAGATACGAGAAACCGATAGAAGGCCCCCCTTCCTGAAGCGATATCTGCCAAATCCTTTTCATTATACCTCTTTGCCATGATGCTTTCCTTTTTTCTTTAACGCACTTTTATCCTCACCCCGGACCTTATCACACTCCATCGCAACGCAAGACCCCCCGCCAGAATCAACACACTGGCCATGCCATGAAGGAGACTAACAACCTTAGGGTCTTTAACATAGGCACCCCATATAAAGACAAAAAGGGGCATTAAAAGACCCCCTAATAAAACAAAACCGATAAAGAAAGGGTTTAGGAGAAGACGAATAGAGAGAGCGGCGGTTGCCCCGGCCTTTCGCACGATCTCTATGTATGCACTCAATGCTACAAGCATAAAAACGATGAGGCCTGCCTCTATTGCCCCTAAAAGGTGAAGACCCTCCACACCTATGGAAGGGAACGGCAGGGCTATAAGTACAATGACGGCAAGGCCGGTATCGAGACCCGACAAAAAGAAAAGAGGTGGCAACGCTGATGTATTCCAGAGGGGTATACTTTTTATTATCCCGAGAAGAAAACCAGGATATATGGCAACCGTTAAGCCCGAGATTGCCGCTACAACCCCCAGACCGAGGCCAAAGCCTGATTTCTGGTTCCAGGGCAGCCCCTCAAAAGTTTCGAATGAGGGCAATGCATAGGCCGTTCCCAAGATTATGAAGGCGGTTATAATCCAGGCACCCCTTACCATCCAGGAAGAGAGAACGGTTGAAGGGGTGGTGAAGAGGAGGTAAGCCCTTTTTGCCGAACCGAGGTCAATAAGGAGTAAGGCACTCCCTATAAGAACGAGCAGAGGGCCCACAAAAGCCCCGATCCTGGCCACCTCACTATATCTGTCGATAAAAAGCATAATAAAACTGAAAAGAAACGAACCTCCCCCCATTCCTGCAAGAAAGACGTATAACACAATGAGCCAGCCCCATTCCTTTTGTCCTTCTATGCGCTCCACATCCACTCCTACTATCCCTCTATGTAATAAACCGAAGGTTCTGTCCCGAACTCTTCTTTGAGTTTACGGGCGTGTTCTTTTGCTATCAGATTCGACACTTCACTTTTTGGGTCATCGAGATCACCGAAATACCTTGCCTGGGCAGGACAGGTCTCAACACAGGCCGGCAGGCGGCCTCTCTCCAGTCTTTCAACGCAAAAATCGCATTTAACGGCTATGCCCTCATCGAGGTTCTTCTGTTTCAGTATTTCATAAGGGGTTCTGCCGAAATGACCGTAGTAGTTTTCGATACGCCTTATGAAATGGCGAGCCCCGTATGGGCAAGCCAGCACGCAGTAACGGCAACCCATACACCTATTGTGGTCGACGAGGACTAAACCGTCATACCTTTTATAGGTGGCACCGGTGGGGCATACCTCAAGACACGCCGGCTCCTTACAGTGCATACAGGGGATCGGTCTAAACCCCATTCGTGCAGCGGGGTATCTTCCCACTTCATATTTTTCCACCCTGTGATAGCCAACCCCAGGAGGTGTACCCTTTTCTGCTTTACAGGCAATGGTACAACTGTTACAGCCTGCACATCTTTTCAGGTCTATCACCATGCCGTACCTCACCTTGCTTCCTCCTTACCGTATACCCTTACTGCAGGGGCCGTATCCTGGCCAGCGCTCACCCCGTCGTATGTGATGGGGTCTATGGAAAGAAGGGCGTTGAAATTGGGGCCCATACGGTTTAAGGGATTCGACTGACAGGTACCGAGACCATAGCCTCCCCCAATACCCACCGCATCGGGATGAAATAGTTCCGATACCTTTAGTCGACCTTCGATCCTGCCGTATCTTGATTCAACGACCACCATCTGGCCATCCTTAAGCCCTTTCCTCAACGCTGTTGCAGGGTTTATGAGTATAACCGATTCCCAGGGGTCTTTTGTGTAAACCTCCGCGAGCCATGGATTCCCTGTCAGGTTACTCGAATCACAGGCGAAGTAAGGGGTTTTCCAGTTTATCGCCCAGAGGTCATAGCCCTCCTCAGGACCCCTGAACTCAGAACTCTCAACCCAGTGGGGGATAGGACGGTACAGATTTAAGACATAATCCATGTCCTCGATCATGGGAAAGGATATGTTATGCTCCAGAAGGTTTGTCCTTAGACGATCCCCTACACGCTTCAATTCCATAAAATACATGGGGTGACGGGTCTTATTGTCCGGAAAGTAGTAGTATAGGTAAAACTCTTTCTTCGGTTTCCAGTATTCGATGTATCCCTTTTCTCTCAACTCTTTGAGTCCCTTCCCTCCGCTGTACGGCCAGCCCTTTATCTGTCGGTCGAATATCTCTTCCAGTGTATATCTACGGTTCAGATCGAGTTTCCACTCGCCGTTTAGACTAAGGCCATCGGACTTTTCAACAAAATCCTCATCCTGGTTCAGATAGTCGTAAAGCCCCCCTTCACCGTATAAGATGCCAAGCCGTTCGGCGAGATCCATGAAGATATCGTCTGCATTTCTCGTGTTGAAAAGGGTCGGTACCGGTTCCCTCAACTGTATCATCTTAAGACCGCTTACCTCGTTATCTATAGATTGGTGCTGGACATGAAAGGATGCCACCCTCAATCTTTCCAGTGCACTGTGCTCGGGGAGGAGCACATCGGAGAGGATGGCAGGTTCGTCCATATGGAAGGCAATGCTCACCACAAAGGAGAGCTTCTTAAAACCCTCCACATATTTTTCAGGTTGTGCATTCTGTCTGATGGGGTTTCCTCCAACAGAGAGCCATCCTTCAACCCTGTAAGGGAGATAACATTTTTCGGGATATAAGATGGCGTTCAGTACCAGGTGGGGGGCTGTATGTTGATGGGGATAGAACTCCTGTAGGGTGGCATGCTCGGGGGGGAAGGTGAAGGGTCTGGGTACCGCCTCATACCTTGGTGTCGTTGTACCCTCATCGGTCGGGCCCATAATGGGTCCCCGGAAACCGCAGCTTAAGCACCCTCCTGGAACTTCAATGTTGCCTACAAGCATATTGATGATCTTCCCCACGAGATCCGCATAAGTCCCTCCCCGACGATTTGTCACATTACGCTCCACATTCAATGATACAGGACGGAAAGGGAAGGTGAATCCATCTATTTCTATGGTACTGCCTATGCGGGCATGTTCCACAAATTCTCGGGCAAGTCTTCGAACGGTCTCAGGGGGCACTGTGGTAATCTTTTCAGCCCATTCGGGGGTATATTTTTCAAACTCCTCCTTTATGAGGTCAAAGGCGGTCTTGCATAACATACCCTGGATATTGTAGGTACCGCTCAAGGCGATATCCTTGAATTCCCCGTTGTACGGTTTTGCCCTATTCTCTACGGTATCCCACATCATCGGCTTTTTTGTCTCGGGGTCCCTTATATATTCCCCTTTCTCGTCGATGAGGTAAGGGGCGTTGGTCCTGTTTTTTAAAAACCAGACATCGAAAACCTTTATCTCGTGGAGCATGACGTGGGCCATAGACAAAAGGAAAGCGAGATCCGTTCCGGGACGGATGGGCACCCATTCCCCCTTTGACGCCTCATAGGAACTTCTGGGATCAACCACAATGAGCTTCATCCCCCTTGCGATAGCCCTTGCAAACCTCCTCATACCGGGGACCGAACTAAAATTAGGGCCTAAGGAACGACCTAAAGTAATGTGGTATTGGCAGTATTCGAGATCCACAATCGCCACAGGATGGCCCGATTGAACGAGCCCTGTGGGAAAATGGACCGTGCATAAGGCGCCGTGGGAGCCTGTTTCATTTGGTGTGCCGAAGGCCTGACCAAAAGGTTTACGCATGATCGTATCCCTCTGCCCCCAGCCCTTACAGATTATTAATCCCCTCGGGTCCTTTTCCCTTATCTTTCTTAAACCTTCTGCGGCATAGTCGAGGGCCTCATCCCAGGTGACCTCCTTCCACATAGGATCCACATCGAGGCCTTTCTCCGGGTTTGTCCTTATCATTGGGGTCTTGATACGGTAGGGGTTGTATAGGGCCATGATCTCCGCGTTCCCCTTTGGGCATAATGTCCCCCAGTTGGGGGGTGCATCGGGATTGCCCTCCACCCTTACCACAATACCGTCTTCCATATGCACAAGGGTGGCACAGTCTCCCTGCATACAGGCCCGGCAGAGGCCAAAGAGGGTCTTTTTCTCCCCTATCGATGAAGGATCGACTTTTTTCCATCTGTTGGGAGCCTCTCCAAAAAGAGGGCGAAGGGCCCCCATCTCCTTTACGATCCTCCCATAGAGTTCCTTCTTGCCCATAACTACCCTCCTTTGAAACAAAAGGGGATATAACCTATATTACCAGTACCTCCTGGGGTGTCTTGTGGATACGCACGGCTTTACTTTCACCGACGATATAGTTATCACAACAGAAGGCATAGGCCTTCTCTGTGACGGCAAAGGGATGAACCGCTATATTCATGTTTGCCGCCAAAGACATGGGTTCATCGGCCCTCAAAGCAGGCCTCTCAACAAGGTCATACCCCTGTCCATGACCGAACAGCCTCCCTTCCGCTTCATACCCCTTACTCACCATGAATTCGTTGTGGGCCTTTATCAAATCGGCAGGCCGTGCCCCTGCCACGAGACGCTCCACCGTACGAAGCTGCGCCTCCTTTGCCACCTCCCAGTTTTTTAGGAGCTCCTCGGGGGGATCACCGAAACAGAACGTCCGCCCCAGTTCAGCGTAATAACCTCCGGGGCCATTTACCTCTATCATCAAAAATAGCTGGTCCCCTTCCTGTATTGTTCTGTTTGTGAAAAAGTCGTTCTTCTGACCGGTTGAGACGCCTTTTGGGGCCGAACCTATCATAAGCAGCTGCTCTTCGCTTCCCAAATCCATAAGTAGATGGGTGACAGCGGATATGATCTCGTACTCCTTTTTCCCCGGTCTTGCAATGGCTGGTACCGCAGCCATCGCCGCATCCTGGATCGCCGCTGCCTTTCTGATAAATGTGAGCTCTTCCTCGCTTTTGATGGCCTTTATTCTATCCACAAGGTCTGTGGCATCGACGATTTCTACCTTACCGCGGTGTTCACGGATATATTCATAGGTCGGGGCAGACATGGAGCCCTTTCCCACAATACCCACCCTCTTTACCCCTCGGGCCTTAAGCTGGGCTATTATCACCTCTCCATCCATTGTGTCCGTATAGTTTAGGGTGCGGAAGTACGGACGGTTGATCCTCTCTTTTACACCCCGTACCGCCCATTCGGGGGGAACAGGGGGCATGGGAACCCCTCCACAGGATATCATGGTCATCTCATCATCTATCGGGAAGATCACCGTCACAGGGTAGCCCTCTTTTGCAGGTATGTCGGTGAACCACCTAACATAGCCCCCCAGATACTGGTTACTGTTCTGCATAACCAGACAGTCGATGTCCTGTTGGGCCATTGCCTTTCTTGTTTCCGACCATCGCCGATGGAGCTCCTCTGTGGAGATGGGTTGTCGCACATTCTCTATCAGCTTCGGGTTCAGTTTCACGGGTATCCTCCTTTCGTTGCCTTCTGTAGAAAGCGCATCTATACCTCCTCACGAATCAATATGTCACTGACCTATCAGCCTTGGTAGCCAGAGGGCAACCTGTGGCCAGACCATAATGATGGCCATAACGAGTATGTCGAAGATCATATAAGGAACGGCGGCCCAGATGATCTGCTCCATGGTGATGTCCTTGGGGGCAACCCCTTTCATCACAAAGAGGAGCATCCCGAAAGGCGGGGTGAGCTGCCCCATCTCTATGTTGATGAGGAAGAGGACCCCGAACCAGACAGGGTCAAAACCAAGGGCATTGGATATGGGCATAAATACGGGGAGGCAGATCATCATGATAGAGACTCCGTCCATCAAGCAGCCCAAAAAGGCGACGATCACCTGCATGGTGATGAGGATAATCATAGGATGAACGTTGAGATCCTGTATGAGACCTATAAGCCCTTTGGTGGCACCGGTATATGCGAGGATCATGCTGAATGTGGTTGAGGCCCCTATGATCATAAAGACCATGACCCAGATCTCTATGGAGCCTCTAAGGGCAGCCTTGAGTACCTTCCAGTTGAAGCATCGGTATATGAGGGTTACAACAAAGGTCGCTATGGTTCCTGAGGCCGCAGCCTCGGTAGGGGTGGCGAGCCCCAGAATTATTACACCGATCACGGCAAAAATGATGAAGCCTATCGGCAATAGGTGTTTTACGGTGAGGAACAGTTTCTCCCGAAGAGGAATGGGGGGCACCTCATAATTTGGGGCACAGGAAGGGTTAAGCCAGGCCCGAATGATGATGTATGCGGCAAATATCGCCCCGAGCATCACCCCGGGGATCACCCCTGCCATAAGGAGCCCTCCCACGGAGATTCCCGAGATGCTTGCGAGAATTACCGCGAGGGCAGAGGGTGGAATAAGCATGGCAAGACCGCCGGAACCGATTATAGGGCCTACAGACATGGAGACACTGTATCCCCTTTTTCTCATTTCGGGGAGGAGGATCGTCCCGAGCATCGCCGTATTCGCCATGGTAGAGCCACTGGTTGCGGCGAAGATGGTACCACTGGCCGCTGCCAGAACACCGAGCCTTCCCGGTATCCGGCCAAGCCAGCGATCCATAATGTCAAGGGCAATATCCGCCACATGGGAATGGAACATCAGTTCCCCCATTAGGATAAAGAGAGGTACAGGCGTTACAGTAAAAATCGAGAGGGAACTGAATATCCCGAGGGTGACATTTTTCAATCCAGGCACACCCATGAAAACGAGGATGCCGATCACATCCATGAGAAGGAAGGAGAAGGCCACGGGGAATCCTGATAATAGAAGGATAACGAGACCACCTATGAAGAAGACAAATACCATCCACCATTCCATGTTAATGCCCTCCCCCTTCGTGCTCTTCTCCGGTTGTGCCCTGACCTAAGGGGTCCGGTGCTTTTGGATCCATTATCGCCCGGACCTCATCAAAAAAATTCCTGATAAACTGGAGGAGCAACAAAAAGAAGCCAAAGGGTATCACGACCAGCACATACGCCATAGGTACATCCACAGCCTGGACGTTTATCACCTTTCTCTGGAAATTCTCGATGGTTGTCGCTGCCCCGTACCAGCAAAGGGTAGCACAGAGGCCCATACCCAAAAGACTATGGACGAGGTGGATTACCTTCTGTGTTCCCCGACCAAGACGGGAAACAACAAGCTCAATGGAAACATGGCGCTTCTTAGATAAAAGCCAGGCCGCACCGAGAAAGGTTGCCCATAGCATGGCATACTCATTGAATTGCACAATCCAGACTGGACCGGGCAGACGGACAGCTCGGGCAAATATGGCATACCCTATTGTTAGCGTCATAAGGACAAGGATGATGCTAATTACTACCGCAAGGAAATCGTTTATCCTGTCAAAAAATTTTATCATTATTTTAGTCCTTGATTTTAAAAATTTATTTTAGAAAGGGTCGAAAGGATGGGGCTCGATTAAACTCCTTCTGACCCTTTTCCATAAACTGACCTAATGGCCTGCTTTGGTCTATTTCTTTGTGACCATTTCGTATAGCCTCTTACCCTCTTCAGGTGCCTTTTTTAGAACGGTCTCCATCATACCGTCCTCGGCCATCTTTGAAAATTTCTTGGCCTCTGCAGGGGAAAGCTGGATAATGGTAACGCCGGCCTTCTTAAATGCTTCGAGTTCTGTCTGCATTTTCTTTTCATAGGCCGCCATGACCGTCCGCTCCCCTTTTTTGAAACCTTCGTTCATGAAATCCTTCAATGGATCCGGCAGCTTCTTCCAGAAATCGAGGTTAACAAGGACCATAATGGTCGGTATATAGAAACCGGGGCGGACCATATATTTTGTAACGGGTAAAAGCCCCATAGTACGGATCGAGGCCACCGGCTGAACATAGCCCGATACAACAGAACGCTCCATTGCCGTATAGATCTCCGCAGGGGGGGTAACTACCGGTTCTGCCCCCAAAGACCTAATAAAAGGAATATGGGTGGGGGAAACCCTGATCTTCATACCCTTGAAGTCATCTATCTTCTGGATCTGTTTGGCCAAAAAGATATGGAAGAGGTCTCCTGAACCGAGACGGCTCATAAAATGGGCGTTTGCCTTGGCATTGTGGAGCTTTTCGAGATAATCATATACCCCTGCCTGTCTCTCCTCCCAGGGCTTCATCACAGAAAGGCTCATCACATCTACCTCAGGCATGATAGATGTGTAGTAGCTGGCAGCGGTAAGGATCATGTCTACCATGCCGCTACGTAAGGCTTCGACCTGCTGTTGGGTAGGGATGACCTCTCCGGCCCCTTTAAAGTCAAAGTATATCTGACCAGGATACTTCTGGTCTGCCTCTTTCTGCATCGATTCGATGACGCTTACAAACTGCTGGGTCTCAAACTGTGCCGCCTTTGGCCATGCGGCCACTATCCTTACCGTGATCTTTGCCGCTGCATAGGAGGTCCCGTTAAGTCCTGTTACTAACATCATAGCCATGATTAGGCAAAACGTCACTCTTACAAAACATTTCTTCTCCATTTTAATTCCTCCAAATCTGACATTAGTTTAGCCTGTTGTATAGACATGTATTATCTGTATAATACAAACTATATAATGTCAATCCCCAAGTGTACACAAATTCCTACCGACTAAAAAGGCAGGACAAATTCAAATTAAAAAACTGATTTTCGTTTATTGGGATACCATTTTTGTTGTATATTAAAGGAAGGTTGTCTTTTTATTTGTCATTTATATTTGTCAGGAGGTGGCGTTAATGAAAAAAGCTATATTTTCGGGGTTTATCGTACTTTTTCTCCCTTTTGTCTTAAATGTCCTCTTTTTAACCTGTTTCGTTGCAGCACAGAACCCTATGGCAGAATGGGAGAAAAGTAAGCATTCCAACAAAGAACTGGCCGTCCTTGATGCTACATGGGAGGGTAGAAAAGAGATGACATCCCATTGCGCCCGTTGCCATAGCGAACAGGGGTTCAAGGCCTGGTTACCCCAGCTATCGAAGGGTGACCCTGGTTTCTTCAAAAAACCGGATGGTTCAAAGGCCGATGAGGCTTATATCAAAAGTCTAGGACTGACAAAGGATAAAGTTAAACCTATCACATGCGAAGCCTGTCACACAAACGGCGCTGAGTTGCGCATAAAGAACAACATACCCCTGTTACCTAACGGTCTCTCCGTTCGTGCCGTAGGCCAGGGCGCCCTGTGTATGGCCTGTCACAATACAAGAAACGGCCGTATCACATGGAACAACCCCGACCCAAAGATGTATACCCAACCCCACGAAGCAGCACAAGCGGACGTGATTTTTGGTAAAAACGTTTACTTTTATAACGATACAGGGGATACCACATCCCCCCACGGCGTCTTTGTAGGAGACTCCTGTGTCACCTGCCACTACAAACTGGGTAAGGGGGGCCATACCTTTAAGGCCGGTGAATGTGGGGCCTGCCATGGTGATAAGATGAAGGGGGCTTACGTACAGACAGGGACTGTGGAGCTACTCAAACAACTCGCCGCCTTGATCGAGAAAAAGGTACTCGCTTCAAAGGATAAGATCGCCTGCGTCACTTCATGGGATCCTGCAACTGATCAGGATACCCCCAATACCCCCATCGACGGCAAGCAGATTAAGGCCGTTGAGATCCCTATGGGTATCCATGGACAGATCTCTCTGAAATTCATACTTAATGACGGTAAAGCGGTCTACAGTCAGATGGGGAACATCAAGGATGCCTGTGGAGAAAAGGGCAAGCCGGTCTTCGCCACATCGGATCCAGTAGTCCGTGCCCTATGGAATTATCTGATGTTCGAGTACGACGGCAGTAAGGGTGTCCACAATCCGAGTTTTACCAGGAACGTACTGATAACCACGATCGAAGCGATGTCGAAATGATCGATTGATTGTCTTTTGGGACATATACAATGCATGACTTGTAAGCTAAAGGATGATGCGAAGTAATTGGGTTGAATCTCCTTGTGAAGGATGACAAAATATAATAAAATCGAGTATGCGAGAGTGGCGGAACTGGCAGACGCACTGGACTTAGGATCCAGCGGGTAAAACCGTAGGGGTTCAACTCCCCTCTCTCGCAAATTCAGATATATCAAGGCATTACAAAACATTATGTTAAGCCTTCCGATACTCTGAAAATGCTATTGTGCCCGTGATTGTGCCCATTTCGATTTTCTTCAACATCTCTTCGTTCTCACGGTGGTAATCTGAGATTTTTATTGCCGCAACCTTAAGGTCTGTTTCATCAACTATATTATATCTATCAAATATTGACCTCGTCTTGTGCCCTGAGATCATCATTGCAACCTTTTCTGGTATACCTGACCTTATCATATTTCTAACTGCGGTTCTTCTCAAATCATGAAACAACTTTTCAGGTATCTTTGCTTTTTTAAAAGCTTTTCTCCAAACATGTCTAAAATCTTCTATCTTGTGCCCGTTTCTATGAAAAACATAATCGCCTTTCTTGTTATTAAACTGTTCAAGAATAGTCTCAAGCAACTCTCCTGTTAGATATAATACCCTTGCTTCATTGTTCTTTGTCTTTTCTGGCTCAAGCGTTATGGTCTTGTCGAATAAATTAACCTGTTCCCATTTCAACCCTAAAATTTCTTCTTTTCTCATACCTGTAAAATACGCCATCTTGAAGACGCTTTTAATATAACTTGGCAATTTTTCAAGAATGGCAAGATATTCTTCATGTGAAAAAAATCCCGTTCGAGGATTAGCCTCTTTGAGCATCGGAATATAGGGAATATGTGTTACAATTGGCGGATAAGTTTCTTTTAAGGCTATAGTAAATGACCTTTTCAAAGCAGCAAGGGTCCTGTTGATTGTTCCATTTGAAAGCCCTTCATTTTGTTTTTTGTTGATATACTCCTTTATCCAGCTTGTTGTGATGTCTGTTACCTTACAGTTCCCAAAAAAATCTTCAAGATGTTTGAAACAAATTTCAGCCCTCTCTAAAGATTTTCTCCCTTTGATTTTGTAATCTGCAAGAAATCCATCTTTCAAATCTTTTAACCTTGTCTTGTTAATTTGTAACCCTGCAAATTTTCCCTCTTGAATCTGACCTTCCCGTAGTTTTAGCAATCTCTTCGCCTCTGTTTCTTTATCGGTTTTAGCACTTTCTCGATAAGGTTTCCCATTACTATAATACTTAATCCAATAAGTGTTACCTCTTAAATAGATACTACCCATGACTGCCTCCTTTCCTTCTTCTTTTTTTATGTTTTGTTAATATATGCAAGTCCTATTAAGGTGGGCTCAAAGTATGGGGACATGCTCATGTTTCATTTTCTTATCTTGCAACAGTAACTGGTAAGCCCTCAAGACATCATCAAGACGTTTTGAATATTTCCATATTTCTTTCGCCATCTTTTTAGGACTTGCTATATTATATAATATTATTTAAGCCTTATGTGATAATGTTTATAAGCACAATTAGCATTAAAAACGTTTTTTGTTCTTTTCGATCCATGCTTCCATATCCACAATATCAATAAAAATTCTCTTACCATCTTTTATATATGGAATTTTTCCCGCCCAAAGCATCTCCCGAACACTCCATGTTGAACGCCCTAAGTATATGCTTGCCTCTTTTATGCTGTATAGGCGCTTGGTTTCAGGTCTTTTAGTCGCTCTCATTGATTGACAAATCCTTCATAAATAGCAAATATTAGTCTCTTTGCCAGTAACCTAAACTGTTCTGATAATTTCACATGTCTGTTTTTGACTCTATCATCTACCGCATTGGATATGGCAAACTTCTTGATAACATAAGAAGTCTTATAAAGCTCCTGAGCTATAGCATTATAAGTTTTCTCATATGTGATAAGTTTTATAATTGTTTCTTGTCTGCAAATATCACTCAGAAAATTGTTTAGTTTTAAATGAGGCATTTTTCTTAATTTACCCCATTCTTACTTTTAATTTTTCTATGATTTCTTTCACTGCTATAATTTTTCATCTTGGCAGGCTACCGCCCTTACGGGCTTTAATGCGTCCTTTTTAGACAATTTGCCCATTTTTCTCTATGTATGTATTAATTTTTTTATGTGTTACTATTAATTATTTTTAATATATTGATATATTTGATTTTTTTTATTGATTTAAATTTGTGACTATGTCACAATATAGTATGAGAAGAAAAAGTCCTTCAGAAAGACAGAAGGAGTGTAGAGAGAGAAAAAAGAAAGAGGGACGATATATATCCATATTCGTGCCGAATACAATCTATGAAAAAATAAAGGGCAGACCACGAATACTCATAGATTACTTTTTAATAAATGAAGAATTTATCAATACAATAGTTGAACTGGAAAAAAAACATATAGCCCTTAAACGCCAGATGACTGAATTTGTAAAGCAAGCAAAAATTATAGAAAAAGAATTAGAAAGAATATATAAACGAACAAAGATTGAGCCACTTTATAATATTTTATCTTCCAAAGATTACTGGATATCAGCTGAAGAAAAGCTTAATCATTATAAATATTATGAAGGTCCATGGGCATTATTATTATATAGACGGGAAGTCCTGGAGTTACAGTTTAATATTAAGAAATATTTAGAGAAATTAGAAAATAATTGGTATCAATGGCATTATAAAATCAATAACCTTAAAGATGATCTTGCTAAACTCCTCTTTGATCAAAAGACAGGTCAGTATAAGGAAATTGAAAGGCAGGTAGCAATAAAAGAATTAAAAAATGTTTATAAAATTTGTCGGCAAATATATGAAGAAAAATTATATTATGATTTAAACATCAGACGAGAGTATGCCAGTTTGTTGAAAAAAATTGACTTGATAGATAAATTCGAGCCAAAAGAACACAATGAAAATCATTCAAAT
>JAOAGQ010000034.1 GCA_026415675.1 Syntrophorhabdaceae bacterium
AAAAAAAATGGAATCCTTTAAAAGACTTGTAGAACTCGTAGAGACCTTGAGGGGAGAGAACGGTTGCCCCTGGGATAAAAAACAGACAGAAAAATCTTTTAAAACATTTCTTCTCGAAGAGGTATATGAGCTCATTGAGGCGATAGAGGAAGATAATATATACGGTCTTAAAGAAGAACTCGGGGATCTCCTCTTCCATATCCTCTTTATCGCCCAGATCTCCAGGGAGAGGGGAAGGTTCGATATAGTTGATGTGATAGACTTCGTCTATGAAAAGATGAGAAAAAGACATCCCCATGTCTTCCACAACGGAGATAGAGATAAACCTGTTGAGAGGATGTGGGAGGAGATAAAAAAAGAGGAGAAGAGAGGGGGTTACTCCCTTCTCTCCAATATACCGAAAGAGATGCCGGCCCTTTTGAAGGCCTATATAATCTCGAAAAAGGTTGCTCGGGTCGGCTTCGACTGGGAGAATATAGAAGACGTATATAAAAAACTACAGGAGGAGCTTTCCGAATTAAAAAAGGCCGAAGAGTCAGGCAATGAAGAGGAGATAAGGGAAGAGATAGGGGATATCCTCTTTACAATCGTAAACATATCGAGGTTTTACAGGATAGACCCCGAAGATGCCTTAAGGTCTTCTTCGGAGAAGTTTATAAGACGTTTCAATTATGTTGAGAGACAGATTAACCCATCTGATTCATCGCTTGCGACAATGGATCGTCTTTGGGAGGAGGTAAAATCTAAAGAAAAAAAGAGGGGATAACCCCTCTTTTTTTTATTCCGCCTTAGTTACATTCGCTGCCTGAGGACCCTTTGGACCTTTTGTAATCTCAAATTCCACTTTCTCCCCTGTTTTTAAACTCTTAAAACCATCCTGTTTTATTGCAGAAAAATGGACGAATACATCCTCCCCATTCTCCTGTTCAATAAACCCATACCCCTTAGCATCGTTGAACCATTTTACCTTGCCTACTGCCATGTTACAAAACTCCTTTCAATTGTATTAAAGCACATGCTTTTCGCTATATTAAAATTATTTAATTTTAGTGTCAAGGGAATTTTGAAAAATCTTTTACGACTTGTACACACGTCTTTTTATGCAAAAGAATTTTTTATCACCCTAAAAAATTCTTCGAATATACCGCCTTTTTCACAGGTAAAGGATGCCTCTTCCCATCTTCTCACAAAGGCACTCCCTATCACAAACCCATCCACATACGGGGAGAATCTTTCTATCGTCTTCACATCGGACACGCCAAAGCCAAGAACAACGGGAAGGGCAAAGAATGTTTTTATCTGGATCAACGTCTCCTCAAGGGTTCGGGGAAGCTCTTGTCTCTCCCCTGTCACCCCTGTAACGGAAACGACATATAAAAAACCCTCGGCAACTCGGCCTATAATCTCCATCCGTCTTTTTCCTGTAACTGGCGTCACAAGAAAGATGGGTAGTATGCCGTTTTTCTTCAGTTCCTTAAAAAACCATACCCCTTCTTCAGGGGGGAGGTCAACGGTAAGAACCCCATCGACCCCTGCAAGCCGAGCCTCCTTACAGAACCTATCTAACCCGTATGCGAGAAAGGGGTTACAGTATCCCATAATGACAACGGGGATATTATAACGTTTCTTGAAGCTTCTCACCAGACCAAGGATATCTCCAAGTGTAGTTCCTGCCTTCAAAGCCCTCTCCATCGCCCTCTGTATTACAGGTCCATCCGCCATAGGGTCTGAAAAGGGGACGCCTATCTCTATGATGGAGGCGCCGTTTTTACCGTAGAAATCGAGGAGTTCCCCCGTTTTATCAAGACAGGGGTCCCCCCCTGTTAGATAGGGTATAAGGGCCTTTTTCCCTTCTCTTTTTAGTCGTTCGAATGTCACCACAATGCCATTTTTATTCATGGGCTTCCCTCCGATGCTTTAAAACGTGGTCCACATCTTTGTCTCCCCTGCCTGATAGATTCACGATCACCACCTTTCCTTTCAGTTCATCCTTATGATTTACAACATAGGCTATGGCATGGCTACTCTCAAGGGCAGGGATGATCCCTTCCTCTTTTGACAGAAGATGGAAGGCATCTAACACATCTTCGTCCGTTGCATAGGTATACTCCACCCTCCCTGTCTCTTTTAGTTGACTGTGCTCAGGCCCCACACTCGCATAATCAAGTCCCGCAGAGATCGAATAGGTAGAGAGTATCTGTCCATGTTCATCCTGGAGGACATAACTTTTTGTTCCCTGAAAAATACCGGTTTTACCTGAGGCAAACCGCGCGGCATGTCTGCCCGAGGGGATACCAAGCCCCCCAGCCTCAACCCCTATAAGCCTTACCTCCTTTCTCCTGATAAAGGGGTAGAATATACCCATAGCATTACTACCCCCTCCCACACAGGCAACTATTACATCGGGGAGGGAGTGTTCTTTCTGGACAATCTGTCGTAACGTCTCCTTTCCAATAATCGAAACAAACTCCCTGACCATTGTCGGATAGGGATGGGGTCCAAACACTGTGCCTATTACATAGTGGGTATCTCTCACATTGCTCACCCAGTCTCTCAGGGCCTCATTGATCGCATCCTTTAAAGTCCTGCTGCCACTTACCACACCTTCCACCTCAGCCCCGAGCATCTTCATACGGATCACATTCAGGCCCTGCCTTTTCATATCCTCTGTACCCATATATATTCTACATTTCAAGCCCAAAAGGGCCGCGGCAGTGGCAGTGGCAACTCCATGCTGGCCTGCCCCGGTCTCAGCGATCACCCTCTTTTTCCCCATAAACTTCGCAAGCAAAACCTGCCCTATGGCATTATTTATCTTATGGGCCCCTGTATGGCAGAGGTCTTCCCGTTTCAGATATACTCTTATACCGAGTCTTCCCGATAGATTCTCCGCATAGTATAAAGGTGTAGGTCTCCCTACGTAATCTTTAAGGTATGAGAGAAGTATGCCCCTGAATTCCTTTGACCTTCTATGGATGGAGAACTGCCTCTCGAGCTCATCCAGGGCCCCCATCAATGTCTCAGGAACAAACCTGCCGCCAAATTCGCCAAAATACCCTTTTCTCTTTCCCATCGTTACCTGCCCCTCTCATAACCACATAAAGCATCGAAAATTCGTTTCATCTTTTCCGGGTCTTTAACCCCGGGCTTTGATTCCACCCCCGAAGAGATATCGATAGCATAGGGCCTATATTTAAGGGCACTCAGGATGTTCTCCTCGTTTATACCTCCTGCCAGTATATACGGTCTATCAAAACCTTGAAGGAGGCTCCAGTCAAATGGCCTTCCCCTTCCTCCGTAACCATCCACGTATGCATCAAGAAGAGGGAAGGCAGGGGAACTCTTTGCAGATCTGATATCCTCTGCACCTCTTATCCTGTACGCAAAGATAGTGATTTCCGGTATCATTTCAGAGAGATAGGCCCCAAAGTCCCCGTACACCTGTATCATATCGAGTCTACAAAAATCCCTTATCTTCATCATCTTATCCCAGGGCTCATCTACAAAAACCCCCACCTTTGTGACAAAAGGGGGTAGACTACACACAATCCTTCTCGCATCATCGCTTCTTATGTATCTTTTGCTCAACGGATAGAAGACAAAACCAAGGGCATCTACCCCCATATCGACAGCGGTCAACGCATCTTTTAAGTTTGTGATCCCGCAGATTTTGATCCGTATCACCGATAATCCCCTTTAAGCTCCCTTATCTTTTCTGCTGGGTCTACGGAGGTCATAAGGGTGGTACCTATCAGAAAACCCGATACCCCGTATCCCATAAACCCCTCTATATCCCCTCTTGTTTTAATACCGCTCTCAACCACAACAGGCATGTCATCAGGTATCTCTTTAAGCAACCTCTTCGGTATATCCATGTCCACCTCCATGGTGTGGAGGTCTCTACTGTTTATCCCGAGGATATACCCCTCCATGTCGGAGACCTTTTTGAACGTCTCTATACCGTGGATCTCAAGGAGCACATCCACATCTATTTCCCTTGCAATGTTAAGGAAACGTCTTATCTGTTCCCTCTCAAGCGCCTCCCCGATCAACAGAATGGCATCTGCCCCAGAGGCCTTACTCTCTATGATCTCATACTCATCAACGATAAAATCCTTTCTCAATACAGGAAGCCCTGTTAACCTCTTTACCTCTTCGAGGTATCCCAAGGAGCCCATGAAGTATCTTTCCTCTGTTATGATGGAGATGGCCCTTACACCCCCTCTTATGTAAGCATCCACGAGTCTTATAAGGTCTAAATCCTCAACCAAAACCCCCTTTGACGGGGATGCCCTCTTGACCTCCCCTATGATTTTTACCTCGGTTTTTTCCCTTCTTGAGAACACTTCAAAGAAAGCCCTCTTCTCTTTGTCCCTCCCCTTCATTTCAAGCTCAGAGATGGGGACCGTGGATTTTAAAAACTTTACCTTCTCTTTTTTTTCAAAGACGATGCGTTCTAAAAACGTCAAGGATAACCCCTTTATGTATAATCGCAGAATGACTACATAGATTTTCCTGCATTTACCAGCTCTTCGAGCTTAGCCA
Source organism: Syntrophorhabdaceae bacterium (assembly GCA_026415675.1). Classification (GTDB taxonomy): domain Bacteria; phylum Desulfobacterota; class Syntrophorhabdia; order Syntrophorhabdales; family Syntrophorhabdaceae; genus JAOAGQ01. The sequence continues at coordinate 4,546 of JAOAGQ010000034.1, forward strand.
TCGCGGAACCTGAATCTATCACCCTTTCTGCACGGACTATCCCCTCCGTTAAGTCCCTGCAATGCCCTGAAACATAGAATGCCGCCCCGGCGTTTATGAGAACCGCTGCCCTTTTCGCCCCCCTCTCCCTCCCCGATAGGACCTCCCTCAAAAAAAAGGCATTCTCATCGGAATTGCCTCCAATTAACCCTTGGGAATCGTATAAAGGGATACCGTAATCCCTTGGGTCTATCGTGTAGTTTATTATTTGACCCTCTTTAATCTCTGCCACCTTCGTCTCCGATGTCACAGTGATTTCGTCCATACCATCGAAACCATGTACCACCATTGCCCTCTTTGCACCGAGCCTCAATAACGCATGGGCGAACATCTCACATAGCTCCTCCTTATATACCCCAATCAGGAGATGGTCTGCCGAGGCAGGGTTTGTCAGGGGTCCAAGCATGTTAAAGATCGTCCTTATCCCTATCTCCCTTCTCGGTCCTACCGCATACCTTGTTGAAACATGGTATGTGGGGGCAAAGAGAAAGGCAATACCAACCTCATTCAATAGACGTTCCGCCCTATCCGGGGGTGCCTCCACATCAATACCTATCTTTTCGAGTACATCGGCACTACCGCACCTGCTCGAGATGGATCTGTTCCCATGTTTTGCCACCCTTATACCACCACCGGCAACAACAAAGGCTGCGGCAGTCGAGATATTAAAGGTCATCAAACCATCTCCCCCTGTACCTACAATATCAACGGTTACAACATCCCCATTATGTCTTATCTTTAACGCCTTCTTCCTCATAATCATCGCCGCACCGACAAGCTCATCTATGGTCTCCCCTTTTATCCTCAGGGCGGTAATAAAAGATGCAATCTGGGCGGAAGTGGCCTTACCCTCCATAATCTCTTCCATCACACAGGCCATCTCCTCTTCTTTTAAATCAACCATATTCACAGCCTTATCTATCGCCTCTCTGATCATCGCAATCCCCCTTTCATTCTTGATAACTCTATAAAGTTTTTTAGGATCTTTTTCCCCTCCTTCGTGAGAATGGATTCGGGATGAAACTGAACGCCCTCTAAAACAAATCTTCTGTGTCTTATGGCCATAATCTCCCCATCTTCTGTCCATGCGGAGATCTCCAGTTCATCTTCCACCCCCTTTATATCAACGGCAAGGGAATGGTACCTCGTTGCCACAAAAGGGTTTTCAACGCCTGCCATGATCGTCTTTCCATCGTGATATACCATCGAGGTCTTTCCGTGCATCAATGCCTTTGCGTTTACCACCCTTCCTCCAAACGCATATGCGATGGTCTGATGGCCAAGACAGACCCCGAGTATAGGTATGAGACCGGAAAAATGTTTTACCACATCGATAGATATCCCTGCCTCCCGGGGGGTGCAAGGACCGGGGGAGATTACGATCATCTCCGGAGATATCCCCTCTATATCTTTGAGGGCAATCTTATCATTTCTATACACCACCACCTCTTCGCCCAGTTCACCTAAATACTGGACGAGATTGTAAGTAAAGGAATCGTAGTTATCTATCATAAGCACCATATCAACCTATTATCTCCTTCAATTCAACGATGGATTTTACAAGGGCTTGGGATTTGTGGATCGTCTCCATATACTCTTTCTCAGGGATAGAATCCGCCACTATCCCTGCCCCTGCCTGTATGTATATCTTTCTCCCCTTTTTAAGAAGTGTCCTTATGGTGATGCAGAAATCCATGTTCCCGTTGTAGGCAAAATACCCCACACAACCTGCATAAAACTCCCTCCTCTCCTTTTCCAGTTCTTCTATAATCTCCATGGCCCTGATCTTAGGTGCCCCTGACACTGTCCCTGCCGGAAAAGTCGCTATAAAGATATCGAAGGCATCTATTTTGTCTTTCTTCTTTCCCTTTACCGAAGAGACGATGTGCATAACGTGGGAATACCTCTCTATCCCAAAAAATTCAGGGACATAAACACTTCCAACCTGGGCCACCCTTCCCACATCGTTCCTCCCGAGGTCAAGGAGCATCACATGTTCAGCCCGTTCCTTTTCATCGGAGAGGAGTTCCCTCTCGAGGGCTTCGTCCTCTATCCTGTCCCTGCCCCTTCTTCTCGTCCCGGCCAGAGGTCTTACCTCTATTTCATCATTCTCAAGCCTTACCAAAGTCTCCGGGGAAGAGCCTATGAGGCTGTATTCGATGTAATCGAGTAAAAACATATAAGGTGATGGGTTCACAACCCGTAAGGCCCTGTATAGACTTACACTCTCTGCCTCTGTCTCAAGGGTAAACCTCTGGGAGAGGACAACCTGGATGATATCCCCGTTATGGATATATCCCTTCGCCCTTCTCACCATGTTTTCAAACTCCTCCTTCGTCGTATTGCTATCCATCGTGTTGACGGAGAAGTCTGTCTCCCTTTTCACCTTCAGAGTAGAACGGATCATCCCCTGCAAACAATCGAGTTCGCTGAGCCCCCTTTCATATACCTCTTTTTCCTCTTCTTTATCTTCTGCAAAGAGATATACGAAGAGCCTCATTCGTCTTGTGTAGTTATCGAATACGATCAGTTTCCTCGGAAACATAAAATACATATCGTATATGTTGAGACTTCTCTTTGAAGAATCGGGTAAATTTTCAAAAAATCTGACCACATCGTAACCTGCATAACCTACGGCCCCTCCAAACATACCGGCATTATCGGGGAGGTTATGGCCTTTTATCTCTCCCATCACCTCTCTCAACAGAAGAAGGGGGTTTTCCGACCCCCCTTTGGCCTCTATTAACCCTTCCAGAAATACCCTTTCCCCTATACTTTTGAATGTAATGAACGGGTCGTAACCTATGAATGAAAACCTCCCAAGCCTCTCCTTCGCCTCCACGCTTTCAAGCAAGAAGGACGGCGATTCAGGGTATACCTCCTTTAATTTCATATAACAGGAGAGAGGCGTATCGAGATCCGCCAGAATATCCCTGAAATACGACACAAGCCTTCTCTTCTTTAAAGGCAACAGAATATCCTTGATCGCCAACCTATCCATCAAAAACACCCTTTTTTTCTATCCCTTTACCCTTTTCCCATCCCAGATTCGCCTTAAGGCTCGCCAGAAGCCTCTCCAGTTCTTCATAATCTCTGCTCCGGATGATATGTTTTAGATATTCGAGTCTTGCCGTAATCTTATCGACCTCCTGGAGGGAGTAAGGGTTAAAGAGTATCTCGGAGAGGAGGTGGGTATCTTCGGAGAGGACCCCCCTCGCTATCTTCATATGTCGGGCAAAGGTCGTGCCTGGTACCACCACCCTGTCAACACATGCCGCAAAGGACATGGAAGAGATAAAGGGTATGGTAAGGGAATAGGCCATCATCCTGTCGTGCTCATCGAAGGTATAATGGAAAATCTTCAACCCGAGTCCTTCAAAAAAAGTCTTGAAAAAATCAACACCCCTTTTATCGGAGCCTTTTATCACGATTACACTTTCATCTCTCAACTCATCCATATTTGCAAAGGTAGGGCCAAACATAGGGTGCATGGAGACAAAAGGAAAGTCCCCCTTCTCGTAAAAGGGGGCAAGGTCCTTCTTTATGGATGCTATGTCGGCGATAATACAGTCCTTACCTATAAAGGGGAATGCACTTTCAAAGGCAGAAACCGTCTTGGATAGGCTCACAGCGTTTATAAGTATATCGGGGGTGTGTAGCGAAATCCCCTCCAATGAATCCAATACGGTCACTTCCTTTTTTTCAAAAACCCTTAACCTCTCTTTTTTTATATCAAAGACCGCCACATCATGTGCCTTTGATAACTGAAGGGCAATCCATGCCCCCATGTGTCCTACACCTAAGACAACTATCCTCATCTGTCTGCCTCCTTATGGGACTTATAACACCCCAGAAATTTACAGGTAATGGTATTCTCTCTTATCTTTTTCAACACCTCCTTGACCTTCGGGTCTTTATCTGAACCTTCAAAATCGGAGAAGAAGATGTAGCTTCCAAGGTTGTTACGGGTGGGCCTCGACTCAATCCTTGTGAGGTTTATATTCGCCTCGGAGAAGAGTCGAAGCACAGAGAATAAAGCCCCTGCCTCATGCTTCACAGAGAAAATGATCGAACACTTATCCCCCTCCTCCACCTCTTGATGTTTGGACAGGACTATAAACCTTGTCATATTTGATGGATGGTCCTCTATACTTTCCTTTATGACTTCCAGACGGTAAAGGTCCGCACAGAGCCTGCTCGCTATCACCCCGCATGCCTCAGGTCTTTCCCTTGCAAGCATCTTTGCCGCCCCTGCCGTATCGTAATAGGGCCTTGCCTCAAGTTTATGCCTCAAAATAAATTCACGACACTGGGCAAGGGCCTGGGGATGGGAATAGACGACCTTCAGGTCCCTGTATTCTACATCGGGCAATGTGAGGAGGGCATGATGTATGGGGATATTGATCTCCCCCACTATCTTAAGTTTTGTCTCGATAAGGAGGTCGTTCACCTGGGTTACGGCCCCTTCAAGGGAATTTTCCACAGGGACGATACCATAATCGAGGAGCCCTGTTTCAACCTCATAGAAGACCTGATAAAACTCCTTGCAAGCCACAGGCACAAGAGAGGGGTCGTATTGAAGGGATGCCACCTCACTGAATGCACCGTGTTCACCTTGAAAACCTATGATTTTAAGGTCCCTCTCCTGAATCCTCTTGCTCTCCTCTATGATCTCCCTGTAGAGTCTTTCAGAAAACTGAGGGGTTAACGTATTGTGGGAGAAACTTCTAACAAACTTGAATACCTCCCTTTCCCTTTCTTCATCGGTTATGCTTTTCTTAAATCTCTTTGCCCTCAAGGCAAGTTCCATTCTTTGGTTAAGTAGCCCCAAGATCTCCCCATCGATCATATCTATCCTCTGCCTTATGGCAGCCAGATCAAATCCCTTCATGTCCATATCCTCCCGATATTTCCATTTAGCATCATCAAATCGGCAAATACAATCGCCGTTACTGCCTCAATGATGACAGGTACCCTTAACGCAAAACAGACATCGTGTCTCCCCCCCACAGAAATCTCCACAGAACTGCCGTCTCTGATGTCTACCGTCTTCTGAGGTATACCTATCGAGGCGGTGGGTCTTATTGCCACCTTAAAAAACACCTCATTTCCATTTGTGATACCCCCGTTTATACCCCCTGCATTGTTCGTTTCTGTCTTACCGCTTATATCGAGAATCCTATCGTTGAACTCACTCCCCCTCATCCCTGCCCCGGCAAAACCTGCCCCGAACTCTATACCCTTTACCCCTGGTATCGAGAATACGATGTGGCCTATCAACGACTCTACAGAATCGAAAAACGGTTCTCCAAGTCCGACAGGAACACCCTCCACCCTGCAGAGGATGATCCCCCCCACCGAATCCCTTACCTCCATAGCGGACTTGACCGCATATTCGATATCGGTAATACCCCCTGCCTCTATGAGTTCTGCCCTTACCTCCACAGGTTTTATCACCTTTTTTGCGATCACCCCTGCTGCAACAAGACCTACCGTAAGCCTCCCGGAAAACTGCCCCCCTCCCCTGTAATCGTTGAATCCACCGTATTTTTTATAGGCGGTGAAATCGGCGTGGCCTGGTCTTACCCTGTTACGGATGGATGCATAATCCTCTGAAATATTCTCTCTATTTTCAAAGAGTATTGTGATCGGGGCCCCTGTTGTTCTTCCGTTATATACCCCGCTTTCAATTATCGGGATATCCCCTTCCCTCCTCGGGGTAGTCCCCGGTTGGCCTGCCCTTCTCCTTTTCAAGTCATGATTAAAATCGTCATGATCGACAGGAACTCCGGCAGGGCAACCGTCTATAACAATGCCCACCCCTTTGCCGTGGGATTCGCCAAAGATAGAGACCCTAAATATCCTGCCAAATGAATTCATGTTACTCTCCTCACCCTGTCCAATTCTTCAAAAAAATTCGGGTATGACTTGGCTACACACAGATGGTTATGTATAGTTACAGGGCCTCTCCCGTTTAAACCTGCGATGGCACAGGCCATGGCGATCCTGTGGTCGTTGTGTGAATCTACCACCCCTCCCTTTATCGCACCCCCCCTTATCGCCATTTTGTTTTGAGAAATCTCCAAATCGATACCCAGCTTACTAAATTCGTACATGAGGGTTATAGCCCTGTTGCTCTCTTTGTGTTTGAGTCTATCCACCCCGTAGATAATACTTGTCCCTTCACAGTTTGCCGCGAGGGCAACAAGGGGAGGGAATAGATCCGGGGAGTCGCTTGCATCGAAGCTAAATGCCTTGAGTTCACCCTTTCTGACGCTCACACCCCTGTCAGAACCTTCAACAGAAGCCCCTACTGTTGATAAAACATCCAAAATCGCCCTATCCCCCTGGGATGAGGTAACATCTAAACCTTCTATTCTTATAGAACCTGCGATGGCCCCTGCCACAAGGAAAAAGGCAGCCCCTGACCAATCCCCCTCCACCGCGAAGACCGTTTCTTTATACCTCTGCCGTCCCGGGATAAAGAATTCATCTATATCCTGCCTCCAGTGGGCTTCTACACCGAATTTATCCATAGTCTCTAAGGTCAACCTTACATACGGTTTACTTTTGAGGCCATCCACTTTAACTATCGAATCCCCTTCCAACACGGAAAGGGCCATAATAAGGCCGCTTATAAACTGGGATCCTTCGTTACCATTTATGGTAATCTTCCCCGACTTTAATCTCCCCTTCACCTTAACGGGGACGTATCCGTTTTCGGTCTTGCAACGCCCGTTTAATAGGTTCAATTTTTCCACCATCCCAACAGGTCTTAATAGAAGGGAACCTCTCCCGTAAAGGGTGATCTCTTCTTCCGATAATGCCGCAATCGGTGTGAACATCCTCAAACAGAGGCCTGACTCATTACAATCGAGGGTATGGTCTATAAAAGCCCTCTCGAGGAGATTTCCGTTACCTTTTATAACGACCTTTTCTTCCTTTCTATAGACCTCTGCCCCTAAGGAAGAGGCAATGTTGATCGCCGCCAGGGCATCATCGCAGTAGGTGGGGTTTTCGATCTCGGAGGTACCGTAAGCGAGAAGGGAGGCCGCAACGGCCCTTATCATAGAACTCTTTGACGGTGGGGCGCAGATCACACCTTCAACGCTCGATGGTTGAACTACTCTCATCGTAACACCTCGATATCACTTCTTCTATTCTCTTATTCGCTGTTGAAATGACCATATCTGATACATCTCCGTAATACGGTATCCTCATCTTCACCATCCTCTCCATATCCTCTTTCCCCGATACGCCTTCAAGCAAAGGTCTTGAACCATCCCCCTTCACCCTCTGGGCAAGGGTCTCTATATCCGCCCACAACCAGATGTTTATGCAATTTTCTTTAAGGATATCCCTGTTTTTCTCCTTCAACACAACACCCCCTCCACAGGAGACCACAGAGGGATTGATATTTTTTAAGTTCTTTAGCTCATCTTCCTCCATTTTTCTAAAGGCCTCTTCCCCGTCGTTTTTGAAGATCTCCTTTATCGATACCCCCGATCTCTCTTCGATCACCCTGTCCATATCGATAAAATACATATTATGCCTCTTTGCAAGTCTCTGTCCTATGGTTGTCTTCCCGCTACCCATGAATCCGATCAGGGCTATATGCCTTTTCCTCCTCGTATCGTTCCTGTAGATCGCATCCTGCATTACATTAATCGGGGCATCAAAACCCGTAAAGTATTTGAATGCCTTTGCCCCCTGATATATGAGCCATTCTCTCCCGTCTATGATTCTACACCCCCTTCTCTTCCCGTCCCTTACAAGCTGTGTTTCTTCCCTGTAGTTCGCATCGAAGATTACCTGCGTTTCCTTCAGTAACTCGGGTTTCACAATGGTTCCTGTAAAAGATATGGTGGATACGATAATATCTGCCGTCTCTATGGCCCTGTTTAACCCTTTGAAGGAAGCGGTTTTACACCCCATTCTCTCGGCGAGCATCTCCGCCCTCTCATGGGTTCTGTTTATTATCGTAACCTCCGCCCCCTCCCCTTTTAAGGCATAGGCAGCGGCAGAGGCAGCACCCCCTGAACCCAAAAGGAGAACCCTCTTCCCTTTAAGGGGTACCCCGTTCGCATAGAAGGCATCCTTGACCCCTGCCACATCCGTGTTAAAACCCTTTGACAGACCGCCTTCGAAGAGTACGGTATTTATGGCCCCTATCTCTTTTGCCTCTCCTTCCACCTCATCGACAAGGGCGTACATCGCCTCTTTAAAAGGGGCCGTCACGTTTATTCCCGCCATGCCTATCTCCCTCGCCACCTCTAATGCCTCCTCTGCGGTATATGCGGCAATCCTCGTATAGACTCCGTTGATTGAAGAGACCCTGAATGCCTCATTGAACATGGGGGGACTTAAACTGTGTAAAACAGGGTTTCCTACAACGGCATAAATCTTTTTCCTTATTAAGTCCTCTGAAAAAGAGTCATTTCTTCTTTTAATATCTCTTTCCATCTATCAACTCCAGGAGCGTCTCCATCTCATCGATAGAGAATTGGCCATCCCCGCTCTCCTTACCCTTTTCCGGGGCAACAAAGGTAAAGGGACTGCCCAGAAAGAGGGAGGCAACCCTCGTTATTCGACCTTTATCCCCCATACCGATGACGATGATCCTTTTCCCTTCATCGACAATACCGAATAGACCTAAGAGCCTTATGTTATCAGCCGATGTGTTCACCTTGCATGAGATCTTCACAATGTCAGCCCCGTATCCAAAGGAGAGATTAATGATCTCTTTTAAAGAGTCCACAGGCGGGGTCTTTTCATAGTCATGAAAGGACAGGATCACCTTGCACCCCTTAGACCTCGCCTTTTCTATCACCTCTCCCTTAGCCCTATCATCCATCTCAAGCTCTATATCCACATATCTTGCCCCTGCCTCAATGGCAGCGAGAAGGTACTCTAATCTGTTTTCATCACCCTTTTTATCAGGCCTGTACGTTGCGATAAGGTCTTTCCCCATAGAAAAGACCTCTCTTACCTCCTCCAGGGTAAGGGCGATTCTGTCCATCCTTATCTCTGCCAAATCTATATTTCTCTTTTCTTTTAATATGTTAAGGCCATCTTTTTCACTCAAACTTACACATATCATTTATTAACCCTTCTATTTCATTTAGTTTTATCCTCTCTATAGATGCCTCTCCCAAGCGGTGGAGCAAAATCGCATAAATATAGTCTCCCTCCCGTTTTTTATCTTTCCTTATGGCATCTATGATGGTATCGGCCTTTCCGTCAAAGTGGACAGGCAGTCCGTACCCTTTTAGTATCCCGTATATCCTCTCCACATCCTCTCTCTCGATATAACCTTTTATTTCAGAGAGGTAAGCCTCAAAGGCCATACCGAGGCTCACCGCTTCACCGTGGCTTATTTGAAGGGTTTTTTCAAGGGCATGGCCTATGGTGTGACCGAAATTTAATATCCTCCTCTTTCCCCCCTCCCTTTCATCTTCCGCAACAATCGAGGTCTTAAGCTTCAAAGAATCGTGGACGATCCTCTCTATCCCGTATTCTTTAAGGGAAATAATCGATGTCCTCTCCTTTTCCATAAACGATAAAAGGTCATAATCGCCGATCAAACCGTGCTTTATAGCCTCGGCAAATCCGTTCTTTAACTCCCCTGGGGTTAGGGTTTTTAAAAGGTTAAAATCGCACAGGACAAAATCTGGCTGATTGATGGTGCCTATCAGGTTTTTATATCCAAAAAAATTCACGCCGTTTTTCCCCCCTACCGCCGCATCCACCTGGGCAAGGAGGGTGGTCGGCACAAAGGCAAAAAAAAGCCCTCTTAGGTAGGTTGAGGCGACAAAACCGGCTATATCGCATACAACCCCTCCCCCGATCCCCACTATCTTTGTCGACCTATCAGCTTCAAAATCCATTAATTCTTCATAAATCCCCTTCACCGTATCGAGGCTTTTATTAATCTCCCCCGGTTCGATTACAATCCTTCTAAAATCGGAAATCTTTTCACCGTAGAGGCGGTCAACATTCGTATCCGTTATCACCACCGTCTTTTCCACATCCACAAGCCGGGGTAGTTCTTCAATGGAACCCCCCAAAAATATCCTGGAGAGACCCCTATCATTTTTTAGCTCTATCTCTCTCATCTACAACCTTCCATAAATTTTTCGAGCATCCGTATTTTTCCCATCATCAAGGAGAATTCATCGGGGTTTAGCGTCTGTTCCCTATCGCATATGGCCTCAGAAGGGTTTTTATGAACCTCCACTATGATCCCATCGGCCCCGGCGGCGACAGAGGCCATACTTAATGAACCTACAAGGCTTGCCTTCCCCGAGGCATGGGAGGGGTCTATTATTACGGGCAGGTGTGTGAGCTCCTTCAATGCAGGAACGGCACTTATATCGAGGGTATTTCTCGTATACGTCTCAAAGGTCCTGATCCCCCTCTCGCAGAGGATCACATCCCTGTTTCCGCCGTCGAGGATATATTCCGCACAGTTCAACCATTCTTCAATCGTTGAGTTCATCCCCCTTTTAAGGAGTACCGGTCTTCTCGCCTTTCCAACCTCTCTCAAGAGGGAAAAGTTCTGCATATTTCTTGCCCCGATCTGTAGTACATCCGCGTATTCTGAAACCCACGAAACATCCCTGGGATCTATCACCTCTGTCACAATCGGAAGACCTGTCTCCTCCTTTGCTTTCTTTAGTATCTTCAATCCCTTTAAACCCAGGCCCTGGAAGGCATAAGGGGAAGTCCTCGGCTTAAAGGCCCCTCCTCTCAACATATCTGCCCCTGCCTTTTTCACCGCAATAGCCGTCTCAATCGTCTGTTTCTCGCTCTCAACGGAACAAGGACCGGCAATTACACAGAACCCCTCACCTATCACAACATCCCCTACATAGACAACCGTCTTCTCATGTTCCTTCAAAGCCGTGTGCCTCATGTTTTTCATTCCTCTTCTCCTTTCCCTGAAACAGAAATAAAAAAAGGCCATGGGTTTTATTACACCCATGGCCTTTTATAGCCTTTCTTAGGCTCTAAAAAGGACAGGGGTGTGGCATGGAGTAAAAATACCAGAAACCAAAATAATTTCTAAATGTTATCTCCATGCCACACTCGTATTTCCTGTTCATTGTACATAATTATATACAATCTGACTTTTTTGTCAATACCAATTTTATAAAGTCTTCCAAAAAAAATCGATTCATACTCCAAAATTTCCCGGGAAATGGTATAACATTACCCCATGCATAAACAGATGAAGATTAAGGTAGGGGTCAGCAGTTGCCTTCTCGGCAATAATGTAAGGTACGACGGGAACAATAAGCTCGATACGTATATAAAAGAAACGTTGGGCAGACATGTTGCCTTTATCCCTGTCTGCCCTGAAGTGGAATACGGACTCCCTGTACCGAGGGAGGCGATGCATCTTGTTGGCAATCCAGTGTCACCCCGTATTATCACGGTTAACACAAGGATAGACCATACAGAAGGGATGAAAAAATGGGTCAATAAAAGACTTGACCTCCTTGAAGGGGCAGGGCTGTCCGGTTTTATCTTCAAGAGCAAGTCTCCCAGTTCGGGGTTAAAAGATGTTCCCGTTTATGATGAGCATGGGAGACTGATCGGTCACGGTAGGGGCATCTTCGCCCGTTCCTTTGTGGAGAGATTTCCCTTATTGCCGGTTATAGACGAGGTAGACTTAGCGGATCCTGTCTTTAGGAGGAGATTTTTTAGAGACCTATTTTCATACCATAAAAATCGTCTGAATCCTTTATATCGCCCATCCTCCGGATACGGTTATCGTTGAACCTGTGATATACGAGGCATCATCCGATGCAAGGAAAGCGACCACCCTTGCTACCTCCTCGGGCTCCCCCATCCTGCCGAGAAGGGTCTGGGCAATTATAGGTGCTTTGTATTTATCAGGCATCTTTATCATGGGGGGCGTACGGATTAAACCGGGCACAACGGCATTTACCGTTACACCATCGGAACCCGCCTCCCTTGCAACCGTCTTTGTAAGCCCTATGACCCCTGCCTTAGCGGTACAGTATGCAACCTCTCCCTTTGCCCCGGATATCCCGTAAATAGAGCTTATATTGATGATCCTTCCCCATTTTCTTGCCCTCATATCCGGCAAGAGCCACTTGATCAGTAGAAAGGGTATCGTAACATGTATCCCTATTACCGCATTGAAATCGTTTTTCTCGATTTTGGTTGTTATACCTGGTCTATCGAAGCCTGCATTGTTGACGAGTATATCTATCGGATAATCGGCCTTGATCTCCTGAATGAGTTGTTCAAGGCGGGTTGTATGGGTAAGATCAATTATCTCCCCAATCACATTACCCCCTTTTTCTTTAATCCTTTCTACCACACGAGGTAGGGTCTTTTTGTTCTTATCAAGTAAGACGAGTTGAGCCCCCCTCTCAGCAAACACATAGGCGCACGCCTCACCAATACCCTGACCGGCCCCTGTAATAAGGGCTCTTCTGCCCTTTAGATCCATATTTCCTCCTGACCCAGTATAAAAAATCAAAAAAAAATCAAAATAAGGGTTATGAAAATACCATAAGTGGCGATAATATTGCTAACCTAATTACATAAACATACATTTGGGTTATTATTCAATGGAAGAATTGTTATCGCAAAGCGACATTAATGCCCTGTTTGAAGATTTAACTTCCGATGCCGATGGTTCAACCTGCGATGAGGACACCTGCGTAATAGATTCAACAGGTGACCTCATAACCCAGGATAGCTTAAATGAGTTGCTTGGTATCACGGAGAAGGGGATACCAAAAAATACGGCGAATCAACAGGCTTCACCATCAATTACATCTAATGATGAAAATAGGTCATTGACTCAAGATGAGATCGATGCCCTTCTCAGGGAATTTAATCTCGATGTCTAAATCTTTTCTTTTTTAATGACAAAGAGTTATACCCATTTTCTCAGCAACTACATGATGTTCCGCAACCAGATGATTTCGATAACTCAGATTTTATTGTAAAGCCTCCTCCCATAGGGGTCTGCACGAAATCAACGGTTATCGGTTGTGCCTTTTCGTAAAGGTCCTTCTCGATGAGAAACTTAATTCCCTTCTCATGGAATATCTCATCGTTCTCTGTTGGCTCGTCCAGAGCCATGCCCAAAGAGGGCCCCGCTCACCCACCCTCCATCATCATAATCCTTACAGAACTCTCTGCATCTTTACCTTCGAGGATCTGCCTTATCACCTCTCCGGCCCTTTCTGATACCTCTAACATGATACTCTCCTATGTTTTTATTTGTTATCACCGAAAGGTGTTAACATCGTTATTATATAATAATCGTTTCTACAAAAATTATCAAGGTGGATCATCCTTCAACAGAATAAAACTCATCTTCGCCGTATAGGGCCTTTACTTTTTTGATAAGCCTCGTTGAAGCGAGCTTTGATAGAACCGTTATATCCTCGAGGGGGAGATAGTCAGGTATAGAGGGGTCGAAGAGCACCTTCAACGATGGAGGGAATTCCTCATCCCCCTCCCAGAGGATGAACATAAGGGGCACACGCGGTAAAACAGAAAGGATAAATGAGCTATCCCCAAAATCTCCCTTTTTGCCACCAAGGGCAATTCCTGCCTCAAGAAAGGCATGTTTATCATACCCAAAGGCCTGCAATACGGGCTTTACAACCCTTCTTTCAAAAACCGGCAAATAACCTCTAAGACCTGGTATATCTTCGTATGGAACAAAATCCCCTTTTAAAGGGGTGCCTTTGGCATTTATCAGATAATGAAGGATGATGATCTTCGTAACGAGGGTGACATTCACACCTTTTGAACTCTTAAAATGAAAAAGGGGGATAGAGAGAGTGATAATCTCATCGAAATAACTTATATGGACATCAAAACCCCCCTCTTTTTTTTCATAGTTTACCCCTGAGCGCAAAAACTGCCTCTCCATATCAGATGATAGAAAGTTTCTACAGGCGATCTCATATACCTTTTTATAGGTCTTCTGCTTTTCTATCGCCACAACTCACCCCCTCCAATTCTCTTCTTATCTCCCTTATCTTCTCCTTATAGTTTTTACTTCCGAATATCTCCGTACCCATCACAAGGATGTTGGCCCCTGCCATTACCACCTCTTTTGCGTTGTGTGCCTTAATGCCTCCATCCACCTCGAGATCAATAGACCTCCCCGTACCCTTAATCATATCGTATGTCCTCGCTATCTTTTTTAACATCCCTGGTATAAAGGATTGACCGCCAAAACCCGGATTGACCGTCATTATCAAAACAAGATCCACCATGTCGAGGACGTAATCTATTATATCAAGGGGGGTCGAAGGGTTTAAAGATACCCCAGCGGTCCTGTTCTTCGATTTGATCTCGTCGAGGGTTCTATGCAGATGGGGATCTGTTTCTGCGTGGACCGTTACAATATCGGCCCCTGCATCTATAAAGGCGCCTATATACCTTGAGGGTTTCTCTATCATCAGGTGTACATCAAGGGGGGTCTTTGTGATACCCCTTATCGCCTCAACAAAAAGGGGCCCTATTGTGATATTGGGAACGAAATGGCCATCCATTACGTCTATATGGATCAGATCCGCTTTTGCCTCATCAACAGCCTCTATCTCTTCTTTTAACCGTAAAAAATCACACGATAAGATCGAAGGTCCTATCCTCACCTCATTCATTTTAACCTCCACCGTCTATCCTTATTTCTACCTCCTCCGAATCCCTGATAATGGTCTTTGGAAGCTTGGACGTCTCCACATAGGGCATACCGTATGAAGTATCCCCGCTTCTTATACTTGAGAGTCTATACTTAATCCCCCTTCTCTCCAATTCATAGATGATCTCGTTTATGTTGCGGAGATCAATTTCCGGTAGGACATAATAGGATACTTCGGGGACGGCAACAAAGACCGTTAATCCCTGCTTTCCCTCTAAGACGGTCTCCCCCTCGTTGGGTATCTGTGCCAATATAATACCTTTCATTCTGTTATTGGGCACAGGTATCACCCTTTCGATTCTTGCTTTTACTTTATAAAGTACCTCTTCCGCCTCTTTAATCTCTTTTCCTTTAACATTAGGTATCTTTATCAACTCAGGGCCTTCTGAGACCATAACATAGACCACCCTGCCCTTCCTTATGGATATATTGGCCTGGGGTTTCTGTACCGTAATATGGTTATAGGGGATATCGTTTCTCCTCTCATACTTTGCTATAGAAAGGGAGAGCCCCTTCTCCTCAACGATTTTTTTTGCCTCCTCTACGTTCTTCCCTTTAATATCAGGGCAGATAACCGTCTCCCCTGACTTTAAGAGAATGGCTATGGTGAGATAAGAAGTCGCTGTAAAAACAAAGATTCCTGTGAAGAAATAGAGGATGACCCTTTTAATATTCATATCTTCCTTAAACAGGCGATAAAAAAGCCGTCCATACCCGTTTCGTGGGGTAAGGAAAGAAAATAACCATTATTAAACAGAAAAGGAAGGGGTTTTTCAAGGAGAAAAGACCCTCCTCTTTCCCTGAAGAGTTCGATGACCCCTACGGTCTCTTCAGGTTCAAAGGAGCAGACCGAATAGACAAGAAGGCCCCCCTCTGAGAGGTGTTCCCATAACGAACTCAAAAGGTTAAACTGTTTGTTCGCAAAGGATAGAACCTCTTCTTCTCTCCTCTTCCATTTTATTTCAGGATGCTTCCTTATGATACCAAGAGAGGAACAGGGTGCATCAAGGAGTATGGCGTTGAATTTACATCTCTTGAAGGGCGGGGATAGACCGTCCCCTAAGACAGCTACTATACCTCCCTTTTTTTTCAAAGAGCGGAGCCTCTTTATCTCCCTATCCATCGCTACAATAGTGGCATTTAAGGATTCTCCGTGTATCTGCCCGGTCTTTGTCCCAAACCCTGCGCAGGCATCGAGGATGATTTCACCGTTACGGGGCTTGATTATGCTCCCCCCTATCTGGGATGCCTCATCCTGGATATGGATGAGACCTTTTTTGAATAACGGGTCTTCTATTACTGGCTGAAGCCTGTCCACATAAAAGGCTGAATCGAGAAAATATCCTTTTTTTACGTTGAGACCCATCTCACTGAAATGGAGCATCACTTCATCCCTTGTTATCCTCTCTATATCTACCCTTATTCCAAAACCTGAAGGCCTGTTCGATGAAGAAAGGAGCCTTTCTGCATCTTCCACCCCGAATCGATCAACCCATCTTCTAACTATCCACTCAGGATACGAATAGAGAATGGATAGATATTTAACCGGGGTAGGTTTTAGATGGGTCAAGAAAAAATCAAAACCCTTCTCCTTCTCCCTTATGTACCACCTGAACAAGGCGTTGGCGAAATTCCCTGCCTCTCTTCCTATTTCATGCTTTATAGTCTCGATGGTCTCATTTATCACGAAAGGAGCGGGCTTCTTCATAAATGAGATCTGGTATAAACCTATTTCGAGAAGGTTCCTCAATCTCCTTTTGATATGCCTTCTGGCAAAGCTTTTGATTACGGCAGAGAGGTAGAGTCTCCACCTGATTACCCCTGAAACTATCTCATATATGAGACTCTTATGGGTTTCAGCAAAGGTATTATTTTTAAATATATGGTTCAGGGCATCATCGAGAAACCATCCGTTCTCCACGCTTTCAATAACTGAAAGGCATACCCTCCTTAAAGCTACCCCGAAATTATCTTCTATACGCCATATCCTCCAGTCTCTTTATCCTCTCCTCTATGGGAGGATGGGTGCTGAACAGGGCAAGGACACCCTTTGCAGTGAAGGGGTTTACGATAAAAAGGGGTGCGGTAGACGGGTTTGCATCATTCATCGGCATAAGGGCAACTCCTGCATGGAGTTTCCTTAAAGCGTTTGAGAGATAGAGCGGGTTACCCGATAGGTAAGCCCCTCCTTCATCTGCAAGATATTCCCTTGAACGGGAGATGGCAAGCTGTATAAGCATGGCGGCAAAGGCAGCGATAATTGAAAAGAGGATGACACTGAAGATATTTCCTCCCCCTTCCTCATCATCGCTATTTCCTCCTCCGAATATAGCGGTAAAACGCATCCAGTTTGCGAGCATGGTGATTGCCCCTGCCATAGTCGCTGCCACCGTCTGAATAAGTATGTCCCTGTGTTTTATGTGGGATATTTCATGGGCAAGGACCCCTTCGAGTTCCTGGAGCGTGAGTATTCTCATTATGCCTGTAGTGACGGCGACAACCCCATTTGAAGGATTCCTCCCTGTAGCAAAGGCATTGGGGCTTTCATCATCTATGATATAAATCCTCGGCATGGGGATGGATGCCTTCTGGGAGAGGTTATACACAATTCTATATAGCTCCGGGGCTTCGCTCTGAGAGACCTCCCTTGCCCCATACATGGAAAGGACGATCTTATCGGAAAACCAGTAACTCACAAGGTTCATAATAAGGGCTATGGTGAAGGCTATATAGGCCCCTGATGTTCCCCCTATCAAACTTCCCAAAGCGACAAGTATTATTGTCAAAAGTACCATCAGGAAGAATGTTTTTGCCTGATTCATCTAACCCTCCATAAGTTTTTATATTAATTATAACCATTTTTTACCATTATTCAACGGTTAATCTTATAGCCCAAAGTCGTCTTTACTCCACCCTTCCCTCCCCTATCGATTGACAAAATAGGCATTATATTTTACTATAAATCATGGCAGAACTGAGAAGGGACCCTGTTTCAGGCAACTGGATCATAACGGAGTATACCTATGATAAAACAGGTTCTGCCGGGATATGTCCCTTCTGCCCTGGGAATGAACATCTAACACCAAAATCTATCTTTGAGTATAAAGACCCCGATGGGCAGTGGCAGATAAGGTGTTTCCCCGCAAAAAATTCTATCTTTGTCATAGAGGCGAAGGAGAATAAAAGGGCCGAGGGTATATACGATAAGATGGGGAATGTTGGGGCCCACGAGATCATAGTGGAGAATAGATCCCACACCAAGACACTCTCAAACTTCACCGAAAATGAACTCTATCTTTTACTAAACACATATAAAGAGAGGATATCCGACCTTAAAAAGGACAAAAGATTCAAACATATCCAGGCATTCAAGAACCACGGGGAACTCGCAGGGTCGTACATCTTCCACCCCCATTCCCATATCCTTGCGACCCCCATTCTGCCCCACAGGATAGAACTGGAACTTCAAAACACAAAGAGCCACTATATGCAGAAAGAAAGGTGCCTCTTATGTGATATCCTAAACCAGGAATTGAGAAATCAGAAGCGGTTGGTGAGCATAAACAGTGATTTTATAGCCCTGTGTCCCTTTGCCTCCCGATTCCCTTTTGAGGTCTGGATCATTCCGAGAAAACATGATGACCGTTTTGAAAATACCAGGAGTGATACCATAAAACAGAGTCTCGTTCCCATAATGCTCGATATCATGAAGCGGATTGAAAAGCTTACAAACTCATACGCCATTGCCCTCCATACCTCTCCTAATACGGATGGGAAAAGCTACCACGATGAAGGGGTATCCATATCCACCTATTACCACTGGCATATAGAGATTCTTCCTATGGATTTCCGCACCTCCAGATATAAAAAGGAGGATGAATTCTACGTCGTTCCCTTCACCCCTGAAGAGGCGGCCAAAGCATTGAGGGAACAATCGATATAGATTTTCGGGGTTTTCATTCCCGGACGACTTGTACCCCCTTTCTGTGGAAATGCTGGATGCCTTTACTGCTTATCATTGCAGGGATATCGAGTATGAGTATTACCTTTCCGTCCCCTCTTATCGTTGCCCCCCCTATGCCGTTCACATTACCCATGAATTCCCCTAAAGGTTTTATAACCACCTCTTCCTGTCCTATGACAGACTTTACCTTCACCCCTATAGTCTTATCGCTTATCCTGCATATAACGAGATAGCCTTCACCTATATCCCCTTCTTCTTTTACTCCTGTGTTTCCATTCCCTGAAAAGAAGACCCTTGGCATATCGAGGACAGGTATGATAGAGTCCCTTAAGACAAAGACCTCGTTTTTATCCACCGTCTTTGTCATGCCCTTCTTCAGTTTAACAAGCTCTATCACATTGTTTAAGGGGATGGCAAATATATCATCCTCTACTTTGACTATAAGGGCCCGCATAATCGCAAGGGTAAGAGGTAGTTTTATCGTGAGCTTCGTCCATTTCCCTGATTCACTGTCTATATACACCTGACCGTTCATTTTCTCTATGTTACTTCTCACCACATCCATCCCCACACCCCTTCCGGATACCTTGGTTACCTTCTTGGCGGTACTCAAACCGGGGATAAATATTAGGTTCATCGCCTCTTTATCGGATAGGGCGTTGAGATCGCTTTCGCTCATCAAACCTTTCTCTTTCACCTTCTCTTTAACGGCCTGAACGTTTATGCCCTTTCCATCATCAAAGACCTCTATTATCACGTTATTCCCCTCATTGTATGCGCTTATGGAAAGGGTACCTTTTTCGTCTTTACCACTTCTTCTTCTCTCCTCTGGGGTCTCTATACCATGGTCTACCGAGTTTCTTATGATATGCACAAGGGGATCGTGGAGGGACTCTATCAAGGATCTGTCGAGTTCCGTCTCTTCCCCGCTTATCTTAAGGGTGATCTCTTTTCCGAACTCTTTGGAAAGATCCCTTACCATCCTCGGAATCTTGTTGAATACCTTGCTCATCGGTACGAGTCTTGCCTTCATTATCGCCAGTTGAAGGTCGTTGGTGATCACCTCGATATAGTTTGAGACCTCTTCGAGATTCTCAAGTACTCCGTTGTCGGTTCCCCTCTTTGCAAGTGTATTCACCATTGTAAGGCGGTTCTTGCCGAGTACGAGTTCTCCCACGAGGTTCATCAGTTCATCCAGTTTTTTCACATCAATCCTGACCGTCTGGTCTTCTTTATAAGATTTCTGTTTGTTGAGTACCGTATTGAGCTGGCTTTCCGTTATGAGCTTCTCCTCTACAACAATCTCGCCCAGTCGTTTGTTCTCCCCTTCTTTCTGCTTCTCCAGCACCACCTCAAGCTCTTCCCTTGTTATCACCTTTTCTTCAACGAGTATCTCTCCGAGGGGCTTCTTCTCTTCTTTCTCTTTCTTTATCAGAGATTCAAGGCCTTTGACCACATGTTCTATCTCCTCTTCATCGGTACCACTATCCTTTATCTTCTCGACCATCACCCTCATCAGATCTGCGGCCTCGAGGAGGGCATCCCCTATATCTTTATTCATCCGTATCTCACCCTTCCTGACCATACCAAGTAGGTCCTCAGATTTGTGGGCGAGGTTTGATAACCTTGTAAAGCCAAGAAAGCTGGATGTACCTTTTATCGTATGGACTGCCCTGAATATACCGTTTATTAGCTCTTCATCGGGACTCTCTTCTATAGCCACTATATCCCTTATCACATTCTCTATAAGCTCTGTTGTCTCTACCAAGAAATCGTTTATGATCTCCTTCATCTCATCGTTTTCAAAGGTCTGTCCGCTCATCTCATTCACCTCCTGCCAATAAACTTTCTACCTTATACAGCAATAGATTGGGCTGAATAGGTTTATTCAAAAAGAGGTTTACCCCTGCCTCAAGGGCACTCTTCTTTAATTCCTCATCTTTAGTCGTTGTGAGCATTATTATAGGGGTATCGAGATGGTAATAGCTGTTCCTTAAGCTCTTTACAAGCTCTATACCGTCCATATTGGGCATATTGAGATCAGCTATCACAAGGTCGATCTTTGTATTTATAAGTTTCTCCATCGCATCAACACCATCCTCCGCCTCTGTAACAATGTAGTTCTTCTTCTTCAGGATAAAATTGATCAACTTTCTTATCGTAGGCGAATCGTCTACAATTAAAATCTTTTTCATCACTTCCCCCTCTGGTATGCGATTGAACCGGGAAACATAAGCGGCTTAAAGGCCCTCGAAATGTTGTGGAGAGATTCGGCGTGGCCTATTGTTAAAAACCCTCCCGGTTTTAATGATTCGTACATAAGGTCGATGACCTTCTTTTTTGCCTTTTCATCAAAATAGATGAGCACGTTTCTGCAAAAAATAAAATCCATACCCCTATATTTTTTATAAGCCTCCGTATCCATAAGGTTCATAAATTCGAACCTCACATACCTCTTCACATTTTCACTGAGCTTAAAAGAACCGTTGTCCTCGCTGAAATATCTCTTAAGTATATTCCCATCCATGTTCCGTATGCTATATGGACCAAAGACCCCTCTTTTTGCCGTTTCGAGGACTTTTTGACTTATATCTGTTGCATATATAATAAAGGGGATGTTCTTCTTTGTCGTCTCCATAAGCTCAAGAAGGATAATAGCAAGGGTATAAGGTTCCTCCCCTGTTGAACACGCAGCACTCCATATCTTTATGGGGTTCACAGTAGGGGTTCCGTTCAGATAGTTTTTCTGTACGATCACTTTGAATGCATCAAGCTGAGGGGGATTGCGAAAAAAGCTCGTCTCATTGGTGGTAACCACCTCAAAGAGGTTGTTCAGTTCCTTCTTTGACTGCTCTCCCCCGAATTTGAGATAGAGATAGTAGTCCTCATAGGTACTTAAGTTCAGTTCATTGAGCCTGTTACTTAACCTGCTTTCGAGGAGATAGGTTTTGTTTTCGGTAAAATAGATGCCTGTCTTTTCGTATATATAATCCCTTAGATGGGTAAACCCCTCTTTGCTCATCATAGCTCTTCCCCTAACTGTTCTCCATTCTTTCTATAGCCATCTCTGCCTCTGATCTTATGTCATCATTCGTATCGAGGACAAAGGGCATTATATGGGGGATTGCCCTTTTGTCGTTTAAATCTGCCAATGCCTTGATGCTGCCTATTTTTATTAAATCTTCCCTGTCTTTCAAACCTTTAAGAAAGATATCGAACAGATCAGGGTCTTCAAAGGAACTCAACGCCATAAGGGCATAGTATTTCGTCCACAGTTCATCGGATTGCATGAAGATATCGATCAGCCTCTCCTTGAAGATTATGAGGCGTCTGTCCTTTATAATCTTTAGAATCTCATGGGGCACATTTTTATCCATAAGGATGGATTTGAAGATCTCCATATATCTATCGTCATCGAGGAAGGCCCCCATTACCCCTATGGCAGCCTTTCTTACACTCTCCTCTCCATCCTGGAGCAATTTTTTAATAAAAGGGAGGTTTGTGCCACCGTCGAGTTTACTGGCTACAGAGAGGTAGAGCTTTCTGTCCTCAACAGAGGGACTATTGACAAGGGTCTCAACGAGTTCATGGCATCTTTCGCCGTCAAACTTTAAAAGGGTCTCAAAGGCCTTTCTCCTTACATCGAAGAAATCTCCCATGGCGATCTTTGTTATATCTTCTGTAAGGGCCTTCAAACCCATAACACCTGCGGCAATCACACCATCCCCTTTTATATGACCGTCAGGGTCATTTAAGGCCTCTTTGATTATAGAAATACCTGGGCCGTCTATAATATAGGGGGCATTTTTTATAATCTCCCTTTTCGCCTCAATCGAAGACTCTCTAAACTTCTCTAAGAGGATATCCTCTTTTATCCTTATCCCTTTCATTGTACATGCCCTTACGATAGGTATTACATACCCCCTATCCCTATCTATCATTTCTTCGGTACGTCCCTTCCAAACATCACTCAACCCCGCAAAAATCTCTACCCCTTGAGCGTAGAACTCTTCGTCTTCTTCCTCATCGTCTACCATCTTCAGAGAACCCAATATCGCCTCACAGGCTCGTATGTTTTTAAAGTTTGCCAAAAGCCTCAAGGTCTTTAAAGACCTCTTATCCTCATTTTCTATCGTAAACATTAGGTGCTCAAACAATTCCTCCCCTATCTTCTCCTTGAGAAGGTTGAATATCTCCTCGTCTTCCCTCTCGAGAAGCATCTTTATATAGGCCCCTCTCTTTTTTCTTCCCCATTTTTTTAATACCTTGATGATCTTCTCTATAATTTGGCCATCCCCCTGATCTATAAGGACCTCACACGCAGAGAGAGAGGCCTCCTCCTCACCTTTTTCGAAAATATTGAAAAGAGGCTCAACAATCCTTGGTCCCCCTATCTTTCCAAGACTTTCTATAGCGGAAAACTGGATCCATTCGTTATCGTTTAGTACACTGAGAAGGGCATCTATCGCATTCTCATCCTGTAAATCCCCAAGGGATATACAGGCTATATTCCTCACGTTATCCGATTCATCCTTCAGTTTATTTATAAGGTAGGGCAACACCCTTTCATCCTTAATCGCCCCTAATATCTCACAGGCATAGACCCTGATATCCTCATCTTTATCGTCAAGTAGGGAGGCTAAACCTTCTATGTGTTTGCTCCCTATTTTCTTTAAAATCTCAACCGCTGCCATACGAAGGGGGGTGTCTTTCGTGTATAGGAGTTCACGTACCTTTTCAACCACATCTTTTGACGGTCTTGATACGAGTTCTTCAATCACCTTTTCTCTTTCAAAGCTATCCCCTGTCTTTAGCTTTTCCATCAACTTCAGAAGTCTCTTTTCGCTTAACTTTCTCTCTTTTCTTCTCATAATCACCTCATAGAATTCTTATGATCTCCTCCGCTATTTTGTCGATGGGAAGGACGGCATCTGCAATGTTTGCAGTGACCACCGCCTTTGGCATACCGTATACAACACAGGTATCTTCATTCTGGGCAATGATATAGCCCTTCTTTGCCTTTATCTCCTTTGCACCAACTAAACCGTCGCTACCCATACCTGTTAAAATCACCCCCATGGATCTCGAACCAAAAACATCGGCTACAGATAGCATAAGGTGGTCTACCGATGGTCTGTATATGTATTTCGTCTCGTTTATAAAATCAACGCAGATATCGTTCCCCCTTCTTTTAAGGCCCATATGCGTATCCCCTGGGGCGATAAATGCAATCCCAGGCCTTATAACCTCCCCGGGCTCTGCTTCTTTAACTTTTATCATAGAAGCCGCATTTAGCCTCTGGGCAAAGGACTGGGTGAATATTTTCGGCATATGCTGGGCTATAAGTATAGGTACCGAAAGATCCTCCGGTAAAGAGGTTATGATATGCTGCAGGGCCGGAGGACCCCCTGTTGATGCCCCGATAGCTATTACAGAATGGTTTCTCGATGTATCTTTCTTAAGAACCGCAGGTTTATCGGGCCTTCTAATTCTATTGAGTAATAACCTTACCTTGTTTTTTGCCACGGCCTTTACCTTGTTTATAAGCTCATTCTCCCTTGTAGAAATATTTAGGGAAACATTGGAGAAATCTTTTGTGATAAAGTCTGAGGCCCCGATACTTAAGGCCTCCATCGTGATGTCCGCCCCCTCTTTCGTTAATGCACTGAACATGATAACCGGAAGCTTATACTTATCCATTATATGTTTTAGGGCCTCAATTCCATTCATAACAGGCATTTCTATATCAAGGGTAACAACATCGGGTTTGAGTTCCTCCACCTTCTCGAGGGCCTCAAGACCGTTTCTCGCGGTCCCCACCACCTTTATGCCTTCATCCTTCTCCAGCATCCTCGATATGGCGTTTCTCATAAAAGCAGAGTCATCAACAACAAGAACCTTAATCATATGTCTGCTCCGTTATCATATCTGTCATATTCAATACCCCTTTCAGGTTGTTGTGGATCGTTTCAAAAAAATCGAGTTCCTCTTTGGGAGAGGAAAGCTCTTTAATATTTGAGACCTCTTCCAAAAACCCTCTATGACTCAATATAAACTCATCCAAACCCATGCTGCCACCCTTAGACTCTACCTTTTTTGCCAGCCTGTTTGCTATATACAAAACGGCAATGTTCCCCTTTGATTCTATTACCCTGTCGGGAAAGTGGTGAAATTTCACCGCTTCTGTAATAGCCTCCGGTATGTTCCAGATTTCAAGTAGAAGTCCCCCGAGATAACCGTGATCCATAGACATTATCTCCCTTTCCGCATCCACCCTGGCTATGGATTTCTCTTCCATCAATTCCCGTATGGCGACCCATTCTCTTTTAAAATATCTGTAGAGGACAATTATTCCGAGATCATGGATGACCCCACTTACGTAAACTTCGTTTGGGTTACCCAAATTCAACGTTTCACTTAGACCCTTTCCTATGGCCCCCGTTGTCAGGGAATGGTTTATATATTTAACCCTGTCAAAATTTTTATCCCTTTCATCAATCAGGGAGAGAAAAGGCATCTGTAGAATAATGAGCGAGAGTTGTCCGAACCCGATAACGGCAATGGCATGTTCTATGCTCGATATCCTTCTAAAATTTTTCGTTCCATAATAGGCGCTGTTGGCGATCCTCAAAACTTCACTCACCAGAGAAGGATCCAGATGCTGGGCAACATCAGAGGCAGAACTCAAAGGATTCTCTATAATATCCATCACCTCTCTCACAATATTGGGAAAAGTAGGAAGTAGTTCTATCTTTTTAAGCTCCCCAATCACACTCTGCTCATCCATAAACAACCTTAATAATTTATCGAATAATCAGAAATAAACTTTAGCGTTATACTATTTTTTTCATCGCTGTCCGTAGATTAAGAATCGCCTGGGAGTGTATCTGACATACCCTTGCCTCTGTTATATTAAGGGCCTCCGCGATCTCTTTCATATTCATATCCTCCCGATAGTATAGACTCAAAACAAGTTTCTGTTTTTCCGGCAGTTTGTCTATCTCTCTTCCGAGGATCTCCTCTATTTCTCTTATCTCCGCAGATGACTCAGGGTTTTCCCCTTCATTCGTTGCGTAAAGAAATACCTTTTCTCTGTCATCACCCATAATCTCATTCAGATCATCGATGCTAAAGACGGAAAGGTTTCTGTAATCCTTTATTAAGGAGAGATAATCATCGACATCCATGTTCATGGCCTCTGCGACTTCCTCTTCTCGAGGATACCTTCCAAGCTTACCCTCAAGGGTTCCTATTGCCTCTTCAAGACGCTTTGACTTTGCCCTTGCACTCCTCGGGAACCAATCCCTTGCCCTAAGCTCATCTATCATCGCCCCTCTTATCCTCATATAGGCAAAGGTATTGAGCTTTGCCCCCCTTCCAGGATCATACTTTTCTATCGCCTCGAGAAGACCTATTACCCCTGCTGATATAAGGTCATCTATAATGGTCTCATCATCGCTTCCTTTTGAAACCTTATATGCGAGATGTTTTATGACAGGGATAAACTCTTCTATTATCCTCTCCCTATCATCTTCTATATATCTTGCATACCCGTTTCTCATTATTACTCAGCCTGCCACCTTATGGCATATCTTTATCAACTCTTTCGTGGAGGCTGCGTCCGGATAAGCCTCCACCCATAGCCTCTGTTTTTTTGTGGCGATACCAATATTTCTGTCCAGGGGTATAAAACCTACGAAGTCAAGGTATACATTTAAAAATCTATCTGTCACAGAAAGGATCTTTTTAAAAACCTCGATGGCTTCCCCCTCATCTTTCACCATATTGACTATGATGCCAAAATCCTCTCTACCGGTCTTTTTTGAAAGCACCTTTATCACCGCATATGAGTCTGTTATGCTTGCAGGATCCGGTGTAATAACAACAAAGACCTTCTCGCTGATCGAGTTGAAATATATAACATTTGAAGAGATGCCCGCCGAGGTATCTATAAGAAAAAAGTCACAATTGGGCAACTCTTGAAAGGAATTATAGAGCATATTCTTCTCCCTCATGGAGAGGTTTGAAAGTTCGCTTATACCTGAAGACCCCGGTATAATCCTTATGCCACAGGGCCCCTCCATTATAATCTCTCCGATCGTCTTTCTCCCTTCTAAAAAATCCATAATGTTATACTTAGGCACCATACCGAACATTATGTCTATGTTGCCCAGGGAGAGATCCGCATCGAAAATGTAGGTAGAAGAGTTGTTTGCCCCCAGTATATAGGCCATATTGGATACGATGGACGATTTACCAACCCCACCTTTTCCGCTTGTTATTGTTATAGTCCTTTTTTTATTGTTCACCATCTCTTCTCCTCAAAGAACTGATATTACTAACCATCACTCAGTTTAATCACACCTATAGTCTGGATCTTTATCTGGGGGGGGATCTCATTATGGGAGATCACGGTAATCCCCTGGATATACCTTTCCAAGAATCGTCTTAACCTTCCCCTTACCGCCGGATGAACGAGAAGGACCGGATGGACATTCTGCATTAATGCCTTCTTTGACTCAGCCCCTACCTTTTCTATGAGTTTTTGACTGAAGGCAAGGTCAAATGTAAAGAGCCCCCCCTGTTCAGGGGACTGGAGGCTACTTATAATCTTCTCTTCCAGGACCTTTTCAAAGATAATGATACTCAATATGCCATCGACGAGATAAGGTTTTAGAATGCTCCTCGACAGCCTCTGTCTTACAAACTCTGTGATTAAATCAGGGTCTCTGACGCTGGATGAGGCATCCGCTATTGCCTCAAGAATCGTCACGAGATCCCTTATGGAAACCTGTTCCCTTAAAAGATTCTGGAGCACCTTTTGAATGACCCCCATGTTAAGCTGTGCCTGGTTTATCTCCTCGACGACCTTCTGGTGGGTACCGACAATAGTCTCTATTAATTTCTGCGTTTCCTGTCTGGTGAGGAGCTCATGGGAATTATTCCTTATGATTTCCGTAAGATGGGTAACGATTATTGTGGGGTGGTCTACAACGGTAAAACCGGAGGCGATACATTTTTCCCTATCCTTCTCTTTTACCCAGATGGCATCAAGGTTAAACACAGGTTCTTTTGTGGGTACACCGTCGATATTCAACTCTCTATCCTCTGAACCCATGGCGAGGACATGACCTAAAAGCAACTCCCCTCTGCCCATCTCAATACCTTTCAGCATAATCACATACTCCCCCGCCTTCAACTGGAGGTTGTCCCTTAGTTTCATCGGCGGGACGACTATGCCCAGCTCATGGGCTATCTGTTTTCTCATCCCCCTTATCTTGTCAAGGAGTTCTCCCCCCTGTTCCACATCAACGATAGGGACAAGGCCATATCCTATCTCAAGTTCAAGAATTTCAAGGGGTTGGATTAGCTCTGCCTTTTCCTGTTCGGAAGCAGGCATCTCAGGAGTAATCCCCTGGGGCTCTGCGATTTTCTGTTTTTTCATCACATACCCCATACCAAAGGTGAAGGTAGACAGGATGAGAAAAGGTACAAGGGGTATCCCTGGAACCATACCGAGGGAGAAGATCACAACAGAGGCGAGTACCATTGCCTTGGGCTGGGTCAGCATCTGCTCGATTACATCCCTGCCGAGATTTGACTCCCCTGCGGCCCTTGTAACTATTATACCTGCCGCGGTAGAGGTAAGTAGAGCAGGTATCTGGCTTACAAGCCCATCACCAATTGTCAGTATGGTGTATATGGAGAGGGCATCATCAAAGGACATGCCCTTCTGTATAACCCCTATGATCAACCCCCCTATAATATTCACGAAAATTATGATGATGCCGGCAATTGCATCCCCCCTTACAAACTTACTGGCACCGTCCATAGCACCGTAAAAATCTGCCTCAAGCTCAACCCTTTCCCTTCTTTTTCTCGCCTCGAGGTCGTTTATCAACCCTGCATTCAGATCCGCATCGATACTCATCTGTTTTCCCGGTAATGCGTCAAGGGTAAAACGGGCAGCAACCTCTGCCACCCTGCCGGCCCCTTTAGTGATAACCACAAAATTAATAACGACGAGAATCAGAAAGACCACCGCCCCAACCACATAGTTCCCGCCGACTATGAAAGTACCAAAGGCCTTTATTATCCTCCCTGCGGCGTGGGCCCCCTCATCACCGTGGACAAGGATAAGACGGGTTGAGGCTATATTCAACGACAACCTAAAGAGGGTGGTTATAAGCAGTATGGAGGGGAATACGGAGAAGTCGAGGGGTTTCTGTATGTACATACCGATAAAAAGGATCAGAAGGGAGATGGAGATGCTTAAGGTAAGAAAGATATCTATAAAGAAGCTCGTCAAAGGCACGATCATGATGAGTATGACAAATACGATGCTAATAGCTATGAAGATATCGCTCTTGAGCTTAATGAGGGATAGAATCCTGCCCATCATTCCAGTATCCTCTTCTTCTGCTTATACACCTGTGCGAGGAGCTCTGCCACAACCATATAAAATTCCTCGGGAAGATACTGACCCACCTTAACGGAATAGAAAAGGGCCCTCGCAAGGGGTTTATTCTCTTTTATCGGTACGTTATGTATCAAAGCCATCCTTTTGATCTTCTCCGCCACAAATCCTGCCCCTTTTGCCACAATCTTTGGCGCATGCATCTTCGATGGAGTATACATTATGGCAATAGCAAATGTTGTAGGGTTTGTAATAACGAGATCCGCCTTCTTTACATCCTCTATCATCCTGTGCCGGGCCATCTCCCTCTGGAGGCTCCTTATCCTCGACTTCACAAGGGGATTTCCCTCCCTCTCCTTTATCTCCTCCTTTATCTCCTGATGGGTCATCATAAGATCTTTTTTATGCTGCCATTTTTGAAAAAGGAGGTCTAAGCCTGCTATAAAGATAAGAACGACACTCACTTTGATCGCAAGCTTGAAGGAGATCCTCCCTATATAAGAGATGGTATCCTGGAGTTCGTTCCCCGACAGCGATATGAGGGTGGGCAACTCATTTGTTATAATGGAATAGCATATATATGAGAGGACGATGATCTTTGCTATGGATTTTAGTGTTTCTACGGCAGACCTCTTTGAAAATAGCTTCTTAATACCTGCAAGGGGGTTTATTGTCTCAAGGTTGATCTTAAGTGCCTCTGTGCTCCATACAAAACCTGTTTGAACAAATGTTCCGAAGAAAGATACAGCCATAAAAAGGGCAAAGACAGGTACGACGAGCCAGAGCCATTTAATCGCCCCTACCGATAATATGTGGTTGATATTTAAGAGGTTCACATCGAGATTTACGTTTCTCACATAGCCCGTATAGACCTTAAAGAGTTCTTCAAACCCTTTAGATAGGGTAAAATAGAGAAAGAGGGATGAAAACAGAATCAGTATACAGGAGGAGAGTTCCCTTGACTGGGCTATCTGCCCTTTCTTTTTCGCATCCTCAAGTCTCTTCTCTGTTGGTTGTTCTGTTTTTTCCTGAAATGTATCGGCCATTGTTTATACCATCATCCTCATAAGTCTTAAAATCTCCCCCTCTAAACCCCTGAAAAGCCCATCTATCGCCGAGACTGTAAAACTCATCGAAAAAGATAACACCATGAAGGCAATCAGAATCTTCATGGGCATACCCTCTATAAATATGTTCATCTGTGGTAATAGCCTTGATAGTAACCCAAGGGAAAGCTCAACTACAAAAAGGGTAGCAATAACAGGCGCCCCTATCTTCATACCTACCGAAAATATTTTCCCTACCCCATTTATTAGATATCTCAAAATCCCTTCGTTTAACGATAAGGTACCAATAGGCACCTCCCTGAAACTCAAAAATATCCCTTTTATCAGACTGTGGTGGCCATCAATAGAAAAAAATACAAAAATGGCGAGTATATTCTGTAGTTGTTCAATAACGGAAATCTGGGTCATGCTTAAGGGATCCATAAACCTCGCAAAACTGAAGCCTGTCTGGAGAGATATGATCTCCCCTGCTCCATAAACCATAAAGAAGAGGATTCTAACAAAAAAACCTATGGTGAGCCCTATAAAGACCTCCTTCATTACAAGCAACATAAGAAAATAGGGACCTTCCCCTTCCCCAATATCGACGTTTATCCAATCGATAAGGAGATAAGTGATGGCAAGGGAGAGGCCTGCTTTGAAGAGGGCAGAGACTGCCCTTGATGAAAAAATAGGTAAAAGCCAGAGTATAGATATGACCCTGAAAAAGATGAGGATAAATTTTACGCTTAAGAAACCTATATCTCCCATCTTTATCTCACATAATTGGGGATGTTGGCCAGAAGGTTCGTCGTATAGGTAACCGTCAGATTTAGCATCCAGGGGAAAAGGATCATCAGAGACAAGGCTATCGCGAGTATCTTCGGAACAAAAACAAGGGTCATTTCATGTATCTGGGTTGCCGCCTGAAATATGCTGATCACAAGACCTACAACTATGGAAACAAGAAGGGCCGGTCCCATAAGGAGAAGGGTTATTTTGATCACGTCTCTAAAAATCTGGATAACCATATCTTGGCTCATTATAATCCTCCTATAAAAAACCTTTTATCATGGAACCCACAAGGAGATTCCAGCCGTCCACAAGAACGAAAAGCATAAGCTTAAAAGGGAGTGAGATAAATATAGGGGGTAGCATCATCATCCCTGCAGAGAGGAGAACACTTGCCACCACCATATCTATCACGAGAAAAGGGATATATAGGAGAAACCCTATCTGAAACGCCCTCTTCAACTCACTTATCGCAAAGGCCGGCACGAGCACCCTCATGGGTATCTCATCAGGATTTTTTGGTCTATTAATCCCCGCCACATTTATAAAAAGGGCGAGGTCTTTCTCTTTCGTCTGTTTTATAAGAAAACCGCCGATCTCCCTCGATGCCCTGTTTAAGAAGTCCTCAAACCCTATCTGGTTTTTCATATAAGGCGAAAGGGCCTTTGTATGGACGTTCTCATAGGTGGGGGCCATGATAAAAAATGTGAGGAAAAGGGAAAGGCCTATTATAATCTGGTTGGGGGGAAGTTGAGGTATCCCTATAGCCTGTCTGAGGAGGGACAAAACTATCACTATCCTTGTGAATGCACTCATAAGGAGAAGTATGGCAGGCACAAAAGCAAGGATGGTTAGGATGAGAACGATGTTTATTAGATTCCTGTTGCCTTCCACAGTGGAAAAGAGGCTCATAAGATTATCGGGATTCTGTACCCTCTCCTTTGGGGCCGCCTTTGCCGAAGCTACCAATGGGGCAAAAAAAAGAGATAGGATGACCAAAATAGTGATAATAAACCTCATAAAGGCCTCTCCTCTTTCTTCCAGTTCGCAAGGGGGGTGATCTCCTTTTCTCCTATGGCAAGGACAAAGATATGCTCCTCTATCTCCACGATAGCGATCTGTTTTTTATAGCCGATGTACATGGAACCTACCTTTTTTATCGTATAACCCCCGGGGGTCCTACCCAACTGGTACTTAAGCCTTAACTTTTCCGTTAATCGATAGAGAAATACGATACCCACCACAAGACCTACAAGCACAAACAATACCTTTAAAATCTCAAGAAGAGTTCCCATTATCCGAGCTTCTGTACCCTTTCTTTAGGGGTCACTATTTCAGTTACCCTGACCCCGAGTCTCTCATTTGCAACAACTATTTCCCCTTTACCGAGGAGTTTCTCGTTTACATATATATCCACAGGTTCCCCTGCTATCCTGTTTAATTCAACGATAGACCCTTTTGAGAGGGATAGGAGTTCTCCTATCGCCATCTTGGTCCTCCCTATTTCAACAGATATCTCTACGGGGATATCGAGAAGGCTGTCTATATCAAGCTCGAGCTTTTTTGAATCTCCTCCTTTTGGCCCTCCCTCGAACATATCTTCTAATTTGCCTTCCATAGAAACATTCTCCATCATCTAACCACCTCCTCTATCATGATTGCTTTATTGCCTTTCATGACCCCTAACCTACCTTTGAACTTGGATCTGTTTTCTACAAGGAGGTCAACAGGGTCGTTTACATGGCGGTCAATCATGATGATATTGTCTTTGGTAACTTTTAAAAATTCGTTAAGGGACATCTTTCTTTTACCGAGGATGGCTCTCACCTCAAGGGGTATGCAGTAGACCCTCTCTTTCAGCACAGAACACCATTTTTCCCTCATCTCCATATCCTCCCTTGAGGGGGTAGAAATGAGGTATCCTTTGATCGTCTCGAGGATACTATAAGGTATACAGACCTTCATCCACCCCGATACTCCCTCTATGTCTACTGAAAATTCGCATACACTCACTATCTCCTCAGGAGAGATCATCGTGATATAGTTGGGGTTCATCTCGGATCTTGAGTATTTACAGGTAATCTCGTAGACAGGGGCCCATGCCTTTTCCATCTCGACGCAGAATAACTCTAAAAGCTTTTTAATCACACCGAGTTCTATTTTTGTAAATTCCCTCCCCTCTATTTTCGTCTTCGTTACGCTTGCACTACCGAAAATCGTCTCTAATACGGAGAATATGAGCTTTGCATCGAATATCACTATGAAAAAACCTTTCAGTCTATCTGTCACAATGATGTTCATGTTTGTAGGAAGGGGTAAGGTCTTTATAAACTCGTCGTACTGTATGTACTGTATAGTGCCCTGCTCCATATCTATCTCCCTTTCCATAAAAAGGACAAGGGCGGTCCTGAACGACTTGGAAAACCTGTCATACACAAACTGCAGGGCAGGAAGTTTATCCTTCCTCATTTTTGAGTATTTTACAAAATCAAAGGCCTTAACCTCGATCTCTTTCTTCGACGGGACAGGCTCCTCGGTTTTTTGCTCGATCTCTATATTTCCATCAGATAAACCCTCAAGGAGGGCATCGATCTCCTCCTGTGTAAGTATCTGTTCCATCTATTCCCCTTACTGGATAATGATATCGGTAATATAAACTGCCTGTATCTGTTCCTTGTCCTTTAATGCACCCCTTAGGGCACCCATAATCTCATCCTTTATCAGGTTTCTGTTATTTACATCGATGAGGATATCCACACTCTTTGTCCCCAGGACACTTAAGACCCTATCCCTCACAAGGGGGATCATCTTCTTCATATCTTCCATTACCTTATCGTCCTTAACCTGAATACCTATTGTCACCTTGGCAAACTTGTTACCGCTTCCGAAAATGTTGAAGAGAAAAGGGTCCAGAGATAGTATAGGACCCCCTGGTTTTACTTTTTTTTCAACAGGTTTTGCCTCCTCTGAAGGGGCACTCTCCTTTCCTCCCAACATTTTTTTAGCAAAAAAGAAATAGGTCCCCCCTGCTCCTATGGAGAGCGCGAACACTATAATGAGTATCACAAATAACAGCTTACTCTTCTTTTTTGGTGCCTTCTTTGCATCTTCTGTCTGTTCTGTCGCCATAGGTTTCTCTCTCCTTTCGATTATATTAAAAGCAATTCCTATGCCATACGAAAAATAATCCCTCTGTAGAATAAAAAATGATTAATTTCAGTTAGTTATAGATTTAAATGGGGTCTTTTTATTATTTAAAATAAAAGGGAATATCGATTAAGACAAGTCTTTTCACATTATCATGTTGGAAAGATAGACAAAACTGTCATCTAATTGACATAAAAGATGAAGGGGAGGTATTTTAACCTGCCCCTTCATCCTATATCATTCACTATCTCTTTAGGTTCATCAACTCCTGGAGCACTTCATCCGTCGTGGTGATCACCCTGGAATTCGCCTGAAAACCCCTCTGGGCCACGATCATCTTTACAAATTCCGTGGCGAGATCCACGTTAGACTGTTCAAGGGAGTTGGGGTTTATCTTTCCGAGCCCTCCTTCTCCAGGGGCATTTGTATAAGCAGGACCTGAATCGATGGTTTCGGAGTACAGGTTCCCCCCCTCTTTTCTCAAGGCCTGGGTATTGTTGAAGTTCGCTAGTGTAATCTGGTACAGGTCAAGGATCTGTCCGTTTGAATAGTGTCCCGAGATTATACCCTCTCCGTTAACGGTTATATTCATCAGAACCCCGGGGGGATAACCATCCTGGGACTGGAAATTCGTTGTAGAGGCGATAGGATATTGGGTAGATGCACCCCCTCCTGATTTATTGCCAAAAATCAGCTCTATCTTCTGGTTCTGTATAGCCCCCTGGGAAAAGTTAAATACAACCGTAACAGGATCACCCCCACTTATGAGGACACCGTTCTGGTTGAATTTAAGATTACCCCAGTCAACAAGGGTGTCTTTCCCTGTCACCGAATCGTTACCGTTTAATACCGCCATCCATTCCCACACACTCGTGTCGTTATCATCCTCATAGGCCTTTCTGAAATAGACGTTTACCACATGGGCCTGACCCAGTGAATCATAAGCGGTGATAGAGGATGAATAGTTCGATGTTGCCGTGGCGTTCTTTGTGGCACTCTCATACTTATATTCGAATCCTGATATGGTAAAATTCTGTGTACCATCTGATATTGCTGAGTTTATCTTGAGATCAAGGCCCGAACCCTGCCAGTCTTTATACTCTTGTCCACCTACAATTGTACCTGTAAACTCTTTGGTTTTACCCGTTGTCTTCCCATCAGGGCCTTTTTCTTCCACCGTCAATTTCAGGGTGTTCCCTGTCACTTCTGCAGTATAGTCCCCGGCCCTTGGATACTTCCCTTCACTTGCAGTAATAGATGATATGGCCCCTGTAGCTGAGAGGGCACCCACGCTCCCCTTCCACTCTGCATTCGATTGCAGATTGACCGCCATACCGATCTTCTGGGTTGCCCTTGGTTCACTTGGTTCGGGGGAAATCACTATATCCTTGCTCACCCCTACCGGGGCATTGGTTGTCCTGTCTATGGCTCTACCCTGTAAAACATAACCTGCAGGGGTTGTCATATACCCCTCTTTGTCAAACCTGAATTGTCCTGCCCTCGTATAATACTTCGTGCTGTTTTCCGGGGACCTGACTATAAAAAAACCTTTTCCTCCTATCGCGAGATCCGTCGGTTCGCTTGTACTCTCAAAGGAACCCTGGGTAAAAAGGGTATCGACCGAATTGAGGGCCGTACCTCTTCCAACCTGGCTTGAACCTGAAGAACCGAATATAGACTGGTACAGAACATCCTCAAACGTAGCCCTGCTACTTTTGAAACCCACCGTATTTACGTTTGCTATGTTGTTACCCACCACATTGATGGAATGGCTGTTTGACATGAGACCGCTTATCCCTGAAAAAAAGGAACTTAGCATAAAATACCTCCTATTCTTTAATTTGTTTCACCGTATCGGCAGGGTAAGACTCTCCACTCCCCGCGATAAGCATGATTTTCCCGTCCCTCATATCGATACCCTTTACTATCCTGTATGAGCTTGTCTTGCAATTAACCACCTTATTACCCTTGTATGCGACAGCGGCGATAGTTGCGCTTCCGTCGGACTCATGGGTATATACAAGGGGTTCTCCCTTTTTAAACCTCACCTCTTTTACAGAACCATCCTCCAAACTTTTTATGGTCAAGAGTACCTCATCGAAGTCACCCTCCGGGGTCAGGTAGACCGAATCCCCCTTTGAAAGATTGCTACTCTCAACATTCACCTTCTTTCCAATGGTGGAGATCCACTGTGTTATATTTCCCTTTTCCCACGACTGTTTCATACCATCTAGGGTGCTCGATATATTCTGCAACTGTTCCACCTGTGTGAGTTGGGACAACTGGTTCAAAAATTCATCCGCCTTCATCGGGTTTAACGGATCCTGGTATTTAATCTGGGATATGAGGATCTTCAAAAAGGCATCCTTATCGACAAGATTGGTCGACCGTGTCTGATTCTGATTCTTGTTTCCCTGGGTACTCGATACGGTTTGTATCTCCATGATTCCTCCTTAAATTGCCTCCAAAATTTCTTTAAACCCCTTCCCTTCTTTGCCCTCTCCGTAATTCCTCCTCCCTGTATATCTATATTCCCTCTTTCCGTTACCCTCTCTTGTTCCGTCGGGATTTATAAAAATATTCGCATAGATGTTTTTATCTTCGAGGTTTCTTATAATGGTATCTCTATTGGTCTGAAGGATATTCGTGATCCTCGCATCCATCGTTTTTATATCGACGATTATTGATTTCCCCTCCTGTTTAAACCCTAAAAGAATCGTATCATCTTCGTTGAACTTTAATCTAACAACCACATTTAAAGATTCATTTTTATTGACGGCCTCCTCTATTATTTTCTCGACCCTGTCTACAAGGTTAAAATGGGATTTTAAAACCCCTTCCGCCTTATCCCCCGTATCCCCAATATTATTCAATCGTTCGCTGTGGTTTTGCCCCATATAATATTCCATTTTGGGTCCATTCTCCTTCTCCCTTATTTTTTCAAAACCTAAATTTTCATCTGCCTTTAAGCCTGAGATTATACCTCCATCGTTATGTTTCTCGGTAAGATATGTAGCGTCTAATCTCTCTTTTACTTTGGCCATCTTCATCGGTTCATCCATCTCATAAGGGATATTATGGGAGGCCCTTTCATTATCTTTTTTAATAAGCTCCCCGAGGAATAAGCGGTCTTTCTCTGCAGGCTCGATTCTATCTGCAGATAAATTCAATACTTTAACCTCTATTTCTTCCCTCTCGAGTAGTCGGTAACCCTTAGCCTTCTCTAAGGGAACTTCATCTCCCTCTCCTTTAGAAAGAATCCTCTTATTCGAAAAATCATGCTTTATCATCTCCGTATTGGTACCAACATAAAAGGTATCCCTCTTTCCATCTGTAACATCTTTTAAAACAAAAGGATTTATAGATATAGGCCTATCATCTCCTTCGTCTGCCCCAAAAGGATTAACCCCATATATAGAAGAAAGGTGTACTTTCTCTTCCATATTGCCCTTTATAGAAGTCGTATACGCCCTTTCTTCCTGATTATCCTCTATACGGGGATTATCCATGAGCTCTTCTATTTTATATCCCGGAATAAGGCCTGGTGTCTGGAAAGCTATGTTTTTATCGTATAAGGGTTTTTCAACTTCCTGATTTACCCTATACCCTTGCGGTCTCTCCTCTTCTCTTATATCTTTTTTCTCCTGGAATACCCCCTTTTTTTCAGCACCCACGATCAAAGGGGATGATTCGGAAGATTCACCTCTTTTTGTGTCCGGGGCAATAAATTCGGTTAATACAGAATTTCCCTTAATCTTTCCGTCCTCTCCTCTTGACATCTGTTCGCTATAGTATAGATTTGACAGATACATAAAAAATTGGGCTAGTTTCTGTGACTCTATGGGTTTATCCATAAGGGACAGGGATGAATCCTCAACCTCTATTTCCTTTTTCTCCTCTGATTGGCCTTCATATTTTTCTAAAAGCAAAGGAAGGGCTAAATTTAAAAAAGCTTGCCCTTTTGCGTCTATGCCTTCCTCTGCTGTCCCTTCATCTACCCCTCCATGAAGGGATAAAAAGCCCTCAAAGATAGAAGAGAAATTAAAACCGTCTCCCTCTGTATTTCCCCCTCTCCCCTCTCCTGGATAATGTATGCTGTTTCCCAGGATATTCATTAGATAGTTGATAGTGGCATTTGTTTCCATGTAAAAGGATAATTCAAAATCCATGCCACAATATATTTCTTGTTATTTCAAATAGATAGAAAATGCGATGGCAAATTCAGTTTGCTTGAAGGGGGAATTTTATTCCCCCTTAGGGAAATTTTTTCCTTATCGGTTCTCATCTATACGGAGGGCAAGCTCATCAAGCCTCTTCTGCTCTTTTCTATTTTCGATCCGCTTCTTTTCTCTCAAGGCCTTCTTTTTCAGTGTTTCAAGCATCTTCAGTTCTTTCAAGAGACTGAGCATCTCTGACCTTATCTTTTCTTTCCTTTTTGCGAGTTCCTCGTTTTTTCTTTTCAAACCCTGCTTTACGTTTTCAAGATAGATGGTATGCTCTTTTATTACATAAAACTCATTGCTCTCCAAAAGACCTTCGCCTATCTTCGTATATTCCTCTATGATCCTGCGATCCACCTCAACAATCTCTAAACCTACCCTCTCCATCTCAGAAATAACCCGTTCCATCTCCGTCTTTCTATCATCCATCAACCTCTCTTTTATCTCTATAACCCTATCAAGGCCAAACTTTACCATGATTTTTATGACGTTTTTTATACGTAGAAGAGTATCTTCATGCTGTTAATCGCCTCTTCCATCGTGACCTTCTCATCCGTTTTCTGTGTTAAAAAGGCCCTCACCTTATCGATCATCGATATCGCATAGTCGATCTTTTTGTTGCTCCCGGGGTTATAAGCACCTATGTTTATCAGATCCTCTGCCCTCTCATATTCTGAAAGTATCTCCACTATTCTCGTGGCATACTCTAACTGTTCTTTTGTGGCAATGTCCTTCATCGTTCTGCTTACGCTTCTCAATACATCTATAGCAGGGTAGTGGTTCATATCCGCAAGGCGTCTTGATAATACTATGTGGCCGTCGAGAATAGACCTGGCCGAATCTGCTATGGGGTCATCGAGGTCGTCTCCTTCCACTAAAACGGTGTAAATTGCGCTCATCGTCCCCTCCCCTTCACCGTTACCGGTTCTTTCAAGTAACTTGGACAGAAGAGAAAAAACACTCGGGGTATATCCCTTCGTCGTTGGAGGCTCCCCGATAGCCAACCCCACCTCCCTCTGGGCCATACTGAACCTCGTCAAAGAATCCATCATAAGGAGCACATCATTCCCTTTGTCCCTAAAATATTCGGCAATCGCCACCGTGAGAAATGCCCCCCTTATCCTTATAAGAGGCGGCTGGTCCGATGTTGCCACAATAACAACAGTCCTCTCGATCCCTTCCCCCAGGTCCTTCTCGATGAACTCCCTCCCCTCCCTGCCTCTCTCCCCTATTAAACCGATTACGTTTATATCCGCCGATGTGTGCCTTGCTATCATCCCGAGGAGGACGCTTTTCCCAACTCCCGAGCCTGCAAAAATACCTATCCTCTGCCCTTTGCCACAAGTGAGAAGACCATTTACGGACCTTATACCGAGATCAAGGGGGGTTGTTATCCGCTTCTTTTTCATGGGGTTTACCGTATCTCTGTAAACAGGTACGGTATCAGAACAGTTGATTGGGCCCTTTCCATCTATAGGATTACCAAGACCATCGATCACCCTTCCGAGGAGTAAATCCCCTACCTTTGCGTTCACCATCTGTTTTTTGGAAAGTATCTTTGAGCCGATACCTACACCCCTTATATCCCCTAAAGGCATAAGGAGAGTTTTTCCATCTTTAAAACCTACCACTTCCGCATCTATGGGAATCTCTCCGTCTACAGGAAATATCTGGGCGGCATCACCAACGGAAGAGATAGGTCCCTTCCCTTCTATCACAAGCCCCACAACCTGATTGACCTTACCGTAGAGTCTATACGGGTAAAGCTCAACCAATCTGTTTTGAACGAAGGAGAGTATCTCCCCAACGGCTAAACTCATAAGATAAGGGCCCTCTTCATCTCCTCTATCTGCGTCTTAATCCTTCCATCGATGTCACCAAAATTCGTCTCTATCACAAAACCGGGGCCGTCTAATGTATCATCGGCGACGAAGTTTAGATGTCTTATCCTCTCATGATCCAGATATTTTAAATCATCTCCCCTTACCCTTACAGTTATGTTGCTTTTCTCCTCACAGATCTCGAGGGCTTTTCTGATCATATTCAATATGATTCCCCTCTCCTCTTCACACTTCTTTAAAATGATCGCCTCGGCAAACAAAAAGGCGAGTTCAAAGGCGAGGTTTTCTGCCCTTTTGATAAGCTCTTCCTTGAAATCAGAAAGTTCATCGAGGTACTGGTTCAACCTTTTTACGAGGGGCTCCACCTTTCTCATGCCCATTTCCACCCCTGCCTTTTCCCCCGCGATATAGGCATCTTCAAAAATCTTCCTCGCCTGTGCCTCTATATCGATTTCATCTTTCTTCACCTCTTCCTGAGGTTTTTCCTTTTTTTCTTCTTCTTTTGGCTCTTCCTTCTCTTCTATCTCATCGAGAAACAAAGGGACAAAACCATCTTCAGGCTCATCCCTTTCAAAAATCCCTTCGAATCCCTCTAATTCATAGCTCTTTATCATGGCCTAAAACCGGTCAACCTTATCTTATTTTCATATAAGACATCGGGGGGTTTTTTTAAATGAACTTCTCATTGCCCCTTGAGATGGTGATCTTCCCTTCGCTATCAAGCTTTTTGGCTGTCATGGCGATCCTGACCTGGGCCTGTTCTACCTCAGAGAGCCTCACAGGGCCCATGGCCTCAAGGTCTTCCTTCAGCATGGCCGATGCCCTCTCCGACATATTTGCAAATATCTTCGTCTTTATGTTTTCCGATGCCCCCTTAAGGGCAAGGGTAAGGTCTTCTGAAGAGATCTCCTTCAAAAGTATCTGAATACCCTTATCATCAAGGTGGAGGAGATCTTCAAAGGTAAACATGAGTTGTCTTATCCTCTCCGCAAGCTCAGGGTTTGATTCCTCCAATCTATTCATGATCTCTTCTTCCATCGTCTTATCCATCTGGTTCAATATATTGGCAACCACATCAACCCCGCCGAGCTGTCTTCCCTCAACAAAACCGACAGACTCAATCTGTTCCCTTATGATATTTTCCACCTCAAGAAGGATATTGTTGTCCACCTTTTCCAGCTTTGCCATCCGCATGATCACCTCACCCTGAAGGTTTTCCGGTAGATTTGCGATCGCCTCACACGCCTTCTTGGAACTCAAAACGGAAAAGACAAGGGCAATCGTTTGGGGATGTTCCCCCCTCAATGTATTTGCGAGGAGTCTCGCATCGCATGTTTTAAGAAAATCCCCTGGAGTACCTTCCTTTGTTCCTATGGATTCGAATAGCTGTTCCGCCTTCTCCTCCCCGAGGCTTTTCTTAATCAATTCCTTAAACTTTGTCTCTCCGTTTGTTACAATCTTGTTAATCCTCTCCATCTCTTTCATGAACTCTTCATGGACAAGTTTAACCACATCCTCAGAAACGATTTTTAATCGCGATATCTCCTGACCTATGGTCTCTATCTCATCCTGGTCAAGCTCTTTTAATACCTCTTTTGAGATCTCCTCGTCTAAGGTTAGAAGGAGTATCGCTGCCTTCCTCACCCCGGAAATGTCTGAAGCATTCATCGTCATCTCTCTCTAATCCACCCTTTAATAACGGATGTTACAACGGATTTATCCTTGAGTGCACTCACAAGGGCAGGCTGCGGGGTTAGATTTGCCTGTATGGCCTCGTAATTTGCCTTCGAAACCTCCTTTAACTGCTCCCCACTTTTGATGTAGATATCCTTCGCTGCCTCTGCGACCTCTGAAATCCCGTTTTTATGCTTTAAGATGGATATGATAGGCCTTATAACAAAAAACAGGAAAGATAGTACAATGGAAAGGTAGAATACGTATTTGCCTACATTGTATATCAATTCTTTTCTTTCTGCCCTCTCTATCATCTCCTTCTCATCGGCAAAACTCTCCACCTCGAAGGGCATATTAACAACCTCTATCTTATCTCCCCGCCCCTCATCAAAGCCTATTGCCCTTGCGATGAGACTCTTGATATCGTTCAGTTCTTTCTGCGGTCTCGGAATATACTTTACCTCTTCTCCCTTCTGCCCTTTTATTTTTTCATATTTACCATCTATCACAACGGCTACAGAAATCCTCTTTATATCCCCGAAGGGCTCCACTATCTTCCTAACCGTTTTACTCACCTCAAAGGTGGTCTGAGCTTCCTCCCGTTCCTTTTCTGATTCGTTTGTTCTTCCGTTATTGCCCTGGATATTCTCCCGCGCTATACTACCAGGATTGTTAGAGGCAACCCCTGGAACCCCCGATGCCCTGCTCGTCTTTCCAAGGGTCTTTTCTTTCAATTTTTTCTGTATATTCACCGCAACCTTTTCAGGGTAATACTCCTCCTCAACTTTCTCTACCCTCCTTAGGTTCAACTCTACACTCGCCTTCACAATGGACTTGTTTGCAGGCAAGAACCTATCGAGCATGGTCTGTATCGATTCCTCGATCTTTTTCTCCACATTCCTCTGAAGTTCAAACTGATGTCCCGAAAGCGTTACAGGTGAGTTTGAGTCTCCCCCTTTATACAGCACCTTCCCCGAGGAATCGATGACCGCTACATTTTCCGGTCTCATGCCCTCCACGCTACCCGCCACCAACTGAACTATACCCATTATCTGGTCTTTAGATAAAACCTTCCCCGGTTTCAACTTTAAGAATACGGAGGCGGTCTTCTCCGTCTCCTTCTGAGAAAAGAGCGTCTTCTCGGGAATCGCTATGTGTACCCTCGAACCCTTGACTTCAGGCATCTGGTTTATGGTTCTCGACAGTTCCCCCTGTATGGCCCTTTTGTAGTTAACATTCTGGAGAAACTCTGTCATACCATAGTTCGTTTTGTCGAAAAGTTCAAAACCAACCCCGCTGTTTCCGGGAAGGGCATTCTGGGATGCAAGGAGTAGTCTTACCTCGTATACGTTCTCTTTCGGGACATAGATACTCGTTCCCCCGGTCCCCAATTTATAAGGGACCTTATGTTCTTTCAGTTTTGCAACGATCATCGAGGCGTCTTCCGTAGAGAGTCCGGAAAACAGAACCTGATAGTTATCTTTTTGCATTATGGAGAGCCCGAGGATCGAACCTCCAAAAAGGGCGATGAAGAGGAAGAGATAGATGTACAGTTTCCCCTTCGGGATGCTCTTTATATAATTTTTAGCGTTCTCCAGAAAGAGCTCTATCGATGCCATAATTACACCTGCATCCTCATGATCTCTTCATATGCGCTTATGATCTTATTCCTTATCTGCATCATCATCTGGAAGGTCAAATCCGCCTTTTCAATGGCGATCATGGTGGTATGCAGGTCTTGGGTTTCCATCGTTGCGAGTTTCTTTATCTCGTTATCCGCATCCTTTTCGAGTTCAGCTACCTTATTTATGGACTCTTTCAGGATCTCCGAAAACGAGGTCTTTGAATTCGGCTCATTCTTAATTTTAGCCTCTGTAAAATCCTGGAGTTTTAATGTTTCAACCTTCATAAATAGCCTCCTACTTTGCTATGTCGAGGGTCTTCATAAACATCTCTTTCGTCGTGTTTACAACATTTATATTCGCCTCATAGGCCCTTGTGGCAGACACCATATCTGCCATCTCCTCCATAAGATTTACATTTGGATAGGTCACATAACCCTCCCTATCCGCATCCGGATGGCCGGGGTCGTATATCTTTTCAAAGGGTTTACCACTCTCTACGATCTCCTCCACGATTACCCCTTCCAGTCTTTCCGCCAACATATTATCGAATGTTTTCCCCTCTGAGATCTCCGTCGCCGTAAAAACAACCTCCTTCTTTCTGAAAGGTCCCCCTTCCTCCGTCCGCGTCGTCTGGATATTAGCGAGATTTGTCGCGATCACTTCCATCCTCTTTCTCTGTGCCGAAAGACCGGAAGCACTCACCTTTAAAATATCAAGAATGCCCATAACTCCTCCTATCTTCTCCCTTCGTTTATCAGATAGCGCATAATGGAAAACTTCTTAGAGACGACATGGACAAGGGAGTTGTATAACATGCTGTTTTCCGTAAGCCTTACCATTTGATCCTCTATATTTACAGTATTACCATCAATGCTATTTGAACCCTCTTCGTCTTCAATCTTTTCCTTAACTTCGATGTCGTTCGCACCTGAAATTTGTTTTTCCATTGCTTCACGAAAATCGATATCCTTCTCTTTATAGTTAGGCGTCTCAACATTGGCTATATTACCCGATATGATCCTGTGATAAAACGCCCTTATGTTCAGCGCCTTTTCAACGAGATTCAAAACCTCCATGTCTCCTCCCTGTCAGGGATGCTATCAGGTATGGCTATCCCCATCTCCCTGTATTCCCTTATCTTGTTTCTCAGCGTTCTGACCGTGATACCGAGGGCCGATGCCGCCTTTGTTCTATTTCCGTTTAATGCCTTTAATGCATCTAAGATGAGTTTTACCTCCATCTCCTTCATGGTACCCTGATGTGCCTCCTTTGCAAAATCCATCTCCTTGAGATGTGTCAATTTTATAACAGAGTAATTTGACAGGATGCAGGCCCTGGCAATTATGTTCTCGAGTTCCCTTACGTTGCCCCTCCAGCTGTTCTCCTTAAGGAATGCCATTGCCTCCTCTTCGACCCTC
The DNA here is from genome assembly GCA_026415675.1 of Syntrophorhabdaceae bacterium. Lineage (GTDB taxonomy): Bacteria > Desulfobacterota > Syntrophorhabdia > Syntrophorhabdales > Syntrophorhabdaceae > JAOAGQ01. The sequence continues at coordinate 49,433 of JAOAGQ010000034.1, forward strand.
ACATCCATACCCTTCGAATGTTTACGCAAAAAATGTGCCACAAGCTCCGGTATGTCATCTCTTCTTTCCCTTAAGGGGGGTACGTGTATGGGAAAAACATTCAACCTATAGTAGAGGTCCTCTCTGAATCTTCCCTCCTCGACCAGTCTTTTCATATTCCTGTTTGTTGTTGCAATCACCCTCACATCAACCTTTTTAGGATGTCTGGAGCCGATCACCTCTATCTCCTTCTCCTGGAGCACCCTAAGGAGCTTTGCCTGGAGTTTGAAATCCATCTCCGTGACCTCATCGAGGAGGATCGTACCTTTATCGGCCACTTCGAATTTACCCGGTTTCCTGCTCTGGGCCCCTGTGAATGCCCCTTTTTCATAACCAAAGAGTTCACTCTCGAGAAGATTTTCCGGTAGGGCCGCACAGTTCACAGGCACAAAAGGCCCTTTTGCCCTGTCGCTATTCTCATGGATAAAACGGGATACCACTTCCTTTCCCACACCGCTCTCTCCATGGACAAGGACCGTAATGTCCGACTTTGCCACCCTTTCAGCCTTGAGAAGTACTTCTTTCATCGCCTTCGAGGCGCATATGATGTTACCCGAATCTCCTTTCAAAGCCCTCTTTACAACACTGTAGAGGGCCTCTGAGTCGAAGGGCTTCTGGATATAATCGAAGGCACCTTCCTTTATCACATGCACCGCATCCTGAATGGTACCATAGGCGGTAATCAGTATCACAGGTAAAAACGGTTGCTTCTCCTTAACGAGCTTCAAAAAGTCTATTCCGTTCATCCCTGGCATCTTTACATCCGTTATCACCACGTCGAACATCCTTTTCTTTAACTCATCCGATGCCCTTATGCCGTCCTCGGCAACATAGACGTTATAACCTGCCCTTATAAGAGACTCTTTCAGGGCAAGCCTCATATGATAATCATCGTCAACTACGAGTATTGCCCTCTTCATACCTCTCCTTCGGTATATATACAAAAAATTTCGAACCCATTTTCTCTTTCGACTCTACTTCAATATAGCCACCATGGGCCTTTACGATGTTATACACGATGAAAAGCCCAAGACCAACACCTTTATCTTTTGTCGTAAAAAAGGGGTTAAAGATATTTTTCCTCGTCTCATCGCTCATCCCTATCCCGTTATCGGCAATGGTGATCAACATATATCGTTCATGATCTTTTGTCTCCACCTCAATAACACCATTCTCGCCGATGGCCTCTATCGCATTGCTTACAAAATTCATCAGGACGAGTTTTATCATATCGGGGTCAAAACTTACCTCCCCTATCGGTCTTAGGTTTAATTTTACCTCTATGTCCCTACTCACAAGGGAAACGGTCATAAAATCCATAATCTCTCTGATGGTTTCATTTATATCCCCCTTCTTTAATACGAGTGTTTTCGGCCTAGTATAGGAAAGGATGTTGTTTATAATTCTGTCAACTGTCTTAACCCCATAACGGATATAGTCAACATATTTTTTTTCCTTTGCCTTAAGCCTGCCACTGGAAAGCATAGAGAGGAAAAGTTCCATGCTCCCTAGCGGGTTTTTTATCTCATGGGCGATCCTCGCCGCCATCTCTCCCATCGCGTATAATCTTTCATCCCTCTCTATCCTCTCCTTCATCCTCTCGAATTCTGTAACATCCTCAAAGACCACGACCTCTCTTCTCCCAAATCCGTTTGTGAGAAACTCCTTCTTCCATCTATACTGGCCTGAACCATTTTTTATCTCTCCCTCTTTAACAGAACTCTCTTTTATGCTTTGCAGGTATTTCCCGTAACCCAGTCTATTTGCCTTGCCGTTTGAAAAGGCCACACTATCCTCATCGTAGACAACAACCCCAACAGGTAGTGAATCGAGTATGTTCTGGAGATATTCCTTTGCCTTCTGGAGCTCTCCGTTCTTCTCTTCTACCTCCTTTTTAAGAAGGGCTATCCTGTTTTCAAGAAGGTTATAATAATTGATGATAGAATCCGAAGCCTTGGAAAATTGGCTGAAAGCATCCTTCAACAGATTTGCATCTATATTTGCCATACAAATCTTTATGCAAATCATGTACCAAAATCTGGATGTAAGTCTATGGGGGGACTAAATTAAGGTATATGCTCTATTTATTTTTTGTTTAAGTAAATGTGGTATGTTGTGACAGAGAAAAAAGCTGTCATTGTTTTGACATAGGTTATCGATAATAGGTCTACTTAAAGTTGTCTTAGTCTATCCATCTCTTTTAATATTTCCCCAATTACTTCCTTATTAACAATCACTTTTTTCTCTCCCGATTTTGTGGAAAAGACATAAAAAACTTTGCCCCCATACTCATTTGTGAATTTTTCATGGCTCTTTTGTTGGATCTCTTTCTCTTTGAATATTTGAGAAAGCTGAATACCTTGATTTAAAGGTTTTATCTGAATACCAATATATTTGTCATTTATTTTTATATAAAAGTCGATGTTGTAGAGTCTGTCCCATTCGTCAGGGGCTGATTCTATCTTGACCCCCAACTCTTTTTCAAGCTGACCATAAATTGTTTTGATTTCAGCCATATATCCATCAAAGGTTCTATCGATAACAATCTGGAACATATAATCTATACAATCCTGCTCTGTTATTTCCTCGACCTCTGACTGAATGACTTCTGTTATCTTTACATAGAGTTTCCTTCCAAGATTCTCTATATGTTCTTTTGTTCTCACATTTTTGAAATAGTATTCACGCCACTCCTCAAGGGTCCTTGGGGCACACCTCCTAATACTTTCAGAAGTGGGGCCCACATTCCGTTTAAAATTAAGCTGGAATCTATTCATCGCAATATTTAGTATCCATTCCTTTGCCACGTTGGCTTTCCCTGATCTTTAAAAAATTGTTTTTCAATTTAAAATCTATTTCTGTATCAACGTCAGCTAGACCTTCTTTGATCAAATGGGCGTTGATAAATGTCTTGTTCTTAAGGTAAACATAACAGAGGAGATTGTTCTCATTGTCGTGTTTTATATTATCAAATTTAATAAAAATCTTCTGCCCCTTCAGTTTTTTATGTAAAAACGCTATAGCCTCTCCATTAACAACCTTTTTTTCTTTCACACCAATGAGACGAACAATTAAGTCGTTATTGAGCCTAAACAGAATGGGACTAACAATCTCCTTTACATAGTAAAATTCCTCTCTTCTTCCGCTATGTTGGTCTATTCTTGAACCAAATTGCAACTTCTTCGGATCTATCTTTTTGTCAAGCCTGTGGGGATCTTTAAAAATATAAGGTAACTTTTCTATTTGCCTGTTTAAATCGGTCGGTATATTATCCTCTAAAAAAATATACTCTGTTCCGAGAACATCAGGCTGGAATACCTTCAATTTTTCCTTTGCTTTTTCAATATATTCTTGGTTTATCTCGTAGCCTATCGAGTTTCTCCCAAGATTACGGGCAGAAAGCGAAGTGGTTCCACTGCCTAGAAACGGGTCTAGAACTGTTTCTCCTATAAATGAAAACATCTTGATAAGCCTCGCCGGTAATTCTTCGGGAAACATGGCGAGATGACCATTCTGCCTTGCCCCGGGAAAATTCCAGTGGCCTGAAAAATATTCATTCCATTCTTCCTTGCTTAAGCGGGACATCTCCTTCTGTTCTTTTGATGGTTTAGGAGGGTTCCCTTGTTTTTTAAATATAAGGATAAACTCATAGTCAATCTTCAATATTCCATTTCTTGGATAGGGGAAGCTCCCCATAATGCTTGCCCCACCGGTTGTATTTGTTGTTGTAACTTTTTGCCAGATGATCGCACCCATATAGTCAAAACCTATTGTTTCGCAGAATTTTATAATCTCCGTTCTTATGGGTATGACCTTATAACGCCCATAATAGACAGACCTGGCAAACTGGTCCCCTATATTTATGCAAAGCCGGCAACCAGGATGCAAAACCCTGTGACATTCGTTCCACACAAGATTTAAGTTATTGATATAACTCTCATAGCTGTCATTAAAACCTATTTGCTCACTCCTTCCGTAATCCTTTAACTGCCAGTAAGGAGGGGATGTAATAATTAAATGGATAGACCTATCAGGCAAAAGGTTCATCTGACGACTATCACCTTTTATTATCTTATGGATGGTTTTCAATGAGTTACCCCTCTTTGATACCACCTACTCCATCTTTAGTCTTTTCATCTTTTCTATGAGGGTGGTTCTGTTCATATTCAAAATCTGGGCGGCCTTACTTTTAACCCCCTTTGTCTGCTGTAAAGCCTTTGATATGACGGTCTTTTCAAATTCGGTGACGAGGGTATCATACCCTTTTTCAAGGTCCATATGGAACACCCCCTCGCCAATTTTGAGAAATTTTTCAGGTAAATCTTCCAGATCTACGATCCCGCTTTTTTTCAGGACAACAATTCTTTCAACAATATTCTGGAGTTCCCTCACATTACCGGGGTAATCATAATTGATCAGTGCCTCAAGGGCACTTTCGGAAAAACCCTCTATATTCGTGTTGTTAATATTATTGGACCTCTCGAGAAAATAGTTAAGAAGAAGTGGTATGTCCTGTTTCCTCTCCCTCAAGGGGGGTATGTGGATGGGAACAACACTGAGCCTGTAATAGAGATCCTCTCTAAATTTTCCCTCCCTCACAAGGTCTTCCAGTCTTCTGTTCGTAGCCGCTATCACCCTCACATCTACCTTTATGGTTCTATTTCCCCCGAGCCTTTCAAAAGTCTTCTCCTGGAGTACCCTTAAGATCTTCACCTGGAGGTTCGTGCTCATGTCGCCTATCTCATCTAAAAATATGGAGCCACCGTTTGCGATTTCAAACCTGCCCAGCCTTGAATTGACCGCCCCTGTAAAAGCACCCCTTTCATAACCAAAAAGTTCGCTCTCGAGAAGGTTTTCAGGGATGGCCCCGCAGTTAACGACAACAAAGGGGTTATCCTTCCTCGATGAGTTGAAGTGAATGGCCTTTGCTACAAGCTCCTTTCCTGCCCCGCTCTCTCCGGTAATCAAAACAGTTGCATTTGTATCCGCCACCTTCTCTATGAGCTCAAAGACCTTCTGCATGCCAAAACTAATCCCGATTATATTATCGAATCTGTATTTATCCTTTAAAAAACTCCTCAGGATGGTGTTTTCTCTTATGATTTTACTCTCAGAGTAACGCCTCAAGAGGTTTGCCTTTGAGGTGAGGCCTTTAGGGATGCTCTCATGCTTTAGGAGCCTGTAATAGTTCATCGCGGAATTAACGGTGTTTAAGATTTCATCAAAACGGAACGGTTTCAATATATAATCGAAGGCACCGAATCTCATTGCTGCTATGGCAGTCTCGAGACTCCCATAACCTGTCATAACTATCCCCAGGGTGTCGAGGTACTCTTTCTGGATGAAATTTATAAGCTGAAGCCCATCTAATTTGGGCATAGAGAGATCCGTTATTAAAATCTGATACCCGTTTTCCTTAAGGGCAGATAAAGCGAGCCTGCTGTCGAGAAAGGTATCAACGTCATAACCGTTTTCCCTCAAAAACTCCGCAAGCATAAAAAGTATCTCTTCCTCATCTTCAACGAGAATAATCTTGCCCTTTTCCATATTCATTCCCTCGGGATATATATCATGTCTTATCCATAATTATATATCTTTTTTGGCAAGATAAAAATAGATTTGACCTGCCTATGTATGCCTTCTATCCATCATCCAGCATCCCCCTTTACTTTTCTTCGCAAGGGATTTCATTTTAGAGGCTATACCTGTTGCCTCGCCGAAATGGGAGAACGGGATAAATCGGTTATGGGCAATACCGATCGACATGGTCATGATGGGGAAATGCCTCTCGATACCCTGTCTATCCTTTGATATTATAAATCCTCTTTCGATATCGTCCTTGTCATAGAATATGGATACAAGGTTGTTGAAGCTCGTAATAATCTGATCCGATATCTTTTCTATAAGTTCTGTACTTGTTATATAGACAAAGTCATCTCCCCCTATATGACCTACAAAACCATTTTTTGGTTCCTCCTGTCGTACAATATTCATTACGATACGACCGGTGGCCTTTATCACCTCATCGCCCCGGCTAAAACCGTATTTATCGTTGAAGGGCTTGAACTGATCTATATCCCCATAGGCAAGGGCAAATATCTCTTTTCTGTCGATCCTCCTCTGGATCTCTCTATTGATCGATATATTCCCTGGTAGCCTAGTCAGCGGGTTTATCTCCACCACCCTTTCGTTCCTAACAATGGTAAGCTTTATCCTCTCAATCAAATCATTCTCTATAGAGGACTCGTACAGGTAGTCTTCTGCAAACGCTTTATCCCAGTCTATCTTCATCCCGTCCGGTATAATCAAAATTACGGGCATTCTACTGAATATAGGGTCTAATTTTATATCATTTATAATTTCCATAGATTTCGCACCCTTCCGTCGGGTATGGAGGATCACGAGATCAGGCAAAGAATGGTAGATATAATCTATCGCCTTCTCGACCTTTGTAAACAGAGAAACCCTGTATATCCCATCGAGTCTATCCCTTATATCTTTTAACACTGTTTTATCATCGGATATGACAAAGATCGTCTTTTCGTCCATAAATTATTCAAGCGAGAAAAAATCCTCATCTTCCAGCATATCCTCCGCCTCTCTCAGGACCTCCCTTAAATCCTCCTCTGTAAGACCAACCTTCTCCCAAGCCTTCTTATTCACAGGGCTAAGGATATGATCCCCACCGTATCCAAAGCCCCTTGCCCTGATAAGTACATTTGAGATGTGTACAATCGCGGTTTCAAAGGGTGAGAATTTGGCCAGATCAGGTTTGTGATGATACTCTATCGTATCGACAAGGGTAGCGGGAAACCTCCATTTTTTTAAAACCCATCCCCCTGCACTCGCATGGGTTGTGTTAAATATTTTCCTCTCCCCTTCGATGATCGGTATCTGCCCCTCTTCGGCCAACCTTAATGCCTCACTATAATTAGGCTGGAAGTGAAGTATGAGAATCACCTTGCCTATATCATGGAGTAAACCGGCTATCGATACCTCTTCAGGTTCTCTATGGCTCTTCCTTTTTGCGATAATCTTAGACAATACCGCACATCCCAGGGAATGTTCCCAGAGACCGATCATGGCCTTTTGCATAAGCTCAAACACGGAAATACCGAGTAAAAGTCCCTTTACCACATTCAACCCGAGAAGTATCACCGCCTGACTCACCGAGGATATTCTCCCGGGGAAGCCGTATATGGGAGAATTGACCATCTTCAAGACTTTGGTGGTAAGGACGGGGTCTTTTGCGATAAAATCACCTATGTCACTTAAAGATACCCTTGGATTTTCAAGAACCTTCAATGTCTTTTTTAAAATAGAGGGTAATGTGGCAAGGGTATCTGTGTTTTCTACCTTAAAACGAATTGTCTTTAGATCCAGTTTCTCCATAAAGATCCTCTACATGTTTCAACAACGCCCTTTTAATAACATCCATTATAGGTTCATCCTTTAACCTTTCAAACCTCAACTCAATAGATTTTATCATCTCTTCCTTTGGTTTATCCATCCCGGGCTTCTCTTTGATGCATACGGAATCTATCTTCATTGCAAAGAGTTTTGAAATCTTTTCCTCTGTCAATACCGTATCACTGTTTAACAGTACCACATTGTTCTCATTTAATACAGGTTTTGCAAGCTTCATGCCAGGTTTTAGTTTATCAAGGCCCAATCTCCGCAAGGCAGACCTCCTTTTAGGCAATATAGTTTGCCAAAATATTTAATATCTATTATCGGCAACATCAACACCCATTTTAAGTAAAAAAGTAAAAAAATGCATAAAAGGCACAAAAAATGCATAAGCTAATGGTATGGATAAGTCGGATACAGGGAGGATATTATCAGATTTTTATGTGAGGGTTGCCCTCATTCAGGCTGCCAAAGGGGAAAGAAAGGGCATAGAGAGGAATAGGGCCTTTGAAAATCTTTTCAACTCTTCCTTGAGGGAGGTCGGGACTAACCGTATAAAGGATAATGGCCAAAATAACTTAAATAATGACGCAACGGGGGCCTCAATTGCCTTGCCTGCTTCTTCCCTTGAGGATGATGCAAAGTTTGAACTATCCTTAAAGACCGTTCTCCTCCATGAGGGCAATGAAGCTGTTAGAGAGGCAAACGGTAAAGAAATATCAAAATTTGGCATCACCGAATCTACCGCAAAGGCATACGGATTTAGGGGCAATCTGGAAGAATTAACAAAAGAGGGGGCTATTGAAATATATAGAAAGATATGGTTTAAATCCGGTGCCCAATCCCTCCCCTATCCATTGAGCGTCATACATTTTGACACCTATGTCAATAGCCCTGCAATGGCAAAAAAACTTTTATTAAAATCAAATGGTGATGTAAATCTCTACCTTAATCTCCGCATAGGACGTTATAAAAAGCTTGCCCAGTTAAGACCTGAGAGATATGGCAGATATCTAAAGGGCTGGATAAACAGGGTAAAGAACCTTCAATCCATTGCCTCAAATAACGTAAACCCTTATATGAAAGATACTTTTAAAAGACCCCTCTGACCCTTAACCCTCCTTATTTTCTATTCGAAAGAGAAGTCAAGAAAGAATAGCTCTTTTTCAGCACCGTTTCCATTCACCAGATTGAACTGGAAGGGTAAACAAACAATGGGTATTTTTGTGATGAAGTTCATCTCCACATCCTTTCCGACAACCACGATGGGAATCGATGCCTTCAAATTTATCCCTGCCTTCTCGAACTCTTTCCTCGCCTGTCCCGAGATTATGTTCGTTAACTCCCCTATGGCATCCACAACTTCATGGGTCACATCCTCACATTCATCCCCTATGAGCGTTTTAAAGACGAATATGGCCCCTTTCTTTCTAAGGCTTATCGCAATGGTGCCCTTCTGGTCCCCTACAAGACCCATAATGCCTGTCACATCTCCGGAAGTTGTATTCACATTCTTTAACACAGGTTTCATGATCTCCACGTTTATACCGAGCATGGTTCTAAAGACCGTTTGTGTCGCTACGATAAAAGGATTGATATACTTTACATCCATGGCCTCCCCCTTCTCTTATTTACCTATTCTTGCCCTTGCTTTATCTATAGCACCCTGCAGCTTTTCGGGGGTAAATGGTTTTACAATGTAGTTATCCACCCCTGACTTTATCGCCTCAAGGATACAGTCTTTCTGGGCCTCTGCGGTTACCATCAAAAAAGGGATATTCTTTATAGCATCATCACTTTTACAGGCTTTTAAAAAATCTATCCCTGTCATTTCAGGCATGATCCAGTCACTTATTATAAGATCAATCTCTTCCTTCCTTAGGACGTCCAGTGCATGCCTTCCATTTTCCGCCTCTACGACATTTTCGATATTGATCTGTTTAAGCACATTCTTGATAATCTTCCTCATGGTGGCAAAATCATCAACTACCAGTACCTTCATAGAAAACCTCCTTACCTCGATTTCTAAAAATCACCGTCACTATCATTATCGATTTTTTACGGAGAAACTTAAGACAAAAGAAAAAATTTTATTCGTTGAAGGACATATTTTTTTCAAATATAATAGCAGATTATGGGTGGAGATGTGATCCTTGAAAGATTAAAATCCGGTTACCTCCTGCCAACATTATCCCCCATTACAATAAGGCTTCTGGAGCTCGC
>JAOAGQ010000014.1 GCA_026415675.1 Syntrophorhabdaceae bacterium
GTATTTCTCTGTTGCAAGAAGGATTATGTGATCCCTTAAGGGATGGGTCTTCTTCGATGGTATTCCTCTGTTACCGTGAATTATTCCAGATGGTCCCTTTTCTTCTACATTCTTCTTTATCCTTATGATCTGTCTGACTGAAACGTTAAGGGCTAATGATACCTCTTTGAGTGTCATCTTACCCGTTCTTGTGGCATTTATGATACTAAATCGTGTTGCCTCCATTATTGTAAAAGTCAACTCCTTCTCTCTCACAGAAAACACCTCCTTTTATTGGATGCTTTCTGTTATATACTACAGGGGGTGACATTTTCATCTTGCAGTTAGGGGGGGACATAATTATATTGCAGAGACAAAGGCTAAAAAAAGACTTGACATAAAAGTTAAATTTGTTTAATATACCTGAGCTTTTTTTAGGTAAATCCAATCTCCTTTAAATAGAAAATAATAGGGGATTATTTTTTTTGGAGGATAATATTAATGCCTACTATTAACCAGTTAGTGAGGCTCGGGAGAAAGGCTGTAAAAAAGAAGAGTTCTTCCCCTGCACTGACAAACTGCCCCCAGAAAAGGGGTGTATGTGTGAGGGTGTATACAACAACTCCCAAAAAACCTAATTCGGCCTTAAGAAAAGTTGCCCGTGTACGTTTAACAAATGGAATTGAGGTCACAACATATATTCCTGGCATAGGCCATAACTTACAGGAACATTCCGTTGTGTTGATAAGGGGTGGGAGGGTTAAAGACCTGCCTGGTGTTAGATACCATATAATAAGGGGTTCCCTCGACGCCAGCGGTGTGGCGAACAGGAAGAAGAGTCGTTCTAAATACGGTGCAAAAAAACCCAAACAGTAAAGCATTAATTTTTAGAGGAGTTTAAAATATGCCACGAAAGGGACATGTAACAACGAGAGAGAGGATGCCCGATTTAAAATATAACGATATCCTTGTACAGAGGTTGATCAACTGTGTGATGCTCGATGGTAAAAAGAGTATTGCAAAAAAGATCGTTTACGGGGCCTTTGATCTCATTGAGAGTAAGACAAAAGAAGACCCTTTAAAGGCATTCCATAAGGCCCTCGATAATATAAAACCTGAGATAGAGGTAAAGGCGAGAAGGGTTGGAGGGGCTACATACCAGGTTCCTGTTGAGGTAAGGCTCAACAGAAAGATATCTCTCGGTATAAGATGGCTCATCAGATATGCCAGAGAGAGATCGGAAAGAACGATGATCGAAAGACTGGCGTCAGAAATCCTCGATGCTTGCAACAACAAAGGCGGAGCAGTAAAGAAGAGAGAAGACACACACAAAATGGCGGAAGCCAACAAGGCTTTTGCCCACTATAGATGGTAATCAGGAAAAAAGGACTGTAATGAAAAAAGAAGTAAGAAATGTTGGAATAATGGCACACATCGATGCCGGAAAGACGACGGCAACGGAGAGGATTCTTTACTATACGGGCGTCAATAACCGTATAGGAGAGGTCGACGATGGCTCCGCTACCATGGACTGGATGGAAGAGGAGAGGCAGCGGGGGATAACGATTACCGCAGCGGCCACGACATGCTTCTGGAGAAAACACAGGATCAATATCATAGATACCCCAGGGCATATAGACTTTACGATCGAGGTCGGCAGGTCCCTTCGGGTACTCGACGGTGCCGTTGCCCTATTCTCTGCGGTTGAAGGTGTAGAGCCCCAATCGGAGACCGTCTGGAGACAGGCCGATAGGTACGGTGTGCCGAGGATCGCCTTTGTGAACAAAATGGATAGGCCCGGGGCGGATTTTAAAAACTGTGTGAAGATGATGGTGGATATTTTAAAGGCAAACCCCCTTGTACTGCAGTTACCGATTATGGAAGATGGAGAGTTTAAAGGGGTTGTGGATATCATTAAAAATTGTGCAATCCTATACGATAGGGACAGGTTTGGCATAGAATATTCGATCTGCCCCGTTCCGAAACACCTTGAGAAAGAGGCAAAAAAGACAAGGGAAGAGATGATGGAGGCCCTGTCTTTAATAGATGACCTTTTTATGGAGAGTTACCTCGAAGGGGGTGAAATAGGGGAAGAGGAGATAAAGGCCACGATCAGAAAAGGGACCATAGAGGGTAAGGTTATACCTATTTTATGCGGAAGTGCCTTTAAGAATAAAGGGATTCAACCCCTCCTCGATGGGATTGTCGACTACCTCCCATCCCCGGAGGACATTTCTCCTTATAAATACTGGACCGAAGAAGGGGAAGAGGGGGCCTTCCTTGGAACCCCTGATGAACCGTTCAGTGGACTTGTCTTTAAGATCATGAACGACCCGTATGTGGGCCACTTAAGTTATATAAGGGTATATTCAGGGGCCTTAAATACAGGGGATATGATCATGAACTGCACAAAGTCTAAGACAGAGCGGGTGGGTAGAATCTTAAGACTCCACGCAAACAAAAGGGAAGAGGTAAAAAGGGTCGAGGCAGGAGATATATGCGCCATTGTGGGACTCAAAGGGGTAGCCACAGGGGATACCCTTGCCCATCCCGATATGAACATATACTTTGAGGCGATTGAGATACCAACACCTGTTGTTTCCTGTGCGATCTCTCCAAAGAAGAAGGACGATTTGAAAAAGATGTGGCTTGTCTTCAACAAATATACCGTTGAAGACCCATCCCTCAATGTGAGACTAAACAACGAGACAAATGAGGTGATCATCTCAGGCATGGGGGAACTCCACCTTGAGATCATCATGGAGAGGGCAAAGAGGGAGCATAATCTCGAGATGGTTACAACACCTCCCCAGGTCGCATACAGAGAAACCATCACAAAGAGTGTGACCGGGGTCGGAAAATATATAAAACAGTCGGGGGGTAGAGGCCAGTACGGCCACGTTATCTTGAATGTCTCCCCCATCGAAGGAACGGATTTTCATTTCGAAAACAAGATCGTTGGAGGGGCAATACCAAAAGAGTACATATCCTCTATCGAGACCGGTTTAAGGGAGGCCATGGAGAAGGGTGTTGTCCTGGGTTATCCCATGATGAACATCAAAGTGGAGCTTATAGATGGCTCTTACCATGAGGTGGACTCTTCTGAACTCGCCTTTAAGCTTGCAGCATCGATAGGACTTAAAGAAGCGGTAAAGAGGGCCAATCCGATCATCCTTGAACCTATCATGAGGGTAGATATAAATGTTCCCAATGAATTTTTGGGAAATGTGATCGGCGATATCTCTTCCCGTAGGGGTAGAATTTCAGAGATAGGGGAAAGAAACGGCTTCAAGTGTATACTCGCCTACATCCCCCTTGATGAGATGTTCGGTTATACAACCCATCTCCGTTCCGCTACCCAGGGGAGAGGTTATTTCAGTATGGAATTCTACCATTATGCCCCTGTACCCCAGCACATCTGCGAAGATTTAATGAAAAATAGAGAAAAAAATCAAACGGAGGTCCTCTATGGCTAAGAAAAAGTTTGAAAGAACCAAGCCCCATGTGAACATCGGTACCATAGGACACATAGACCACGGGAAGACAACCCTTACATCGGCAATCACCCGTTGTCTTGCAAATAAAGGGTTCGCCCAGTGGATTCCCTTTGACCAGATAGATAAGGCCCCCGAGGAGAAGGAGAGGGGTATCACCATAGCCACAGCCCATGTGGAATACGAGACGGCAAAACGCCACTATGCCCATGTGGACTGCCCAGGCCATGCAGACTATATAAAGAACATGATAACAGGTGCAGCCCAGATGGACGGGGCCATCCTCGTTGTAGGTGCCAACGACGGTCCCATGCCCCAGACAAGGGAACACATCCTCCTTGCCCGTCAGGTAGGGGTTCCCTGCATAGTCGTCTATCTCAACAAGATAGATATGGTCGATGACCCCGAACTCATAGAACTCGTAGAGATGGAACTCAGAGAGCTCCTAACCCAGTACGAGTTCCCCGGAGATGAGATACCCATAATAAGAGGTTCAGCCCTTAAGGCCCTCGAACACGGCTGCGGTAGCACCGATTGCCCCCATTGCAAGAGCATCTTCGAACTCATGGATGCCTGCGACTCATACATCCCCGAGCCTGTCCGTGATACGGACAAACCCTTCTTAATGCCCGTAGAGGACGTCTTCTCCATCTCAGGGAGAGGTACCGTTGTCACAGGCCGTATAGAGAGGGGTGTGATAAAACCAGGGGATGAGGTGGAGATCATAGGTTTCCGTCCCACGATGAAGACCGTTGCCACCTCCGTTGAGATGTTCCGCAAGGTCCTCGATCAGGGTATCGCAGGGGATAACGTAGGGGTCCTCCTAAGGGGTATCAAAAAGGATGAGGTAGAGAGGGGACAGGTACTGGCAAAACCAGGTTCCATAACCCCCCACACGAAGTTTAAAGGTGAGGTCTACATCCTGACCAAGGAAGAGGGTGGAAGGCATACCCCCTTCTTCTCAGGCTACAGACCCCAGTTCTATTTCAGAACCACAGACGTAACAGGTGTGACAAAACTCCCCGAAGGGGTGGAGATGGTGATGCCCGGTGACAATGTAACCCTCTATGTAGAGCTCGTCACCCCCATCGCCCTTGAGAAGGAACTCCGCTTCGCCATCAGAGAGGGTGGCAAGACAGTAGGGGCAGGGGTTGTCACTGAGATTATAGAGTAGAGGGGAAGAAGATGAGGCA
>JAOAGQ010000016.1 GCA_026415675.1 Syntrophorhabdaceae bacterium
AGAGGGTCTCTGCAGCCTTCGAAAAACTGCCGAGTTTAACCACCTCATGGAAAACGATAAGAGAATTTAGGGAATAGGAAAACATAACTTTTACTTATGATTATAGTGGAAAAGAAAGGGGCATGTCAACAATTTAGAAAAGACAAACACCCATAATAAAAAGGCCTTGCCATTACCATTTCTGGCAAGTTAAGAATTGGGCGGTAAAACCAATTCTTTGTTGTATAGTCTTGCAATAAATGTATATATCCTAAGCCCCGTCCGGTTTTTAAGGGCAGGGCTTACGGTTTATCATAGAATCAAGGTATTACTGGTATCTGTAGATAGGAGTCAAACTTTCCTCCTGTGTAAATAGCATGCCTTCCTTTGTTTATAAGCCAGTCGTATGATAAAAGGGGCTGGTCCACAGGGCAGTGGCCCGAAATGGTGAGACTTAAGCTCTCGCCCTTTCTGAAAAAGGTGCTCGAAGGTAAAATAGCAATCTCAACGGGCACTATCTCACCCTTCTTCAACCTTTTCTCACCCTGGAATCTCTGTACAGGAAGCCACGGGGTTGAAAGTTTTTCATCCAGTTCCCTCTGGGAGACCCTCATCTGACCTCTCGCAGCCATATCGCCGTTAAAACCGTTCATGCCCCGGAAACGTATCTCATTACCCTTAGCTATCCGCCCTTTTCCTGTGACCTCCTCTATGGCCTTACAGACGGGGGAGTCCACATCGCAAGGGCCTGCAAATTTCCTCACCGTTACAAATAGATCCATATCATCAGAATCAAGGGCAGATACCCATAGTTTGACCTTCATATATCCTGTGATCTCTGTATCCTTATCGAAGGTTATACCAAAGGAGGTACTTCCCCCTTGAGTAGAATGGTAGACTATTTTTGTGGTTTTACTTGGCTTTTTGGTGATTAGAGAATTATCAAGACCATTTAAATAGAGCTTCTGGTATACGGTCCGGGCAAGGGGAAATTCTTTTTCAAACCGGACGGTATACTCATCTCTCGTTTCCCTCACCTCGAGCCTTACCCTTGGTGTGTCGGGCCATCCATTATTTAGGCCTTTGAGATAATAATCAAAGAACTTCTTCTGATAGGCAAGGCCGTCTTCGCTGTAAAACCTTTCCCATTTTTTGCCGCCGTGGATATACAGCCATTTATCCTTTGAGGCGATCCTCCTCCACACCTCAAAAGTACCCTGCGTGTGGAGCCCTTTGTCAGACCATGAGGCGCAGATCAGGGCAGGAACAGAGATACGCTCCAATACTGGAGCGGCTTTAAGCATATTCTGGTTGACAACAGGATCCATCGCAGAGACCCATACTTTGGCAGCCTGTTCAGGAGGCATCTTCTGGAGATTTGCCTTGAAGGGACCTAAGCTTCTCGAGAAGTTTGTTTCGGGGATACCTCCCCAGAAAAAGAGGTCTCTGTACATGTTTGAAGCCCCTTCCCAGGGGATTATCGCCTTAAGCGGGGCCGGAGGATTCTCCTTACTCGCCACATCGTACTGGTTCATGGCAAGGGCCGAGACGCCTATCATGCCTACATTTCCGTTGCTCCATTCCTGTTTTGCCGCCCATTCTATGAGAGATGCTATGTCCTCTGCACCCTGGGCAGGGGTAGGGGGCTTACCCTCTGATTTGAAGCCTCCCCTCTGGTCGACGATCATCACGACGTAATCGTTGGGGACCCAGAAGGCAGGGTCAGGGGCCTCCCATGGTGTCAGCATAGAGATCCTCATATGTCCTAAGTCCGCTCCGTGGGAGTAAACCCTGAACATGAAGGGCGTATAGGCATTGGGAAGGGGTGTGCCGTCGGGTTTGTAGGAAGGGGGGGTCTGGTCTTTACCGTAGGGTGTTACGGAGAGTATGACAGGAAATTTTCCTTGCCTGTTAGGCCTGAAGATATTGGCCGCCAGTTTTACCCCGTCAGGCATGGTTATAAATACATCCCTTTCTATGGTTATACCATCAGGTATGGGGATAATCAGGTACGGAAGATAACCATCAGGTTTGGGACGAACCTCATAGGGGTTACTTGTTGGACGGTCGATGCCACTTGCCCCAATCACGGCCGGCAGAAAGATAATCGTAACGATAATCATGGTTAGCCGAAAAGGATCGATGTTTATCCGATTAAAAAAGATTCTCTTACCCATTATAAACCTCCCCTTTGGATCAATTTTAAGAAGAACGGATAGATAAGCTGATTATATGAAAAAAGAAAACGTTATGTCAATTTCAATAAAAAACATAAAAGATACTTCTTCAAAAATCCAACTTAAAGTTATATTATTACAGAAACCACATAAAGATTAATAAGAGGTCGAGATGGAGATAGGAGAGATAAGCAAAGGGAAGGATAAAATAATCGTTTCCGTAAAAGAATTCAAGGGCAGGCGTTATGTGGATCTCAGGGTTTATTTTGAAAATGAAAACGGCGAATGGATTCCAACGAAAAAGGGTATAACCTTTCCCCCGGAATCGTTGGAGGATATGATTAAATTACTGGAAAATACAAAAAAGAACCTTGAAAAATAGAGGTAAAAAAGAAATTTATAGATAAGATGAAGGACCCCTCCGATACGAGAGTGCCCAGCTACATAGATGGGTATGGCGAGGTTATCCCCTTCCGAGGTGCGTTCAACACAAACCCTGAACTGAAAAGGAAGGCCCCTAAGGTAAAGGTGGTGCATCCCGGAAGGGCAAAAGTCCTAAACGATTTGGAAAGTCTATTCAAATCGATACCTATTAGAGACGGCATGACCCTTTCCTTTCACCACCATTTCCGAAACGGGGATAGGGTTGTAAACAAGGTGCTTGCAAAAGCGGCAGAATTGGGCATAAAAGACTTGAAAATAGCGTTGAGTGCCGTCTTTCCCGTCCACTCCCCCCTTATTGAACATGTAAAGATGGGGACTGTAGCAGGATTGGATACGAATTATATATCAGGGCCAGTTGCCGCTGCCGTCTCGCAAGGGCTTTTTCCCTATCCTGTTGTCATGCGGACCCACGGGGGAAGGGCAAGGGCCATTGAGTGTGGAACCCTCCCCATAGATGTGGCCTTTATAGCAGCCTCTGCGGCAGATGATTACGGAAATGCTAACGGAGTCGGTGGAAAAGCCCCCTGCGGCTCTCTCGGATATGCCTTCCCTGACGCTGAGTATGCAGATTATGTGGTTGTCGTAACGGATGTTATCTCTCCCTACCCGTTGACCCCCATCTCGATCCCTCAGACAAGGGTCGATTATGTAGTGAAGGTTGATTGCATAGGAGATCCAGGAGGTATAGTATCAGGGACGACAACCCCATCTTGGAGCAAAAATCAGTTAAAGATCGCCGAGATGGCAGCTTCAAGCATAGAATCTACAGGTCTATTAAAGGACGGCTTTTCATTCCAGGCAGGGGCCGGGGGCTCTTCCCTTGCCACCGCACAATTTATCCGCCATTTGATGAAAAAAAGGGGTGTTACCGGCAGTTTTATCCTTGGAGGGATTACAGGCAGTATGGTTCAAATGCTAAACGAAGGCCTCTTCAGTGTAATCTTTGATGTTCAGGGGTTTGATCTTGAGGCGGTAAAATCCCTCGCCTCAAACCCCCATCATATAGAGATAGGGGCAGGATTCTACGCAAACCCTTTCAACAGTGGGTGTGCCGTGAACAGGTTAGACTGTGTGGTTCTCGGTGCCGCAGAGATAGATACAGCGTTTAACGTAAATGTAACTACAGGTTCAACGGGGATCATCCTCGGGGGCTCCGGCGGACACAGTGATGCTGCCGCAGGGGCTAAACTCACCGTAATAGTAGCTGAACTCGGGCGGGGTCAATTCAGAACCGTTGTGGACAGGGTGAATACCATTACCACCCCTGGTGAAACGGTCGACATGCTCGTGACAGAGGAAGGGGTGGCGGTAAACCCAAAGAGGGAGGACCTTCGGCGGAGAATTTCCGGTAGTGGAATACCCCTTAAGGATATCCACGAATTGAAAGGGATGGCGGAGGGCATGGTTCCAGGGGCTATAAAGGGGAGAGGAGAAGGTCCTGTTGTGGCCGTTGTCGAATATAGAGATGGTACGGTCATAGATGTTGTAAGGAAGGTGTAAGAATGGAAAGGGCTATGATCTTTTATCCACCTATACCTTTATTACATGGATAGAGGTTGCCTTGAAAGAGGCCCTGATGTTTATTCCTTCTTTAACACCGAGAGATTTTGCGGAAGCGTTTGTAATGTACGCAACGAGGGGAAAACCGCAGTTAAGATAGACCTTTTGATAGAAACCTGATGAGACAATACGGGTTACTTCGCCCATAAAATTATTCCTTGCACTCGATTGTGCCTCTATTGATACGGGGTAAAGGAAGACACCTTCCGGTTTTATACAAAGGATAACCTTACTGTCAATAGGGGCCTCCCCTACAGCCTCTATATTCAATCCCGATACCGAAACAGTCAATATGCCCCCCTCTTCTTTCAACACTACACCCGAAAGGATCGTCTCAACGCCCATAAAGGAGGCAACGAATTCATTGCATGGGTAATTCATTACCTCCTCGGGGGCCCCGTCCTGGACCATACGACCGTTGTTTATAACGACAATCCTTTCTGACAACCTCAAGGCTTCATCTCTTTCATGGGTCGCAAATATGGTTGTAACCTTTGAATCTTTTATGACCTTTTCAAGGTCATAGATGAGGTTATCCTTTGTGGGTGCATCAAGGGAGGAGAATGGTTCATCGAGAAATAGGATATCGGGATTAATGGCAAATGCCCTTGCAAGACTCACCCTTTGGGCCTCCCCCCCTGAGAGGGTCCTTGCAGGGCGGTTTCTTAAGGGGGCAAGCCCGAACCTTTCGAGGTTGCCCATAACTATCTTTTCAATATTACGTTTATCGATCCTTCTGAACTTAAGGCCTGAGGCCACATTTTCGAATACACTCGTATTGAAGAGTAAAGGCTCCTGGAATACGAGACCTATATGTCTTCTATATTCCGAAGGGGAGATATCTCTACCTACCTCCTTACCCTTAAAAGAGATTATCCCTGAAAATTGTCTGAATAGATGGCACATTGCCATAAGAAGGGTCGATTTACCTGCCCCGTTTGGCCCTATGATGGAGAGAATCTCCCCTTCACCGACCTTAAATGAGGGGATGTCAAGGGTTGTAACCCCCATCCTGTCTATCCGAAGGTTTTTTGCTTCAAGTATGGGTCTATCTTTTACCATTCTCTTTGATAGGTACCTTAAGTTTTAAGCTTTTGACGTCATAGCCTTTAACGACTGCCGCTTTCCTTCTGTTGAATATAGGTCAGAATGAGGTTTATAAAATACGCAAGCAAAAAGAGTATGATACTCAATGCAATGGCAACATCAAAGTTCCCCTTGCTCGTCTCCATCACCGTTGCCGTAGTAAGGACCCGGGTATACCCTTTAATATTACCCCCTACCATGATGGATGCCCCGATTTCTGAGATAACCCCACCAAAACCTGCCATAACCGCTGCAAAGAGGGAGAGTTTTGCCTCTTTTATGAGTATCACTGCCATCTGAAACCTTGATGCCCCGAGGGCAAGGATTTGGAGCTGTAATTTCTTGGGCAGTTGTTGCATGGCCGCAACGGTGATACCGGTAACAATCGGCGTTGCGATTACCGCCTGGGCTACGATTATCGCATATGGGGTATAGAGGATACCGAGAAAACCAAAAGGACCGTTTCTCCAAAGGAAAATGGTAACGAAGAGACCGACAACAACAGGGGGAAGCCCCATTGCGGTATTAACGAGGCTCAAAGCGACCTTCTTTCCGGGAAAATCGTTAATGGCAATCAATGTGCCTGTAGTTACCCCTATTACAACACTTATCGCTGTTGCAATTCCAGAGACTTTGATCGATAGGATCGTTATGTCCAGCACCTCTCTGTCAAGGCTTATGAGCATTTTAATCGCCTTCAATACACCTTCTAAGATGAGTTCCATCTTTATCTCTCCAATCCCTTCTGTTTTTTCGGGGCAGCGGGAAAGAATAACGGTTGGCCGAATCTATCTACACCGAATACCTTTATTATGGACTGAGCCTCCTTGGAGGACAAAAAATCGGAAAATGCCCGGGCCCCTGCCTTATTTACCTTTGGAAACCGTAAAGGGTTTACTTCGATCACATGGTAGGGGTTTAAAAGTAACCTGTCTCCCTCGAAAAGTAGAGTGAGGTCGAGTCTTTTTTTAAGGGTAATATATGTGGCCCTATCTGATAGGGTATACGCCCTTTTCTCTGAGGCAATATTTAAGGTTTGGCCCATGCCAAGGCCTGATTCATGGTACCATCTCTCCCCCTCGTATTTTACACCCCCTTGCCTCCAGAGGGCCCTTTCTTTTATGTTTGTCCCGGAATTATCCCCCCTTGAGATAAATATACTCTTCGATTCCGCAATCTTTCTGAATGCTTTGACCACAGATCCTGTACCGATTATTTTAGCCGGGTCAGAAGGGGGGCCAACCAAGACAAAATCATTATACATGATAGGCCTTCTATTTATTCCAAATCCCTCTGAAACGAACTTTTCCTCTTCCTCCGGGGAGTGGATCAAAAGCACATCCGCCTCTCCCTTCATCCCCATCCTTATCGCCTGACCTGAACCAATCGCAATGGTTTTTACAAAATAACCGTACTTTTTTTCAAATAAAGGGATCAGCACATCAGAAAGACCTGAATCCTGGGTGCTGGTAGTGGTTGCAAGGATGATGTTTTTCTCCCCCGCAGACGAAGGAGGGCATATTACAGTAAAGATAATAAACATCAAAAAAACTGATGTTCCGTATTTGATGTATCTAAAACACATATTTCCTGGACCACATCGATTTAAAAGAACTATTATTAATTATAACATAAAATAATCAAAAAACGAAGAAAATAATTACTAATAATTACCAATTATAACCTATATGGATTTAACGTAAATTGTATGCATCAGGTCCTTTTCTATAAAATGCCCATATTACTATGCAGAAGGGCACTGACAACCTCTTTTTGCCTTACTTCTACTATTATCCCCTTTCTTTTAGCTGTTTTCTGGAATTTTTTTAAAACTTCTGCTAAAATTCGCTCATGGTAAATATTAACCCATTCTTCCGGAAAGGTCTTTATGCCATTTTGGTTGTCCGAGGCAGATAAATACGAAATCACCACTTATGCGTTCAGATATTATATGTTAAGCAACTTGGGCATACGGGAATCTGTTATAAAAGCGGTGAAAAAAGTGAGGCCCGATAAGGTAAACAAGGACGGTACTTTGAAAATCTCAAATATGGCGCTTTTAGAACTTGAAATGCGTGTAAAAAATATGCTGTGAGGGGCTTTTGGGATAAATAGGCTATTATTTAAAAATATATACGGAGGTACCCATGGAATCTATTGACGAAATAAAAAAAGGGTTACTCGAGGAGATCAAAACCATAGCGATAATAGGCATCTCAAATCAGGAAGATAAGCCGAGCTTCAGGGTTGCCCGTTATCTCAAAAATGCCGGTTATAAAATCATACCTGTGAACCCAAAATACGAAGAGGTGCTCGGGGAAAAGTGCTTTCCTTCCCTCTCCTCCATACCGGAAAAGGTGGATGTGGTGGATATTTTTATGAAGGCCGATACCCTTCTCCCTGTTGTTGAGGAGGCGATAAAGTTAAGACCGAAATGTATATGGCTTCAACTGGGGATCATAAATGAAGAGGCCAAGAGAATGGTTGAAGGAGAAGGTATATTATTTTTCATGGACCAGTGCATCAAGATGGAACATGAAAGGCTCATGAAGCATGAAAATTAAGGAGCATTTAGCTGTAATCCCTTTCTTTTATCCCTTTTGTACTCCATCAGACTTTTTAAAATGTCCCGGTATTTCAACTCTTTATTGGCAAGGCGGACAAATAGACCTATGAAGAAGGGGTGACTATAGAAAAAGGATGGATTTTTGTAAAAGAAGTAGGCAAACCTCCTCGCATAGTTGAAGTCATCCACTATTCTCCTGTTGATCTCTTCTGTAAACCTCGAGGAGATATACCCTTTTTCTTCTATTTCTGAAGGGATTATATCTCCTGCAATGACACCACTTTTTATGGCATAAAATATACCTTCTCCCCCTAAGGGATCTACAAGGGATGCGGCATCCCCTATAAGACAGATCCTTTTTGTATTCAAAGGTCTCGGTCCTCTGTTTAACGGGATAAACGAGCCTCTTCTTTTTCTTTCCTCCGCCTTTTCGAGGTCAGGAAATAGAGATTTAAATCTTTTATAAGTCGGCATTACTTGTGCCATCTTTGAACGGGAGGTGATGACTCCCACAGAGAGGTGGTCCCTCTTCGGGAATATCCAGCCATACCCTTCCGGAATACATCCAAATACAAAATGGATGCTCTCCCCATATCTCAAAAGAATCTCCTTATCCTCCGTATAAAGCTCCGTTTGAAAGGCGATTCCCAAAGGGGGTATGATCAGGTTTGACGCCCGGGCAACATAACTCTTCGCCCCATCGGCCCCGATTAAAACCCTGCATGAAATTCTTTCCCCTTTATCCGTTTTTATGGTTACATGCTTCTTTAACTCTTCAAGGTAGACAACCTTACTCTCCTCCATGATAGATGTTCCGGCACTTACTGCCTCCTCTGTGAGCTTGAGGTCAAAGGCATCCCTACTTACGAGTTGAACGGATATACCTTCCGGGGATACCTTTTTGACTTCTCCTTTAACCGAAGAAAAGAGAACACTACGGATATCCTTTTCTATGGTATCTCTGTAATCAAAATCGAGGATATCAGAGACCGCCTTAGAAAGGGCCCCTCCACAGGGTTTGTATCTTGGAAGGGCCTCTTTTTCGATGATCAGTGTCTTAAGTCCTTTTTTTGCAAGCCCCCTCGCCGCGGTGGCTCCGGCCGGGCCAGAACCAACAACGATAACATCAAATTTGGTTACCATTAGAATCCCCCGTATCTTTTAAAAGACAAAAAGCTCTATTTTATCCCATTATCCCGCCTAAATTCTCCGTTTAATAAACCTAAGGGATGGGAAAGGAGATAAAACCCCAGGGGAGGAGCTCGTCCTCTTCCCTTCTCCTTAACGCATAAAAATTTAGGTTTACCGGGCTCTCCCTCATGACTCTGTTAAGGTTTGCCCCTTTCGCAAATTCTATCACCACATCTATCATCTTCCTGTCCCCCCTTGCAAAGGCAGCCTGAATAAAACTATATTTCACAGACTCATGGGTGAAATAAGTATTTTCCACCTTCCCCAACCCCCTTTTCAATATGGAGACCTTTTTTTTCAGCGTTTCCATGTCATCCATCGCCATTCTCTGAAAGGGTGTTGCTGCCTTTGGTACAAAGGGACTTGCATGGATCGTTATAGAACCTACCTGTCCTTTTCGTGCCCCCTTTTTAACCATGATATGCTTTACTCTTTTCGTGAGTTTAACTATCGCCTCCACATCCTCTTCCGTCTCTTCGGGAAGACCCACCATAAAATACAGTTTTATATTGAAGGGTTTGATGTCGAGCACCCCTTCGATTTTATGAAGTATCTCTTCATCCCCAAAGGGTTTTCCCATTGCCTTTCTGATCCTCTCCGTCCCTGCCTCGATACCAAAGGTTAACGTCTTTATCTCATCCTTTATAAGCCTTATGAGTTCGAGGGGGACCTTATCTATCCTCAAAGAGGGGAAGTGGATACCTTTTCCCTTTGACTTCATTGTGCTTACGATATTGATTAGATCAGGATGGAAGGAAACCCCTCCCCCCACAAACCCTATATCGTTCACCTCGGTCTCAAGGGGGATAACAGGGTCCACTAAATACCTATATACATTACCGAGAAGACAGAAAGGGCAACGGGAAGGGCAACCTCGGGTTGCCTCTAAAAGGAGCATCTCCGAAAATTCCGTATCCCTTGCTATAATTGAGGATATACCCAAACGTTTTCCTTTAAACCTGTTGATGGTTACCCTGTATTCGGGGGGGTGGAAGGATCTTATAGTTCCATCTCCGTTGTAATCAACATCCATTTGTCTCGGGTTATATACCCATGAAAAACCTGAACACCCTTCTATTATTCTTCTTCTTTCCTTTCCTGCCCCTTCCATGTATCTGTTTATAAAATCGTCGATGGTAGATTCGATGTCTCCGAGAATTATAAGGTCGAAAAGACCGGATACGGGTTCGGGGTTGGCCATCATGGTGATACCCCCGGCCACGATTATTGGGTCCGACTCGCCCCTGTCCTTTGATAACAAAGGAATGGAAGATGCCGTTAACATTTTAACTACGTTCACAAAATCGAGTTCATAGGAAAGGGTAAAAAATAGTATCTCAAAAGCATCAAGCCCCCGCCTACTCTCAAAGGATAAGGGTGTCTTACCTTCCTCATAAAACACCCTTTCGCATACAATGTCAGAAAAATCATTTAAACTTTTATAAAGCATGTGGACTGCAAGATTCGACATACCCAGGTAATATGAGTTCGGGAAAATAACGGCAACAGGTATCTTCCCCCTCCATTTCTTGTGGATCGTCCCATATTCTTGAGTGGTGAACATTCTATTATTCATGATATATAGCGAACCGTTTCAAGTATCATTCCTTATTTCTTCTTAAGAGGGAATAGTTTCCTGTGGTATGGACATGCCTATAGTTATCCATGATAAACCGGTCGAGATAGTTGATCCCGCTACTCTTTGATTTCGCATCTCCCTCAGGGGGGTCTGTGATATTTACGATCACCACCCATTTTATTTCTTTTTCCATTAACTCCCGGACTATATTTTTCTGTACTAGGAGGGTTGTTGCCACTCCGGGGCTTAATTCATGGTAATAGGTGGCACATGGTCTATCCGCGAGAAAATAGAAGATGATATCGTTTGCCCAGATCGCATCGTGTTTGTAATTGCCAACAAAGATCCGCTCATCGATACCTGTTTTATCAACAACAAGGTGGACCATCTCTTCCTGATCCACAGGAACCCTAACACAACCGGCCCTTTCTAAGGAAGAGTGACAACCTAAGGGGGGACTCTTATTTACATTATTGGTTATTCTCATCAAAAAGGGCATAGTATAAGTCAAGAAGAGAAGAGGCGACAATAACATAACGGAGAGCCTATACCATTTTTTCTGTACCCCCCTGGCCTTCTCGAACAACCATAAGAAGACAATCACCGCAAAGAATGAGGTGGGTAGAACATGGATCCAGTCATACCTGTTTAGGGCCTGCCCGAGCATCATGATCCCTGTTATGAGAAGGGTAAGGAACTTAAATAAATTAACATCCCTTTCTTTTCTTTTCTCCCTGACTGCACTAAAACACTCTTTAAGAAAGAGTACGATGGCCACCGTATATACAAAAATAGGGCAATAGAATCGCAACCAGTGGAGCATATCTTTCAACAACTCCTGTTCGAATACCTCAGATAAAGATATGTCTATGATAGGAGGGATGGGGTGGGGATAAGGCAGACGGTTCACCTCGAGCATTGTGGTCGAGGCAAAGATCACCACAGTGCCAAAGGCTTCATCGAGGCCTCCTGCAAAACCAAGATATACACAGTAAGGAAGGGGGAAAAAGAAGATGCCAAGGATATATACGGTTAAATTTTTAAGCAATGTTTTTATACCTAAGGTGATCGGCCTCTCCTTTAAATTGACCGCAATCAAAGGAATGATCTGGGCAACGGCACCGTATATGGCGAAGTCGAGTCGGAACAATAGAGCTAAACCTATTAAAATGCCTGAGAGAAAGAGAGGGAGACTCTCTCTTTTTTCAATATACTCAAAAAAAACCATTATCGAGAGTAAATTCGCCAAAAGGGCCGGGAAGATCGGGTAACCATAAAAGGTGTTTGCCGAAAGCCACAGGGAGACGGTCCCTAAGGCTAAAGCACATACCTTTTTTGAAAAAAAAGAGGTACATATATAGTAGAAGCAAATTGCTATAAAAAAACATATAAATGTGTGGTAGACCCTTGCCACAATCACTGTTTCTCCAAACAGCGTGAACATGGCGGCGTTCATATAGAATTGCCCTGGGGGATAGACTGCCCAGAAATCCCTGTAGGGAACCTCCCCTTGCATGATCCTGTGGGCACCGAAGACCACAATCCCCTCGTCATAACCATTTATCGAATATTTTATGGAGAGAAAAAGGGATAGGAAGGAAAGGAAGAACAGCAATCCATAACCACATTTTGTAAAGTATTTTAATATCAAGGAAGTTCCCATAATATACAAAATAGCTTTTACCCGGGGATAACTAGCCCTTTACCCTCAATGCCTTTTTATAACAGATAAGGGACATATGTCAAGGGTATTGGTTTCTTGACCTTACAAGGAGATTACCCTTATAATTAGTAGCGTTACATAAAGGCAAAAAAATTCAAAAGGAGGGACTCATGAACGCCATTATACTTTTTGGCAGCCCGAGAAAGGATGGAAACACCTTCAGGCTTGTTGATGCACTTTCACAGTCGTTGAAAGAAAAGGGTATTGATGTAAGAATGGTCTATCTAAATGACTTAAATATCAGGCCCTGTCAGGGTTGCCTTGCCTGCCTGCCCGAAGGGATATGCAGGATAAACGATGACATGAAGGATATACGAAAATATATATTTGAATCGGACCTTATAATCTATGCAAGCCCTGTATACTGGTATGGACCATCGGGTCAGCTTAAACTCGCCATTGACAGATCCATTGCGTTCTTTGATAAGGATTACAACTCAAGGGTAAAGGGGAAAAAGGCGATTACTGTGATGTGTTGTGCCGACGAAGATGCCGATACCTTTACCCCCTCCATCGAAATGTTTAAAAGGACCTTCAATCTTCTCGGGATAACGTATATAGGCGGTGTTGAGGCCCCATCCTGTACCGATAAAGGCACGATAAGGGATGAGTTCCTGGAAAAGGCAAAAAAACTTGCCGAGATGGTCCCATGAGTTCAAACGGTCTTCTCTATTTTATAACAAAAAAGACAGGAAAGGCGATCTGGGATTACAGGATGTTAAAGGATGGAGACAGGGTATTAATAGCGGTCTCCGGGGGTAAGGATAGCCTCTCCCTTTTGAGGATCATGAAGGAAAGGATCAAGTTCGTCCCTATCAGATACGAAATTACCGCCTGTTTCGTTGATATGGGTTTTAAATGGGTGGACAAAGAGAGGTTGATAGACCACTTTGAAGGGGAAGGCATACCTTATACGATTATAACTCCCCCTAAGGAGTGGGACCCGGAGAAAGAATTTGGCTGTTTCTGGTGTAGCTGGAACAGGAGAAAGGCACTGTTCACAACCGCAAGGGATATGGGGTACAACAAAATCGCCCTAGCCCATCACATGGACGATATTGTAGAGACCATGCTTCTAAACCTGTTCTTTCAGGGGGAAATAGGCACTATGGTGCCCAACCAGGAGATGTTCAATGGTGAATTGGCCATCATAAGACCCCTTGCCTATGTAGAGGAAAAGGAATTGAAAAGGCTTTCAGAGGCCCTCGGGTTGCCCGTTATTGCCTCGGATTGTCCCAATCGTAAGACCTCGAAGAGGTACCTTGTAAAGGGCATGATAGCGGAACTGAAACACCACAACAGAAATGTGAAGAAAAACATATTCAGGAGCATGAAGAGGATTAGGGAAGAGTATCTTTTGAATATAGATAAAGACCTTAAGGAGCCTCCTTTATCTTCTCGTTCTTCTCTCGACAGTATAATTTAAGGGCATTCAGGTCCTCTTCGGTAAAACACTCCCACGCAAAAGGGAAAAGGGCGTTATTCTGGAATATGGGGTCTTCTTCTATCGGATACCTCGCATAGCCTTTAAATCTTTGAAATAACTCT
Organism: Syntrophorhabdaceae bacterium; assembly: GCA_026415675.1. Classification (GTDB taxonomy): domain Bacteria; phylum Desulfobacterota; class Syntrophorhabdia; order Syntrophorhabdales; family Syntrophorhabdaceae; genus JAOAGQ01. The sequence goes on from JAOAGQ010000016.1 coordinate 13,854, forward strand.
GTATGGGGTATGGGTGTGTATTCCGCAAGATGGGTGATTACCCCTATACCGGAGACATAATCGATGGCATCCTTTACCTCATCCTTTTTTTGAAAGGGTAAGCCTGCAAGAATATAGGCGCTTACATCCTTTGGCTTAAAACCTGCCTTGAAAAGAAAGTTTACCGCCCTTTCGAACAAAGGGTTATTTATTTTACCCCCTAAGGCCTTCTGCTTCTCCGGATGGATGGTCTCAAGACCAAGCCTCACCTCCTTGAATCCCGAATTGAACAAGAGGTGGGCTATGTTCTCGTCGATGAGGGATGCATTTAACGCATTCGGGTTAAATATCTTTACCGCAAAGGGGAGTTCGATGATTTTTTTTAGGAGTAAAGATGCGTACTTATCCTTTTGAGAGAGAAAATTGTCATCATATATCACATAATTTTCCACTCCATAGTCTTGCCAGTATTCGATTTCAGAGATCACACCTCCGATATCTCTCCTGAAAATGTTTGGGTGCATATAAGGGGTTGCGCAGTAAGGACAGCGATAGATGCACCCATAGGAGGTGAGTAATGGGATAAAGCTTATTTTTTCATAAAGGTCATATGCCGGATAGGGGAGTCTTTCAAAATCGTAAGGGTCCGGTTTAAAAGGCATATCGATGGAAAAAAGATCCTCCAGGAAGGAATAGAATATTTTTAAGTCCCCGTGTTTTATTATGATATCCGCATCTTTCATGACGTAAGTTGCGTGTTCGTAACACAAGGTTGGATAAATGCCTCCTATCACTATCTTCGAAGCAGGGAAAAGCCCTTTTACCACCTCCAGTACTTCTTTGGCGCCTAAATACCAGTATGTCATAATGGATGTGATAAGTATGATATCAGGTTGATCGATCCCAATTAGCTCATCGATAAGCATTTCCTTTGATATGCCATAACGTCTGAATTTTTTTTTGATCCCCTTTATTGCCTCCGGTTTTTCCACAACTTCCTTTATGAAAGGCCCCCTGCCGTCTGCCCTTCTCTTCTTCTCATTTACCCTGAGGCAGTCTATAAAAGAGACGTCAATATGATTTTTTCTTAGGATGCTCCCTATGTATAGAAGGCCTAAGGGGGAAGACCAAAAACTATAGGCTGCAAAATCATAAATGTATGGGTTTATCAAAAGGGCCTTCAATTGTTTCACGTGAAACGTCTCTTTGTTGTTTTTCTGAGGGCAAACATTTTTATAGTCAATATACCAAAGACAAAACCCCCTATATGGGCATACCAGGCTACCCCCTCTGTATGGGAGAACAACACCTGCATAAAAAACCAGAGGGTAAGAAGGACAACGGCAGGTAATTCCACGATTTTTATAAAGATAAAGATGAATATCACCGTCTTTATCCTCGCATAGGGATAGAGGAGGAGGTATGAACCAAGAATACCGGAGACGGCCCCGCTTGCCCCAACCATCGGTATGTCTGATAGGGGGTCGTAGAGAAGCTGGAATAGGGCCGCCACTATACCGGAGAGAAGATAAAAGAGGACGAAACGCTTATGTCCCATAGAATCCTCTATGTTGTTTCCAAAAATCCATAGATAGAGCATATTCCCCCCTAAATGTATAAAGCTACCGTGGATGAACATGGATGTAAAAAGGGTCAAAACATTATACGGCAGGAGCTCATAATTCACATAAAGGGATGAGTAAAACTCTTTCGGTATCAAACCATAGTACTTAAAAATGTTCTGCCTTTCTGCGAGATTTAAACCGAATGTCTGGAATAGATAAATTGAAATATTTACAAAGATTATGCTTATTGTTATAATGGGTTTTATGCGAGTTGGTATATTATCTCTGATGGGAATCATAGTTCGAATAAAAATACCATGTGCAGAAGAGTAAGTCAAAACCAACGAAAACGGGGTGAATTAATATGCCAGAACTGAGAAAAGACCCTATAACAGATAGATGGGTGATAATATCGACGGAGAGGGGTAAAAGGCCTGTATTTTTTATCGAAGAACCCCCACCCCCTAAAGTGGGGATGTGCCCCCTATGTCCTGGAAACGAAAACATGACCCCTCCTGAGGTCTACGCTATAAGGCCCGATTCCCCGAAGCCGAATACACCCAACTGGTCCCTCCGGGTTGTTCCCAACAAATTTCCTGCCCTCCGCATAGAAGGGGAATTAAACAAAGAGGGGGAGGGATTATACGACAAGATGAACGGTGTCGGAGCCCATGAGGTGGTTATAGAGAGTCCCTCCCACGGCGCCACCTTTACAACCATGACACTGCCCGATGTACAACAGGTCTTTATCGCTTACAGGGAGAGAATTTTAGATTTAACAAAGGATACGAGGTTCAAATATATCATGGTCTTTAAAAACCATGGCTCAATAGCTGGGGCTTCCCTCGACCATTCCCATTCCCAGCTTATCGCCCTCCCCATTGTACCCAAAAGGGTCTTAGAGGAAATAAAGGGGAGTTTTGCATACTACAGATACAAAGACAGGTGTATATTCTGTGACATTATAGCCCAGGAAAGGGATGATAAGGTAAGGACGATTATCGAGAACGACCTTTTTATAGCGATCTCTCCATACGCATCCCGATTTCCCTTTGAGGTATGGGTATTACCGAAAAATCACGAGCCATATTTTGAAAAACATGACAGGGAGGACAGTTACTTCGGTTTGGGGGAGATCCTCTCGTTGATCCTCAAAAAGTATGAGAAGGTGCTGAATTACCCCCCTTACAATTTTATCATCCATTCAACGCCTCACGGTGAAAAAGATGGGGAATATTACCACTGGCACATTGAGATCATACCGAGGCTTACTAAAATGGCTGGATTTGAATGGGGTACAGGTTTTTTTATAAATCCGACCCCTCCGGAGGAGGCAACGGCTTATTTAAAAGAGGTAAGCTTATAGGGAGGCACAATGAAAATCCTTATAGCATCACCTGAAGTTTTTCCTTTTATAAAGACCGGTGGGCTTGCCGATGTAACAGGTTCTCTTCCTAAGGCATTACTCAAATTGGGTATCGATGCGAGGGTGATTCTACCAAAACATAAGGGGATTGAAGAGCAGGGCTTCAAAATAAAGTATAAAAACATGAAGTACTCATGTCCCATGTCCCAGGGTTATGTAGAGGGTGAGATTGTGGAGACAGAACATGAGGGATTGATCGCCTATCTCGTTGAAAAGGATGAATATTTTTATAGAGATTACCTCTACAATACCCCGGATGGTGATTATCTCGACAACGCAGAGCGGTTTATCTTTTTCTCAAAAAGTATCCTTGAGGCCATAAAGGTTACAGGATTTGTTCCCGATGTCCTCCACTGCAACGACTGGGAAACCGCTCTTGCCCCTCTGTTTTTAAAGACATTGTACAGGGAAGATCAGGTTTTGAAAAAAGTGGCCACCTTATTTACGATCCACAACCTGGGCTACCAGGGCATCTTCTGGCAGTACGATATGCACTTGCTTAACATAGGATGGGAATATTTTACCCCCGATTATATAGAGTTTTTTGGAAATATAAATTTCCTAAAAGCTGGCCTTGTCTTCTCCGATATCATAAACACGGTGAGTAAAAAGTATAGCCTCGAGATTCAGACCCCTGAGTATGGCCAAGGTCTCGACGGCGTATTAAGGGCAAGGAAGGATGACCTATACGGTATTGTAAACGGGGTCGATTATAATGAATGGAACCCTGAAAACGACCCGTACATCCCGGTCAATTACAGTAGGGATACCGTTGAAAAGAAGGTTAAGAACAAACTGGTATTACAGGAGACCTTTAACCTCCCTGTCTCTGAAAATATACCTGTAATAGGGACAATCTCAAGGCTTGCGGACCAGAAAGGTTTTGATATAATCGCCTCTTCCCTTGAAGATATGTTTTCCAGTGGTGTTCAGTATATCGTTCTGGGAACAGGGGAAAGAAGATACCATGAGATGCTATCGGAAATCGCAAAAAAGTTTCCCCGGTCTTTTGGTATTAAAATCGCATACGACAACAAGCTTGCCCATCTCATTGAGGCAGGTTCCGACATATTTCTCATGCCTTCAAAGTATGAGCCCTGTGGACTTAACCAATTATACAGCCTGAGATACGGTACCGTTCCTGTGGTCAGGGGGGTAGGTGGCCTTGAGGATACGATAGTGGACTATACTCGGGATCCTATTGATGGAACCGGTTTCAAATTCTATGAATATTCAGCCGAAGCCATGCTCGATGCAGTAAAAAGGGCCCTGAATACATATGAGGACAAAGAAAGATGGGCGAATCTTGTTAAAAGATGTATGGCAGAAGACTTTTCATGGGAAAGGTCTGCGCTGGAATATATTGAACTTTACAAAAAAGCTGTAATAAAGCATGAATCCCGTTGAAATATTAGGGAAGATTATCGAAATTTCCCACTCAAACCTCGAGGCGAACTCAAGGATATCGGCGATTCTGAACATCATATCCCAGGAAATGGGGTTTGAAGAGGTAATTGTGTTCACCTATGAGAAGGACAAGAGGCTTACCTCTTCCTACATGAACAGGAAAAGTACCCTTTTTAAAATATTCAGTGCCTATCGGTGCCATATAGGGGAAGGTATCATAGGGAGCGTGGCGCAGAAGAGAATGCCCCAATCGTTCACAAAAAGAGATGTGCCCTTGAGACTTGGATGCCTTTTTTATCCCGAACTCGATGACCACCTCGAGAGATTCAAGTCTTTTCTTTTTCAGCCTATCACAGACGATAGTTTCCTCTACGGGGTGCTCTTCTTGGCTTCAGCCTCAAAGGAATTGATACAGGACCATGAGAAGATCCTGACCTCCATCATCGCAAGGGAGATAGGGGGTGTGCTACAGGTACACAAGCTCCACGTCTCTTCAAAGAGAAAGATAAACGAACTTGCCACCCTCTCTGAGTTGGGCAAGCTCCTTACATCCCATGTGGAACTCCCCCTTCTCTTCCAGACAATAGGTCTCATAGTAACGAAGGCAACAGAGGCCACGTTTTTTACTATTAGGCTGGAACATAAATTTTTATTAAACGGGCCTGAGAGGTTTTCATACGGGGATGTAGAACCTTTTATCAAAGACTACATACTTAAACTCGAAAACGAGGTGTGGATTCAAAAAAAGACCTTATCTATCCGGAACATCATGCCCGTATTGCCGGAGATGTTAAATGGATACGCCATATACTCAACTCCCATTATATCGAGGGACGGGGTCATAGGGACCGTAACGATCTGTGGGACAAAAAACAGGATGGGGTTTACCTTTGAAGAGGATGGTCAAGGCCTTATAAACAACATCGCCAATTACATAACAAACGGGGTGGAAAACACCATTTTGACATCAAAACTGAGGGAGTTGATAAAAGAGTTAAACAAGGCACAGAAAAGGGCAATAGAACAGGAGAAGCTGAAGAGTCTCGGGGAAATGACCGCAAATATAGCCCATGAGATTAAAAATCCTCTTGTGGTAATAGGGGGTTTTGCAAATAGATTGTTGAAGAAGGCAAAATTAACCCACGGTGAAAGCAGGTATGCAGAGATTATTGTGAAGGAGGTTGCAAGACTTGAATCGATTTTAAACGTGGTTTTACGCTTTGCAAAAGAAGACGAATCTGCCCCGTGTAAGCCTTGCAACATCAACGCATGCCTGGATGAAATCGTCTATCTCTTTAATGCAGACCCAGGATGGGAGAAGGTTCAAATAGAAAAAGAGTATGATTGCAACTTACCTCCGGTTGTTTGTGATATAGAGCAGGTAAAACAGGTGATCATAAATATCATGCTCAACGCATACGAGGCCATGTTTGGAGAGGGTAAGATACATATAAAGACAGGACGTTGCGAAAAAGAACCCGACAGGTTTTTGACCATTTCTATAACAGACACAGGGGGAGGTATAGACCCGGCGATAATAGACAACATCTTTAACCCCTTTTTTACCACAAAGGAAAAGGGTACAGGTTTGGGCCTTGCCATCTCTAACAAAATCATAAACAACCTAAGGGGTAAAATTGAGATAATAAACAAGGTGGGTCAGGGCGCAACGTTTTCTGTATATCTGCCTTTAAAAAATGGAGATTACAAGGAGGAGTTAATATGAAAGGAACAAAGATACTCGTTGTTGACGATGAAGAAAACATCCGACTTCTTTATAAAGAAGAACTGGAGGAGGAGGGGTATGATGTGGAGCTTGCCTCAAATGGGCTTGAGGCATTTGAGAAAGCAAAGGAGAACGACTTCGACCTTATAGTTATGGATATCAAAATGCCCGTTATGGACGGCATTCAGGCGTTGAATGAGATAAAAAAGGTAAAAAAGGACCAGCCCATCATACTCTGTTCGGCGTACGGAGAATTCAAACAAGATTTTTCCAGCTGGGTTTCCGATGCATATGTTGTAAAATCTGCAGATACCGATGAATTGAAAAGAACGATAAAAGACCTCCTAAATGTGAAATAGAAAAAGAAATTGGAGCTTGATATTTTTCCTTTTATCTATTACATTGTTTTACTGTGGGGGTGTAGCTCAGAGGGAGAGCACCTCGTTCGCAACGAGGGGGTCACGGGTTCAATCCCCGTCACCTCCACCATCCTGCCTAAGACCGATAGAATCCCCTTTCAAACCATAAAACAGAGGGGTCGCTTTAACGTATCGCCCCCATATATTTTATCTCGAGGTGATACCTGTCAAATTGGGAAGACCGCATGCCATGTGACCATATGAGGGCATTGAAAATTAAATATATTACTTTGGAAACAACAAAGACAGGCTTACCCTTAACGACCAGTCTGGCCCGTATTCAGGTTTCTCAATATTGTAGTAGCCCGATACAGCTATATTGAAAGGCTGTTTACCGATATTCAACACCTTACCTATGCCACCTCCTACAGGCACGGTCCACACATTACTACTTTTTACTCTCCAATCGGCGGTTATAAGGGGGACGCTTGTAATAAACCAACCTCTTGGCAGGTTATAGTTTATGAAAGGCTGGAGGTTCATGTGGCTTACCGGGCTTCTATCTGATTCTCCTGCAAAGGACCATAGCTGGTTTACGAGAAGCCCCATAACCCAGGGACCTTCCATATAGACCCCAACAGCCGTAGGCCCTGCTGCCCATTTGCCACTACCCAGTATCTTGTTCGTAGCGGTAGGTAACTGAATAATCGGGCCAAAACCATAAAGGAAAGCCCCCTTTCCAACTATTGTCGGATTTGCCGGCGTGAAAAAGGATGAAAAGTTAATATCGCCGATACCGGATTTATGTTCTGGGATAGGCTGATCAATAACAGGTATGATCGTCCTTGTGATTAAGTTGATCTTTTTACTTAAATTAAAAGGGATAACGGGTTGGATGTTCAAGACATTTTGTACATCGTTATCAGGGCCATAACGGAAGTTTGTGTTGTTTTGAAAAGGTAGGCTTATCATATCTGCCACGGGGTTTTGTGACTTCTTGGCAAGCTCTGTCGAATCTTGCCCGTTTTCCCCGGCCTTTAACGGAAAGGAAAGGAATATCACACAACAGCAACAAAAGATCACAATTGATATAATCTTTTTAATATCGCCCGATTTCATAGTTGCCTCCTACATTTGATTAAAGGGAAAGGTAAATTATTAACCTCCATATCATCTCAACAATATATACTTTTATCATTTTTGGTGCAAATCAAAAAAACTATAAGGCTCCTAAAATAGAAGAGACAATAATGTATTGTACCGCGAATCCACACTACTGCCTGGTGAATATAAATCCTATAGGCATAATTATAGGCAAAAAAATTGCCCAAAAAGGGCAGATACAGCGGCTATTACATGATCTCGAATCAAAAGAGGGGTCAAACTTATCGATTACGTTAACTAAAATGATTTTTTTCTAAAATTCCCTTGACACGACCATATTGCTTATCTATGCTTCATGTGTACATAGAAAGCAAAAAAAATAAAGCTCTAAAGTTCAGAAATATACGATGAATAGGCAAGATTATACGATAGATTTTTTTATACCAACGGATGCAGAAGGGGTGGCGCAACTCTTCAGGGAAGTCTATGGGGAAGAATACCCGGTTAAGATAGTCTATAATCCAGAACAATTCATAAAAGGTGTTGAAAGGCGAGACTATGTCCCTGTTGTAGCCCGAACGAAAGAGAGAAGGGTTGTGGGTTTCTCATCATTATACCATTCGGCACCTTATAGAGGGATTTACGAAGTCGGTCTCACCCTGGTTTCACCTGATTACAGAAACACGCCAATTTTCGGTCTTCTGTCCCGACACATCATAAAGGCTATCCCCTCAATTCCTGGGTTAGAGGTGCTCTTTCTTGAATCCGTATGTAACCATACGATAACCCAGAAAGCAGGCGTTATGTTCAAACTCATCGCAACGGCAATTGAGATTGACCTTATGCCTGCCGAAGCCTACGAGAATGAAAAGTCTGCCACAGGGCGGGTATCCACCTTAAATATGTTCAGGACATTTGTCCATAGACCCCATACAGTTTATGTCCCGGAAGTATACAGTGAATCTATACGCTATATCTATGATGGATTAGACGACAGCCGTACATTGATCCCATCAACTAAACCCCTTCCTGTAGATGGCCTAACGGAAATATCCACCGAGATATTTGACTTTGCACAACTGGCGCGGCTGTCCATAGATGAGGTCGGCGCTGATTTTGGAGCTGCCCTTGAGGCAGAGGAAAAACATATACAGGATAAAAAATGTGAGGTCATACAGGTGTGGATAAAAACATCATGGCCGTGGGTAGGTGAGGTTACGGATATCCTAAAAAATAGAGGTTTTTTCCTGGGTGGTATTTTACCATGCTGGTTTGGAGAGGACGGTCTTCTCATGCAAAAAGTTATCCCAAGGCCAAACTGGGAGGGGATCAATCTATATACCGAAAGGGCGACCCAGATTCTCCGTTTTATAAAAGATGAATGGGAAACAATGCAAAAAAGTGGTACCCTTCGTTAACCCTGAATATCTTAAAAATGGAGAAGGTAGTATCAGTATAAGACGACTATAATGGTTAATAAGAGCCCGGCGTGTATATGGATTATCCCATACTTATTGCTGTCATAGGGCCTGAAAAAAGATGTGTTATTTCAATCGTATAAGATATTATAGTTTCAGAGGAGGAGCGTTATGTATCGTCGAACTTTCTTAAAGATTGCGATGATTTCTTCCGCTGGGATCGGCTCCCTGTTAAAATCTAATTTCTCTTTGGCAAAGGGTATTTCGTCTAAGGCCTTTGAGGGGGTGACAGGGGAGAGGTGTTATGTTGCCCCTGCAAAAGGTCCTATCCCGACCTCTCTGACCGACCTTTTCAAGGTTGGCCCTGGACCATCGAGCTCCCACACCATCGCACCTTTGCGGATTTCGAGCGATTTTTTGAAAGCCCTGGAAAATTTGCCTAAAGACGTGATGGATAAGGCCCAATCCATCGAGGTCAGGCTTTTTGGCAGCCTAAGCGCAACAGGAAAGGGACATCGCACTGATCGGGCCATTTTGGCAGGGCTTCTGGGTCAGAAGCCAGAAACATGCGATACAAGGCTTATGGACGAGCTCCAGGACACGACAAAAAGGTACACGACTACGATCGGCGGTAAGACCTTTGTTCTGGGCAGGGATATAATAGTCTGGGACAAGGTTGAACATAACTACCCCTATTCAAACACCATGATCATGCGACTGATCGGCAAGAACGGCGAGACCCTTTTCGAGAGGGAATACTACTCGACAGGCGGGGGTTTCTACCAGTGGAAGGGGCAACCACCCCCTAATCGGGGCAAACCAGTTTATCCTTACGGTAGCATGATCGAGTTTAAGATGTTGGTACAGGAACATAAAAAGAGCCTCCACGAGATCATGATGGAGAACGAGAAAGCTATTATGAAAGTCGGGGACAAAGAGGTCATAGCCCACCTCGATTTTATACTTAAGACCATGGAAAATAGTGTAAAACAGGGCATCTCCGAAGAGGGTCTCCTTCCAGCACCGTTCGAGTTCCATAGAAAAGCGAAAAGGGTTTACGAACGCTCTAAAAAGGCCAGGGCCACAGACAGGTTAATGCAACAGATAAGTAGCTATGCCCTCGCAGGCTCAGAGGGTAACGCCGCAGGCCGTCTGGCCGTCACCGCCCCAACACTGGGTTCTGCAGGAACCATGCCGGCCCTTGTGTATATGATGAAACATCACCTGAAGCTCTCCCAAGACGCCATGCGGAAGGGACTATTGGCGGCCGGGCTTGTTGGATTCCTCTGTAAGCATAATGCGAGCGTTGCCGGTGCCGATGTAGGCTGTCAGGGAGAGATTGGCGTGGCCTCCTCCATGGCCTCTGCGATGATCTCCTACGCAACAGGGGCATCCATCGATGTCACAGAGGTAGCCGCTACAATTGCCCTCGAGCATCATCTCGGCATGTCCTGCGACCCTGTCGGTGGTTTCGTGTTGATCCCCTGTATCGAGAGGAATGCCTTCGGGGCGATAAAAGCCTATAACGCCTATCTCCTCGCCAAAAATGAGATCACCTCTCAGCGCTGGGAAGATCTGGATCGTGTTATCATCGCGATGTACGAAACAGGAATGGCCATGTCCCCCCGGTTCAAGGAGACAGGAACAGGTGGTCTCGCCGTAACAATGGTTGACTGCTGAATTAGTTTATAGTCAAATAGGGAGTAACGAGAAATAGGTTTTCAATAGAACGAATCCTAAAATTGACAAATGTTGGTTAATGTTGTAATGTCCTGATAAAGTTCTTCATACCTTTATCGGAGGAATCGTTATGGAGGAGAAAGCTGTCTTTACAACAAAGGAAGCGGCGAAATATCTCGGGATAAGCACCACAACCATATATCGTATGGAAAAAAGAGGGCTGATTTCTTCGGTCAGAACGCCTGGAGGACAACGTCGTTTTAATAGAGAACATATCGAAAACTATTTAATAGAAAGCCAGGGTTTTGAAGCCCCTCAGAATCCGAGCAAATATAAGAAAAATAACCTTGGAGTAAAAGAACCTGAGACAACCTACACTACAAACCACGTTGCTTTACATACCGATGAATTGTATTTTAATGCTGATTCGATATGGATATATAACGCAGATATTTTAAAGGTAAATTCCATTAAAGAAAACTCTGTCGACTTAATAGTAACCTCCCCTCCATACAATGTGGATATTAAATATAACTCTCATAAAGATACCATGTCCTATAATGATTACCTGTCATTTACAAGAGATTGGCTTGCCAGATGTTATAAATTCATTAAAGATGATGGGAGGTTCTGTCTTAACATCCCTTTAGATAAGAATAAAGGTGGTCAACAGAGTGTATGTGCGGACATTACAACTATTGCAAAGGAGACCGGATTCAAATATCACTCAACTATCATATGGAATGAGCAGAATATTTCAAGGCGCACAGCCTGGGGGTCTTGGCTTTCAGCAGCAGCCCCCTATGTAATAGCCCCTGTTGAAGTAATTATTGTCCTTTATAAGAAAGAATGGAAAAAAACAAGCGGTAGTAGAAAATCGGATATTGCAAAAAAAGAATTTATGGAGTGGACAAACGGGGTATGGAATTTTAGCGGTGAAAGCAAAAAGAGGGTTGGTCACCCCGCACCTTTTCCTGTTGAATTACCGCGAAGATGTATAAAACTATTTAGTTTTGTCGGTGACACTGTCCTTGACCCTTTTCTCGGAAGTGGTTCAACATTGCTCGCCTGTTTAGAGACGGAGCGAAAAGGTATTGGTATTGAAATAGACAAGAAATACTGTGAGTTAGCAAAAAAACGGCTCTTAACAGAGGGCAAGATAAATCAGCTTAAACTCAATTTAACGACGTGAGGCAGATAGTGGCAAAAACCATAAGTGAATTAGTCCTTGAGTATTTTCAAAAACATCCAAAGGAAGATTTA
>JAOAGQ010000001.1 GCA_026415675.1 Syntrophorhabdaceae bacterium
CCACCTATGAAGAGGCATTAAAAAAACTGGAATCAGGGGTGTACGATGTTGTCGTCCTCGATATCATGGGGGTCAGGGGTTTTGACCTTCTCGAGGTTGCGGTAAAAAAAGGGCTTAAGGTAGCGATGCTCACCGCCCATGATTTAAGACCCGAATCCCTTAAGCGGTCCTATGAAATGGGGGCAAGGGCATATCTTCCAAAGGATAAACTCGGCGAGATCGTCCCCTTCCTCGAGGATGTATTAACGTACGAATTTGAGTCCGGGTGGAAGAGGCTTATCAGAAACTTAAGGGAGACCTTTAGAAAGGCCGAACAGTTTCAGACCGACTGGGAGGAAAAAACGGGTTTCAAATGGGTCGGCTACGAATAGTCAGGTTATGAAAGATAAGAAAAATAAAGGAGGTAACCCTTTATGGAAGAGTCTATACTCAAAAACAAGAAGATACTCGCGGTAGATGATGAACCTGATGTATTGACCGTCCTCGAAGATGAGATACGTCTAGCCTGTCCTGACTGTATTTTTCAAAAGGCCACCACCTATGAAGAGGCGCTACATAAGCTCGAATCAGAGGTGTACGATGTTGTTATCCTCGATATCATGGGGGTAAATGGTTTTGACCTCCTGGAGGTGGCCGTCAAAAAGAATATGAGGGTTGTTATGCTCACAGCCCATGCGATCTCCCTCGATGCCCTGAAGCGTTCCCACGAGATGGGGGCAAGGGCATATCTCCCAAAGGATAAACTCGGCGAGATCGTCCCCTTCCTCGAGGATGTGTTGAAGTACGAGTTCGAACCCGGATGGAGAAGGTTATTCGAAAAACTCCATACCTTTTTTACTGAAAAGTTTGAATCGGACTGGGAAAAGAAGACAGGCCTTCTGTGGAAAGAATGGGCAAAGGTATAGAGGTGATTTTTAATCTATGACCACGAAGGGGTTAAACCTCGTATCAATGTCATAGACGTCTTTTCTCTCGTATCTTTTTAAGAAATTCACAAAGAGATAGGTAACAGGGGTAAAGAGTACCTCGTAAGCGGTCTTTGTGAGCCATTGGGTAACGATGGCGTTTATCATGCCCTGGGAGGGGATTTCCCCGAGAAAGGCGATCGTAATGAACAGAAGGGAATCGAGGCCCTGACCCACAAAGGTCGATGAAATGGTTCTCGTCCAGAGCCATCTCCCCTTTGTTAAGATCTTCATCTTTGCGAGAACATAGGAGTTTGCAAACTCCCCAGCAAGATAGGCGATAAAGGAGGCGATAAGCAACCTCGGGGTATAGCCGAGAATCCTCTCGTAGGCCCCCTGGCCGTCCCAGAAGGCTGGGTATGGCATTATCTGTGCGAGCCATACGGCAACAACGGTTATGAGGTTACACAAAAAACCGAGCCATATAACCCTCCTTGCGACACGGTAGCCGTAGACCTCGGTGAGTATATCCCCAAAGATATAACTTACGGGAAAGATGATGATAGCGGCAGGGATAACAAGGCCCGATATATTCACGAGCTTCACCGCAATGATATTTGCCGTGATAAGGGACGTGGTAAACATAACGGCAACAATGGCAAAAAAGAACGAATAGCTGTTTGTCCCTGTCTTTTTATTCTCCATGGATAAGACTCCCTCTTCTCCCTTAGAATCTGTTTCATAAATATATGCCAGCATAAGAGGCAAATTCAATGGAAATCTCCATTCCATTTACTTTTATCCCCCTCATTTGTTAGAATTAGAACGCCTATGGTAATAGCAGGAGAAAATCCTCAACTCATAGAGCCTGTCTCTACGGTTGTCCTGACTGGAGGGCCCTGTTCGGGAAAAAGCTCATCCCTCGCATATCTCACGGAGAGGCTTTCAGAACACGGCTTTATGGTTTTTGTTGTCCCCGAAACAGCGACCCTCATCACAAACGCCGGAATCGACAGAAGAAAGATGGACAAGAAGAGACAGGTCGTTCTATTCGAAGAGGCGATACTCGATCTCCAGCTCGCCTTTGAAGAGACCTTTAGAAAGGCTGCGGAAGAGGTTTTTCCCGACAAAAGGAAGGTGATACTCCTCGATAGGGGGATAATGGACATAAAGGCCTTTGTGCCCCCCAACGACTTCGAAGAGATGCTAAAAAAAAGGGGGTTAAACGAGATAGGGCTAAGGGACAGGTACACAGGGGTCATACACCTTGTCACCGCTGCCGATGGAGCGATAGATTATTATACAGGGGAGAACAATACGGCAAGGATAGAATCCCCTGAAGAATCCTTAATTATAGACCGAAGGATACAGGAAAGCTGGCTCGGCCATCCCCGTTTTAGCATCATCGACAACAGAACAGATTTCAAAGGTAAGCTGGACAGGGTCTATTATGCCCTCTCCCGATTCCTGGGGATACCTGCCACCACGGCAAATAAAGGGGTATTTTATATAGAAGAGATAGATCTTACCAGACTTCCAACCCATACCACGATAACGATAGAGGATGTTCCCCTGAAGATAAAGGATAAAAAAGAGGATATCAGGATAAAAAAGAGGGGACAGGATGGGACGTATATGTTTTTTCTAAAGAGGAGCTCCCGCTCGGGTCCTTTCTGGATACGGGAAGAGATCATATCGGAGCAGCAGTACCGGCAACTCCTGAAACTCGCGGATCCTAAAAAAGGTGTCATAGAGAGGGAGAGGATATGCTTTATCTGGGAGCATGAATACTGTGCTGTAGATATCTACAAAGGAAAACTCGCAGGGATAAAGATGTTGAAGGTAGAATCCTTTGAAGGAAATGGAAGGGATGAAGAGGTTAAGATCCCCCCGTTTATAAAGGTAAAAAGAAGAGCTGTCGATACATTATGACCGAAGACAAAAAAGGCTAATAAATATGGGGCTAAAAAACATCATCGATGGGCATGTAAGGCTTATAATGGTAGGTGGTAAGGGGGGTGTGGGAAAGACAACCTGCGCCTCTGCCGTGGCAATGAAGATCGCATCCCTTAAAAAAAGGGTCCTTATCATTTCAAGTGACCCCGCCCCCTCCCTCTCCGATATTTTCGAGGTTGAACTGGGAGGAGAAGAAAAGAGGATATGGGAGGGGCATGAGTTATACGGCCTCGAGATATCGTCGGAGAAGGTTCTCGAGAAATGGAAGGAACGATTCGGGGATGAGATTTACGAGGTTATATCCTCCTTTGCAAATGTGGATTATAACTTTATCGACTATATAGGAACTGCCCCTGGCATCGAAGAAGAGTATATGCTCAGTTTTATAATAGACCTCGTTGAGAGCAAAAAATACGATGTTGTCGTGTGGGATACGGCCCCTGCAGGCCATACCTTAAGGTTGCTTAGACTCCCCCATCTCTTTCTCAAGCACCTCGAGGCTGCGACAAAATTCTATATGAATATGTACAGTTATTTTGAGAGGTTCAAGGATCTCACGAGGTTAAAGTCTTCAAGGAGGACCCTCCTCGAGATCATCGGTAGCTGGGAAGCCCTTGCGGAAAGGATCGTAGCATTTATAAGAGACAGGGAGGTTACGAAATACATCCTCGTAACAATACCCGAGGCCCTCGCAATGAAACTCACCGAGAGGATGATAAAGGAGTTAAACGAAAACAGGCTCTTTATCGAGAACATCATCGTAAATCATGTCATCACAGAGGGGGATTGCGATTTCCACAGGAGACGAAAAAATATGCAGGATACGTACATCGGACAATTAAAAAGGGAGATGGGGGATAAGAATATCGTCACCCTCCCTCTCTCTCCGGAGGAGGTAAAGGGCATCAAAAGACTTGAGGAGGTTTCTAAGATCCTCTTCGATTGAAATTTTAATTTTTACTCTCTATTCATGGATGTTATACAATGAAGGTCACGGGCGGAATTTTAAAAGGAAGAAATATCACCCCGGGAAAAGGCAAAACCGCCCGGTACACCTCTTCAATGGTGAGGAAGGCCATATTCGATATCATAGGTGATATTCAAGGGTTATCGGTCCTCGACATCTTTGCTGGTTCCGGCACCTTTACCATAGAAGCCCTAAGCAGGGGGGCCTCGTTTTGTACCTCCGTTGAAAAGGATGGGGGAATGGCAAAAACTTTAAGAAAAAACTTGATCGCCCTGTCTATCGAGAGGGATTGTCTTCTCCTTACCATGGATGCAAGGGATGCGATCCCTTTTCTTTATAAAAGGGGGTATAAGTATGATATAATCTTTATGGATCCTCCCTATGGACAGGGGTTGATAAAGGAGACGATGTTTTTATTTAAAAATTACAGGATTTATGGTAAAGATACGATTTTTGTGCTTGAATATTCGAAGAGGGATCCCCTGGATTTTATGGATGATAGATGCTTCATCGAAAAAAAGACAAGGCAGTACGGAGACACGAGGATAACCATTTTAAAGGTAGATACTGAATTAGGGAGTGAGAGATGATAAAGAGAATAGCGGTATACCCAGGTTCTTTCGACCCGATCACGTACGGTCACCTCGACATACTGACGAGGGGGCTCGAGATATTCGAAAAGGTGATCATAGCCATCGCAAACAATATAGAGAAAAGATCCCTTTTCTCTGTGGAAGAGAAGAAGGAGATGATCCTCGAGGCCATAAATGGGAACAAAAACGTCCTCGTCGATAGCTTCGATGGCCTCCTTGTAGATTATGTGAAAAGGATAGGGGCCCATATCGTTATAAGGGGACTCCGGGCGATGAGTGATTTTGAATACGAGTTTCAGATGGCATCGATGAACAGGAGTCTCAATCCCGATATGGATACGATCTTCATGATGACGAGTAAAGACTACTTTTTCGTGAGTTCAAGGACTATAAAAGAGGTCGCGGCCTTCGGGGGTTCTGTAAGCGAATTTGTCCCTCCCCTTGTGGAGAAGAGACTGAAGGAGAAGCTTTTGAAGAGATGAAAGTCATAAAATTGAGCCTCTTTTTAATACTTATATGCCTTTTTTTTACCTCTATCTCCATCCCCGCCTATGGGGATGAGGTCTTTATAATAAACATCCAGGGCCCTATAAACCCTCCTGTAGCCGCTTTCATATCGGAGACCCTTTCAAAGGCAGAGACAGAAAAAGCCCGGGCCCTTTTAATTACCCTTGATACCCCCGGGGGACTCGATACATCCATGAGGGATATTGTGAAATCCATCATGGACTCTGAAATCCCTGTTATCGTCTATGTCTATCCTTCAGGGGCAAGGGCAGCCTCGGCCGGGGCCATCATCCTTCTCTCCGCCCATATAGCGGCCATGGCGCCGGGCACAAATGCCGGTGCTGCCCATCCCGTTGCGATAGGGAGCGAAAAGGCGGATAAGACCATGATGGAGAAGGTCCTAAAGGATGCGGAGGCCTATATCAAAAGTATTGCCGCCAAAAGGGGACGTAATGTGGAATGGGCGGCAAAGGCGGTAAAGGAGAGTGCATCTATCACCGCAAAGGAGGCCCTCGATAAAAACGTAATAGACATTGTTGCGGAAAATATAGAGGAGCTACTCGCGAAGGCAGAGGGAAGGGTTGTTGAGACTAAAAAGGGGAAGATAGCCCTTATGTTCAAAGGGAAAAAGCAGACAGTAGTCGAGATGCCCTTCAAATACAGGCTCCTCTCCTATCTCAGTGACCCCAATGTGGCCTATCTTTTGATGATGCTCGGTATCTACGGGATCCTCTTTGAGATATATAGCCCTGGGGCCATCTTTCCGGGGGTCATAGGGGGGATATCCATCATCCTCGCCCTATACGCCTTCCAGACTATACCGATCAGTTTTGCCGGGGCCTTTTTAATACTCCTCGGCATACTCTTCTTCATCCTCGAGTTAAAGGTGGTAAGCCACGGGATACTCGGCTTTGCAGGGATCATCTCCATTGTGATCGGCTCCGTCATGCTCATAGACCTGCCGAAGAGCGTCCTCTCCATCTCCTGGAAGAGTATACTGGCCGTCGCCGTAATCTCTGCCCTTTTCTTTTTCGTTGTGTTATCCTATGCGGTAAAGGCACAGCTCGCCAAGGTTAAGACAGGCAGGGAAGGACTAATCGGTGAGGTAGGGGTTGCGATGACCCCTATCTTTGATAAAGGAAAGGCCATAATCCACGGTGAGCTATGGAACTGTAGAAGCGATGTACCTATTGAAAAGGGGGAAAAGGTGGTGGTAAAGGCCGTTGAAGGCCTTATTTTGATAGTAAATAAAAAGGAGGGCCATGCATGATACCTGTTTATCTTTTCGTGATTGTCATCATAGTCTTTTTTCTTGCGAGCGCCATCAAGATATTAAACGAGTACGAAAGGGGTGTTGTATTCAGGCTCGGCCGTGTACTGGGGGCCCCAAAGGGACCGGGTCTTATTATCCTTATCCCCATCGTGGACAGGATGGTGAAGGTGAGCTTGAGGACCGTTGTCCTCGATATACCCCCTCAGGACGTGATAACAAGGGACAATGTTTCCATTAAGGTGAATGCCGTTGTCTATTTCAGGGTAATAGATGCCCTAAAGGCCATAGTGGAGGTGGAGAATTACCTATACGCCACAAGCCAGCTCTCCCAGACGACCTTAAGAAGCGTGTTGGGACAGGCAGAACTGGATGACCTCCTCTCCCACAGGGAGAAGATAAACGAAAGGCTTCAGGAAATACTCGACACCCATACAGAACCCTGGGGTATTAAGGTGTCTAATGTCGAGGTAAAAAACGTGGATCTCCCCCAGGAGATGCAGAGGGCCCTTGCCAGACAGGCCGAGGCAGAGAGGGAGAGAAGGGCAAAGATCATCGGTGCAGAAGGGGAATACCAGGCAGCGGCTAAACTCTCCGAGGCCTCAGAGATACTCTCAAAGAACCCTATGGCCCTCCAGCTCCGATACATGCAGACTTTAATTGAGATATCGACGGAGAAGAACTCGACCATCATCTTTCCCCTCCCCATAGACCTCATAAAGGTTTTCATGGATATGGAGAAAAAGGGTTCATGAAGAGAGCTTTTTTTCTAATCCTTCTGATACTTTCCCTCCTCCTTTTCATTCCTGAGGTTCACGGAAAGACCAAGTCCCATAAAAAACCGATAAGACCGGTAAATACTGCGACAAAACAGAAGGCGGAAAAGGAAGAACCCTATAAGGCCTTTATCGTTGTGGAGGCCTCCTCAGGAAAGGTCCTCGAGGGTGAAAATATACATGAAAAGAGGGCCCCTGCAAGTGTAACGAAGCTTATGGTGGCCTATATTGTGATGGAGAAGCTCACAAAGGGCGAACTCCAACTCGACACTAAGATCACCGTCTCCAAAGAGGCCTCAAAGATAGGGGGGAGTCAGGTCTACCTGAAGGAGGGGGAGGTATTCACGGTGGAAGATATGATGAAGGCCCTCCTCGTAGCATCTGCAAACGATGCCGCCTATGCGATTGCGGAGCATATATCGGGGAGCAAAGAGGAGTTCATCCGTCTTATGAATGAAAAGGCAAGGTCCCTGGGTATGGTGGAGACGGAGTTCAATTCCGTCCACGGACTGCCCCCCTCTTCCGGTCAGAAGGAGGACATGACGACCTGCAACGACCTTGTTATCCTCGCGAGGGAACTCCTCAAATACCCCAAGATACTGGAATGGACATCGATCAAATCGGAAGGGTTTAGGGATGGGAAATTTATCATGAACAACCATAATAAACTCTTAACAAAGATGGACGGCATTGTAGATGGCCTGAAGACCGGTTATTACGCTAAAACAGGGTTCAACATCGTTGCAACGGGAAAAAAATCTGACCTCCGTTTCATAGTGGTAGTGATGGGAAGCCCCTCGGCAAAGATAAGGGACAACGTTGCGATAGAAAAGTTCAAAAAGGCCTTTTCCCAATACAGGGTCATAAACGTGGTGAAAAAAGGGGAAATCGTCGATAAGGATATCTACCTCGAAGACGGCAGGTACAGAAAGATAAAGGGTGTTTCGGGAGGAGATTTTAGCTTTCCAATCCACGTTGATAACAAAGGTTCCGTCAAGAAAGAGATCGTCGTTCCCGAGAGGATAAAGGGGGAGATAAAGACAGGCCAGAAGCTCGGGGAGATTGTAATAAAACTGGACACAGAGGTAATAGGCAAGGTAGACATAGTCTCCCCTGTTTTTGTACCAAAGGCAAACCTTTTTACGAGGTTTATAAGAAAGTTGGGGCTCAACATTTAATTTTGCATCAAGGATAAAGATATGGAAAGGACATTCACCATGCTAAGAGGCAAGGAGATCATCGTGGGGATTACGGGAGGTATCGCCGCATACAAGACAGCGGAACTGGTCAGGGAACTCACCAAAAGAGGGGCGAGCGTCCATGTGGTGATGACGAAAAACGCCATGGAATTTGTAACACCCCTTACCTTTCAGACTTTGTCCGGCCATCCCGTGATACACGAGATGTTCGAGCTTTTTGCAGGATCAAAGATCGGTCACATAGCCCTCTCAGATATTGCAGACCAGATGGTGATCGTTCCTGCCACCGCAAACATCATCGGAAAGATAGCGAACGGTATCGCCGATGATTTTTTGACCACAATGGTGATGGCGATCACCGTTCCTGTTCTCTTCGTACCGTCCATGAATACGAAGATGTGGGAGAGTAAGATAGTCCAGATGAATATCAACAAACTGAAAGATGCCGGATTTGACTTCCTCGAACCCATCGAGGGGGATCTTGCCTGCGGAACCGTGGGAAAGGGACGACTCCCCCCTGTTGAGGATATACTCGAGAAGATGGAGGATATATTTACGGACAAAGACCTCGAAGGGGAGACGATTCTCATAACGGCAGGCCCTACCCTCGAATTCATAGACCCTGTGAGGTGTATAACAAACAGGTCTTCGGGAAAGATGGGTTATGCCCTTGCAAAGATCGCAAGGAGAAGGGGGGCAAATGTGATACTCATCTCAGGCCCAACCCATCTAAAACCTCCGAAGAGGGATATAAAGTTCGTGGAGGTAACAACGGCAAGGGAGATGAGGGATGCGGTGATGGAATTATATAGTGAGAGCACCGTTATTATAAAGACGGCGGCCGTTGCAGACTTCCGATGCAAAAGCGAAAACTGCCAAAAGATCAAGAAGAAGAACGACGAAAGTGTACCTACCATAGAACTCGAAAAAAATCCCGATATCATAGCCGAACTGGGAAAGGTAAAGGGAAACAGACTCTTGATAGGTTTTGCCGCGGAGACGGAAAACCTCCTCGATAATGCCGCAGAAAAGTTGAAAAGAAAGAATCTCGATATGATCGTAGCAAACGACGTCTCTAAAAAAGAGATTGGGTTCAGTTCCGATAATAACGAGGTAACCCTCATAGACAGGTCGGGCAAGACAAAGCATATCCCCTTTATGAGCAAGGAAGGGGTTGCCCACCTTATCCTTGATGCGGTTAAAAAACTTATCAAAAAGAGGAAATTAAAAGAAGAAGATTGGTACTGATGAATTACCGTAAGGATAGCTGTAAAACAAAGGCAGGGTATATGTTTTGCACCTTCTGCCGTATGCTCTTTACTTCCATATCCGCCTTCTCTCTCGTCCTAATTTTGTCCGCTATCGACAAAGGGGAGGCAAGGGAAGACAGGGTCGTAGAGGTGGTGGAGGCGGTGAGTAAGGCGATAGTAAACATAAGAACGGAGGAGATATCAAAAAACACATCGGGGGAGAAAAAGACCCCTTTTTTAAGAAGGCTTATACTCGGTGAGGAGAGCGAGGAGGAGACCTTTGAAAATATAGGTTCCGGTGTCGTGATGGATCCGAGGGGCATAATCGTAACAAACGAACATCTGATTTCAAGGGCTATAAGCATAAAGGTAAAGTTTATAAACGGGAAAGAGTACGATGCGTACGTCCTCGGGAGTGACCCCGAGTTTGATATGGCCCTTCTCAAGATAACGGATAAGACCCCGTTTCCATACCTCAAGGTCTCAACGAAAAAGAAGGTTAGGGTCGGGGAGAGGGTGATTGTGATAGGAAACCCTTACGGGCTGTCAAGCTCTGTATCCTCCGGGGTGATAAGCGCCCTGGGCAGGAATATAAGGATAGAAAACAGGGTATACGCAAACCTAATCCAGACCGATGCGGCGATTAACCCTGGAAACAGTGGTGGTGCCCTCCTCGACATAGAGGGAAACCCAATAGGTATAGTGACGGCCATATACGGTGAAGGCAAGGGTATCGGGTTCGCCATACCGATTGAGGACGTGATGAACATGGTCTCCGAGTTTCTCGGCAAGGAGACGAAAAGGCCGATACTGGGGATCTTTGGAGAAAAGAAACGGGAGGGGAATTACGTCTACCTTTCGGTAAATTCGGTGATCCCGAATAGCCCCGCGGAGAGAAACGGTATAAGCGCCGGGGATAGAATAATAGAGCTGAACAGAAAAAAGATAAAAGAGGGGATAAAACTACAGAGCATAATAAGAAACTTAAAGGAAAACGAGACCATCCAGATAAAAATCTTAAAAAGTAATAGGCCTTTCATAATAAACCTCGATACAGAGGAGATGGTAAACTACAGGCCATCCCCTGCGGATGAGACCCTCTGCAGCATGAGGATAAGCGATATAGCAGGCTATCCCAAGATGAAATACAAACTGAAAGAGAAAAACGGTGTGGTCGTAACAAAGTTATTCAAAGGTGGGGTTGCAGAGACGGCCGGCCTAAAACCGGGGGATGTGATATTAAAGATAAACAACTACTCGATCTCCAACAGGGCAGATTTCGATACGTTCATGCTGGAGGGACTAAATAGAAATTACATCCTCTATCAGGTAAAAAGGGGGGACAACATATTCTACGTACCCATTAAACTCGATGTGTTGCTCTGAAAAAGGGGTCATAGGAGACGACTTTTTAAGACATAGAAAAAGTAATAATCATTCGCAGGAGGTTTTATGGAAGAGGAATTGACATTCACCACATTCATACTCTCTTTATCCACATCGGCCCTTGTAAGCCTCGGGGAACTGCCCGATCCCCTCAATAACGAAAAGGTCACAAACCTCCCCCTTGCAAAACAGACGATAGGGCTTATAGAGATGCTAAACGAAAAGACCCGGGGGAATCTAACGGCAGAGGAGGAGAGGTTGATAGGGGATATACTCTACGACCTTAGATTAAAATACGTGGAAGCGGTGAAGAAAAAATGAGTATCTATCACCGGAGAGAGAAAGACCTATGAACGGAAGACCCTGTTGAAGATGGTCTCCACGTGTCTGAAGTAATGCCCATCACCTGTTACGTGGTCTATCTCTTCTTCGGTGAGATATGACCTTATCTCCCCATCTTTTTTAACCGCCTCTTTAAAATCCATGTCCCCTTCATAACATGCCATGGCTACCCTCTGGGTGATCTTATATGCCTCCTGCCTTGAGAGGCCCTTTTTGATAAGGCTCAACAGTATCGCCTCAGAGTGGTATAAACCCCTTGAAATACCCATGTTTCTTGCCATCTTCTCGGGATAGACGATAAGGTTCCTGTACATGTTTTTTAGTCTCTCAAGCATATAATCGAGGAGAATGGTAGCATCAGGGGCAATCACCCTCTCCACAGAGGAATGGCTTATATCCCTTTCGTGCCAGAGGGGGATATTTTCAAGGGCAGCTATCGCATACCCCCTCAAAAGTCGGGCAAGACCGGATAGGTTTTCTGAGGAAATGGGGTTTCTTTTGTGGGGCATCGCGGAAGAACCTGTCTGTCCCTTCTGGAAGAACTCCTCGGCCTCCCCTACCTCGGTCCTCTGGAGATGGCGTATCTCAACGGCCATCTTTTCTATGGAGGAACCGATGATGGCAATCGTTGTAAAAAACGGGGCATAGTAATCCCTCGGGATGATCTGGGTTGAAATCGGGGCCGGCTTTAAGCCCATCTTTTTACATACGTATTCTTCCACAAAAGGTTCTGTATGGGCAAAAGTACCTACAGCACCGGATA
The DNA here is from genome assembly GCA_026415675.1 of Syntrophorhabdaceae bacterium. Taxonomy (GTDB): domain Bacteria; phylum Desulfobacterota; class Syntrophorhabdia; order Syntrophorhabdales; family Syntrophorhabdaceae; genus JAOAGQ01. Next base: position 11,915 of record JAOAGQ010000001.1, read on the forward strand.
TCTTTCCGTAACTTATCCCATCTTTTGCATCTTCGAGCCTTTTTAAGTTCCTCTTCATCTCGTCATAAAAATGGGCGATCTTCAAGCCAAAAGTGATGGGCTCTGCGTGGATGCCATGGGTTCTCCCTATCATCGCCGTATCTTTATACGCATAGGCCTTCTCTTTCAGGACCTCCATGAGCCCCTTTATATCCTCTATCAGTATCTCCGAGGCCTCCTTTAAAAGAGAGGAGAAGGATGTATCGAGGATGTCCGAGGAGGTGATCCCCATGTGTATGAATTTTGAAGAGGGACCGACAAACTCTGAAACAGACTCGATGAAGGCAACAACATCGTGTTTTGTCCTCTTTTCTATCTCCTTTATCCTCTCCACATCGAAACCTGCCCTCTTTTTTATCGCCTCCAGGTCCTCTTCGGGGATTAGGCCGAGTATACTGTAAGCCTCACAGATGGCAATCTCTATCTCAAGCCACTTTTTAAACTTATTCTCCTCTGTCCAAATCCTCGCCATTCTATCTATGGAATATCTCTCTATCATGTCCGCCCCTCATAAAAATAATGTGTCTCCGTTATATTAAACGAATCTCCACTTTATTGCAAGAGCGGTCTGCTTGTGGTATTAATTTTTAAATCACAGACAAAAGGAGACGATACTCATATGGAAAAAGAACCCAGGGGACAGACGGATTTTATAAGGGAGATCATCGATGAGGATATAGCAAAGGGGGTTTATAAAGGAGGGAGGGTGGCTACCCGTTTTCCCCCGGAACCTAACGGCTACCTCCATATAGGCCATGCCAAATCCGTATGTCTTAATTTTGGCATAGCCTCTGACTATAACGGCACTTGTAATCTGAGGCTCGATGATACCGACCCGAGCGGTGAGTCCCAAGAGTATGTGAACTCCATCATTGAGGATGTCCGCTGGCTCGGCTTTGACTGGGATGACAGGCTATACTATGCTTCGGACTACTTCGACCAACTATACGAGTTCGCTGTGAAACTCATAAAGGCAGGGAAGGCCTATGTATGTAGCCTCTCCTCTGAGGAGATAAGGGAGTACAGGGGGACACTGACAGAACCGGGGAGGGAGAGTCCTTACAGGAACAGGTCGATCGAGGAGAACCTCGACCTCTTCTCGAGGATGAAGGCCGGGGAATTCCCAGAAGGGGCCCATGTGTTAAGGGCAAAGATCGATATGGCATCCCCGAATATCGTCATGAGGGATCCTGTGATATACAGGATAAAGAAGGTACCCCATTACAGGACAGGGGAGAAATGGGTGATATACCCCATGTACGATTTTGCCCACTGCCTCTCCGACTATATAGAAAAGATCACCCATTCGATATGTACCCTTGAGTTCGAAAATAACAGGGCCCTCTATGACTGGTTTCTAAAGGAACTCACCGAAGGGGAGAGACCGAAGCAGATAGAATTTGCCCGACTAAACCTAAGTTACACGATACTTAGCAAGAGGCGCCTGATCACCCTTGTGGAAAATGGGTACGTAGACGGCTGGGATGACCCGAGGATGCCCACCGTAGCAGGGATGAGGAGAAGGGGTTACACCCCCGAGGCGATAAGGGATTTTTGCGCAAGAATCGGGGTTGCAAAAAAGGATAACCTTGTGGATATATCCCTTCTCGAACACTGCGTAAGGGATGACCTAAACGAGAGGGCAAAGAGGGCTATGGCCGTATTGAGACCCATAAAGGTCATCATCGATAACTATCCAGAAGGGAAGACCGAGGAGATCCTCTGCCCTAACCACCCCCAAAAACCGGAGATGGGTAAAAGGTCTGTACCATTTTCAAAGATCATCTACATAGAGGAAGATGATTTCAGCGAATCTCCCCCGAAAAAATATAAGCGCCTCGCCCCGGGCAGGGAGGTAAGGTTAAGATACGCCTATGTGATAAAGTTCGAAAGCCTCGTGAAAGATGAGAATACAGGGGCCATCAAGGAGATTCACTCTACCTATGACAAAAACAGTATAAATTCCGATACTTCTGAAGGAAAAAGGGTGGAGGGGGTGATACACTGGGTTTCTGCAAAACATGCGATACCGGCGGAAATAAGGCTTTACGATAGACTCTTCTCCATACCCGACCCCGCAAGTTTAGGGGATGAGTTTACAGACTATATAAACCCCGATTCCCTTCGGGTGATGGATAATGCCTATGTGGAGCCCGGCCTTTCTCTCGCCTCATCGAAAGACCGCTTCCAGTTTGAAAGGCTGGGGTACTTCTGTCTCGATGATAGATACTCGAGACCGGATAGACCGTGCTTCAACAGGATTGTATCCCTAAGGGATACATGGGGTAAAATTTTAAAGTCCGATTGAGAAAGAGAGGTAGAAAAAATGGTGAGAGGGAAACTGTGGTTCCGATGTGCCGCCATGCACGATCCTGTAACCCCTGCCGTTGTCAGACCTGCCCTGATCGGGTGGGAGGCAAAACATAGGAGGGTGGATCTCACGATCGAGAGGGCCTTTTCCGGGGAAGAACTCGTAAAAAGGATGAAGGGATGGGTTACCGTAGACCCCGTTGAGGTAACGGAAATTGTAAAAAAATACGGTAGGTTAAAGGTGTTAGACGACCGGGAGCTTGTCGTAGATTTCGAGAGGGCAGAAGAGGCGGAACTACTAAACAAAGAACTAAAAGAGAGGTTCGGCGGGGAAGTAGACGTTGAATTGATAAAAAGGTCTTAAAAAAAAATATAACCCCCTCCTTCTTTTGCACGGGAATTGCTTTTTTTTAAGTAAAAAAAGCAAAACAGGAGGAAAAGATGGCGGCAACCGGACAGAGGACTGTAAGCGTAGATGAGCTTTTATCAACAATAAGGAGTAAAAAGGGTGAAAGGAACGGGGTAATTAAAAATCCCCCTTCTGTCAAAACTATGAAGCCTGTGTCAAAAAATATACCCTTTGGCACGATAATCCTCCTCTTTCTTGTTGCAGCCCTGGGAACGATGGTGATCACCTTAAGGGCAGAAATCTCCGCCACAAAAGGGGAAGTAGCGGATTTAAAAAACTTAAAAGAGATGGTCGCTGCGAATGATCCGAGGTTGAAGATCGCATCCCTTGAGGACAAACTCGAATGGGCAAACAGGGAGAACGAGGCGCTAAAGAACGAAATCTCAGAACTCAAATATGTGATAGAGGAGATGAAAAGGCCAAAACAGGAAAAGAAGAAGGGCTCAAGATAAGAGGCCTTCGATCTCCTCTATCTCCCTTTCAAACTGGGAGGCCTTCCTGTGGTACTCCTTATTTAGTAAATCGAGTTCATCGAGGAGGGCCTCGATACGTTCCTTTGCCCTGTAAATAGATATGTGGAGGGCCGAGATCACCTGTCCGTTTCCTGTTCTCGTCGCCCTTATCAATGTCTCATTATCCTCCTCTATGGACTTCTCAAGCCCCATTATCTCCTCCTCCAAAAGGGAGATTCTACCCTGAATGGGCTTTAATACCCTGGACCTTGCCTCGATGATAAGGGCCTTTCTTCTCCTTAGTTCCTTTTTATCCGTCTTTTTTACAGTCTCGATGGTTGCTTGACCCCGTTTTTTCTCCTCCTCTTCCCCCCTTTCATCCTCCCAGCCTATTTTTTCGAGAAAATCTTCATAGGGGCCTGGGAAAACCGTCACATTATCCCTGTCAAAGACGATGAGCCTCCGTGCCACAGCCTTTAGAATACGCTCATTATGGGTAACGAAGAGTATGGTTCCGGGAAAGTTCTCCATTGCCTCGATGAGGGCATCTATCGATTCGGCATCGAGATGGGTGTCGGGTTCATCGAGGAGGAGGAGGTTTGTAGGGGTGGCGATGATCTTCCCCAGAAGGAGACGGCTCCTCTCTCCCCCGGAGAGGACACTCACCTTTTTAAGGGCCCTATCCCCTTCAAACATCATGGCACCGCATAAACCTCTGGCAGCGTTTATGTTATGGCTTGGATGGACGGAGAGTATCTCTTCAAAAACCGTTTTGTCCGGATTGAGCCTGTTGATATTTGGCTGACCGTAATATGCGATTTTCGTGTTTTGGCTGTACCTTATTGTACCTGTATCAGGACTTAACTCTCCTGCGATGATATTAAGAAGGGTGGTTTTTCCCTTCCCGTTTTTCCCTATGATCCCTATCTTCTCCCCTATTCTTACCGCAATTGTGAATCCTTTTATGATGGGAGGGGAGCTTTTATCAAAACCAAAGGAAACCCCTTGAGCCTCTAACACCCATTTACCGGAAAAATCCGCTGGGTTAAACTCAAAATCGAGCCTTGCCTCCTCGCTGAGCCTATCCTTTTTCTCCATCCTTTCGAGCATCTTTATCCTTGACTGAACCGCCTTTGCCCTTGTTGCCTGGGCCCTGAAGCGTTCAATAAAGGCATTCGCCTCTTTTATCTTTCTCTCATCGTTTATCCTGGTCTTCTCGTATACCTCTTCTTCCTGGATGATCTGCTGATAGAGCTTCTCCGTAGGCCCTTCGACCTTGCGGATCCTTTTCCTGTGTATGCCCATCGTATGCGTTATAACACCGTCCATAAAAGTCCTGTCATGGGTTATGATGATCGCCTCTCTCTTCCATGATCTCAAAAAACCTGTAAGCCATCTCACCGAAACGATATCAAGATAATTGGTGGGTTCGTCAAGGAGGATCAAATCAGGTTCGGAGAGGAGTATCTTTGCAAGGTTTAGTCTCACCTGAAACCCCCCTGAGAGTATCTTCGGGGGCTTCACGAGGTCCTCCTGGGAAAATCCGAGTCCAAACAGGACTGATTTTACCTTATACGTATCGTCTCTGCCATCATCTTTTATGTTCAGGCTTCCCAGGGCCTCTTCTAAAACGGTATCCTCCTTAAAGTCTATGTGCTGGGAGAGGTATTTTATCACATAACCTTTCGGTATGTTTATCTCTCCCCCATCGGGTTCTTCAAGGCCTGTCAGGATCCTCAAAAGGGTTGTCTTTCCCGAACCGTTACGGCCTACAAGACCTATCTTTTCCCCTCTGTTTATCGAAAAATTCACACTATCGAAAATCACCTGAGGGCCGTAAGATTTGGAAAGGCCTGTCACATTAACCATCTCTGTCCTTTGCGCTTAAAAAGGGATTATTCTCCCGGGGTTAATTAAGTCCTTAAGGTATCAGGTATATAAAGTATGTTTATATTGTCAGGGGATTTCTTCTATGCCCTCTCAAAGGGGGATATCATCCTCTGCCTCAGGGGGGAATTCCTCATCCCCTTTTGTCATCTCCACCGCATCCGCACCCTTTACAGGGGTCTCCTTCTCCGATTGGGTACCGGTAGGAAATAGTTTCATATCCGTTGCCTCTATCTCGTATACCCTTCTCTTTGTTCCATCCTTCGCATCGTATTCCCTGGTACGGATCCTTCCTTCAACATATACGAGTCTTCCTTTCTTAAGGTATCCACTTGCAATTTCCGCGAGCTTCCTCCATGCGATGATCGTATGCCACTCGGTCTTCTCCTGTTTGTTCCCGTTCTTATCCTTCCACGTCTCCGTCGTAGCTATCCGGAACGTTGCAACAGGGGTTGATTCTGTCGTATACCTCAACTCAGGATCAGCCCCGAGCCTGCCGATTAGAATGACTTTGTTAACATTTGACATATTGTCCCCTTTCCCTATTTCTCGTTCAAAACAGAGTAAAAACTTATAGCATATGGAATAAAAAGTCAACGAAACGCCAATTTCCATTTACAACAAAACCCCTTCTGCGTTATATAAAACAGGGTTTAAATGAAGAAAAAACTCTACTGTGCTTACTGCGGACATACCCTCGGTCTTGAAGAAATAGAGGGCAGGATAAGACAGGTCTGTCCATCCTGCAGGGAAGTCGTCTACGAAAACCCCATTCCTGCCGCTTCCGTAATCGTGATGAACGAACTTAAAGAGATACTCCTCGTAAAAAGGGAGAGGGAACCGGCTCAGGGGATGTGGTGCCTCCCCATAGGTTTTGCAGAGACAGGGGAGACGATAGAGGAGGCGGCCCTTAGGGAACTAAAGGAAGAGGCAGGCATCGAAGGCAAGGTTGTAAGCCTTATAGATGTGGTCTCCGAGTATAACGAGATTTACGGTGATGTCCTCGTCGTTACCTTTGAGGTCGAAAAGACAGGGGGGGCAGAGAAGGCAGGGGATGATGCCACAGAATGGGGCTATTTCCATTACTTAAGCCTTCCGGAGATCGCCTTTGAATCCCAGAGGAGGGCAATAAAGAAGCTACTGTTATTGAAAGGTTTGACGGAGTCTTATGGGCATGGAAAAAGGGGAAGGTAAAACGAGCAAAAAGGCGGCCCTTTTTGTAACAACCATGTCTGCTTTCGTTACATCCCTCTCCTTATCGAGTGTAAATGTTGCCCTGCCCTCTATCGGAAAGACCTTCTCATTAAATGCGGTCTATATGAACTGGATTATGTTGACGTACACCCTTGCGACATCCATATTCCTCGTACCCATTGGAAAAATCGCCGATATATACGGACGAAAAAAGGTTTTTCTCGCAGGGACGGGGATCTTTACAGGGGCATGTCTTTTGATGGGATTTTCGATAAACCCCGAAATGTTGATCATCTTAAGGGTGGTCCAGGGTATAGGGAGTGCCTCCCTCTTCGGTATAGGGGTTGCAATCTTGAGTTCTGTCTATCCCCCGGGGGAGAGGGGGAAAAACATCGGTATAACGGTGACAGGCGTCTATTCCGGCCTTTCTTTGGGTCCTTTTGTCGGGGGTCTTATCACCCACCACATAGGCTGGAGAGGTGTCTTTTTTATGAACGTCCCCTTCGGTATAGCGATGCTCATCGTGATTCTCTTAAAGTTAAAAGGGGAATGGCTCGATGCGAGGGGGGAGAAGTTTGACCTTATAGGCTCTATCATATAC
>JAOAGQ010000028.1 GCA_026415675.1 Syntrophorhabdaceae bacterium
AGATACGCCTATGAATACGGTCTAAGGGAGGTAAGGTTCAGGGGAGAGCAGCACAGCTATCCCATAAGGTCATCAAACCCCTTCTATGAACGGGACTATAACAAGTGCATCCTTTGCGGCAGGTGTGTTACCGTCTGCCACGAGGTGCAGTTCTGTGAGGCCGTAGACTTCTCCGGCAGGGGTTTCAATACGAAGATATCAACCTTCTTCGACCGTTCCATGGCCGAATCTCCATGCGTCTTCTGCGGAAACTGTGTGAGCGTCTGTCCTACAGGGGCCCTGGTCGAGAAACAGGGTAAACAAAAAGGGAGGACATGGGAGCTAAAAAAGGTGAAGACTGTATGCTCCTACTGTGGTGTGGGTTGTACCCTTATTCTCAATGTGAAGGATGATCGGGGGATAAAGGTTACAACCGATAAGGATATAGGTGTGAATAAAGGCTGGACATGTGTCAAGGGCAGATTCGGCTTCGATTACATCCATAGCAGAGACCGCTTAAAAGGGCCCACGATAAAGAAGGACGGGTCATTTGTAGAGGTGGGCTGGGATGAGGCAATAGATAGGGTAGCCCGGGGACTAAAAGAAATAAAGGAAAAATACGGACCCGACTCGATAGGGTTTCTTGTCTCTGCCAAGTGTACAAACGAGGAGAACTATTTGCTACAGAAGCTCGCAAGGGCCGTTATAGGCACGAACAACGTGGACCACTGTGCCCGTCTCTGACACTCCTCCACCGTCGCCGGTCTGGCGATGGCCTTTGGAAGCGGGGCCATGACCAATTCCATAGACGAGATAGAGGATGCAAGATGCATATTCGTCATAGGCTCGAATACCACGGAGAACCATCCTGTGATTGCCCTCAAGGTGAGGAAAGCGGTTAGAAAAAACGGTGCGAAGTTGATCGTGGCCGATCCGAGGAGGATCGACCTCGTCGATGATGCCCGTATCTGGTTGAGGCATAAGCCCGGAACCGATGGGGCCCTGATAAACGGGATTATAAATGTGATTATAGCCAACGGCTGGCATAATAAGGGATTCATAGAAGAGAGGACCGAGGGTTTTGAAGGTTTTTTTGAATCCGTAAAGGGATATACCCCGGATGTAGTTGAGGGGATAACAGGGGTTTCGGCTTGCGACATAATAGAGGCAGCAAGGCTCTATGCCCTGTCAGAGTCCTCATCCATACTCTATGCCATGGGTATCACCCAGCATGTAACAGGGACGAATAATGTCCTTGCCCTTGCAAACCTCGCCATGATTACGGGGCAGATAGGGAGACCCTCAACAGGTGTAAACCCTTTAAGGGGTCAGAACAATGTCCAGGGTGCATGCGATATGGGAGGACTCCCCAATGTATTTCCGGGCTACCAGAGGGTCGATGACCCCTCTGCAAGGGAGAAGTTCGAGAAGGCCTGGGGGGTAAAACTCCCTGAAAGCCCCGGACTTACCCTTATGGAGATGATGAAGGGTATCAAAGAAGGGAGGATCAAGGCCCTTTTTATTCTCGGCGAAAACCCCGTACTTACGGATCCCGATGCACAAAAGGTCAAAGAAGAGTTGCAGCGTCTTGAACTCCTTGTGGTTCAGGATATATTCATGTCTGAAACCGCAGAGCTTGCCCATATCCTTTTGCCCGGGGTGAGCTTTGCAGAAAAGGAAGGGACATTCACGAATACGGAGAGGAGGATCCAGCGGGTAAGACAGGCGATACCCCCGATAGGAAATTCAAGACAGGACTTAAAGATCATATGCGATCTCTCGGAAAGGATGGGTTATCCCATGTCGTATAGTGGGCCTCAGGAGGTAATGGCAGAGATCGCCTCCCTCACGCCTTCCTATGCCGGGATCACCTATGACAGGATAGAAAAAGAGGGTATCCAGTGGCCCTGTCCGGATCAAAACCATCCAGGGACGCCCTATCTCCATAAGGAGAGGTTTACAAGGGGAAAGGGGCGTTTCCACATAACGCCCTATATGGCCCCACCTGAGGTTCCCGACGAAGAATACCCCTTTATCCTCACAACAGGAAGGGCCCTCTACCACTACCACACAGTGCTTACGAGAAGATCAGAGGTGCTATCAACTATATACCCTGAAGGGATGATCGAGATAAACCCCGATGATGGGAGAAGGCTCTCTTTAAAGGATAGAGGCGATACGGTGGAGGTCGTATCGAGGAGGGGGTCGGTGAGGGTTAAGGCCTTTGTTACAGAGGATGTGCCCCCTGGGGTGGTCTTCATGACATTCCATTTCAACGAGGTAGCGGTCAATATCTTGACGAACGATGCCCTCGACCCTGTATCTAAAATCCCGGGATATAAGGTCTGCGCCGTCGATATAAGAAAGGTGGAATAGATACAGAGGTTAAGCAGGAAGGGATGAAAAAGGCTACTTAGTTATTGATTGTTCCTCTGTTATGTGGTAGTTTTCATCATAATGGAAGAATTCTACAGAATATCGAGGCTTCCCCCTTATGGTCTCGGTATCGTGAGAGAACTCATGATCGAGGCCCGAAGGCACGGGGATGATATCATAGATTTAGGTATGGGGAACCCTGACATACCGACCCCAAAGCATATCGTTGCCAAACTCATAGAGGCTGCCCGGAACCCAAGAAACCACAGGTATTCTGTAACAAAGGGGATCTACAAACTAAGGGTCGCCATTTCCAACTGGTATAAGAGAAAATACGATGTGGATGTAGACCCTGAAACGGAGATAGTGGTAAGTATGGGGGCGAAAGAGGGGATAGGCCACCTTGTCCTTGCCACCATAAGTCCAGGTGAGGTCGTCATCGTTCCGGATCCGAGCTATCCTATCCATACCTATTCGGTGGTGATCGCAGGGGGGGACCTGAGGACCATACCTATCCAGCCAAAAGAGGAGTTCATCGAAAGGTTAAACCTCGCATTAAAGACAACATGGCCCCAGCCGAAGATGCTTATAATAAGTTTTCCGAATAACCCCACAACAGAGGTGGTGGAAATAGACTTTTTTCAAAAGATAGTGGACTTTGCAAAGGAACATAACCTTCTGGTGGTCCATGATCTCGCCTATGCGGACATAGTCTTCGACGGATACAAGGCCCCGAGTTTCCTCCAGGTTAAAGGGGCAAAAGATGTGGGGGTTGAGTTTTTTTCCCTTTCGAAGAGTTACAGTATGCCGGGCTGGAGGGTAGGTTTTGCCGTTGGAAACAAAAGGATGGTCTCTGCCCTTGGCAGGATCAAGAGTTATTTTGACTACGGGGTGTTCCAACCGATACAGATCGCCTCGATCATCGCGCTCAACGAGGGCGATGATGACGTAAAAGAGATAGTGGAGAGGTACAGGAAGAGAAGGGATGTACTCTGTGATGGACTGACCCGTTATGGATGGCATGTGGAGAAACCTAAAGGTACCATGTTTGTATGGGCAAAGATACCGGAAACATTTGCCCATATGGGTTCCCTTGAGTTCTCAAAGTTATTGCTTCGAGAGGCAAAGGTGGCAACCTCCCCTGGTATAGGATTCGGTGAATACGGGGAAGGTTATGTGAGATTTGCCCTCGTTGAGAATGAGCACAGAACAAGACAGGCGGTAAAAGGCATAAGAAATCTATTGTTTTCATCGAAAAAGGTATGATCGGAATTGGTATTATCGGTCTCGGGACCGTTGGAACAGGAACTTATAAAATTCTCACCGAATATCACGACCTCCTTAAAGAGAGAACAGGATTGGACATAAGGGTCGTAAAGATAGCGGACATCGACCTCGAAAGGGATAGGGGAATAGCCCTCGATAAGAACATCCTCACCCGGGATGCCTATGAGGTTATAAAAGACAAACAGGTGGATATCGTTGTCGAGCTTATAGGGGGGACAACGGTTGCCTATGAGTATATTTCATCCGCCATAAGGCATAAAAAATGGGTTGTAACGGCGAATAAGGCCCTCCTTGCAGAAAAAGGGGATGAGATATTCGGCCTCATTGAGAGAGAGGGTTGTGAGATCGGGTTTGAGGCGAGTGTCTGTGGAGGTATACCGATCATAAGGGTTTTGAGGGATGGGCTTGTAGGGAACAGGATAAACTATCTCCTTGGGATCTTAAACGGCACAAGCAACTATATCCTTACCAAGATGGCAGAAGAGGGGGTCAACTTCACTGCTGCCCTGAAAGAGGCCCAGAGACTGGGTTATGCGGAGCAGGATCCCACCCTGGACGTAGAAGGGATCGACGCTGCCCATAAGCTCTCCATCCTCGTTCGCCTTGCCTTTAACTGCCCGATGAAGATGGAGGATATCACAACAAGGGGTATATCGAAGGTCGAGCCTATTGACATTTTTTTTGCGAGGGAGTTCGGTTATAAGATAAAACTCATTGCCTTTGCAAAAGAGGAGAAGGGCCATCTCATTGCAAGGGTTGAGCCCACGATGATTTCTTTGAGCCATCCCATGAGTAACATCTCCGGGGTCTATAACGGTGTCTATGTGGTGGGGGATCACGTAGGACCAACCCTTTTCTATGGGAAGGGGGCAGGGGGTGCACCTACGGGGAGCTCTATTGTAAGCGACATTGTCGATATGGCCTCGAGGATTAATAATAGGAATACCAACACAAAGAAAATAAGCACTGGAAAATGTGAGTATAGCCTGATGGAGGATAAAGATATCATAGCCCCTTATTACATAAGGGTGAATGCCCATGATAGACCCGGGGTCCTGTCGAGGATATCGGGTATTCTCGGGGAACACAATATAAGCATCTCAACGGTGGTTCAAAAGGGGAGGGTTTCAAGGGGGTATGTACCTGTTGTGATGATCACCCATGAGGCAAGGGAAAAGGATATAAAAGACGCAAAGAGTAAAATAGACCGGTTGCCTTTCATAAAAGGGGAAAGTATGCATATGAGGATCGAAGAGGGACTGGTTTAGCGATTGAGATGAGGATGGGTATTAATTACCCTTAAAGATATCCTTACAGTTTATCACACAAAATTTGGTATAGTTCTTTAAGGATTGGAATAAAAGGACAGGCTTATGAAATTTATAGTGATTATCGGTGATGGGATGGCGGATTTTCCCATAGACGAATTAAACGGAAAGACACCCCTTATGGTTGCGGATAAACCGTTTATGGACATGATGGCAAGGCAGGGTCAGTGCGGTAAGGTGTTGACGATTCCAGAGGGGTTTCCTCCAGGGAGCGATGTGGCGTGTATGTCGGTCTTTGGGTATAACCCTTTAAAATATTATACGGGGAGGGCCCCTATAGAGGCGGCAGGGATGGGCATATCCATGGATGAGACCGATGTGGCCTATAGGTGCAACCTTGTCTACCTGAAGAGAACTTCCGACAAAACCTTGATGGGAGATTACAGTGGTGGCCACATCACAACAGAGGAGGCAAAGATTCTGATTGAGGATCTGGGTAGCCACCTTTGTCTTGAGGGTATCAACTTTTTTCCAGGGGTAAGCTATAGACATATCATGATCTGGAAAGACGGGATATGGGAGATGGAAACAACACCCCCCCACGATATCACAGATATGGCCATCGATTCTTATCTCCCAAAGGGAAAAGGGGCTGAAAGGATTATAGAGATCATGGAACTATCCCAGAGGTTCTTGGAGAATCACCCTGTAAACAGAAAGAGGGAAGAGAGCGGTAAGATGCCAGCAAACAGTATTTGGCTCTGGGGTCAGGGTAGAAAGGCACGGTTTTCACCCTTCCGCGAGAAGTACGGCTTAAAAGGGGCAACTGTGGCCGCCGTTGATCTGATAAAGGGTATTAGTAGACTTATAGGCTTTGATGCCCCGTATGTTAAGGGCGCAACAGGCTATATCGATACCGACTATTCTGCAAAGGCCAAAAAGGCCTTGGAGCTTTTGAAGGAACATGACATAGTCTATATCCATATTGAGGCCCCCGATGAGGCCTCCCATAACGGTAGTCTAAAGGAGAAGATAAAGGCGATTGAGAGTATAGATAACCTCATCGTGAGAAGGGTATACGAGGAGACAGAAGAAAAGACCCGAATCCTTATAACCACAGACCATGCGACCCCCCTTTCCATGAGGACACATTTTGCCTGTCCGGTACCATTCGTGATTTACGAAAAGGGTAAGGAGTTGAAAGGGAACCCTTCCGGTTACAACGAGACCTGTGAGGGGAAAAACTTTGATGGGGAAGGTCTTATAACGTATTTTCTTGAAGGGGCAATCGACCGATGAGACAGAAGTTTATCTTTGTCACAGGTGGTGTTGTTTCATCCCTCGGTAAAGGGCTTGCCTCCGCTTCGATCGGGGCACTCCTCGAATCGAGAGGTTTGACCGTGATGATGATGAAACTCGACCCTTATATAAATGTGGATCCTGGTACCATGAGTCCCTTTCAACATGGAGAGGTCTTTGTGACAGAGGACGGGGCGGAGACGGACCTTGATCTCGGCCATTACGAGAGGTTCACAAACGCCGTTGTTTCAAAAAAATGCAATTTTACAACAGGTCAGGTCTATGATACGGTGATTTCAAACGAGAGGAAGGGTGTCTATCTCGGAGGGACGGTGCAGGTGATTCCCCACATCACAAACGAGATTAAAAGGAGGATCCTCGATGTAGAGGATGGGGTCGATGTGGTGATTGTGGAGATAGGAGGTACCGTAGGGGATATAGAGAGCCTCCCTTTTCTCGAGGCTATCCGCCAGTTGAGGAACGACCTCGGTAAGGAGAACTCCCTCTTCATACACCTCACCCTTGTGCCTTTTATAAAGAGTGCCGATGAGATGAAGACAAAACCAACGCAGCACAGTGTAAAGGAGTTGAGGGAAATAGGTATACAACCCGATATCCTGCTCTGCAGGACCGAAGGGGATCTCCCCCTTGAACTGAAAAAGAAGATCGCATTGTTCTGTAATGTGGAGACGGACGCGGTGATTACCGCAAAAGACGTTGACATCATATACGAGGTGCCCCTTCGTTTTCATAAAGAGGGTCTCGACGAGAAGATAACGACAAAGCTCAACATTTGGGCAAGAAAACCGGATCTTTCAAGCTGGGAGAAGATCGTGGAGACCATCCGCAATCCCGAGCATGAGGTGGAGATCGCGGTAGTCGGTAAGTACGTAAAATTGAAGGACTCCTATAAGAGTCTAAATGAGGCCCTTGTACACGGAGGCATTGCGAACTCCTGCAGGGTAAATATCAGATACATAGATTCTGAGGAGATAGAGAACGGGGATGTTGGTATGCCGGAAGGGGTGGATGGTATACTGGTCCCCGGAGGTTTTGGTAACAGGGGGATAGAGGGAAAGATCTCAGTGATTCGGTTTGCCCGAGAAAAAGGGATACCCTATTTTGGAATCTGCCTCGGCATGCAACTCGCCGTTGTCGAGGTGTGTAGACACTTAGCCAATATAGAGGATGCCCACAGTATAGAATTCAATGAAAATACCTCCTGTCCTGTCATATACCTCATGGAGGAGTGGGTGGACAGGGAGAACAGGATACAAAAAAGGGATAGGTTTTCTGACAAGGGCGGTACGATGAGGCTCGGTTCTTACCCGTGCAAACTGACGAGAGATAGCCATGCGTACGATGCTTATGGAAAAGAGTTGATATACGAGAGACACAGACACAGGTTTGAGTTCAACAATGCATACAGGGAACAACTCGAAGCATGCGGTCTTCACGTTACCGGTATCTCCCCCGATGGAACGCTTATAGAGATTGTAGAGCTAAGAGGCCATCCCTGGTTTCTCGGATGCCAGTTTCACCCTGAATTCAAGTCAAAGCCCTTTGACCCCCATCCCCTTTTTAGGGCCTTTATAAGGGCATCTCTGGTACACGGACAGGGAAAGAAGAGATGACAAGGGAAGTAAAGGCTGGAAAGGTCACGGTAGGAAAGAGGCCCTTTGTGTTTATAGCCGGTCCCTGTGTCATAGAGGATCGGGATATCACCATGTATACCGCTGAGAGGCTGGTAAAGATCTGTGACGAATTGAACATCCCTTTTATCTTCAAATCTTCATACGACAAGGCGAACAGGACGTCGATTATGAGTTTCAGGGGGCCCGGGGTTGAGAAAGGCCTTGAGGTGCTAGGAGAGGTGAGAAAGACCTTCGATGTCCCTGTCCTTACCGATGTCCATACCGCTGAGGAGGCTTCGATTGTTGCCCCCCATGTGGATGTGATTCAGGTACCGGCGTTGCTTTCAAGGCAGACGGATCTGCTTATTGCATGCGGTAGGACGAAAAGACCGGTCAATATAAAAAAAGGGCAGTTCCTCTCACCTTACGACATTCAACATGCGATCAGAAAGATCGAATCTACAGGGAATTATTCCATCCTTCTCACAGAGAGGGGAACGAGCTTTGGATATAACACCTTGGTGAACGACTTCCGTTCCTTACCGATTATGGCAGGTTTTGGTTACCCTGTGATCTTTGATGCGACCCACAGTGTCCAAAAACCAGGGGCTGCCCTCGACCGTTCAGGAGGGGAGAGGGAATTCGTCTTTCCCCTGGCGAGGGCGGCAGTTGCTGTGGGGGTCAGTGGCATATTCATGGAGGTCCATCCTGATCCATCGAAGGCGCTCTGTGATGGTGAAAATTCGATACCCCTCGATGAGGTGCCATTCATACTGAAGAAGCTGAAAAGGATTGAGGAGGCATTATGGGAAGAGTAAAGGGTCCTTTCCTTCCTTTAGAGAGGTTTATATCATGACGATTAAACCATCGATAGCAGAACTCGGAAGGGATGTCCTGAGAAAGGAGGCGGAGGCCATCCTCAAGGTCATGGGGGACCTCGATGAGAGGTTCGAGAGGGCCGTTGATATTATATATAACTTAAGCGGTAGGGTCGTGTTGACAGGGATCGGTAAATCAGGACTTGTATGTAAGAAGATCGCCTCCACCCTATCGAGTGTCGGGACACCTGCCCTTTTTCTCCATCCTGCCGATTCCCTCCACGGGGATCTGGGCATGCTCCAGAAAGGGGATGTCTTGATCATAGTGAGTAATAGCGGTGAGACGGAGGAGATAATAAGTATCCTCCCCTGGATAAAAAGGATGGATATACAGACCATCGTGATAACCGGTAACGAGAACTCAACGATAGGGCAGCACGGTGATGTTGTTTTGAAGGTAAAGGTCGATGAGGCATGCCCCTTTAATCTCATACCCACATCGAGCACAACGGCAACCCTTGCCCTGGGGGATGCTTTAGCCGTAGCCCTCATGGAGAGGAGAAACTTTAAGATAGAGGATTTTGCATCCCTCCATCCAGGGGGAGCGATAGGGAGAAGGCTCCTCCTCAAGGTTGAGGACCTCATGCACACAGGGGATGCGATACCCAGGGTAAAGACAGGGGATCTGATGAAGCATGTGATTCTGGAGATCTCGACAAAAAGGCTTGGAGTCACAGGTGTCTTCGACGAAAAGGGGGAGCTGGTAGGGGTTATAACCGATGGCGACTTAAGGAGGGCCATTGAGAGATACGACAACATCCTCGAAAAGACGGCAAATCAACTGATGACACCAAATCCAAAGACAATATTAAAGGATTTTCTCGCTACAAAAGCCTTAAAGAGGATGGAGGAGTTTTCGATCACCTCTTTGTTTGTAATGGCAGAGGAAAACGACAGGATACCCGTGGGGATCATCCATATCCACGACCTTCTCAAGGCCAAGATAGTATAATGGTTTTTTTTGGATTTATTGTACACTGAACGGGTAGATACGGTGATAGATGGGCGGAAGAAGGATAGTAGTATACATCTCAGCAATTTTTTTTATTGCCTGTGTAATACTCGGTCTTTATTTCTTTGCAAGAAAACCCGTCAAGGTATCGATGCCCGTCCTCGATGAAGAGAAGAAGGTCATAATCTTCAAAGATGTAAAATATACGAGCGAAAAAAAGGGTCTTGTAGACTGGGAGATAAATGCGAAGGTTGCAAAAAAACATATAGAGAACCCCCTTGTAGAGTTGGAGGGAGTGGAGGGCTATTATAAACCAAAGCCGGACGTGACAATTTTTTTTGTTGGGAGAAAAGGTTTTATAGATACCGAAAAGGAAGAGGGAAGGATAGAGGAAGTTGATTTCGTATACAAGAATAGTTACCGCTTAAAGAGTAGTTATATGGAATTCTACTTTAAAAGGGGTATCACCCAGACGGAGGCCCCTGTGGTGATAGAAGGTACAAAACTTCAATTAAGGGGCCTTGGTCTTAAAGCGGATACAGAGAAGGAAGTGGTCGTTATAAATAAGGACGTAACAGGGGTTATTGAAACGGAGAAGGGAAGGTATAAGTTTGAGTCAGACAGATTTTCCTATGCCTTGAAGGATAACGTATATACTTTGAATGGAAGGGTGATCATGAAGGGAGAGGATATGAACCTCATGTGCGATAACCTCTATCTCTTCACAAAGGGGGATAATGAGCTTGAAAAGATAGATGCGATAGGGAGGGTGAGGTTGATATCAAAGGGCACACTTGCCAAAAGCGAGAAGGCGGTATATCATTTTATGGAGGATAGGGTTGTGTTGACGGAAAGACCGAAGCTATTGAGGGATAATGTAGAGATGGAGGGAGAATCTATAGTATATAACCCTGAAAAGAGACAGTTTTCGATCAACAAACCAAGAATGAGGCTGGAAAAGTAGACGATGGAAAAGGGGAATACACTTTTTGCGTATGAACTTATAAAATCTTACAACAGCAGAAAGGTTGTGGATGGTATATCGATCCATGTCGAGACAGGGGAGATTGTCGGTCTTTTCGGTCCGAACGGAGCGGGAAAGACGACAACGTTTTATATGATAATAGGCTTTATAAAACCTGACAGAGGAAAGGTTGTGATGAATTCGGAGGAGATAACGGATCTCCCCATGTTCTTAAGGGCAAGGAAGGGGATTACATATCTACCCCAGGAGCCATCCATATTCAAAAAGATGACCGTCGAGGACAACTTAAAGTCTATACTCGAATTCAGTAACATAGATGCCTCCCTTATGGAACATAAGACGATGGAGATGCTTGAGGCATTTAAACTCGAACATCTCGCAAAGAACATGGCGGAGTCCCTTTCAGGGGGGGAGAGGAGAAGACTCGAGATCGCAAGGGCCCTAATGATTGCGCCTAAGTTTATGCTTCTCGATGAGCCTTTCTCCGGGATAGACCCCATATCCGTATCGGACCTTAAAAAGATAATCCTTGGTCTGAAGAGAAGGGGTATAGGTATACTCCTCTCCGACCATAACGTGAGGGATTCCCTCCCCATATGCGACAGGGCCTATGTTGTAAACAACGGTCAGGTACTCCTTGAGGGCCCGCCGGAGAAGGTGTCGATGGATAAGACCGTAAGAGAGGTCTATTTAGGAGAGGAATTCAGTATAAATGCTTGAGCTTAAACAGACCCAGAAACTCCTCCCCGTTCTTACCCAGCAACTCCAGCAGGCAATCAAACTTCTCCAGATGTCCCAGATCGAACTGGTTGAAGCGATAGAGCAGGAAGTTAAGGAGAATCCGGTGCTCGAGGTCGTGGAGAGGGAGCCCGAAGAGGAAATACCCCCCGATACGGATGAGGCAACGGAGTTCTTAGAAAGGTATACGTCCTCGGAAGAATACGGAGAGCAGGAGACAAAAGAGTACTTCAACTATGAAAACGTGGTGAAGAAGACCACAAATCTAAGAGACTATCTAAGGTGGCAGGTAGGTCTCTCCTCTTTCGATTCAAACGAAAGGATAGCTGCCGAATGGATCATAGAGAACATAGACGATAACGGGTATCTAACCTGCTCTGTCGACGAGATTGCCCTATTATCGGGTTATGAGAAGGGGATAGTTGAGAGTGCCTTAAAGAAGATCCAGAAACTGGACCCCCCCGGGGTAGGTGCCAGGGATCTTAAAGAGTGCATACTATTGCAGTATGAGGCGAAGGGTGAACCTGACCCTGTATTCGAGGCGGTGATCAATTTAAGCTTTAACCTGTTCCAAAAGATGGGAATAAAAGAGATTGCAAAAAAGACAGGTTACCCTGTAGAGGAGATACAGAGGGTCTTCGAGGCGTTGAAAGGATATGATCCGAAGCCGGGGAGGAACTTTTCAGACGATATCACATCCTATGTGGTGCCCGATGTCTATGTGGTAAAAGGAGAGAACGGTTTTGAGGTCTATTTGGCCGACGATATGATACCGGAACTGAAGATAAGCAGTTATTATTTCGACCTTTACGAAAAGAAGAGGGCCGATTCTGAGACCAGAAGGTATATAAAGAAAAAGATCAAACAGGCCGAATGGTTTATAAAAAGCATAGAGCAGAGGCAGAAGACGCTCTATCTCGTGTCAAAAAGTATTGTAAAATTCCAGGAAGAATTTTTTGAGAAAGGGGTGAGGTATTTAAAACCCCTCGTCTTGAAGGATGTGGCCCAGGAGATAGGCGTTCATGAGTCTACCGTGAGCAGGATCACCACAAATAAATATATGCATACCCAGTTTGGGATTTTTGAGCTTAAATTCTTCTTCCCCACAGGCCTTGCCCAGGAAGAGGGGGGAGAACTCTCGACGAATACAGTGAAAGACCTGATTGTGGAGTATATAAAGAAAGAGGACAAGAAAAACCCTTTAACGGATGACCAGATAGTCAACCTCTTAAAGGAGGAGCATAACATAAGGATAGCGAGAAGAACCGTTGCAAAATACAGGGAAATGGCAGGAATCGGGTCTTCGAGGGAGAGAAAAGCGCTGGATTGAATTGGATTGACATACCTTCAGTTATCTGTTAACCTTGTAAATGCAAAAGGTATTTGCCGTTTTCTGTATAATATTTCAACAAAAACGGTAATCACAAATTGAAGAGGGATTGTTGGAGGCGCTATGGATATAACGATTAGCTTCAGGCATATTGAAACGGACGATGCCATTAAGAAATACGTGGAGGAGAAGATTGCCCGATTGCAAAAGTTTGTGGAATCGCCCCTGGATGTACACGTAGTATTATCTCTTGAAAGGAAATATAGACACCGGATAGATGTGATGTTTTCTCTAAACGGTGTTGTGATAAACGCCCATGAAGTGATGGATGATATGCGTGCTGCCGTCGATAGCATAATCGATAAGCTCGAAAGAAGGTTGATAAGGTACAGGGATAGATTGAAAAAATACAGGGAGGGGAGAGGGAAAAAGAGCATACCTGACATAAGCGAAACAGGTTCAAAGATTATAGTGACGAAGACAATAAGGGCAAAGCCCATGGACCCGGAAGAGGCAACGATGCAACTCGAGGCCTCGGGAGATAACTTTATCATATTCAGTAACACCGATAGGGGGAATATCTGCGTTGTCTATAAGAGAAAGGACGGAAACTACGGTTTGATAGAGACCACCGGAAAGCCTGCATGAAACTGATAGATGTACTTAAAGAAAACTGCATCCTGGCTGATCTAAAGGGGGAGACGAAGAGGGAGGTCATTGAGGAACTTGTATATCCGTTAAAGGAGATGAACCTCATTGAAGAGGTCGATGAGGCGGTGAATGTGGTCCTTGAAAGGGAAAAGCTCGGGAGCACAGGGATAGGTGAGGGGATTGCCATCCCTCACGGAAAATATAGAGGAATAAACGACATCCTCTGTGTCTTTGGCAAGTCCAAGAAAGGTGTAGATTTCGATGCCATAGACAGAAAGCCCGTTTATATGTTTTTTTTGATACTGACCCCTGAGGATGCCGTTAATCAATATTTAAAGACGCTCTCGAGAATCTCAAAGATGTTAAGGGATCCCTCCTTCAAGAAGAGGCTCATGGAACTCGACAGCCCTAAGGACATATACGATAGCATAGTAGAGGAGGACAGTAAGATTTGATAGAAAAGCCAAGAGCCCCATCGTACTTCTCGTATCTATCACCATGAAAGGTATAACCGTTCAGTCTTTATTAGAGGATAAGTCCTACGGGCTTGAACTTGAGCTCATAGCCGGTTCAAAGGGTGTAGGGAGAAAGATATATAACCCCCGCATACAGAAGCTGGGTCTTGTGATCACAGGACACATGGTATATCTCCATCCCCACAGGATTCAGATACTGGGAAATACAGAGATGTCCTATCTTAAATCGATAGGGGATGAAGAGGGGGAAAGGATCATCAAAGAACTATGCAAAAACGATGTGGTCTGTTTTATCGTTACGAGGAATCTAAAAGTCCCCTCATTTTTTTTAGAGGAGGCCAACAATAGGGCGATACCCTTTTTAAGATCAAAGCTCATCACATCGGTCTTCATAGAAAGGATCACCAAGCTCCTTGAAGAAAAGCTCGCCCCCTCCACAACGGTTCACGGTGTGCTGATGGATATCATCGGGGTGGGCACCATGATCATAGGTAAGCCAGGAATAGGTAAAAGTGAGAGCGCCCTCGAGCTTATAGCGAAGGGACACAGACTGATTGTGGATGATGTGGTATACATAAAGAAGATGGGGGCCATAGACCTCTACGGCGAGTCCCCGGGCATGATAAAAAACTTGCTCGAGATAAGGGGGATCGGCATCGTTGATATCGGACGCTTATTCGGTGTTGCCGCGGTGAGGGACAAGAAGAGGATAGACCTCGTTGTGGAACTCGTCGAATGGCACGTCAATGAGGAATACGATCGAGTGGGTTTCAGAGAGGATAAATACCGACTCCTCGGCATAGACCTCCCTTTGATCAGGATACCTGTCAGTCCAGGGAGGAACATCTCCACCATCATTGAACTTGCCTGCAGGAATTTTATCCTGAAGAAACAGGGGATAAATACAGCCCTGGAACTCGAAGAGAAGATGTTGAGCATTACGAAGGTGGAAGAGAAACATTGAAGCTGATCATCCTAAGCGGTATCTCCGGTTCAGGCAAGACGACATTCCTTAAGGCCCTCGAAGATATAGGCTTTTTCTGTGTTGACCATTTCCCCCTGGTTCTCCTTAAAAAATTCTCAGAACTTATAAGCTTGATCGGGGATAGAATCGACAAGTTCGCCTTTGTTGTAGATATCAGGGAGAGGGAGTTTTTTGACACAGGGAGAGAGGTGCTCAAGGAGATAAAAGAGAAGTTCAACGGGGAGCTAATCTTTCTTGAAAGTACCGATGAGGCGTTGATGAAGAGATTCAAGGAGACGAGGAGGCTCCATCCCCTATATACCCCGGCGAATATAAAAGAGGCCCTCGATGAAGAGAGACGACTCATGGGCTGGATAAAAGATATGGCGGATAGTGTCCTTGATACCTCAAACCTTACCCCCCATGAATTGAGGAGATTTGTCCTTAGTGTATACGGTAAAGATGAACTTAAGATGAAGATAAACCTAATGTCATTCGGTTATGCCTATGGCATACCTCCTCAAGCGGATTTGGTCTTCGATGTGAGGTTTTTGCCAAACCCTTACTTTGTGGAGGATTTGAGAGAAAAAAACGGTCTTTCGAAAGAGATCGGTGATTATATATCCTCGTGGGAGGGGTTTGATAAATTTTTTCTTTTGCTTTTGGATTTTCTGTTATATCTTATTCCTCTCTTTGAAAAAGAGGGAAAAAGCTACCTTACCATATGTATAGGATGCACAGGAGGTAAACACCGCTCTGTTTATGTTTTAAGTGCCCTGGAGGAAAGATTGAAAGATACCGGTTACGATATCTCTACGGTGCACAGGGATATAGACAGATAGCAGGAAGGGTAAGGGCGAAGTAGAAGGAGGAAAAATGGTAGGCATTGTCGTTGTTGCCCATTTGAATATAGCGAAAGAGATGGCCGATACCGTTGAGTTGATACTGGGAAGGCAGACGCAGTTCTCCTACGTGAACATCTTCCCCCAGGATGAAGTGGATAAGACAAAAAAATTGATAACGGACGCCATAAAGGCGACGGATACAGGGGAAGGGGTGCTCGTATTGACGGATATGTTCGGGGGGACACCATCAAACTTAAGCCTATCCTTTCTGGAGGAGGGCAGGGTGGAGGTAATAGCAGGATTCAATCTACCGATGCTGATAAAACTGATCACATACAGGGAGAAGAGGCCTCTAAATGAACTTGCCCGCTTTATCACCCAGTACGGCCAGAATAATATATATATGGCCACCGAGATTCTAAAAATGAGAAAGAAGGAAACAACGTGATATGGTGGAAGGTATTTTTACTATCAGGAATAAGCTCGGACTCCATGCAAGACCTGCGGCAGCCTTTGTTAAGAAGGCAAACGAATTTAACTCATCCATATGGATGGAGAAGGACGGCACAAGGGTGAACGCAAAGAGTATCATGGGTATTTTGATGCTTGCCTGTCCTGCAGGAAGCCAGGTTAAGTTGACCGTAGAGGGAAACGACGAGGATATAGCCATAAAGGAGCTTGGCAGTTTTATTGAGAGTGGGTTCAATGAATTATGAGTGAAGAAGGGCTGACAAATAAGGTGGTAAAGGGTATCGGGGTATCCTCGGGTATTGCCTTTGGAAAGGTCCGCCTCATCGAGAGGGGTCGGTTACCTGTTACAAAGCGTTCAATTAAAGAGGAGCATATACAAAAAGAGGTCAACAGATTCCGCCACGCCATAAAGACCGCGATTGAGGAGTTGAACAGTATAAAAGAGAGCATCCCCGATGACGAGGTGAGGAAGCATGCATTCATAATAGACGCCCATATGATGATACTCCAGGACGATTTTTTTACAGGGGCCGTGATAGAGACGATAAAATCGGAGAAGGTGAATGCAGAATGGGCCCTGGACCAGGTTGTATCAAAATTTCTGTTGAGTTTTGAGAAGGTGGTGGATCCCTATCTTAAGGAGAGGGGACAGGACATAAAGTATATATACAGTCGCCTTGCAAGGATACTCGTCAAAGGGAAGACAGAAGACTTAAATAATATAAGGACAGCCGGCAAGTCCATAATAGTTGCCCATGATTTATCCCCTGCCGATACAATCCAGTTAAACATGAGTAAGGTATCGGGATTTGTTACGGAGGTAGGGGGAAGGACATCCCATACATCGATTGTCGCAAGGGCCCTGGAGATCCCCGCGGTCGTTGCAGTCCAGAATATCACATCCCTTGTAAAAAATAATGACAGTATAGTGATAGACGGCGATGAAGGCATCGTCATCATAAACCCGTCGAAAGAGACCCAGGATGAATTTCTCACAAAACAGATACATCTAAAGATACAGAAGAAGGAATTTCTAAAGGTTGCAAGGCTCAAGGCAGAGACGAAGGATGGTTATAAAATAAAGGTAGGGGCAAATATAGAGCTTCTCGCAGAAATGGATATCGTCAAGAAGTACGGTGGTATGGGTGTGGGGCTCTACAGGACCGAATACATTTTTCTCTCAAAGAAAGGCCTTCCCACAGAGGAAGAGCATTTTCACATATACAGAAAGCTCGCGGAAAATAAGGATCTCGAATACGTAACCGTGAGGACCCTGGACATAGGGGGGGATAAGTTTCTACAGAACTCAAAGGGCCAGAAGGAGGCAAACCCCGCCTTGGGATTAAGGGCAATAAGGCTCTGTATAAAGGAAATGGATATTTTTAAGGCGCAGCTTATGGGTATTCTCAGGGCGAGTGCATATGGGCCCTTAAAGATACTTATCCCTATGGTATCAGGGACGGATGAGGTAAAGAAGATCAAAGGGCTCTTGAAGGAATATATGGATGAGCTTTCGTCAAAGGGGATAGAGTTCAACAGGGACATAAAACTGGGCATAATGGTAGAAGTTCCCTCAACGTGTATGATAAGCGATATGCTTGCCCCTGAAGTCGATTTCTTCAGCATTGGGACGAACGACCTCATCCAGTACACCCTTGCCATCGACAGGGTGAACGAGTATGTTTCTTATCTATATGAGCCTCTACACCCTGCTGTTTTGAGGATGATAAAGCACACCGTTCAGGTAGCCCATGCCCACAGGATAGAGGTGGCCCTCTGCGGAGAGATGGCAGGAGAGCCTCTTTACGTACCGATTCTGCTCGGGCTTGAACTCGATGAGTTGAGTATGAATCCATACACCATACCGAAGACGAAGAAGATCATCCGGGGTCTTGAGCAGTCTTACTGTAAGGAACTTTTGAAGGCGATACTCAACAACGACTCCGCGAAGAGGAGCGAGGCATTGTTGAGGGAGGAGATGAAAAGGCTATTCCCAAAGGAGTTTTAAAGGGAGATTATCAACAAAAGAGTATAAATCGAAAGAGAAGGAGGTAGTGAAATGGGAATGACGAGGTATCTTTTTACATCAGAATCGGTAGCGGAGGGCCATCCCGATAAGATTGCAGACCAGATATCCGATGCCGTCCTCGATACGTTAATCGAACAGGATAAAGGTTCCAGGGTCGCATGTGAGACGTATGTGACGACAGGATTGGTACTCGTTGGAGGGGAGATAACGACGAAGGGTTACGCGAATATCCCTGAAATAGTGAGGCAGACGGTGAAGGAGATAGGTTATAACGATTCTGCTATGGGATTTGACTGGGAGACCTGTGCGGTTCTCACCGCCATCGACGAACAGTCTCCTGATATAGCGATGGGGGTAAACGAGACGGAGAACCACGAACAGGGGGCAGGGGATCAGGGACTCATGTTCGGCTATGCCTGCAATGAAACGGTAGAGTTTATGCCCATGCCCATCATGTATGCCCATAAGCTCGTAAAAAGGCTTGCCGAGGTAAGAAAGAACGGGATCCTAAATTTCTTGAGACCCGATGGAAAGAGTCAGGTCACCATAGAGTATATAGACAGGATACCGGTGAGGGTCGATGCGGTTGTTATAGCGGCACAGCACAAACCCGACGTGAGCATATCAACGGTGAGGGAGGGTATCACGGAAGAGGTGATAAAAAAGGTGATCCCCGCGGAGATGATGGATGAGAAGACTAAAATCTTCATAAACTCCACGGGGAGGTTTGTGATAGGGGGCCCTAAAGGGGATTGCGGTATGACAGGGAGGAAGATCATAGTGGACACATACGGCGGTGTCGGTAGCCACGGAGGCGGTGCCTTTTCGGGGAAAGACCCCTCAAAGGTCGACAGGAGCGCATCCTATATGGCCCGATATATCGCAAAGAACCTCGTAGCCGCAGGTCTTGCAGACAAACTTGAAATACAGATAGCGTATACGATAGGTGTGGCCCAGCCCGTATCTGTCATGATCGACACTCAGGGTACATCAAAGATTAGCCCCGACAGGATTGCAGAGATTGTAAACGAACTCTTCGACATGAGACCGAGAAGGATTATAGAGAAACTCGATTTGTTGAGGCCCATCTATAAAAAGACTGCCTGTGGTGGCCATTTCGGGAGAAATGAACCCGAATTTACCTGGGAGAGGCTCGATATGGTGGAAGAGATAAGGAAGAGGGCAGGTATGTAAGACCCTTGTTAATCAACCGACTAATCAATCACGCCAGGAGGAGAAATGGACTACGATATAAAGGATATATCCCTTGCAGAGCAGGGTTTTGAGAAGATCGAATGGGCAGGGAGAAGGATGCCCGTTTTGAAGAAGATAAGGGAGAGATTTTTAGAAGAGAAGCCCCTGAAAGGGGTGAGGATATCATGCTGTCTTCACGTGACGACGGAGACGGCAAATCTCGTCCGTACATTAAAAGACGGTGGTGCCGAGGTCGCCCTCTGTGCGTCAAACCCGTTGAGTACCCAGGATGATGTGGCCGCCGCCATTGTGAAATACTTTGAGATTCCCACCTACTCTATCAAAGGGGAGACGGAGGAAGAGTATTACACCCACATCATGAAGGCCCTCTCCTTTATGCCGAATATCACGATGGATGATGGGGCAGACCTTGTGGGATCCCTCCATATGATAGCCCTTAACAGGTATGAGGCATTGCACGGTTCTGTAAAAAAATGGGTTGAAAGGCTTGACCAGAAGAAGAAAAAGAGGCTAATCTCAAACATCATAGGTGGTTCAGAGGAGACGACAACAGGGGTGATCCGTTTAAAGAGCATGGAGAAAGAAGGGGTTTTGTGTTTCCCTATCGTTGCCGTAAATGACGCTTACACAAAACATATGTTCGATAACAGATACGGTACAGGCCAGAGCACCGTAGATGGTATTATACGGGCGACCAATGTCCTCTTCGCTGGGGCTACCTTTGTCCTTGCCGGTTACGGCTGGTGTGGAAAAGGGGTTGCCATGAGGGCAAGAGGTCTCGGGGCCCATGTGATTGTAACTGAGGTAAACCCCGTACGGGCCCTTGAGGCGCATATGGATGGGTTCGAGGTGATGGATATGGCCTCTGCGGCCCCGAAGGGTGATATCTTTGTGACAACTACCGGAGATATACATGTCTTAAGGGCCGAACACTTCAAAAAGATGAAAGACGGTGCCATCATCTGCAATTCGGGCCATTTCAACGTGGAGATAGATATAGATGCCCTTGAGGGGATGAAAAAGAAGAAGAGGAGGATAAGGGAATTTATAGACGAGTATACCCTTCCGGGGAATAAAAAGATATTCCTCCTCGGGGAGGGGAGGCTTGTAAACCTCGCCTGTGCAGAGGGACACCCCTCGGATGTGATGGATATGAGTTTTGCCAATCAGGCCCTATGTTCTGAGTTTATGTGGAAAAACGGTAAGAAACTGGAAAAGAAGGTATACAGTGTGCCTAAAGAGATAGACGAAAGGGTTGCCCTTTTAAAACTCGAATCGGCAGGGATAAAGATAGATGAACTCACAGAAGAACAGCGGGCCTACCTTGCCTCATGGGAGATGGGTACATGATAAAGCTTCTCGTCGTGGGAACCGTTGCATATGATACGATAGAGACGCCATTTGGAAGGGCAGAGCATGTCCTCGGCGGTTCTGCCCTTCACTTTACCAATTCGGCGAGTTTTTTTACAGATGTAGGTCTGGTGGCCACCGTTGGTTCCGATTTCAAACTCGAAGAGATATCCTTTCTGAAGGAGAGGAACGTGAATCTCAAAGGTATTCAGGTTAGCGATGGTAAGACCTTCCACTGGGAAGGGAGATACGGCTATGATTTAAACCAGGCGATCACACTGAAGACAGAACTGAACGTCATTGAAAAATTTAGACCGGAAATACCGGCAGAATTTGGTGAGGCGGACTATGTATTCCTTGCGAATATAGACCCCGTTTTACAGTCCTATGTGATAGACCAGGTGAAGAAGCGTTCCGCCACAATCGTTCTCGATACGATGAACTTCTGGATTGAAAATCGATACGATGAACTGATGGATGTGATAAGAAGGGTGGATATGCTCGTCATAAACGAGGCGGAACTGAGGGAGATCACAAAGGAGCATAACCTTGTGAAAGGGGCGAAGAGGCTTATCTCCTTAGGGCCTACGTGTATAGTGGTGAAGAGGGGGGAATACGGGGTGTTGATGGTCAGTGGTGACCAGATATTCCTTGCCCCTGCCTTTCCCCTTGAGGATGTCTTTGACCCTACCGGGGCCGGGGATACCTTTGCCGGTGGTTTTATGGGTTATGTGGCAAATGTGAACGATACTTCCATCGAGACCTTAAAGCAGGCTATCATCATGGGGACCGTTATGGCCTCTTTTAATGTGGAGGATTTTGGTATTAACAGGATAAAAAGGTTAAGCTACAAAGAGATTGAGGAGAGATACACGGCCTTTAAAAACTGCCTCCACTTCGGGGATGTGAAGTTTAAGGTATAGATTAAGAGGGGTGAATCGGATACGGATAGGTCTTAGTATTCCAGTTCCCCCTCTTTCTTTATGACCATATATTCGTTTAAATCAAGGGCGAGGTCCTCCCCTTTCTGTATGGTACCATCTTTGGAATACCCAAAAGACTCCCAGTAACCTGTACCCTCTTCTGCTACGAATTCCAGTTTTACTATAGTCTTTGCACTCTTGTACCCGTACTTTGAAGGCATGATCAACCTTAACGGGCCTCCGTGTATATCCGGTAGGGGTTTGTCGTCCATTTCGTATACGAATAGCACCCTGGGCATTAAAAGGTCATTAAGGGAGATGTATTCGGTATAATCATCCCCGCATAAGATATACAGGAATTTCGCCTCTTTCTTCGGTTTTACGACATCGAACAATGTTTTTGGTGAAAAGCCTCCCCATTTTGCCTTTCCCGACCAGCACTCGACACATTTCATCCTCGAAACCTGTACCAGTTTTTTAAACTTTTTAAGCTCATAGAGGGTGAAAGCCCTATGATGTTCGCATAGGCCACCGACCTCCAATCTCCATTTGGCGGGGTTTAATGGCTTAAAAGGTTTATAAAATCTGATGTTGAAGCCCTTTCGATCCTCGTTTTGAAGCATCCTTTCCATCTCTTTTGCCTTTAGGTTTGTATTTTTAAAAAAAGTACCAACGGTTAATGCAGATATAAAATGGAGAAAATCCCTCCTCTTCATCAGTTTATTATAACACAAATAGGATTTACCACATAAAAATAAAATACATCCCACCATCAACTCATTTGGTGGTTGATTAAAGTGCCAACCGTTAAGTAAAATAAATATCACTTTTTTAGTCAAAATATGCTATATTGCTTGAGGCTTTTACAATAGTATCAACCTTTTGCCGTTGGATGATGTTAAAAGCATGTATTTAACAGGGATTTAGAAGATGCCCGTGATATGGGGAGATTTTTAATATCTCTGTAAAAATTATAAGAGGTAGGGTGGAGATATGATAGACGAAAGGATTGTTACAAAGGCGATAATTGAAAGGTTTTCAGAGAAACTCGTATCGAATCTCGAGCTTGATGTGGCGGTCTGTGGTGCAGGTCCTTCGGGTCTTGTGGCGGCATATTTTCTTGCAAAGGGTGGTCTAAAGGTTGCTGTCTTTGAGAGGAAGCTCTCGATAGGGGGTGGTATGTGGGGCGGAGGGATGATGTTCAACGAGATAGTGGTCCAGGAGGAGAGTAAGGGGATACTCGATATGCTAAATATCAGGGCCAAAGAATATATACCCGGGTACTATACCGTTGATTCTGTGGAGGCGGTGTCGGGGATTTGTTTTCAGGCTGTACAGGCAGGGGCCCAGATATTCAACCTCATAAGTATAGAAGACCTCGTAGTAAGGCAGGATAGGGTTACAGGGGTTGTTATAAACTGGACCGCTGTGGAGATGGCAGGACTTCACGTTGACCCCCTTACGATAATGGCAAAATCTGTTGTGGATTCAACAGGACACCCCATTGAGGTTGTGAGGGTGCTGGAGAGAAAGATGGGTGTTACGCTCAATACACCTTCAGGAAAAATCGAGGGGGAGAAATCCATGTGGGCCGATGTGGCAGAGACTACAACGCTTGAGAATACAAAAGAGGTATTCCCCGGACTTTTTGTCGCCGGGATGAGTGCAAATGCAACCTTCGGTTCATACAGGATGGGACCCATATTCGGGGGTATGCTCCTTTCGGGGAAGAAGGTGGCAGAGTTGATCATAGGAAAAATCCGGTGAAGACCATACAAAAAGTGGGTTAAACATACTCGATAGATACAACCTTGCCGAGGTCTTTCAGCTTCTCGACCAGGAGTTTTATTATCGCCTCTCTTGGGAAGATGCCCATCTGTCTGAAGATAATGTTCTTATGGGCCCTGTTTGTTGCGGTTCCCACGATGAAATTCACGATATCCGATTCATGGAGGATCCTCGCAAGCTCCGTTACGGGAGAGCCCCCTCCGAGCTTCTCCGGGGGTACATCGATTATGTTGTACACCTGATTGAGGGTAATCACCCCTTCTGTTGCAAGGTCTATACCCTCTATCTCATAAGAAGGGGGTTTGTGGTACCCTTGGGGTTCCTCCTTCAATGTCGCCTTTACCTTGAGAGATTTAGATACAATTTCCACGGTGGTTGAACCGCATACGACCTTTCTCCCCTTCATCTCCATAAACATTTTCACAACCCTATCATCGTCGGTCTTTTTAAAGGGAGGCCCTGTAAGGATATTCAGTACATTCGATTCCCTGCATAGGAGGAGGGCGCAGGATGTGTCGTCCCCGTAATCTGTGATCGATATATCTTTTACCTTCTTGAGAATCCTTGCAGGAATCTCTTTTATGTCTGTATGTTGGGCGAGGAGCCCGTCGATAAAATAGGAGACGTTCTGGACGCCCCAACCCATACGGTACTGCCTTCCCATACCTGCCTGGCTTACCCCGTCTGAAAAAAGGATTATCCCGTCTCCGTATTCGAGGACACAGTTTACCTCTGATATGATCTCGAGCCCCATGGGGAAGAACCTCTGCTGGGGAAGGTATGTGGCAAAATGTCGGCTTAAAAGGATGGGGGAGGGCATCTCATAGGAGATAATCGTTGCGTGGCCGCTATTCAAAATCCTGCAGACGGAGAAGGCCGCGAAAGGTATATTCGAAGTCCTTGCCTCGTGGAGGGTATCCACCATCTTTTTGCAGGCCTCCCTTAAAGTAAATCCGAGTCTTAAGAGTTCTGCAAGCCTCGATGAATTCATCACGGCCGCTATGTTTGCTTTGACCCCTGTGCCCATTCCATCTGCAAGGATAAAGGTCGTTGCCTCATCTGTCCTGTATGTAACAAAGAAGTCACCGCACACCTGGGATTTCTTCTTAGGGGCTTGGGCGGTGATGATTTCAATATATTTTTTTGATTCAGCAGGATCAGGGTTCATCGGTTTCCGTAAGGCTCATCAGTTTTCTTACCAGTTCTTCCCCCCGGGCTGTACTTTCTCCGAGAAATCGGGCAATGGTCTGGGCCATCTTGATCTGATGTTCCAAAAGCTCGCTCGCCTGTTGCACGGTCTGTGATTTGATCTCCTTCAACCTTTTTTCGTTTTCCTGCTGACTTGTTATATTGATAAAGATACCTACAATCTGTTGTTCCTGCTTTAGGATGTATAGGAGTTCCCTGCACATTAGATTATAGTTCTTGTGGGTCATTATGATATCTATGCTATCGGCAGCACCGGTTATCAGTTTTTCAAAAGGGGCAGGGTCCATAAGGTATGAGATATGTCTCCCCAAGACCGCGTCGGAACAGTAAAAGAATTTTTTAAAGGCAGGGTTAACGGCGAGAATCTTTAATTCTTTGTCGAGGATCACAATCCCGTTTGGTGTAGTATTGAAGATCTGGTCTGTCTTCCTCTCGGCAAGCCTTTTCATATAGGGTATGCACATCTCAGGTTCTGCCATGCCCTGTACCACGGCTATGGCCTTATCCCTGCATGTGTCATATCCGCAGGCACCGCAGTTGAGTTGTTGCTGGGGGTCGAGTTTCCCCGTTCTCTCGAAAACCCGCTCGATCTCCTCTTCCGACACCTCTTTTAAAATACCCTCTTCTCTATTGTATTGTCCGTAAAAAAATCTCTCCTCCTCTACCGCTGGTATTACATGGAGATGGGCCGTCTCCCTGTCGTATCTCAGCAGGTCTTTCCTCTTCTCAAATATGTTCTTTTCTATGTCTATACCAGGTCCGTTTATACAACCTTGACTGCAGAAAAGGGGCTCAATCAGGGTATACGATGTATCCTCCGGAATGCTCTCAAGGAGGGGTTTTACACTGTTTATCCCGTCTACCCTTAAGAGTTTTAGATCAAAACCGTCATCATCGAGTCCTGCCGTTTTTATCATACCCCCCGGTAAAGGGTATAGCTGGGCCAGATGTACCGGTCTCTCATCGAAATTACTCTCCTCACAGTTCGAAAAGTTTACCCCTTTCTGGTTTAACCATATCATCAACTCTTTAAAGGTGAGAACGCAGTCCACCACCCCTTTGTTTTCCGGTCTCAATATCTCAGATTTTTTTGCAACGCAGGGCCCTATAAAAATTACCTTCGTATCCTGACCGAACCTTTCCTTCAGCATCCTTCCATGGGCGATCATGGGGGAGACGATGGGGATCAGATATTCCACGAGATGGGGTCTATATTTTTCGATGTAGTTTACAATTGCCGGACATGCGGTACCTATGTAAGGTTTTGAACCGTCTTTTTTGATGATACCCAGGGAAT
This sequence comes from Syntrophorhabdaceae bacterium, assembly GCA_026415675.1. Taxonomy (GTDB): domain Bacteria; phylum Desulfobacterota; class Syntrophorhabdia; order Syntrophorhabdales; family Syntrophorhabdaceae; genus JAOAGQ01. Next base: position 25,945 of record JAOAGQ010000028.1, read on the forward strand.
GGATAGAGACCTGGTATGCCCCCTGGGACGTCTGTCCTATATACCTGAAGCCGAGAGTCCGTAAGCCTGAGGCGAGTCTTGCTATCTGCCACTTACTGAAAACGGCCGCAAAGGAGGGGGCGATACTTGCCACAACAGGATTACCGCTTTCGATGAGCCTCTGGGCAACATCTATATCGTGGCGAAAAGACTTTGCATTCTGTGGACATTCTCTGATACAGGTCCCGCAGGCGATGCACCTCTTTTCATCTACATAGGCCTGTCCCCTTTCCATCCTTATCGCCTTTACAGGGCAGGCCCTTAAGCACCTGTAACAGTCCCTGCACCTTGCGGTAAGGGTGAAGACTATCTGGCGGGATATCGAATCAAACATGGGATTCCGTATATCTCCTTATCGATTCTATTGCCGTATCTACGGTACAGTGTTCTATTACCTCGTCGCCGATTCTTGCAACAGGGCCCCTATCGCATGATTCAAAGCAGAACGAAGCGATTACGTTTACCTTATTTTTTAAACCATTTGTGTTGATGTAATCAAGTATGCCTCTGAATATCTTTTGCGACCCCTTTATAAAACAGCCCGTACCGAAACAGACATTTACCTCAAGCCCCTCCTCTTTATCGGAATAGCTAAGATGCATATCTTTATCGATGATCCTTTTCCTCGACCTGTAATGGGTGTGGAGTAACCCGTGGGCCCTTTCACCCCCTACCTCGCCGAGGAAGGTATTATAGAGTTCTGTAATATAAGGGTTGTCCTGGGATTTGTGGAGTTCTAACATCCTGTCGTTCTCGTATATCCCTTTTGTCCTCTTCCTCCTTGTTTCCACATCGGTGAAGACAGGCTGGCCCGCACCCCCCACACATCCCCCAGGGCATGCCATGACTTCTACGAAGTCGTATCTGGTTTCATTTGATTTGATCCTTTCAAGGAGATTTCGGGCATTACCGAGCCCGCTTACGATTGCCATTGTGTAATCCCTGCCCCCGAGGGTAAAGACCATTTCCCTAATCCCGTTATCCCCCCTTACATTTTTGAACTCATAGTTTTCCCTTCTCTCCCCTGTCAGTTTTTCCGTGACATATCGCAAAACTGCTTCGCTTACCCCACCTGAATTTCCGAATATAACCCCTGCCCCTGTTTTAAAACCAAAAGGCAGATTAAAAGATTCAGGCTCTAAATTGGAGAAATTGAGTCCTGCCTCCTCTATCATCCTGCCGAGTTCCTGGGTGGTTAAGACGTGATCCACATCCTTTATACCGTTATGGTTAAACTCCGTCCTCTCCGCCTCGAATTTCTTTGCGGTACAGGGCATTACAGAAACGACCACGATATCTTCCTTTTTGATATTGAGTTGTGCGGATAACAGTTCTTTTGTAAGGGCTCCGAACATCTGCTGCGGGGAGCGGCAACTCGATAGATGCTGGACAAAATCGGGGTAGTATTGTTCTACGAATTTTACCCACGCAGGGCAGCATGAGGTAAACTGCGGCAGGTGTTTATTTTGGGCAATACGCCTTATGAATTCGTTACTCTCCTCAATAACGGTCAAATCTGCGGTAAAACACGTATCGTAGACCCTGTGAAAACCTATGGCTTTTAAGGCGGCAACGGTCTGACCTGTTGAGATCACCCCTGGCTCAAGGCCGAACATCTCTCCTATTGCGACCCTTACAGCAGGCGCAATCTGGGCTATGACGACCTTTTTTGGGTTGTGCAGGGCTTTCCACACATCGTCTACCACAGATTTCGGGATCAAAGCCCCTGTAGGGCAGACACGGGCACACTGACCGCAGTTTACGCATTCGACCTTATCGAGGTCCTTACCGAAACTCGGGATCACGATCGTCTTTGCCCCCCTAAAGGCAAAGTCTATCGCCCCTATTGACTGTACCTCTGAACAGATACGGACACAATCACCGCAGAGGACACATTTGTTGGGGTCCCTGACGATGGAGGGCGATGAATCATCAACAGGGAGGTTCCTGCTTTGATTTTTAAACCTGATCTCTGTTATACCGAGCCTTCTTGCCAGGGCCTGGAGTTGACAGTTGGCGCTTTTCTGACAGGTGGGACAGTTCTGGCTGTGATTGGCAAGGAGGAGTTCCACAATGATCTTTCTCATCTTCCTTATCTCTTCTGTATTCGTCTTTACCTTCATATTGGGGGATGGAGGGGTAGAACAGGAGGGAACAAGACCCATGCCCTCCACTTCGACCATACAGAGCCTGCATGCACCGTAGACGCTCAATTCTGAATGGTAGCAGAAAGTAGGAAGATTTATACCTGCCTTTCTGATAAGCTCAAGCAGATTTTTTTCGTTTTCTATCGTTACCTGTTTGTTGTCGATAGTTATATGGTCATATTCGTTCATGGTCTATCTCCTTTTATGGCTTTAAACTTACAGGTCTCAGCGCATACCCCGCACTTTATACAGAGAAAAGGGTTGATATTATGGGGCTTTTTCTTCTCCCCTGTTATGGCGCTCACAGGGCATTTATTTGCACACAGGGTGCATCCCTTACAGAGTTCTTGATCTATCGTAAATTTAGTTAAGGCCCTGCACTTGCCGGTGGGACAGTATTTGTGCCTCACATGGGCCTCATATTCTTCCCGGAAGTATTGGAGTGTCGATAAAACAGGGTTGGGTGCCGTTTTCCCGAGGCCACAGAGGGAGCCTTTCTGTACCGCCATTGCGAGGTCTTCAAGGGTTTCGAGGGTCTCTTCTTTTGCCCTGCCCTCTATGATATCATCGAGTAAACCCAACATCTGTTTTGTCCCTTCCCTGCATGGTACGCATTTACCACAGGATTCGCTCTGGGTAAACTGCATGAAAAACCTTGCGACACTCACCATGCAGGTATTCTTGTTCATGATAACCAAGCCCCCGGAACCGACCATTGCCCCGACCTTTTTTAAGGAATCGAAATCTATGGGGAGATCAAAATGGTCAAGGGTGAGACATCCCCCTGAAGGCCCTCCAATCTGGGCAGCCTTAAACCCGTTGGACATGACGCTGCCATCATCTCCGGTGATACCTCCGGCAACGCCGTATACGATCTCCCGGAGGGTAACTCCAAGGGGCATCTCTATCAGGCCTGTATTTAATACATGACCTGTTATGGCAAAGGTCTTGGTCCCGGGCGAATTATGGGTTCCCATTTTACGGAATCTTTCAACGCCCTCTGTGATGATAAGGGGTACAGTGGATAGGGTCTCCACGTTATTTATAATGGTTGGTTTCCCCCACAAGCCGCTCTGGGCCGGATAGGGAGGTTTTGGCGAAGGCATGCCCCTTTTCCCTTCTATAGAGGCGATTAGCGCGGTCTCTTCCCCGCATACAAAGGCCCCTGCCCCCTCCATAACCTGGAGGTTAAAGGTGTGGTCCGAGCCGAAGATCTTGGAACCGAGTATACCGAGTTTATAGGCATCATCTATCGCCTTCCTCATTCTTTTTACAGCGAGGGGGTATTCTGCCCTGACATACACATACCCCTCATCGGCCCCTATCGCCCGGGAGGCAATAATCATACCCTCTATGATACTGTGGGGATTACCCTCCATCACACCCATATCCATAAATGCCCCCGGGTCACCTTCGTCGCCATTACATATCACATATTTTTTATCACTCTCCTGCCTCCTTGCATTATCCCATTTCCTACCTGTTGGAAATCCTCCACCCCCTCTACCCCTTAGACCCGACTCGTATATGGAGATACATATCTCTTCCGGGGTCATCTCAAGGCAGGCCTTGGCGGCCCCTGAATAACCATCGTGGGAGATATATTCCCTTATGTCCTCCGGGTCGATGGCCCCGCATTTTTTTAAGACAAACCTACACTGTTTCTGGTAGAAAGGTATATCCTCCGTTCCCTTGCAGAGTTTCTGCATATTGGGCTCTATGTAGAGGAGTCTGTGGAGTATCTCCCCTTTTTTTATAGTTGTTTCAACGATATCCCGGACATCTTCGGGTTTTACCTTTGTATAGAGGATGTTCTCCGGCATGATCGTTACGAGGGGGCCTATCTGACAGAACCCCTGGCACCCACTCTTTGAGACCCATACACCTTTTTCTTCCCCTTTTAATTCAACGATTACAGGAAGGCCCGAATCCTTTGCAGTACGGAGAAACTCTTCGTATACCTTCATAGAGCCGTTTACAAGACAGCCTGTGCCTGCACATACAAGCACCCGGTGAGTAACAGAACTCTCCCACGTGGAAAAGTCCTTTTTGATCTTATTAAGCTCCATGATAGTCCAGTTCATACGCCGCCTCCTTTTCGATAATACCATCTATAATTCTTTCCGCCTTTTCCGGTGTGAGCTGACCGAAGACCTCTTCGTTGATTACCATTGCGGGGGCAAGCCCACATGCACCAAGACAGTTAACCGTTTCAACGGTAAAGAGCATATCATCCGTTGTCTCTTTACCGTCATGGAGTTTCAGTTTTTTCTGTATTGCCTTATATATTCCCATTGAACTCTTTACATGACAGGCGGTACCGTTACAGACCCTTATATGGTATTTCCCCTTTGGTTTTAGGGTAAACAAAGAATAGAAAGTAGCCACACCGAATACCTTTGCAGGGGATATACCGAGAGAGGTGGCGATAAACGTTAAAACCTCCTCGGGCAGGTACCGGTATTCTGTCTGGACCTCTTGAAGAATGGGGATCAGACGTGATGGCTGCCTTTTGTTCTGCTCCACTATTTCGAGTACGCGCTCAAATTTTCTTATGGTCTCCATTTTTCTCCCTCCTTTTATTCATCCGGTTTTAGCATTACTCTCAATCTTTTCGATAGGACAACAAGGGATGCGGCAAGGTTTTCATGCTGTACGATTACATTTGGGGGGACGTTTAATTTTACATGGGTAAAGTTCCATATGGCCCTTATCCCAGCCTTTATCATGATGTTTGCCACCTCTTGGGCGTATGGGGCCGGTACCGTGAGTATCCCAATTTTAATACCCATTCTCCTGGTCATCTCCGGTAATTTATCTATGGGGAATACCATCTTCCCCCCTATCTCCTTACCCACCTTATTTTCGTCGTTATCGAATCCTGCGATGATGTTCAATCCGTATTCTTTAAAACCGTTATAACCGAGGAGGGCAGAACCAAGGTTCCCTGCCCCTACCAGAAAGGCATCGGTAACATTATTCCAGCCGAGAAATTCTTCTATACATTTTATAAGGTTTGTAACGCTGTAACCCAATTTTGGCTTGCCCGTTGCCTCTGCAATCTCAAGGTCTTTTCTCACCTGGATGGGAATGATATTTAGGTCATTACCAATTTGGGTTGCCGATATAAAATCTACCTTTCCTTCATTGTGGAGTTTTTTAAGATACTGGTAATAGACAGGGAGTCTTCGAAGGGTAGGCTCTGGAATCGGTTTTATAACCTGCGTATCTCTCTTATCTTCTCTCATAGGCCCCTCTTAAAAAATAATATTTTATCGATATAATTGTATCGATAAATATATATCTATTAAAGGGGGTATATGTCAAGAAAAAAAAGAAGTGTTTTGTAAATAATCCTGTAGCAAATTATGAAAATCGGTTGTCCCTGTGTGGTTTTGTCGTTGTGTTTAAAGTAAAGGTGTTGAAGAGAGGGTGTTTAAGGGTTATCCCCAAAAACACCCTGTATATCTATTTCTTCCCAATAGGCATGATGTATATGGGCTGCTCCCCGTCGGGGATGTTCAACGCCTTTTTGACCTCTTCAGGCTTAAACCCTGCCATAGCCACAGTTCCGAAATTAAGGGATACACACTGGAGGTATACATTCTGGGAGCTATGGCCTGCTTCAAGGTATATCCATCCTGGATTTGTGGAACGGGCTATATGTCCTGTGATCAATAGAGCGCATGGTGCATTCTTGATAGGTGTCTGTCCTGCTGCGCCGAAGAGCCTCTCCTTTGCATCTCCAAGGGAGATAGTCTGTAAAAGATGACCCTTGGGGATATATTTATATAGCCCTGGCTTTAAATCTGTGACGTTATCCGCAATGAGATACACCTCTATCAGATACTGGGCCCGGGCAGAAGGGGCTGTCCTTAAACCCTTCTGCGGTTCGGTTATACCCTGGGCTGCCCAGAGAACCTGGGAGACGGCCTCTATGGTCAAAGACTCAGGTTTATAGCTCCTAATTGACCTTCTCTCCTTTATTGCCTTCTCGATGGAGAGGGGGCCATCTACTTTTGGTTCGGGTAGCTTTATCGTCTGGGCATAGACCGCACCGCATAGGTTAAAAAAAGGGGAAACGATCAAAGCGATGAAAAGAAATGGTGCAAGCAAACATACCTTTTTCATAACTCCCTCCTCTTCGATGTTGTAAATAATCTATTATTTCATAGAGAGTCCACTGTGAACTATTTTTACGGCATGCTGGGCGAGTTCTTCTAATTCATCATTTCTTGAATAGTCCAACCAGTAAGTGATCCAAGTGAGCATCCCTAACACGAAAAGTGTTGCCCATGATGGCTTGATTGAAGGGTCTATCCTTCCCTCCGATTGTAATTCCGTTATTGTATCCTTTAAAAGCCTGTAGTGCTCTTTCCATATTTCCCTTACCTCTTTGAAATATTTGTCCTTCATAGAGAAGGTATCATGGATGAGCACCCTCAATTCGGGATGCTTGCATATGATCTCTTTTGTAAAGGTATAGACCATATAGTTGAGCCTCTCGGAAGGGTTCTTTATGGATGATGCCTCGTTCAGATAGGGCTTTAATGTCTTCTCTATGGAGTCCATATGGACGGAAAGGAGGAGGTTTCTCTTGCTCCCGAAATAATGGTAGAGTGTTGGCCTTGTGAGTTTTGCTGCAGCACAGACGTCGGAAGTGGATGTTGAGGTGGAGCCCCCTTTTTTCAGTAAGAGTTGCATTGTGGTGCTTATGATCTTCGCCTTCTTTTTCTGTGAGGCACTCTCCCTTCTGTTTTTATGTTCTACCTTTTTCTCTTTCTTTTTTCTGCCCATGGGATTTCCCTTCTTATAACCCATTATCAAAAATTGTCAATGAATTTTTTATCTTATAACAACAGTTAAGATAATTTCAACCTGTTTTAAAAATATTTCTTATTTTAAGTCGATTTTTTTATCTACATGTAAATATATTAATCAGGACTTTTTTTGTTTATCATTGTTTATAATATTCCTTTACAAATTAAAGAGTTTCTGTTTAAATAAGATACTTCACAGATTTTCGATTGGTTAAGATGGAAGATGGCTGTTTTACTTAAGACCGTATTTCTTTTGATATGTAGCAATGTCTTTATGACCTTTGCGTGGTATGCCCATCTCAAGGAGTTGAATGGGAAACCGTGGTTAATTGCGGCTATATTCAGTTGGGGGATCGCCCTGTTCGAGTATCTCTTACAGGTCCCTGCAAACAGGATAGGTTACCAGGCTTTGAACGTAGGCCAATTAAAGATAATCCAAGAGGCGATCACCCTTTCCGTATTTATCCCCTTTTCTATATTTTACATGAAAGAGCCCTTTAAGCTCGATTATATATGGGCAATGATGTGTATGATGGGGGCCGTATTTTTCATCTTCAGAGACAAAATGTTTAACTAAATTAATTAATATATTCCAAGGTGGGGTGGGTTATGAAAAAGATTAGAGTTGTTGCTTTCAACGGGAGTGCGAGAAAGGATGGCAATACCGCCATACTCATAAACCATGTACTGAAAGAGTTGCAAAATGAAGGGATAGAGACGGAATTGATACAGTTTGCAGGGAAGCATTTAAAAGGATGCACGGCCTGCATGAGATGTAGCATAAATAGAGATATGAAGTGTGTGATCAAAAACGACCCTGTCAATGGATACATAAAAAAGATGATCGATGCGGATGGCATCATCCTCGGCTCACCAACCTATATGTCGGACATCACGGCCAATATGAAGGCCTTCATAGAGAGGGCAGGGATAGTGGCAAGGGCAAACGACGAACCTTTCCGTTATAAGGTGGGGGCCGCGGTAGTGTCGGTGAGGAGGGGTGGGGCGATCCATACCTTCGACACGTTAAACCACTTTTTTCTCATAAGGCAGATGATCGTGCCCGGTTCCCTTTACTGGAACATCGCCATAGGAAGGGAGATCGGGGAGGTGGAGCATGACGACGAAGGCATAAAGACGATGTCCACCCTGGGTAAAAACATGGCCTGGCTTTTAAAAAAGCTTTGATCAAATGTAAGGATTACGTAAAAAATTCGATTACTGCCCCGGCTATATATTCTCTCTCCTCTTCTTTCAATTCGGGATACACAGGTAGGGCGAGGCTTGTCCTTGAAGCCACTTCGGAGACAGGAAGATCCCCTTTCTTATAACCGAGATACCCAAAACACTCCTGCAAATGGAGAGGGACAGGGTAGTATACCCCTGTCTGAACACCTTTTTGCTTTAAGTGCTCTTTAAGCCCTTCCCTTTTTTCCGTTCTAACCACATATAGATGGAAGATGTGGTCCTGGTCTCCCTCTATGCGGGGCAGTATCAAGGGAAGCCCTTTAAACCTCTCGTTGTAATAGAGGGCGTTTTCAATCCTCTTTCTGTTCCACGCTTCGAGATGGGGGAATTTTACCGTCAACGCACACGCCTTGATCTCATCGAGCCTACTGTTTATACCGAGCATCTCGTGTATATAAGGAACCTGTCCCATACCGTGGACCCTTAGTTTTTTTACCTTTTCCCCGAGGTCTTCCCTTTTTGTCAAGACCATCCCCCCTTCGCCTATACCCCCGAGATTCTTGGTGGGATAGAAACTTAAAGCGGCGATATCACCGAAACTCCCCGCCATTTTTCCATCCTTTCTCGCCCCGAGGGATTGGGCCATATCCTCTATGAGGGATAACCCGTATCTATCTGCGATATCTTCTATAGGTTTCATGTCACAGAGCTTTCCGAAGAGATGAACGACCATAATGGCCTTTGTCTTTGGGGTGATGGCAGCCTCTATAAATTCAGGGTTTATATTTAAATCCCTTTCATCGATATCAACGAATACAGGCCTACCTCCGAGTAAGGCAATGGAGCTTGCCGTTGAAAAGAAGGTATAAGGTGTTGTGATCACCTCATCGCCCTCCTTTATACCAAGGGCCATTAAGGAGAGGATTAATGCATCCGTTCCGTTGGCGCAGGATATGGCATAGGGCACACCGGTATATTCCCCTATCGTTTTCTCAAGGAGCTTTACGTAATCGCCGAGTATCAGTTTCTGTTCGGAGAGGATTTCCCCTATCTTTTTAAGTATCTCCTCCTTGACTTCTTGAAATTGGGCCTTAAGGTTGATTATGGGTATATCCATCTAAAATCCTTTCTATCCTTTTCTGTATGGTTCTCCGAAAACGTTGAGATACACGATTTCCTCAAGGGGCTTTCTCGGTGTCTGTTTCGGTTCGTAGTCGAAATATCCGAGGGGGGTCATCTCGACTATCGCGAATTTTTCAGGTATCTTTAAGATCTCCTCTGCCTTTGGGGCATCGAAAGATCCCACATGGCATGTGCCAAGACCGAAATTCCAGGCGGCAAGGACGATATGTTCCATCGCAATACCTGCATCAAACATAAACCAATCCCCCTTATCCGTTCTGGCAACCCCCTTTGAAAAGCCCGAAACCCCCTTTTCACAAGCGACACATATGAGAACAGGGGCTTCAATGATGCTATTTTTTGCAGGGTTTGTCTGTCCTAAAGTCTCCGAAAGGAGTCTTTTAATCTCCTGGTCCTTGACGACTATGAAGCGCCAGGTCTGTGTGTTTGCCCACGAAGGGGCCCTCCTTGCCGCCTCAAGAATCTCAAAGATTATCTCATCAGGCACAGAATCCTGTTTATATTTTCTTACACTTCTCCTCTCGTGTATCGCCTTCAGTAATTCCATAATTCCTCCAGATGTTTTGGATAGGTTGACGATAAGCTAACATATTTTTTCTCCTCTTCTCAACATTCCATTGAAATTCTTTCCCTGTTAAGGTTAGATTTTCACCATGCAAGCATACGGGGAGTTAAAAGGAAAGGCCCTTCTGTATCTCATCTTCTTCTGGTTTGTCTGGTTTATGAACTATGGGTGCAGGACCGCCTTTTCTCCTATTATGCCTCTTTTAGAGGATGAATACGGTATAACCCATGCAAAGGCGAGTAGCCTCTTTGCCTTAACATCGGCGGGATACGGCATATCCCTCTTCGTATCGGGGATGGTGGCGAGTCTTATCGGGTATAAGAGATCCATAGGTATTTCCCTCGGTGCGTGCAGTCTAATTTTGTTTGCCGTGCCGTTTATGACGAATTTCAACCAGTTGTCCCTCCTTGGATTTGCCCTCGGGATTGCAACAGGTATGCATCTCCCCTCGATAATGCCTATAATCACAAGGTACTATGAGAGTAAGATTTGGGGGAAGGTGCTCTCCCTCCACGACACAGGTATCACCTTCGGTGTATTTGTTATCCCCTTTATCGCCCTTCTGTTTTTAAACTACTTTAACTGGAGGGTAATGTTCTATTTTTTCGCCGGGATCTTTGTTTTATGCCTCGCCGTTTTTTACTATACCTGCGATGATGTGTTGCCCTCGGGAGATAAAAGAATAGGCTTTGTAGTTGATGTCTTAAAGAGTAAATCCCTTTGGTTTCTCGGGATCGTATGGATCTTCGCCGTAGGTGCCAACCTCGCCGTCTATTTTATCCTACCCCTTTATCTGACGAAGGAGCTCAATTTCAGTATCGGCTATGCGAATACGGTTTTTGGTTTTTCAAGGCTCGGGGGCCCTTTACTCACAATAGCCGGAGGTTTTATCATTGATAGATTCAATCTGAAGAAGACCATGTTTTATTTGGTCTCCTCCACAGGTCTAACCACCATGCTATTGAGCCATAAAAATCCAACGGTGGTCCTTATCTTTCTATTTCTCCAGGCGAGTTTTATCCCTGTCTTTTTTCCGGCAGGCCTTGTGGCCATATCGAGGATGTTCGACATTAAAAAGAGAAGTATGGCAGCAGGGGTTTTAGGGGCCCTCTCCGGTCTATTCGGTGTAGGACTTCTCCCCTATCTTTTAGGTCTTGCAGGAGATTTGATCAGTTTCAGATTCGGCATATTTGTCCTCGGCATACTCGTCACATTATCGAGCGGGCTTATACTTTTCCTAAAGGAGATAGATTAAGAGGTGGCATAGCCAATGAGGAAACATTTGAGAAATACATTTTTTACAGGGCTTTTAATCGTTATCCCCCTTATTGTCACAGCCTATGTGATATATGCGATCATAGGGACGATAGATGGGTTTATAGCCCCGATATTCAAAAACATCATCCAGGGTTTTACGGAGAAGGAGTTTTATCTCCCCGGGATGGGGCTTTTATTTTTCGTGGCTTTAACCTATTTCGTCGGGGTGGTGGCATCGAATTATATGGGTAAGAGGATTCTTTTCTATGGGGAGTCCATTCTAAAGAAGATACCCTTTGTTAAATGGATATACACATCGGTAAAGGATATGACCGACGCCCTAAGCTCCGATAGGATAAAATCTTTCAAAGAGATAGCCCTTATAGAGTTTCCTCTCAAGGGAAGGTATGTGATAGGGTTTATCACAGGGCGCCTCGAGGGCAGAGAGGGCAAGAGGTTCTGTACAGTATTTATACCCACCACCCCAAACCCCACATCCGGTTTTCTTGTTATCATCCCTGAAGGAGAGATTACCCCTATTTCTTTATCAACAGAGGATGCGATTAAATACATCATCTCTCTCGGTACAACGAGGATAGATCTGGAATGGACAGAGAAAAGCTCGTAAAGACCTTAAACGGGTTAAAGAGGGTTATCATCAAGTCCCTTATAGTCGTTGCCATATTTTCAACGGTATGCTTTATCTTTTATAAGGATATCCTAAATCTGCTCCTCAAAACGGTAAAGATCAAGGTCTACTACTTTACCTTTCCGGAGGTATTCTTCTCTTCGGTGGAACTCGCGCTCTATGCAGGACTTTTTTTTGCCCTCCCCTTCTTCATCATCTTGCTCTGGGATGAGTTCAAGGGGATGACCTCATTAAAGCCTGTTGAGGGATGGCTTTTCGTCATTTTCTCTATCCTTCTGTTTTATGGAGGGAGTCTCTTCTGTTACGCCGTTGTGCTCCGCTCGGGGATCACGTTTCTTCTAAGCTATGAAGGAAACGTGTTAAAGGCGATGATCTCTGTGGAGAAGTTTATAAAATTTTCCGCAGCGATGATATTCGCCTTCGGCATTACCTTTGAGGTTCCCATAGTACTTCTCGCCTTAAACAAAAAGGGTATAGTGAAGGCTCAAACTCTTATTAAAACAAGAAGATACGCCATACTATTCATCACTATCGCCTCTGCCCTTATAACACCTACCCCCGATGTGTATAACATGATGCTCCTTGCCCTGCCGACATATATTCTGTACGAGATAGGGATCATCCTTATGAGGTTGAATGAGAGGAAGAAGTTCCATGTTGAATAGTAATTGTAAACTTTATATCATGATGGTTGTAATGGATGTTTTAGAAACTTTAGGAAAAGGCCATAAATGGAAGGGCTCATAGAGAAATATGGCTATATCGGGATTTTTATAGGGACTTTCCTTGAAGGGGAGACGACCGTATTGATGGGGGGTGTGTTCTCGAGGTTCGGTTACCTCAATCTAACGAGCGTGATGGTGTGGTCATTTTTGGGAACTTTTATCGGCGACTTTTTCTTCTTTGGCATAGGGAGATATTACGGTAAGGGGATCGTCGAAAGATACGATTTTCTGAAAAAGAGGATGCGACTAGCGGACAAGGTGATCCATCTGCACGGTAACTTCATCATCTTCTTGATACGTTTCCTTGCCGGTATTAGGACCGTTGTCCTTATCCTTCTCGGATGTACAAACATCACGCTCCTGAAATTCCTTATTATAAACGGCATAAATTCGATTATCTGGAGTGTAGGGGTGACCTTAACGGGCTATATTTTTGGAAATGTGGTATTTATATTCATCAAGGACGTAAAGGGGTACGAGAGGTATGTCCTTCCTGCGGTCTTTTTGGTGGTTGTTGCAATGATAGTCATATTAAGATATTTTATCAGGGAGAGGGAAAAGAGATATGGAGATCAGTGAAAAGGTATTGAGGGACCTTAAGAAAAAATTTGAACTGGAGATGAACAAAAGAGAGGGGGAGATCGTCGAATACTGGAGGAAGGAGCTCGAGACCATCTACAAAAAGAAGTATGAGAACCTGGGGTCCCTCCAGATAGAGTTAAAAGCCCTCATCGAAAGAATGGCAAACAGGGTAAGTATGCTAAATAGGATGGCAAAGGAATGATCCCAATGATTAGGCCCATTTTAACCATCTCCTTTTTGATAAATTTCATTTTGATGGGGGTATGGGTATCCCCTCCGTCAGAGGCCCAGTCGATACATAAGAAGGCACCCCCTCCTATGGAAAAGAGGGTTACTGATCTGGAGGCGGCGGTAACAAAACTCAAGGAGGGGTTCGATACATTTACATTAAAGGGACTTCCGGAGACGATCCTTTTATGTGACCGAAAGATACCCATAACAAGGGAAGACATAAGGGAACGGTTTGAACGGGAATTCTTCCAGTTTTTGGAAAACAGGGGCCTTATGACCATAATAGCTAAAAGGTATTATAAATATCTACCTATGGTCACGGAGGAGGTAAAAAAGGCCTCACTCCCCCAGGATTTGATATACCTTATGGCGGTAGAGAGCTATTTCAACCCCAGGTCTCTCTCGAAGGCTAATGCAGCAGGTCTATGGCAGTTTATCAAAGAGACGGGGAAAAAAGAGGGGCTCTTTATAAACGACATTATCGATGAGCGGTATAACATGAAAAAATCGACGAGGTCCGCTGTTGCCCACCTGAAGAGGTTATACGGAGAGTTTGGAGACTGGATGCTCGCTCTGGCTGCGTATAATGCAGGTGCCGCAAGGGTAAGGGAAGCGATCGAATATCAGAATACAAAGGATTTTTTTGACCTCTTTCTACCGGAGGAGACGGAGCGATACGTATTCAGGATAGCGGCCATCAAAGAGATTCTTCAGAACAGGGAAAAGTACGGGATAACCTTTGATGAGAAGGAGATGTATAGCCCGATATACCTCGTTGAGGTTTCAGTTGAAGCCAGTAAAGATTTCTATACATCGATCCTTGCGGACTGTATGGAGATCCCCTACAGGACGTTTAGGATTTTTAACCTCCACCTGAGGAGATATGTCCTTCCAAAGGGCGTATACCATATAAACATACCCCAGGATAGATACGAGACGTTTAAGAAAAAGCTCGGCAACTACCCCTTCATCGAGATCATAAGAAAGGCCGAAGGAGGAAAATAAATTTCCCATCCCTAAAATCAATAAGGGGAGAGGTTACTTTCAAATGTTGAAAGAGAATCCTCTAATAACGTGTTATATTATTGTCCCCCTTGGAGAATGAGAGAAAACTCTCGCCTTTAGGGGAAGTCTTTAGTATGCTTTTTATGTGGAAAATTACAGGAAATCAAGCCATACAGTATACGATATAAAATACCATATAGTGTGGATTACGAAATACCGAAAACAGATCCTTAGAACTGACATTGCAGAAATTTTGAGAGATTTGATAAGAGAAATTTGTAGGACAAACGATGTTGGGATAATAAAAGGACATATCTCCAAAGATCACGTCCATCTCTTCCTTTCGGTTCCCCCACACATATCAGTGAGTAAATTGGTAAAGCTTCTAAAAGGTAAAACACCCAGAAAGATGCTCATGGAATTCAAAACCCTCAGTAAAACATTCTGGGGTAGACACATGTGGGCAAGAGGCTACTTCGTTGCAACATCAGGTAATGTAACCGATTAAATAATAATAAAATATATTGAACAGCAAACTTTAGAAAGTTCTGATGACGATTTCAAGGTTGATGGAGAACTTTAGTCAGCTTCCAGCCGAAACTCAAGCTACCAGCTTTAACTGGTAGTGATTGACTTTTTTGATTTTTCTGATCCATCTTTAAATGGAGGTAGAACATTCCATATGTTGCATACATTTAATACGGATGCTATAATATTTTAAAAGCTAAAGGAACATATATGCCATACAGTATAAAAATATTGAGAGGTTTAGAAGCTGTCACTTATACACATCT
>JAOAGQ010000032.1 GCA_026415675.1 Syntrophorhabdaceae bacterium
AGAAGTATCTTCATAATACCCCCTGCTGTTTTTTATCTAACAAGTTAAATAGCAGTGGTTTAGGTTTTTGTCAAGGAAGATTCTCTAAAAAGGCCTGTTATGGATTTGTATTGACAATGTCAGTTTAACATAAGATAATCAGGATAGAATGGCTGGCAAAAAGATAAGAAAAATCAATCTAATCCAAAAAGGGTTTTACATCTCGTCCAAAAACAAGTACGGTTAAAAAAATAAGAACAAGGAGTAGAATAGCCATTGTTCGGGACAAAAGGAGCGGACCTAAAAAAGGTCGACATAAAAAAATTCGGAGAGTTGTTGCCCTCCGGGATAGCGTTAATTGACAATAATGGTACCTTTCTCTATATAAACAGGAGATTCGAAGAGATATTCGGTTATGAGCTAGCCGAGATCCCCGATGGGGAGACGTGGTTTAAAAAGTCCCATCCCGATGGCGATTATGGAGAAAACACTTATTCAGAGAGAGGAAAAGGGCTAATCACAGGGGTCTATACTATAACCTGCAAAGATGGGACACGGAAAAACATACAATTTTATCATTCCTCCATCCCTGAAGAAAATATAGAGATGTTGTGCTGTATGGATATAACGGATGCCGTAAAAAGGGAGGAAGAGCTCCGTAAAAGTGAGGAAAAGTATAAGAATATATATGAGCAGGCAGTGGAGGGTATCTTTTTAAGCACCCCCGATGGGAGATTCATAAGCCTTAACCCTGCCGATGCCCGTATGCACGGTTATGATTCCCCGGAAGAAATGATGGCGGCAATAAACGATATCGGAAGACAGCTCTATGTAAACCCTGAAGACAGGGAGATATGGAAGAGGCTCCTTGTAGAAAAAGATGTTGTTGAGAACTTTGAATCCCAGCAATATAAAAAGGACGGCTCCATCATCTGGGTCTCTTTGAATGCCCGGGCCATAAAGGATCAAGATGGCAATATCCTCTACTATGCGGGATATGGGGAGGATATCACAAAACGAAAACTCGCGGAGGATGCCCTAAAGATAAGTGAGACCCGCTACAGAACCCTCTTCGAGCATGCAAACGATGCTATTTTATTGATGAAAGACAATATATTCATAGACTGTAATCCCAAAACCCTTACCATGTTCCAGTGCACGAGGGAGGAGATTATCGGAAGGACCCCGTACCTTTTCTCCCCCCCTACCCAACCCGATGGCAGGGATTCTAAAGAAAAGGCCCTTGAGAAGATCCGGGCAGCCCTTGAAGGAGAACCCCAATTCTTCGAATGGGTCCATTGCCACTTAAACGGCACGATCTTCTATGCTGAGGTAAGTCTAAATAGATTAGAGATAGGGGATGAAGTATACATCCAGGCCATGGTCAGGGACATAACGGAGAGAAAAAAGGCAGAGGAGCTAATAAGGGAGGAAAGGGAAAAATTCTCTACCCTTCTTGAGAACGTCTTTTTTGGTGTAGCGATGGTTGACAGAAAGGGGGTTTTTCGGTATATCAACGCAAAATGGGTAGAACTTTTCGGATATCACATTTCAGAAATCCCCAACGGAAAGACATGGTTTGCAAAAGTATTTCCAGACCCCGATTATAGAAGAGAGGTTATCTCCAAGTGGTTTGAAGACATAGAAGACCTAACCGCTGGAATAAAAAAAAGGAGAACCCTTACCTTAACCTCCAAGGATGGGACGAAAAAAATTATAAACTTTGACCTGATGGCCATCCAGAAAGACCTCTTTATCGTTACCTGTGAAGATATTACAGAACTGAAACGTATAGAAGAACAGCTCGTGCAATCCCAAAAGATGGAGGCAATAGGCAGGCTTGCCGGGGGTATTGCCCATGATTTCAATAATATGCTCACAATAATCCTCGGCCATACCCAGCTTGCCCTCCTTACACTCGATACGTCAGACCCTCTGTACCATAAGTTTCTGGAGATACAAAAGGCAGGGGAACGCTCTGCGGAACTCACCAAAAATCTCCTCGCCTTTGCCCGAAAACAGACAATAACACCAAAGGTTTTTAACATAAACGAAAAAATCGAGGATATGTTAAAGATGCTTCGCCGTATCATCGGGGAGCATATAGAACTTCTGTGGTTGCCGGATGTCCATCTATGGAATGTGAAGATAGACCCTGCACAATTAAATCAAATCGTCTTAAATATCGTTATAAACGCCAAGGATGCCATTCTGGACTATGGAACCATAACGATCGAAACCCAAAATGTAATTTTAGATGAAAATTACTGCAAGGTCCACTACGGCTTAAGCCCCGGGGAATACGTGATGCTGGCGATAAGCGATAACGGTATAGGTATGGAGAAGGAGGTTAAGGAGCGTGTGTTTGAACCTTTCTTTACCACCAAAAGCACGGAAAAAGGCTCCGGGCTCGGGCTTTCCACTGTTTACGGCATAGTGAAGCAGAATAACGGTTATATAAATGTTTACAGCGAACCCCAAAAGGGTGCAACCTTTAAGATATTCTTACCAAGACATAAAGGTACCAAAGAGGACGTGGTAGAACAGGAAACATCCCATGTTTTAAAGGCCAAAGGCGAGACTGTCCTTCTGGTAGAAGATGAAAAAAAGGTCCTGGAATTATGTTCCTTTATGCTCGAACAACTGGGCTATAAGGTACTACCGGCCCAATCACCGATAGAAGGCATTGAAAGGGCAAAAACATATGAGGGAGAGATAGACCTTCTTATAACGGATATTGTAATGCCCGATATGAACGGCAGTGAACTCGCAGAGATTTTGCAGGTTATGAGGCCGTCCCTAAAAGCTCTTTTTATGTCCGGATATACAACGAACGTTGTTATTAAAAATGGTATCCTTAAAAAAAATGTCCATTACATACAGAAACCTTTTTCTCTCCATCAATTCTCCATAAAGATTCGGGAGGCCCTTGAGAGCTAAAAAATGGCGTTGAAAATTTAAACCCAAAAGTATAATATTTTCTTGACATCTTCACTGTATGTAATTTAATAATTTAATTGATATTTCTATAGATTGCTTTTTTGTAGTCAAAATTTTCTCGGGAGGGATAGATAATGAAGAAAGTCTTATTTTTTGCTTCAATATTAATGGTCTTCACATATAGCATATCCTTTGCCTTTCAATACGGTTCCCCTGAACCGACTGCAAAGGCAGGGTCCTTCGCAGTTCAAGGTGGCTACTATTACAATACGAACAAACTTGAAGGTTTTGGTGATTCCTTCGATATGAAAAGCCATAATGCATATTTTCAGGGCAATTTCGGTATCTTAAAGGATTGGGAGATATACGGTAGGGTTGGAGCGGCAAACATGAAGGTAAAGGAACTCTTCACCGCCAACGAGGATTTTAACGATAAGGCAAAGTTTTTTGCCTCTGCAGGTTTTAAGGGTGTTTTTTACAGAATGAACGGGTTTTCCCTTGGTCTCTTCGGTCAGGCGAGTTATTATACGAATTACAAAGATGACAGAACTGTAAAGGCAGCAGGAGGGGTTGGTACCTGGGATATGAAGTTGAAAAACCTCTGGGATCTCACCGGCGGTATCGGTTTTCAGGCCAAGTTCTCCCCGTACCTTTACCTTTACGGTGGACCCTTTGTATATTTAACACAGGTCGATGCCTGCTATACAAGCACCGTCCCGGGTCAGTTAGCGGACACCACAAGGACATTAAAAGGAAAGAACAACTTCGGCGGTTTTCTTGGTCTTGCGATCCCCTTGACAAAAAAGATAAGCCTCAACCTCGAGGGGCAGGTGAAGACAAATATCTCAGGAGGCGCCGCGATCAGTTACGCCTTTTAAATGGGCCTTATTTTCATAGATTAGCTCAATAACGGTAATCTCTGGGGGGGCCATAAACCTGACAGGGGGCCCCCAAGTACCTGTACCATTACTCACATAAAGATGTGAACCTCCCGATAATTCATAGAGACCGTTATACATGGGAAAGACGAGTCTTGTAAAATACCTGAAGGGAAATATCTGCCCCTTATGGGTATGGCCTGACAACTGGAGGTCGAATAGACCTATTGCCTCTTTATCGATAACGGGTCTGTGTTTCAGAAGTACGGTAAAGGTATCCTTTCTTAAAGAGCCGAGTAAAATTTTCTCAGATACCTCTCTATAGTTAAAAGGCAGACCTGCCTCATCGTCCACCCCTGCTATGCTTAAAAACCCATCTATCACAACCGCCTCTCCCCTTAAGAGTCTAAACCCTGCCTCCCTTATAAAATCTATAGAATGCTCTATGCCTGCATAAAATTCGTGATTTCCAAGAATTGCAAACTTACCGTATTCCGGATTTATCTCCATTAAAAGGCCAATAAGTCCGTTTATATGGTTCTGTTGACCGTCCACAAGGTCCCCTGTTGATACTAAGATGTGGGGGTCTACCCTCTTTATTTCCCTTATAATCCTTTCAAGCCTCGATCTTCCCACGATGAGGCCGAGATGGACGTCCGAGATCTGGAGGATCTTTAAACTTCCTATTCGTTCCGGGATCTTCTCTGTCTTAATCCTTATCCATTCGGTTTTTATGTTCCTCGCCTCGAAATAGCCGTAAACAACTATGGAGAGGGAGAGGAGAAGGGGTATAAAAAAAAGGGGGCGGTAGGCATCTAATATTCGGGAAAAATCTCTATGTAAGATAGTCCCCGTAATATAGATAAAGATTCTCACCACATCTATCGAAAGGGATATGATGACAAACAGAAAAAGGGCTGCCATCCATGTATACCCCACATATGCCATGACCCTTACAAAAATCTCGTGACCGGTCCTCTCTAACACCCTCACAAAGTAAGGGGCGAAAACCATTGTACCGAATATCACGGTAAGAGGGATAATATATTTCCAGCCAAAAAGTAGTGCCTGCCTTGCCTTTATCAACACATAGGCATGCATGGTAGCATACAGACTAAAAAAGAGAATGAAAAACGGTCTCATATTGATACAGAAGTAGTATCTTAAATAAATTTTACAAAAAAAGAAAGGGTATATCGCTCTATTTTAGCATGGCAAGAAAAGTCCCTGCCGCAACGGCAGTACCGATAACACCTGCCACATTGGGACCCATCGCATGCATCAGGAGGAAGTTCTTCGGATCCGCCTCCTGGCCCACCTTCTGAGATACCCTTGCAGCCATCGGAACAGCGGATACCCCTGCGGAACCTATAAGGGGGTTTATCTTCTCCTTCAGGAAAAGGTTCATGATTTTCGCAAAGAGTACACCCCCCACGGTGGAGAAGGCAAAGGCAACAAGGCCAAGAAAAAATATAAATAACGGCTTTGGGTTCAAAAATACTTCCGCCTTCATCGTTGAACCAACGGCGAGACCGAGAACGATTGTGACTATATTTAAAAGGTCGTTCTGGGCGGTCTTCAACAGCCTATCGACAACCTTACATTCCCTGAAAAGGTTTCCTATCATGAAAAGCCCCATCAATGGCGCTGCATCAGGGGTAAGCAAACAGATTACAATGGTAGCCACAATAGGAAAGATGATCTTCTCTGTCTTAGAGACAGACCTTAACTGTTTCATCCTTATTTTTCTCTCTGCCTCTGTTGTTAAGAGCTTCATTATAGGGGGCTGGATTAAGGGAACCATCGCCATATATGAGTATGCCGCTACGGCAACCATACCCATCATATGGGGGGCCAGGGCCGTGGCAAGATAGATTGTGGTAGGGCCATCGGCACCACCTATTATACCGATTGATGCGGCCTCTTTTATGTTAAAACCAAAAAAAATCGCCCCGAAGAACGACACATATACCCCGAGTTGGGCAGCGGCCCCGAGGAGGAGGGTTTTTGGATTTGCGATCATCGGTCCGAAATCTGTCAAAGCCCCGATACCGAGAAATATAAGGCACGGTATGATTTCCGTCTCAAGACCGTATTTAAAAAAGAGATGTATAAGCTGACCCGGCCCTGTAAGGGGTGCGATAGGCATATTCACAAGGAATATACTGAACCCTATGGGAACAAGGAGAAGGGGCTCAAAGTCTTTCTTGATCGCAAGGTACATAAAAAGAAAACCGATAAACCACATGATTACATATCTGTAGTCGAGATGGGGGATACCCGTTTTTAAAAAAATCTCATAAAACACATTAAAGATCTCCATGTTTCTTACCCCCCTTCTTGGCTGTACGCTTTAACACATAGCTCATACACTTAACGCTAAGGGACAATATGAACAGGGTGAGAAATACCACGAATAAACCTGTACCTGAAACACTTAATGCCTCTCTGATCAAAGTTAGGCCCTCCTTTTTGTTTGAAAATAAATTTTTTATAGAAACATGAGAAACATGCTGTATACAATTTTAAGGGTTAAACCGTTTTATAAATTGTGCTAACTACATTTAATGTTTAGAAATATCGATTGTCAAGAAAATAATGTCCCTTAAATATATAAAAAAATATTATTGGTCATCAGTATAGGTTTTAGACCCCTGTATACCATACTTTTTTTAATACAATATTTTAGTTACCATTTCTTCCCCCTTATTACTTTTAAGATATAAAAGGCTAAACTTAAAAACACAGGGTTGTGTATAAAGACGAAGGCGTTCTGATTTAAGAACGTCTTTTTTTGTTTTAGACGATGGGCGTCTTTTTTGACCACGATATGGTCTTAAAAGGCGCCCTTTTTTTCTCGATTTAACCCAGAGTTACCTCTGGTTAATGATCAAACTCAGGAGGTGTTTTATGAAAGGTTTTAAAATTTGTATGTTGGTGTATCTGGTGCTATTTGCCCTATGTGGCCCTTCTATCTCCGATAGTGGAGAAAAGGGAAAGGAGACGCAGGTATCGGGTTCCGCTTCCCTCGGCACTTATAATCGTTACATATTCAGGGGTTACGAGATCGGTAGAAGCGGGCTCGTGATACAACCTTCTGTCAACCTCTCCCTGTCAGGTTTTTCCCTCTCCATATGGGGTAACCTTGACACAAACCAGAGGAATACAAAAACGGCTACATTCGCAAACGAATTCAAAAAGGGATGGAACGAAACAGACCTTATAATGAGCTATACCTATGAGATAAAAAAGCTATCCCTGTCAGGGGGTTACATCTACTATGGGACAAGGTATGCGGACGAAACGGAAGAGCTATACCTAAGCGCGAGCTACGGAACCCTCTTCAATCCCACCATAACCATATATAGGGACATAACAAACTATAAGGGGACGTATATGAATTTCAACCTATCCCATTCCTTCCCCATATATAAGGATATCACTATAGATGTGGGAGGTTCTGCCGGTTATTTCATCGGGGAGAGCGATTACTGGAGGACATACGACAGTACAACGGCGACGTACACAGGAAAAAAGTACAGGGGCTTTCACGATGGTATGGTAAAGGCAGGGTTTACGATCCCAATTAATAAAAATATCTCTATTCAACCTACAATCCAGTACTGGTTCCCCCTTTCATCCGATGCGGAAAGGGAATATCCAACCGTAGGGGATATAAAGGATTCGTATAATCCCAATGGACCCGTGAAGTACAATCTCGTTTATGGGGTCGGGTTTGTGTATAAGTTCTGAAAATGCTATTGTTTTTCAAACTTATTACTCAACGGTAGAGCTTTGTTAACATATGCTTTATCTTATCCATATCATCCCAGGCCTCACCCATCTTTGATGGGTTTCTCAACAGGAAGGATGGATGATATGTAGGTAGAAGGGGTATCCCCCTGTAGGATGACATATTACCCCTAACCCTTGTAATGCTTTCCTCTACGCCGAGGAGGGTGTTGTAGGCGTGTCTACCGAGGGTGCAGATCATCTTTGGCTTTATTAAATCGAGTAGAGAGAAGAGATAACCCTTACACGCCTCAACCTCCCTCGGTTCGGGGTCTCTATTATTGGGGGGCCTGCATTTAAGTACGTTGCAGATGTACACATCTTCTCTTTTGAGGCCTGCCCTCTCTATCAATCTGTCGAGGAGTTTGCCTGCCCTGCCCACAAAGGGCCTACCCTGTAAATCTTCCTCCTCCCCCGGGGCCTCTCCAACGAAGACTATATCTGCCCTTATATTCCCTTCCCCAAACACCACATTCAGTCTTGTATCGGCAAGAGCACATTTTCTGCAGGAGAGGACACTTTTTTTTAACGACCTAAACGTCAAAAGCCCGGGTCTGTCATAAAAATACGTATCTATTCCCATGTCCTTTAGTGCACTGAGAAATCTTACGGGATCCATGCTAGAGATAAATAAAAGGGGAAGGCCGTGGGATTGAGATATCCTATCACAAAAACTCCTCCGGTATCTTTTTCAGTTTGAGTTCACTCTCGAGGACATAGGCGGTCTTTATCATCGTTTCTTCGTCGAGGGCCTTTCCTATGATCTGTAAACCAATAGGCAAACCGTTTCTGTCGAAACCGCAGGGTACGGACATGGCGGGCAATCCTGCGAGATTGACAGGTATAGTGAAGATATCGGAGAGATACATGGTCAACGGGTCATCGATCTTTTCCCCTACTTTGAATGCCGTTGTGGGGGAGACAGGGGTTACGATGACATCACATATATTAAAGGCCTTTTCAAAATCGCCCCTTATCAATGTCCTTACCTGTCCTGCCTTCCTGTAATAGGCATCATAGTAGCCCGAGGATAGTACATATGTGCCGAGGATGATCCTCCTTTTAACCTCTTTACCGAAACCCATAGACCTCGTCTTCTTGTACATATCGATGATGTCTTTTCCGTCGATCCTCAACCCGTACTTTACTCCATCATACCTCGCGAGATTTGAGGATGCCTCCGCGGTGCAGACGATATAATATGTGGCGACGGCATATTCTGAATGGGGAAGGCTAATCTCGATAACGGATGCACCCTGTCTTTCAAGGAGGGTTACCCCCTTCATCACGCTCTCCCTTACGTCAGGCTCGATACCCTCTATAAAGTACTCTTTAGGTATCCCTATCCTCATCCCTTTGATATCCCTCCCCAGTACTTCTGTATAATCCGGTGCCTTAACCGGAATGGAGGTGGAATCGAAGGGGTCATAACCGGAGATTACGTTCATCATTGCCGCGCAATCGTAGACGGTTCTTGTAATAGGGCCTATCTGGTCGAGGGAGGATGCAAATGCAATAAGCCCGTACCTCGATACCCTGCCGTAGGTCGGTTTCATGCCAACGGTACCGCAGAAGCCTGCGGGCTGCCTTATTGAACCCCCTGTATCCGTCCCGAGGGAGGCCACACATAGGGCTGCCGCAGTTGCCGATGCGGAACCTCCACTTGAGCCCCCGGGTATCCTTTCTATGTCCCAGGGATTCTTTGTTACCATGAAGGCGGAGTTCTCCGTGGAGGACCCCATAGCAAACTCATCCATATTCAGTTTGCCGAGAAGGACAAAACCCTCTTTTTTTAAAAGGTTCACCACCGTAGCGTCGTAAGGCGGTATAAAACCTTTGAGTATCTTCGATGCGCATGTGGTCTCTATCCCTACTGTACAGAGGATGTCCTTAAGCCCGATGGGGATCCCCAGGAGTTTACCCTCCTCCCCCTTTGAGAGTCTCTCATCGGCAGATTTTGCCATCTTCAGGGCTTCCTCTTCTGTTACCTTTATATAGGTGTGAAGGGTGTTATCGTATTTCTTTATCCTGTCAAGATAGAAATGGGTGAGTTCAAGGGATGATACCTCCCTTTTTCTCAGTAAGTCCCCCAGTTCTTCTATGTTCATCTGTAGTAGCCTATCCATAATGACCTCTCATTATATGTTTCATATCTTGTCTTATTCATCGACCTCTATGATGGGAGGTACCCTGAAAAATGCCCCAAACCTATCGGGGGCGTTACTTAGAGATTCCTCTATCGTAAAAGAGGGGGAAACCCCATCATCCCTTATCGTTGCCTTAATAGGCATGGCGTGGCTTGTCGACACGACCCCTTCGGTGTTCAATGTCTTTAGCTTTTCCATATATTCGAGGATACGGCCGACCTGAAGGGTATACATCTCCACCTCTTCGGGGGATAGCTCAAGTCTACTTAAATGGCCTATATACTCGATCTCCTCTCTTGTTATCTTCATCTCTTCCTCACTCTATTTTATTAATATCAGCCGCACTCTGCAACGGCCCTCACTATATCGGTTCGAGTTACGATCCCCACCACCTTGTTATTTTCCACAACGGGCACCCTGTTTATCTGCTTTTCTATCATGATTTTCGCCACCTCCACTACCGATTCGGTAGGCAAAGTGGTGATCACATTTCTTGACATCACATCCTTAACCATGAGTTCCTTGAGAGATACTTCCTCTTCCTTTATCTTCTTTAAGATGTCGCTCTGACATATGATCCCAACAAGCTGGCCCTTTTCCACAACCGGCATCCCTGTGATATTAAACAACTCGAATTTATTGATAATAACGGTGAGCGGTTCTGTTGGGTGGCACGAAATCACATTCTTGTTCATAAGCTCTATCACCTTCATATTTACCTCCCCTACATTGGTTGTCCGAATAGCAACGTCTCTTCCATAAATTTCTGTAATGCTTCAACAGATTTCATGGCCTTGCGCATCTTTTCCTGCTCTTCTTTCCCCCGCATATCGGGGCTTATATAGTTCGTATCCATAAGGTTCATTGAATGTCCATCCCTTTTCAGTATCTGATTTGCTATCCTGAACCTCACAAAGGTCTGGTAGGCATCTATCAAATCCGCCTCCATCTCGGCCTTAATAACCTGTTTTTCCCCGAGGGATTGTAACCTTTTTACCGTATTTGTAACGAAAATCTCGTTTGTGAGGGCAAGCATCCGTACCGATAGTATAAGGGGGGCCCATCCGAGTAGTTTCAGATTGAACATACCTTTGTACTGGCCACTTTTTTCCGTCTTGAAGTTACCAAAAAATGTTATAGCCGTTGGCATAAGTACTGCGGACCTTATAAAATCCCTCATGATGAACTTATTCTCAACGAGTCTTGTGAAATAAAAATCCATAACCTCCTTTAAAAGCCCCTCATTGCCGGTGATAGGCATGGCATCGGTAAGGATGATGAGGTCTAAGGCTTCGAAATCCCCCCTCTCGTATACCATCCTTTCATCTATTCGCATCTTCCAGGTCTCAATAGAACCCCTCCACTTGGGGTTGGAAGGCATAACACCCCCTTTGCATTTCACAAAACCAACCCCATCGAGCCTTTCAACGGCTTTATTGGAAAAGGCCTCGAAATACTTCTCCTGGTCGGTTCCGTTTCCGTTTTTTTTAAGGGGGCCGTATATGATCATGTTATCCTGGTCTGTCATCACCGTCTGTTCGTCTCGGCCTTCACTCCCCAAACCTATCCAAACGTATTCCGAGGGGGGAGGGCCAAAACCATTCTCCTCCATTTCTTCCTCAACGAGTTTCAATACCTTTATCGTAATCGCATGCCTGATAAATCTTAAGAGTTCGTGGACATCGAAGACATTGTTCTCTTCCTGGAAGAACTCCACTACCCTGTCCACCCCGAGGTTGTGGTATTTAAGAAGCTCTTCATAGGTTGACGCCTTTTTTATCTTCTCTATGAGTTCGTAAGAGACCTCTTTTTCAAAGTTTTCATAGTGCAAGATGTTTTTGTCGATCTCTTCTTTTAGTTTCAGGAGGAGCCTGTACTTATCGTGTCTTAAAGAACCCCTGTTTCTGCTAAGCTCCCTATACTTTGATAGGAGTTCCTCAAAAACCAAGACATCAAGGGTCATCTTTCACCCTTTATCCCTTCTAACACCATTTTGCTCTTTAAGAGCTTCGCCTTTTTTTCTGAGAGCATCTGGTAGTTCCCCTTGTTCTTTTCTATGACCTCTGATGGGGCCTTTGCGGTAAAAGAAGGGCTGTCCAGTTTAGCCTTTATCTTTCCCATCTCTTCCTCTATCTTCCCCAGTTCTTTTTCTATCCTTCCAAGTTCCTTTGGCACATCTATGAGATCCCCAATAGGTATGAAAATCTCGATCTCTCTCGCCATACCGACGGCAGCCCTATCCGGTGTTTTATCCTCTAAAAAGGTAATGCCCTCTGCCTTTGCAAGCTCCTTAATATAAAATAGATACTCTTCGAGGAGACCTCTTTTATCCCCTGCCCTCATCAGGACATCGACCTTTACGTTAGGGGCTATCCCTGTCTCCCCCCTGATATTCCTTATAACCTCTATCACCTCCATTAAAACGTTCATCTTCTCTTCCGCCTCTTCATCGATAGAGGATACATCAAAAACAGGAAAGGGGGAAATCATAATGCTCCTATGTGATGTTTCATCGTTTAAATCGACCCCATCCCACGCTTTTATGGAGCGGAGCTTCTGGTATATCTCCTCTGTAACAAAGGGCATGATAGGATGGAGGAGTTTTAAAATGGAGAGTAAGGTTCCCATGAGCGTCTTTCTTGTGTGGTGGTTGTTATATCTATCTACCCTGCCATAGAGGTTGGGTTTTACAAGCTCAAGGTACCAGTCGCAGAACTCATGCCATATAAAGCTATAAAGGGTCACGGCAGCCTCATTAAACTTATAAGTTTCAAGGCTATTTCTCACATCCCTTATAACCTTTTCTGTCCTTGACCTTATCCATAGATCCGGAAGAAAGTACGGTCTATTTTCATCAGAGGAACTCTCAACTACCCCTTCTTCTTTTTTTTCCAGCAAAGAAAGGGTAAGGCGGGATGCATTCCATATCTTGTTCACAAAGTTTCTAACCCCTTCAATCCTTTCCTCGGAGAGTAAGATATCCCTGCCCTGTGCTGCAAGCATCGTCAGGGAAAACCTGAAAGCATCGGTCCCATACTCCTCGATCATTGTTAAGGGGTCTATCACATTCCCCCTTGATTTACTCATCTTCTTCCCCTCTGCATCCCTCACAAGGGCGTGGATATAGACATCCCTGAAGGGCACATCCCCCATGAAGAAAAGCCCCATCATGATCATCCTCGCCACCCAGAAGAAGAGTATATCAAAACCGGTAATCAAAAGTGATGTGGGATAGAACTTCTTTAAGTCTTCTGTGTTCTCCGGCCAGCCGAGGGTCGTAAAGGGCCAGAGGGCGGAGGAGAACCAGGTGTCAAGAACATCCGATTCTTGACGGAGTGGCCCCCCGCACTTCTCGCAATGGGTGGGTCTATCCGTCGTTACAACCATCTCCCCGCAGGGATCGCAATACCAGACGGGGATCCTGTGCCCCCACCATATCTGCCGGGAGATACACCAGTCTCTTATATTTTCCATCCAGTCAAAATAGACCTTCTCCCACATCTCCGGTATAATCCTTACCCTGTGCGTTTTGACCGCATCTATGGCCGGAGATGCAAGGGGCTTCATCCTTAAAAACCACTGTTTCGAAAGGGTCGGCTCGACAACGGTTTTGCATCTGTAGCATTTACCTACACCAAGCTGGTATGGCTCTATCTTTTCGAGAAGACCCTTTTCCTTCAGTTCAAGGACGGTCTTCTCTCTACATTCAAACCTGTCCATCCCTGAAAAATGGACACTGTTTTCATTCATCCTTCCATCGTCGTCCATTACCTTTACAATATCGAGGTTATGCCTTTTCCCTATCTCAAAGTCGTTTACATCGTGGGCAGGTGTTACCTTCAGTACCCCTGTGCCGAAGGAGAGGTCCACATACGTATCCCCGATGATGGGTATCTTCTTGTTAACAAGGGGAAGTATCACATACTTACCGATATACCCCCTATACCTTTCATCTTCGGGGTTTACCGCAACCGCTGTGTCTCCAAACATTGTTTCCGGTCTTGTTGTGGCCACAACGAGGTAGCCTTCTCCATCCGCAAGGGGGTACCGTATGTGGTAGAGGTAACCCCTTTCCTCCTCATGCTCCGCCTCCAGGTCTGACAGAGCGGTCTTACATCGGGGACACCAGTTGATGATGTAATCCCCCCTGTAAATCAATCCCTCTCTATATAATCGGACGAAGACCTCCCTTACTGCTTTTGATAGACCATCGTCCATAGTGAATCTTTCCCTCGTCCAGTCGCAGGAGGAACCGAGTCTTTTTAGCTGGTTGATGATTGTCCCTCCCGACTGCTCCTTCCACTTCCAGACCCTTTCGACAAAACCCTCCCGTCCCAGCATCTCCCTGTTCAGGCCTTCCTTTGCGATTTCTCTCTCCACCACATTCTGGGTGGCAATCCCTGCATGGTCTGTGCCGGGAACCCAAAGGGCTTCAAAACCATCCATCCTCTTAAACCTTACCATTATGTCCTGAAGAGTATTATTCAAGGCATGGCCCATATGGAGAGAACCTGTGACGTTCGGCGGGGGTATCACCATAGAGAACGGCGTTTTAGTCGAATCGTTTCTTGCCGTAAAAAACCCCTCTTTTAACCAGAAATCGTACCATATCTTTTCAATATTATGAGGGTTATACACCTTTTCCATCTAAAAGACCCCTTTCATCTTGTACTGACAGTAAACTTACATGCCTATGACTATAACGGTATGTTCCAGGGCAGCGGTAAAAAGAGCTTTTCGAAGAGGTTAAAGGCATACCTGTCACTCATACCGGCTATGTAATCACAGACGCAGACATCTATTCTATCGTAAAAATCTTTCCTTCCTGTCTCGGCGAGGAACTTATCGGGATGGTGCAAAAAGTATTTATACAGGTCTTCCACGATCCTCGCACATTTTATGAAATCGTCGTGGACCACATGGCTGTCGTATACCCTATCATAGAGGAAATCCCTTAATTTAACTATGTAATGCTCCAGTTCCTCCCCAAAGGTGATGGTCAGATCATCTCTCTTCTGCGTCTCGGATATAACCCCTCTCACCATGGTGTCTATCCTGTCGGATGTGGTCTCCCCGAGATAAGACCTACATTCCTTTGGAAGGTCCTCCTCTTTTATCACGTTTCCCCTTAATGCGTCATCGATGTCATGGTTTATATATGCTATGATATCTGAGACCCGCACAACCTCTGCCTCCCTTGTCAAAGGCCTGTCCTTCTCATCGTGTATTATAATATCCCCTTTCCCTTTTGAGTGTTTCAGTATCCCGTCCCTCACCTCAAAGGTAAGATTAAGACCCCTTCCGTCGTTTTCGAGGATGTCAACGACCCTTAGACTCTGGAGGTTGTGTTTGAAACCTCCCTCGTGTATCTTGTTCAATACCTCCTCCCCGGCATGGCCAAAGGGGGTATGACCCAGGTCATGACCTAAAGCAATGGCCTCTACCAGGTCTTCGTTCAGGGAGAGGGCCTTTGCGATCGTCCGGGCAATCTGGGAGACCTCCAGGGTATGGGTGAGTCTCGTCCTGTAATGGTCCCCTGTGGGGGAAAGGAAGACCTGCGTTTTATGTTTGAGTCTTCTAAAGGACTTGCTGTGGGTTATCCTGTCCCTGTCATGCTGAAAGGCAGGCCTTATATCGCACTCCTCCTCATACCTCAACCTGCCCCTCGATTCGCTACTCTTTTTCGCATGAGGGGATAGTATCAACCTCTCCCTTTCCTCGAGTTTCTCTCTGATGTTCATGGTTTTTTAAACCTGTAAGCAAAAGATTGAAAGCGTGACACTTCTTAATAGACGTTTAATTTAACACAACAAACCGTCCATTGCAATAAATCTCCTTTAAAATTTCTTGACATATATGAACTATGTGCTAAAAACAGTATATGGGGTTAAATAAAAAAACAAAAAGGAGGGTTTTATGGCAAACAGCGTGTACAAGATCATCGAGATAGTGGGAACGAGCACAAAATCCTGGGAAGATGCTGCAAAAACGGCGGTTGAGACAGCTTCTAAGACACTGGAGGACCTAAGGGTTGCGGAAGTGGTCAAACAGGATGTAACTGTTGAGAATGGCAAGGTGTCTAATTATCGGGTGAGACTTACCGTCTCTTTCAAATACCATCCCGAGAAGTAGTCGTTGTGGATATTTCAAAAAAAGAGGGGACGTTTTTGAGTCCCCTCTTTTCATTTCCTTATAACATCATCTTAATACATATCACCCATACCGCCCATACCGCCTGGAGGCATCATGGGAGACTGTTTCTCTTTCGGTTTCTCCGCCACCATCGCATCTGTTGTGAGAAGCAGTGAGGCAACGGACGCAGCATTCTGGAGGGCTGTCCTTGTTACCTTTGTGGGATCTATGATACCTTCTGCCATCATATCATCCACGAAGACCTCTTTGGCGGCATCGAAGCCAAAGTTGCCTGTGCCGGCTTTTACCTTTTCAATGATGATCGAGCCATCGTGGCCTGCGTTGTTGGCGATCCACCTCAAAGGTTCTTCCAGGGCCTTTTTGATGATCTTTACACCGAAGGCCTGTTCACCCTCAAGCTTGAGCTCATCGAGCTTCGGAATGGACCTGATGTACGCAACGCCTCCACCAGGAACAATCCCTTCCTCAACGGCTGCCTTTGTGGCATGGAGGGCATCCTCAACACGGGCCTTCTTCTCTTTCATCTCTGTCTCCGTTGCAGCACCGACATTGATTACAGCAACTCCACCGACGAGTTTTGCTAGTCTTTCCTGGAGTTTCTCCCTGTCGTAGTCAGAGGTCGTCTCTTCGATCTGGGTTCTTATCTGTTTTACCCTTGCCTCTATGTTCTTCCTGTCCCCGGCTCCGTCAACTATTGTTGTGTTATCTTTATCTATCACCACCCGTTTTGCCTGACCGAGGTCTTTAAGGGAGATGGACTCAAGTTTAATCCCGAGCTCTTCCGATATCATCTGGCCTCCGGTGAGGATGGCGATATCTTCAAGCATGGCCTTTCTTCTGTCACCGAAGCCCGGAGCCTTGACAGCAGCGATCTTAAGTGTCCCTCTTAATTTATTGACAACGAGTGTTGCAAGGGCCTCTCCTTCCACATCCTCTGCAATGATAAGGAGTGACCTACCCATCTTGGCAACCTGCTCGAGGATGGGGAGAAGGTCCTTCATCGTGCTGATCTTTTTCTCATGGATTAGAATCAGCGGTTCATCGAGTACTGCTTCCATCTTTTCCGGATTTGTTACGAAATATGGGGAGATGTAACCCTTATCAAACTGCATACCCTCTACGATCTCAAGGGTTGTCTCCATACCTTTTGCTTCTTCAACGGTGATAACCCCTTCTTTACCCACCTTGCCCATCGCCTCAGCTATGATGTTTCCAATATTGCTGTCGTTGTTGGCCGAAATCGTACCGACCTGGGCGATCTCTTTCTGGTCCTGGGTGGGCTTTGAGATTTTCTTTAACTCCTCTACTACAACCTCTACCGCCTTTTCTATTCCCCTTTTGAGTTCCATCGGGTTATGACCTGCGGCAACGAGCTTTGCGCCTTCCCGGTATATGGCCTGGGCAAGTACCGTTGCTGTCGTTGTTCCGTCACCGGCCACATCGCTTGTCTTGCTTGCCACTTCTTTAACCATCTGGGCGCCCATGTTTTCAAACTTATCTTCCAGCTCGATCTCTTTTGCTACGGTTACGCCATCCTTTGTAACGGTAGGGGAACCAAAGGACTTCTCTATAACAACGTTTCTCCCTTTAGGGCCTAAGGTCACCTTTACCGCATCGGCAAGGGTATTTACCCCTTTCAGCAATGCCTCCCTTACGTCCTGATCATATCTTATTTCTTTTGCCATTATTCCCTCCTCCTTCTTTAATCTTCAACGATGCCGAGAACATCGTCTTCTCTTAAAATCAAGTGTTCTTCGCCTTCAATTTTAATCTCCGTACCTGAGTATTTCCCGAAGAGTATCTTGTCTCCCACCTTCACGGTCAAAGGCACCTTTGTACCGTTGTCCAACAACTTGCCGTCACCAACTGCCACTACCTTACCTTCCTGCGGTTTCTCCTTTGCAGAGTCAGGAATAATGATCCCACCCTTTGTCTTCTCCTCCTCTTCGATCCTTTTGACGAGGATTCTGTCCTGCAATGGTTTTACCTTCATCTTACCACACTCCTTTCATTGATTTTAATTCTGGCAATATTTGCGATTGATTGCTAAAAATAATATAAGAATATAGAGTAATTTTGTCAATACCGCTTGGTTAAATATTTAGGAAGCGCTCTATCCCTTCGCTATAATACTTAAAATAGTTGATGTTTTCTCTTTTGTTGTCGTCTTTATGCTTAAGGATAGCCGAGAGGGTCTCCTCCTTTTTAATTGTAAGACCGTACTCCCTTTCCGCCTGATTTAATAGTCTTTCTACCATCCCATCTAAAATCTCGTCTTTATCTTTCTTACTGCCCCATACAGAGAGCCATTTTTCAAAAGTATCCATTATTAGGGTCTCTTTCTTCCTGTAAAAATCTGAAAGGCAGGGCAGCCATTCTTTAATATATTCCCGTGAACCATCGAAGATATCCTCCACATACGGGTTGCCCTCTATTATATCCATCTCGATGCCTATCTTTTTTATAAAGCCCTCTATGATACTTGAGGGTCCGTGTTTTTTTGTATATACCTTTCCCTTCCACATTCTCCATATTTCAATAACAGGATATGGCTCCATCGCCTTTTCAGAATAGTTTACCGCCTCTAAGTTTTCAAGGGCCTTTTTGCTCTTCTTTGGTACCCCATACATGAGGAGACCCAAAAGGTCTGATATTACATGGAAGAATAAAGCCCTGTTCTTTGGTCTCAAAGAGGGGTACATATAACATATAAACTCGTTCAATTCAAGGGCCTCAACGAGATGGTCTGTTTTTTTACCGTCTCCAATGTATTTTACCGCATCCACGGCAAGGGTAAGGGCTGCCATAGAAAATGCTTCGTAGTCCTCTTTTACAAACTGAAGTACATCGAGGACATGTCTTCTCGGCAGCATTATAAACCTTCTTTTCTCAACTCCTCAATCAAAGCCTTCTGTCTTTCCGTCAATTTTTTTGGAATGTCTATAATCACTTCTACAAACTGGTCCCCCGTTGTCCCTTTATTTAAGTCCGGTACGCCGAGACCCTTCAATCTGACTTTTGAATGGCTCTTTACCCCTGGGGGTATCATCACACGCTTGGGGCCATCGATCGAGGGGACCTCCACCGTTGTGCCGAGGAGGGCATCGGAAAGTTTAATCTCTTTGGTCACATAGAGGTCATTCCCGGTCCTTTTAAAGACCGGATGTTCCCCTACTTTTACCGTGATATAGAGATCCCCCCTCTTCCCTGTGTAAGGGTCCGTTGCCCCCTTGCCCTGAACTCTCAATTTTTTACCTGTTGATATACCCTTAGGTATCTTTACGTTTATCTCCTCATGGCCTTGCTGTGTTGAAAAAGAGATCCGTTTTTCCCCTCCCCTTATCGCATCCATAAAGGGTATCTCAAGTTCATAGTTTAGATCCAGACTCTTGTCGTAATCCTTCTCCCTCGTGATATAATCCCCGTAATCCTGATAGAATGTCCTCTGCCTTGCCCCTCTGGGTCTACTTTTCCCAAAGATCGTTGTAAAGATATCTCCCCCACCGAAACCGAGGTCTTTAAAGAGGTCACCCAGATTGAAACCCCTGAAAATATCCTCCTCTGTGTGCCTCTGGTGGAAACCACCCATCCCGAGGGTATCATACTGACTCCTCTTGTTCGGGTCGCTCAAAACGGCATAAGCCTCGCTTATCTCCTTAAACTTCTCTTCCGCCTCTTTGTTCCCAGGGTTTCTATCGGGGTGGTATTTGAGGGCGAGCTTTCTGTATGCCTTTTTTATCTCATCATCGCTCGCATTTTTGCTTACCCCGAGTATTTCGTAATAATCTCTTTTCGCCGCCATATTCTCACCACCTAAAAAAGGTCTCTGTTTTAACGTAAAATTGCAACGTAAGTACCTACTTTATACCCCATGTCCATACCCACCGGTTCGCACTTTACCTTCAAGATGTGTATGACAGGTCTTTCTCCAAAGTATTCTGAAATCGTCTCGTAGTTTCCCATACCCTTTGCGATCACAAGAGAATCAGACTCCCATAATTCTTTTATCTTTCCCGTTATCCGCTCCCTTTTCATACCGACCTCATCACACCCGTTTGAGATAATGATCCTGTCATCGTTTGGCAATCCCAAAACTTCTATATCTTTTAAAGAGACATCGTTCTGGACCGGGTGTCCCTTAACGGCATAGTACACCTTTTTCCCCCTTTCCTTTAAAAAAATAATCAAAGGGGTATCGAATATGTAATCACCGATATTATCCCCGAGGATAAGGACATCTTTACCATTAATATAAATCGCCTCTGCAATTTTATCCATATCCATTTGAAAATCGATTTGATCATAACCGAAATCTTCCCCTGAAAGAATAAAGTGATCCATAGAATTTCCAATCGCCGATAACCTTATTGCACCCTCGAGAGAACCACGATAAAGGTTTTTTAGGTGAGAAAAGGAAGTCCTTGCATCCTCGAGTTCCTTCTTTTTCTTCTCGATAAAAGGGTCAGAGACCCCTGTTTTCGACCTTATATATCTTAAAATAGAGTTTGCAATCTCCGGGGGGGTCTCTCTCTTTTCGTACATTTCATGGATGATAGACGAGGTCTCCCCATATAGGGATGGGTTACCCCCTGATGTCTCTATCGTGGTTTTCGCAAGTCTTTTAAGACAGTCTATACAGGATGGAGTTGCCTTCATCGATATAGATAGGATAAATCCTACTCAAGGAAAATTCAATGGTAACGGTCATTTTTTGTCCAGAAAGGAATTTTTAAAAAAAAATATTCTTGATATGCCTTATATAAATTGATATTATCAGTTTAGCCCTTGCAATAAGGGACTTTTTATCTATTATGGTGGGTTTATGAAAAAGATGAGACGCACATTCAAAAGGTTTGTTCCATTTCTATCGGTATTTATCTTACTCCTTCTTGCCTCAACGTTAATCTTTGCGGCAAAAGACTATGTCCCCAGTGAGGGACAGGCAGGGAAAGATGTGATATGGTTACCTACAGCCCAGGCCCTTGTTGAAAAGATGCTCGATATGGCCAAGGTCACACCCGATGACTATGTGATAGACTTGGGCTCCGGGGATGGAAGGACAGTAATAACAGCCGCCAAAAGGGGGGCAAGGGCTCTGGGGATAGAGTATAACCCCGACCTTGTTGAGTATTCAAGGCGCCTCGCGGACAAAGAAGGGGTGAGCAAACTCGCAAAATTTGTGCAGGGCGATTTATTCGAGGCAAATTTCTCCCAGGCTACGGTGATCACCATGTTTCTTTTGCCGGACATAAACTTAAGGTTACGCCCCAAGATACTTAACCTGAAACCGGGTACCAGAGTCGTATCAAATACTTTTGATATGGGGGAATGGAAGCCCGACCAGACAGAAACGGTAGATGAGAGTAAGGGTTGTCAGACTTACTGTAGGGCCTATCTGTGGATCGTCCCTGCTACAGTTGAAGGAACCTGGGTCTTACCCCACGGGGAACTATCTTTCAAACAAACATTCCAGATGGTTACAGGGTCTTTAAAGGCGGAAGGGAAAGAGGTCCCGGTAGAAGGGAAAGTTACAGGTTATAACGTTGAATTTACCGCAGGGGGGACGAGATATGCGGGAAAAGTTATGGGTAATACCATTGAAGGGACATACACGAGAGGGGATAATAAAGGCACGTTTAGGGCATTGAAAAAATAAATGGGGGATATTATTCCCCCTATAACCCCCTATAACCGGTAAAAACTTTTTTAGATCACGGCATACGGAAGTTTTTCTCTTTTGGTCTTATAGTAAGAACAGGGCAGGCCGATTTTCTAACGACCTTTTCTGCCACACTGCCTATAAGGATATGTTCGATACCGCTTCTTCCGTGGGTACCCATTACAATCAGGTCTATACCCTCTGTTCTTGCATAATCGATGATCTCTACGAAGGCTATCCCTGTCCTGATTGAGGTTTTAACGGGGATATCTATCTTTTCAATAACCTTGTCAAAATCCTTTTTGATTTCTCTTTCGATGTTCTTCTCGAGTACCACAAGATTTTCGGGGGTAAGGAAAGATTCATAAGGGGAGAAATAGTTCAGATTCGGTATAACATGGAGGAGATGGAGCGTGGAATCGAATTTCTTGGCTATACTAACCCCATATTTCACAATCTCATCGGTATAGTCAGAAAAATCCAAAGGACACAATATCTTTTCAAACATATAGAGCCTCCTATGTTTTGATATCTAATCTATTTCTATTCTCTATTGTCGATTTTGTCAATTTTTATTTATTTATCCCCCCTTTGGATTCAAAATATTTCAATAAAAAAGATTTTGCTATATAATTATTTCCATGAGGGCACTTCTCGTTGAGGATGAGGAGAAGGTGGCAAGCTTTATAAAGGAAGGTCTTGAGGAAGAAGGCTACACGGTAGACTGTGCTTACGATGGCAGAGTTGGCCTTGAGCTGTCAAGTAAAAACAAATACGACATCATTCTCCTTGATCTCATGATCCCCTATATTGATGGGATAGAACTCTTGAAAAGGATAAGACAACAGGGCATAGACACGCCTGTTTTAATACTGACGGCAAAGAGTTCGAAAGAGGATGTGATAAAAGGTCTCGATTCGGGGAGTGATGACTACCTGACAAAACCATTCTCATTTGATGAACTTCTCGCAAGGATGAGGGCCTTGATAAGGAGAGGCCATAGGTCTGAGACCCGTACCCTCAAGTACAGAGATCTCTCCATAGACCCCTACTCAAGGAGGCTCACCATTGGTTCAAAAGAATCGGAGCTCACAGATAAAGAGTTTATGATCATGGAGTTTTTGTTAAAAAACAGAGAAAAACCCATGACGAGGAAGGAAATAGCGGAATATGTATGGCAGAATATCAGCGACTCAACAAACATAGTGGATGTGTATATAAATTTCCTTAGAAAAAAGATAGAATCCATTTCTCCCAAACGTTACATCCATACAGTGAGGGGTATAGGGTACATCCTTAGGGAAGATAATGATAAAGATTAACCTGCCCATCAAGTGGAGACTGACCGTATGGTACGGTTTTATACTGACCATAATATTGATAGCCTTTTCTACAGGGGTCTATTTCTATTTTAGAAGCAGTCTCGAAAGGAACATTGATGCAAAAATAAAGTCTATCGGGGATGTGCTCTCCTCATCCTTTTCAGAATCTTACAATTCAAGCGTCTTTGGAAATTTTGAAAGGTATATAGAAAATGTCCTTGGAAGAAAACCAAAGGGTAAGTTCATCCAGATCCTCGATTCATCAGGCAAAATAGGGGCAAGGATGAACGACATGGAGACAGACACCCTTCCTACGAGTTTTAAGACCCTGGAGAGGGCATTAAAAGGGGAGATCGTATATGAGACCATAGAGTCTGTCTATCCGAGGTTGAGGATAGTGACAATACCCATTATTGAAAGCAAGGATAATGGTAGGGTAGTAAGCATTATTCAGGTCGGGACATCCCTCGAGGACTTTGATGAAACAATGAAGAGGCTTCTCATCATCATGTTGATCAGCATACCTACGGCCCTTTGCATAACCATAATAAGCGGCTTTTTCCTCGCAAAGAAGGCGTTGAGGCCTGTTGATCAGATAAGAAGGGCAGCGGTGAGGCTCTCCTTAAGCAACCTCAATGAGAGGATAGATATAGGTGATAGAAGGGACGAGCTTGGGAAACTCGCGGAGACTTTCAACGAGATGATAGGGAGATTAAGGGATTCTTTTACAAGGATAAACCAGTTCAGCATAGATGTATCCCATGAGTTGAAGACACCCTTAACAATCCTAAAGGGCGAGACGGAGGTAGCCTTAAGAAAGGACAGGGACGTAGAGGGATATAAAAAGATACTGACGAGTAACCTCGAGGAGATCAACAGGATGGCGGATATTATCGATGACCTCCTTCTCCTTTCAAAGTCCGATGAGAGCGCGGTAAGCATTAACTTAAAGGATGTCTCCTTAAGGGACCTCATTGCCGATGTATGCGTAAATATGAAATACTTTGCCGATGGCAAAGGGGTTGAGCTATCGATTCTGGAACTGGCAGATACAAATATAAGGGGGGATGAGCTAAAATTAAGGAGAATGCTAACGAATATCGTTGAAAACGGCATTAAATACACGCCTTCAGGGGGTAAGGTTGAACTTCAATCCTTTCTGAACAACGGTTATGTTCAGATCGATGTCAGAGATACCGGGATAGGCATACCTGAGGAGGAGATAAAATTCATCTTCGACAGGTTTTACAGGGGAGACAAGTCGAGAAAGAGGGAGAGCGGGAGCGGACTTGGCCTATCCATAAGCAAATGGATAGCAGAGATGCACAAAGGCACGATAGAGGTAAAGAGTGTACCTGCAGAGGGGACGCTCTTTTCTATAAAGTTACCGGTAAAAAACGAATAGACGGAGGGTATATGGGCAAGTTTAGATTGTTTATGGCTATCTTTCTTCTTATTGTTGCGACCTTAAGCTTTATGTTCTTGCAGGGGAAGGTGAGTTCTCGTGAGGCAAAACTCGATACTGCCGATTTAAACATAAAGAAGGTGACCTTTGAGAAAGGTCTTCCGAGTTTCAGCGAACTGATCAAGATGATAAAGCCGTCCGTAGTAAATATCAGCACGACGACCATAGTAAAAGGTCCTGACCTTCACGAGAGGTTTTTTGGCCCCAGTAACCCCTTCAGGGATTTCTTTGGTGACGATTTCTATGAAAAATTCTTCGGGGACAGACCAAGGCGGGAGTTCAAGACGAGAAGCCTCGGTTCAGGATTTATTATAGACAGGGATGGATATATACTCACCAATAACCATGTGGTAGAAAAGGCAACAAGTATAAAGGTAAAGCTCTCCGATGATAAGGAGTACGATGCAAAGGTGATAGGTAGGGACCCTAAAACGGATATCGCCCTTATAAAAATAAATGCCAAACAGAATCTCCCCGTGGCAACCCTCGGGGATTCGGACAAACTCGAAGTTGGCGATTGGGTGATCGCCATCGGCAACCCCTTTGGTCTTGAACATACGGTAACCGCAGGTATCGTCAGTGCGAAGGGTAGGGTGATAGGGGCAGGCCCCTACGATGATTTTATCCAGACTGACGCCTCGATCAACCCCGGTAATAGTGGAGGCCCCCTTTTCAATCTAAAAGGAGAGGTGGTGGGGCTTAACACCGCGATCGTCTCCGGTGGCCAGGGTATCGGTTTCGCCATACCGATCAATGTCGCTAAAGAGATGCTCACCCAGCTCAAGACCAAGGGTAAGGTTGTCAGGGGCTGGCTCGGTGTTGTTATACAGAGGGTAACCCCTGAGATCGCAAAGGGTTTCGGCTTGAAAGAATCGGAGGGGGCCCTTGTATCCGATGTTATGGAGAAGAGTCCTGCAGAGAAGGCAGGCATAAAAAGGGGTGATGTGATCGTTTCCTTCAACGGAAAGAGGATAAAGGAGATGGATACCTTGCCGAGACTTGTAGGGTCAACAGAAGTGGGGAAAAAGGTTAAGGTAGGTATAATCAGGGAAGGGAAGGAGATCGAGGTAGAGGTTATAGTCGGGGAACTGGAAGAGGAGACCCAGGTTATTGCCAGAAAGGCGGAGACAGAGAAGGATTACGGCCTTTCTGTCCAGAATATCACCCCTGAGATAGCGAGACACCTTAACCTAAAGGACACAAAAGGTGTTATAGTTACGGATGTATTACCGGATAGCCCTGCCCAATACGGGGATATCAGATCCGGGGATATCATAAAGGAAATCAACAGAAAACAGATAAGAAACATAAGCGATTTCAAAGAGGCGATGAAAAAGGCCAATATAAAGGAGGGTATCGTTATACTCATAAAGAGAGAAAATACTACCTTCTATACTGTCTTAAGGGAAGAGTAGTCGTGAATATATTTACATAAAATTCATAAGGTGAGGCCGTTATGCCGGTATACGAATGGCAGGGTAAAACGTTAAGGGGTGAAGTCAAATCAGGGGTCACAAAGGCCGATTCAGTGGCAACACTCAGGGCTCTTCTGAGAAGGGATGGGATTATCCTTACAAACTCGAAGGAAAAAAAGGAGAAGGTAAAGAAGGAGAAGTATAACCCTAAAAAGAAGATAAGCCCCATGAATGTGGTGCTTTTTACGAGGCAGTTATCAACGATGATCACCTCAGGGCTCCCCCTTGTCCAGTCTCTCGATATCCTCTCCAACCAGATAGAGGATAGGGATTTACGGGGGATTGTCAGGGAGATAAAGGAGAAGATAGAAAGCGGTTCCCGGTTTGCTGATGCCTTAAAGGATTACCCCCAGTGTTTTGATAGCCTTTTTGTGAACCTTGTTGTCGCAGGAGAAGAAGGGGGTATGCTCGATACGGTTCTTTCAAGGCTTGCCGTTTACATGGAAAAATCTGTCAAGCTCGTAAAAAAAGTGAAATCCGCGATGATTTATCCCATAAGTATCATTGTGGTAGCAATAGGGGTGGTGATGGTACTCCTCATATTCGTGATCCCCGTTTTTGAGGGGATGTTTAAGGAGATGGGGGCATCTTTGCCCGGGCCCACCCAGGTGGTTGTCAATCTCAGCCGGTTTGTAAAATCTTACATCCATTATATGGTAGGCACTGTGGTATTGATATTTATACTCTTCAAACGGTTTTATAGGACAGAAAAGGGGAAAAGGACCGTAGACAGTCTCGTATTAAAACTACCGATATTCGGTGTCCTTGCCATAAAAGCGTCCGTTGCAAGGGTTACAAGGACGCTGGCAACGCTCCTTGGAAGTGGTGTGGCCATACTGGAAAGCCTGGTAATCGTGGCAAAGGTTGCGGGAAACAAGATCGTTGAGGAGGCCCTTATACTTGCCCGGGCGAGGATCAGTGAGGGAAGGAGTATGTCAGAACCTCTTGAAGAGAGCGGTGTTTTTCCTCCTATGGTCGTACAGATGATACAGGTTGGTGAATCAACAGGTGCCCTTGACAGTATGTTGAACAAGATAGCGGATTTTTATGAGGAGGATGTGGATAACCTCGTATCAAACCTAACGGCCATGATGGAACCGATGATCATGATGTTTTTGGGTGTGGTCCTCGGGGGCCTGATTATAGCGATGTATCTGCCTATATTCAAACTTGGAGGCGCCGTTGGATAATAAAATCCCCCTGTTTGCCAGGGGGATTTTATTTTCGATATTGGTGTTAGTGTGCTTTTAAAAAATCGAGGCAGAACTTAACCGCTTCATCCCCGGGGAGACCCTTGCTTTTGAGTTCCGCAGCGTATGCATCGACTATAGGTTTAACCTTAGCCGCCCATCTCGCACCCTCCTCTTTGGAAAGGGCTATAGACTTATTACCCCTCTTCAGGCTAAATTCCTTTCCTTCCTTGTCGATCTCATCCCAGAGTTTCCCCTGTTTCTCAGCCCATTCCGCATTTATCCCCTCGATGATCTTCTGGACATCAGGGGGTAAGGAATTCCATTTCTGTTTGTTCATTACAACAAACATCGTCGCCGTATACGCCACGGGATAACATTCTGTCGTGTAGCTTATGACCTCACCCCATTTCCATCCCTGAAGGGCCTCGTATGGGGCCATGGAGCCTTCTACGACCCCTGTTCTTAAGGCGTCATACGTCTCGGGCATGGTTGCTCCCACAGGGGCGCCCCCCAAAGCCTGGACTATGGGCACCACCGTTCCCTGAGCCCTGATCTTCAGGCCCTTTACATCTTCCAGTTTTGAAACGGGTTTCTTTGTATGGAGAAGCCCAGGGCCATGGGCATGGAGGTACATCACCTGTACTTCATCCAGTTCTTTCGGTTTAAATTTTTTGTAGAATTCATTGACGAGTTTTGTTGCGACTGTACCGCTCTTATACCCGAGGGGGCTATCCATGGTGGACATCATGGGGAACTTCCCTCTTGTATAACCAAAAACGCTGAAACCGATATCCGCAATACCCTTTACAACGTTGTCATAGGTCTGGGCCGCAGGGGTTAGGGTACCACCTGGAAAATAGGTGATCTTTACCCTTCCGTTTGTCCTTTTT
Organism: Syntrophorhabdaceae bacterium; assembly: GCA_026415675.1. Lineage (GTDB taxonomy): Bacteria > Desulfobacterota > Syntrophorhabdia > Syntrophorhabdales > Syntrophorhabdaceae > JAOAGQ01. The sequence continues at coordinate 27,894 of JAOAGQ010000032.1, forward strand.
TCAACCTCTTTACACCATGCATCTGCAATAAGACTATTCTTATGTGGGGCAGGGAAAAAGTTTGAATAGTTAAGGGTAATTACCTTCTGCTGGGCATAACCATTAGATTGCGCAATGATAAGGCAAAAAAAGAGGGAGAATAAGACCGACACCATAAAAAAATAACTTTTAGAACCATACCACGCTCTCATAATAAATACCTCCTCCTAATGATGTTTTTGATAAACATAGGCTTTTTTTAAGCCTTTTAAAACTGAAATATTGTCTATAATAAGAATTGTATACCGATTTTATACATCTGGCAACATAAAAACAACATTTCCTCCATAAAAAAATGTATACAAATTTATTAACGCCCTTTATAGCTATTCTTCATGCCTTTGTAAAAAATATTCCTGCTATTGCCCCTGTTAGAAGACATGCGATATTCGAGGCAAAAAGGGCCCAGAGTCCAAGGATCGATATATCTTTTGTCCTTTCGGGGACGATGCTTGCAGTCCCGCCTACGAAGATCGCAAGGGAGGGGATGTGGGCAAAACCGCACAGAACGTAGGTGGCTATAACGGCACTTCTCTCATGGTAGATCTTCCCTTCTCTGATCAGTTGGGCAAGCTCTTGATATGACTTCACTTCTGTGGCTACTATCCTTTCCCCTATGACCTTAGCAATAAGGGAGGCATCTTCAATGGGAACGCCGATCGCTACTGTAAAAGGGTAGAACAGATAACCAAGGATGGACTTTAGGGAGAGGTCGAGATCGAGCTTTAAAAAAAGGTATACCCCTTTCGACAGAAAGCCGAGGATGCTATCGAGAATGGATATGAGTCCTATAAAAGATATGAGTAACGCACATATGGAGACCACCATTTTGACCCCTGCCATAGAACCGTTTATGATCGCCTCTATCGCATTCCCCTCCCTTTTGTATTCCGGTTTCACCACCTTTCCCATGGTGAGGGGCACCTTTGTTTCGGGTATCAAAATCTTGCTTGTGATTATTGCGGCCGGGGCGAGCAAAATAGAAGCGGAGATCAGATGGCCTGCGATACCGGGGAAGGTTCCTGATAGGATGATCACATAGAAGCCAAGGACACTTGAAGCGATGGTGGCCATCCCTGTTGTTAGAACAACCATCAGCTCCGATTCTGTCATCTCCTTAAGGTAAGGCCTCACCGTTAGATTTGATTCAATCCCGAGGAAAATCTGTGCCGATGCACATAAGGCCTCAGCCCCACTGATCCCCAGCACTTTTACGAATATCTTTGAAAATATATGTATTATCCTGTCCATAATGCCGACAAAATATAATAACTCCATCAGGGCCGCAAAGAATATGATCGTCGGTAAGGCTTGAAAGGCAAGGATAAAACCAAGGGAATCCTGATTCCCCGGGGGGATCGCGAGTCTTCCAAATATAAACCTTATCCCTTCATAGGAGGATTCTATAGTTCCCATGGCCATATCGTTTAAGAGCATGAACAATTTTTTACCAGGAGTGAAGAAGAATACAAAGAAGGCGAATATCGCCTGGAGTAAAACCCCCCAGAGAACGACCTTAATACTTATCCGCCTTCTATTCTTTGAGAAGAGGAATAAAACACCTAAAAGGAAAAAAATACCAAAAAACGATATAAGATTGTATACCCCCAAGAAATCATCACCTCACAAGATCTGAAAGGATCATAACCGTTGCGTATGGAAAGAGTAAAAGGATGATGATGGATATTATATAAGAGGGAAGATAATAGAGACCTCCCCTGAAGACCGTACTTAAAGGAATATCCTTTGCCATTCCCGCCACTACGTAACAGCATATACCTATGGGGGGCATGATCGCCCCCATGGTGGTAACTATACATATAACCTGGCCAAACCATATGGGATCGTAACCCATGGCGGTTACGATGGGATAAAAAATGGGGAGAGAAACAAGAAGAAAGGCAAGGGCATCCATCACACAGCCCCCGATGATATAACAGGCTATAATCACCCAGAATAACACCCAGTTTGGCATTGTAAGAGAACTGATCCACGTGGCCGCCTCAAAGGGGAGTCTTGTGACCGATAGAAACCTTCCAAATATTACAGCCCCTGCAACGATCATGAAGACGAGACAGGAAATCCGGAGGGTATCGACTATGGAGGAGATAAAACCTTTCCATGTCAACTTTCTCCTTATAAGGCAGAGTATAAGGCCAATAGCACAGCTAACCGCGGCAGCCTCCGTTGCGGTAACAACCCCTGTAAAAAGGGCGTACATAATAATGGTAAAGAGGATAAAGATATCTATCAGATCCGGCAAGGCCTTTATCCTCTCCTTCCAGCTACTTTTAGGGCCCTTTGGCCCCCAATCGGGGTGTTTCCAGCATATGAAGAATACCGTTGAGGCGATAAGGACGGTAAGGATGGCGCTCGGTATCACATTTCCAAAAAAGAGTTTACCTATCGATTGCCCGGTATACAGACCATACACAACAAGGACTATGCTGGGCGGTATCAATACCCCAAGGGTTGCCCCTGCTGCGACAGATCCTGCGTTCAACTGGGGGTGGTACTTGTATTTTTTCATCTCGGGAATCGCAATGGTGCTCATGGTGGCGGCGGTCGCGGTATTTGAGCCGCTGATGGCGGAGAAGATCGCACAGGCCATGATGGTGGTTATCGCAAGTCCCCCTTTGTAATGGCCGAACCATTTGTAAGTTGCGTTGTAAAGACTGTTGTTATACCCTCCGTAATGGGCAAATTCACCAACAAGGATGAACATGGGGATGACCGTCAGACCGTAGCTTGAAAATATATTCCACAGGTCGGTCCCTATCATCCCAAAGGCAGCCTTTAGAGATGTCGTATAGGCAACACCGAGAAATCCTACCATCGCCATGGTGAAGGCAGCGGGGATCTTGAAAAAAAAGAGTATGATGAACATTACCAAAATGCCAAAGATGCCTATCAAGGGGCCCTCTATCAATCTTTGTTCCCCCCTTTGTCGAAAGTTTTAATAAAGTCTATAATCAAGGTGAGGGATAAAACGGCAAAACCAAAGGCAACGGAAAGTATGAACGGGTGGTATATCACCTTTAGGGTCTCGGAGACCTCGTTCGATTCCCAGATCTTCATCCCCCAGAGGTATATCTGCCAGGAGACGATGGTAAAGAAGATAAAGGATACAAAATAGTTGACCCTGTCGAGGATCCTGTTTGTCCTTTTCGAAAAACGCTCCGTCAGGATGTCCACCACAATGTGATCCTTTCTCTTCTGGGTGTAACCGAGGGCAAAGGCTATGACAATAGCCCCGAGAAAGGAGACTATCTCATAGGCCCCTCTGAAAGGGATATGGAGTATCCTCAAGACCACATTAATGGTCGCCAGTGTCATCAACGCAAGAACAGCGATCCCCCCTAATATAAGAAGGATCCTGTTTAGGAAACCGTTTATCGCCTCGAGGATTTTCGTTATCATCCTATTTTCTATACGTATCGGAGCCCGATTCTCAATCTCTACGGGTTCTTCTATTTACTGTATTCCTTTTCGTATTTCGCCTTCAAGGCATAAACGTCCTTTAGGATCTGTTCCCCCGGGAGATTCTGGGATGTGACCCTTTTTACGTATTCATCGATCATGGGTCTTAATAATTTTGGTATCTCCTCTTTGTCCTGCGGAGGAAGCTCAAACACCTGGTGTTTATACTTCTCCTTTGACCATGCAAGGGCTTCTTTTACATGGTTGTCCACATACGTCCCTGTCCATAGGGCCTGTTCTCTTTTTAAGTCGTCGAGAACCTTTTTAACATCAGGGGGCATCGCATTCCATTTCTCTTTGTTCATGACCACCCCAAAGGATACGACAAAAAGATTGGCCTCTGTTGCGTAGGGACAGTAGGCGGCAAAGTTGAAATCTTTGAGGATCTCCATAGAGGAGACAATACCCTTTACCACACCCCTCTGTATGGCCTCAGGGGTCTCCGATTGTGGCATTGCCACAGGTATTCCTCCCAGCCGTTTTATTATATCTGCCCCGGTTCCTGACACCCTGAGTTCAAGGCCCTTTAGGTCTTTTAAAGACCTAATGGGTTTACTGGACATAAAGTCCGCAGGAGGGCATGTGAAGAGGGTCAAAACCTTCACCTTTTCAAACTCTTTGGGGTTATACTTTTCTATCAGGTCAAAGAGGGCGAGGCTTGCTGCCTTCGCATTTGTGAATCCTATGGGGAGGTCTATCGCCTCTGAAACAGGGAAACGACCGGGTTGATAGCTCATGGCAAAGTTCCCAATATCCGCCATCCCCGATATCACACCGTCGAAGATGTTTTTGGCGGGAAGTAGTGTACCCCCAGGAAATGTCTGGACTTTGACCTTGCCGTTTGTCCTCTTTTCCACCTCTCTTGCCCATCTCTCCATCTGGACACAGGGGAATGTGGTTGCAGGAGGAAAATTTGCGTATTTTAGGGTTATGGTCGCCTGGGAGAAGCTATCTTCAGGTTTTATAAGGCAGAAGGAGAGGAAAACGGAAAAAACAAGAAGGCAAATGATATACCCTTTAGTCTTCATAACCTTACCCCCTTTTTTTGATTAATGTATACATCTTTTTTTCTTCTACTTCATAGAAAAAGTTTTGTCAACGATTATTATGGTTATTGTAAACCCTAAAATAGAAATGTTCCCACCAAATGTTTCTTTTTATATAATTTTTTTGTATTTTCTGCAAATAACGTACTTTGATTAAATGGGCCTTATGAGTCTTTCTGGCTGAAGGTCAATGGCCAATGCTGCCTCTTTGTTTGTTATTTTACCCATTCTTGTAGCATTTATGATAATGAATAGTGTTAATTCCATTATTGTAAAAATCACCTCCTTCTCTCAAAGAAAACACTCCTTTTATTGGATGGTCTCTGCTATATACGAAAGGGGGTGAGATTTTCATGTTGGAGTTAGGGGAGAGATAATTTATTTTTAATTTTTACTTGACAAGGAGCCATTGATATTTTATAATAAGAAATATAGTTTCGTAATATGAAATATAAAGATCATTCAACTAAACCATCAAATCTTGTTCAGACAATAGAGAGGGTGACACAGATTCTCGACATCGTCAGCAAATCCCCTCACGGCATAAGTATCCGCATTCTATCCTCCTCTCTTAATCTGCCAAAGGGTACAGTACATCGTCTTTTAACTTCTCTTGCCTATTTCGGCTATATAAGACAGGATGCAAAAACAAAAAACTACTTACTGGGTCTTAAACTCCTCGAGCTTGGTAATCTCATTACAAGTCCCTTAGATTTGAGAAAAATAGCGGAGCCATATCTTAAAGAACTTGCCGAAAAGACGAAGGAAACGGTGCACATGGTGGTCCTTGACCAGTATGAGGTGGTCTACATTGAAAAGATAGAGAGTGAGGTGGGCACAGGGGGATTGAAAATGGCATCCCGGGTGGGTGCAAGAAATCCTGCCCATAGCTGTGCTGTGGGTAAAGTACTTCTCTCCTATCTAACAGAAGAAGAACTCGATACATTTATTGAAAAAAAAGGATTGCCTCAAAGGACGCCAAATACAATCGTTTCACCCATTCAGCTAAAAGAACATCTATTATTGGTAAGAAACCAGGGTTATGCCATCGATGATGAGGAAAATGAAAAGGGTATCCGCTGTGTGGCTGCCCCTATCTTTGACGATAAAGGAAGACCGGTATCTGCAATAAGTATTTCCGGTCCATCATTCAGGGTAACAAAAAAATTGATTCAAGAGGTTTTAAAAAAAGAGTTGATAAATACCGGCCTTGAAATCTCAAGGGCATTGGGGTTTAAAGGTGTTACATAAAAAAATTGAAAAGTGAGCCATGAAAAAAGATGAGTTAATTGCTGCAATTGTCTTATTTATCTTTGGTTTAATCACCGTCATATTGTCTTTAAAGATGCCCATAGGAAACTTCAGGGCCGCAGGGAGTGGGCTTTTCCCCCTCTGTCTGGGAATTCTTTTGATGCTTCTTGTTTTTATACATGAAGTTAAGGGTTTATTGGCTAAAAAGAGCCTGAAGGAAATTAAGGTAACCATTTATGAAGCACCTGCAGAAGTAAAAAATGTCGTCTTTTTCCTGATAGTTATCGTCCTTTCAGTTCTATTGTTTAGTGCAATCGGATATTTTTTATTCGCCTTCCTTCTCATGTTATTCCTTGTGAGGATCCTCGGCGATAAACGCTGGGTATTCAATATCATTCTTTCCCTCATAACCGCTGCTGCCTCTTATGTTCTTTTTATCCACTGGCTCAAAATCCCTCTCCCGAAAGGAATACTTGGTATGTAAGGAGTAATAGATGTTAGAATCACTCTCCCATCTTATTTCAGGCTTTGGCATTGCCACAACAATCCAGAATCTATTATACTGTTTAGTAGGTGCCATTGTTGGTACCCTCATCGGGGTGCTCCCGGGATTAGGACCCATTGCAGGTATTGCCCTTCTTATTCCAGCAACTTTGAGTCTTAACCCTACCTCGGCTATTATCATGCTTGCCGGTATCTATTATGGTGCCATGTATGGGGGTTCCACAACTTCAATCCTTTTAAATGTACCAGGGGAGACAGCTTCGGTTATTACATGTATAGATGGCTATCAGATGGCCCAAAAAGGTCGAGCCGGCCCTGCTCTTGCCATATGCGCAATTGGTTCGTTTATTGCAGGTACAATAGGGATTTTCGGCCTTGTATTTCTTGCACCCCCTCTTGCAAGCGCTGCTTTAGCCTTTGGTCCCCCGGAATATTTTTCCCTTATGGTTTTCGGCTTTATTGTTTTGAGTAATGTGACAGGAAAATCCCTGATTAAATCTCTTATCATGGCTGTAGTAGGTTTAATCATAGGCACCATTGGACTTGACCCTGTCACAGGGGATGCCCGCTTTACCTTCGGTTCAGCATATCTTTTAGGGGGCATAGAATTTGTTGCTGTAGCCATTGGACTATTTGGAATCGGTGAGGTTCTGTCCAGTATTGAACAACCAAAGGAGATGCTTGAGCAAAAGGTAATTGTACCAAGATTTCGCGACCTCTATCCATCACTACAGGATCTAAAACAGTCGATCGGCGCTATTCTGAGGGGTAGTGGTCTTGGTTTTGGTATAGGTTTGATTCCAGGGCCTGCACCGGTTATTGCCACTTATGCATCCTATATGGTGGAACGCAAGATATCAAAGCATCCCGAACAATTCGGTAAAGGGGCCATTGAGGGTGTGGCCGGCCCTGAATCTGCAAATAATTCTGCCTGTCAGGCAGCATTCATCCCGCTTTTTGTCCTTGGAATACCCTTTGCCCCTCCCACGGCCATTTTACTCGGGGCACTGCTTATTCATGGGATTAATCCTGGTCCCACCATGATCTCCGAACATCCCACCCTGTTCTGGGGTGTTATTGCAAGTATGTATATTGGAAATTTTATACTTCTTCTTTTGAATCTTCCCTTTGTGCCCTTTTTTGCAAACATTTTGAGGATTCCAAAAAAGATACTTCTCCCTCTTATTATGCTCTTCTGTATCACAGGTATGTTTTCTGTGAATAACTCTATATATGACATTTGGTTAATGCTTATTTTCGGTGTCCTTGGTTATCTCATGAGAAAGCTTGCCTATGAAGGTGCACCCCTTCTTTTAGCCCTTGTTTTAGGCCCAAAACTTGAAGTTGCATTCAGGCAGTCCCTCATGATCTCCCATGGA